>JACPBQ010000004.1:155037-436838 GCA_016180235.1 Candidatus Woesearchaeota archaeon | reverse complement strand
TTATTGCCTTATGCAGACGCTTTGATGATCACAAGAGGCGCTTTGAGAAACTGGATTCCTGCAGAAATTGACAAGCCAATTGTCTTAAGAGTTTCCGGAGGCCCAAGCATACTGAAAGAGTTGTCAAATGAAACTATTACTGCATCTGTTGAAGATGCTATAAGGATAAATGCTTCTGCGATAACATGCTCGGTTTATATTGGAGCAGAATATGAAAAGCAGACAGTAAAAAATCTTTCAAAGATTGTCGATGAAGGGCAAAAATACGGCATTCCTGTACTGGCTGTAACTGCCGTTGGCAAGGAAATGGCAAGGGATTCCAGATATTTGGGATTGGCAAGCAGAATCTGCGTTGAAATCGGAGCGCATATGGTAAAAACGTATCATTGCGAGAATTTCAAAGAGGTTGTTGAAGCCTGCGGCAATGTTCCTGTTTTTATTGCAGGAGGCAAGAAAATTCCGGAGAAAGATGCATTGCAGATGGCCTTTAACGCGGTAAGCGACGGCGCGACAGGAGTCGATATGGGAAGGAATATATTCCAGTCAGACAATCCTATCGGGATGATAAAGGCAGTAAGGGCAATTGTACATGATAATTCTGATGTTGAAGAAGCATTTAAAATTTATTTGCAGGCAAAATAAAGTTTAAAATTTAGTTTTGAAAATTAAATAATTTGTTGGATATAGGCGCCGGGCATTACGCCGGCGCATCAATTGGATATCAGCGTTACCAACCGCCACCATTACGGGGCGTTTGTTAAGACATTAAGTGCCCCAAAGTTATGACCTGCGGCTGTGAACATTTCCAGCCCAATAAATGCAAGCCCGTAATGAGGCGAGTCTAGAATTTGAGGAATAAAAGTCCCCTAAAAAATCCTTAAAAATGAAAGTAGCGGTTTATTACAACAACAACGACTTAAGGTTAGAGGAAAGGCCCAAGCCAAAAATAGGCAAAGGGGAAATTCTGGTAAAGGTCAAGGCTTCTGGCATATGCGGGACTGATGTGATGGAGTGGTACAGGATCAAGAAAGCCCCTAGAGTTCTTGGGCACGAGATAAGTGGGGAGATAGTTGAAGTTTCCAGTGATGTCAAAAATTTTAAAGTCGGCCAGAGGGTTTTTGTAAGCCATCATGTACCTTGCAATAACTGCAAATATTGTTTGGAAGGAAACCATACAGCTTGTGAAACTTTGCACACTGGAAATTTTGATCCCGGAGGATTCAGCCAGTTTGTAAGGGTTCCAAAAATAAATGTTGAAAATGGGACTTATGTATTGCCTGATAATGTCTCTTATGAAGAAGGAAGCATGGTCGAGCCATTGGCCTGCGTTACAAGAGCGCAGAAAATGATTGATGTTAAGCCAAACCATAAAGTCCTTATTTTGGGAAGCGGCGTCAGTGGCTTGTTGAATATCCAGGTGGCTAAGCTAAGAGGTGCTTATGTGATTGCCACAGATATTAATGATTATAGGCTCAATAAGGCAAAAGAATTCGGAGCTGATAAAGTGATTGATGCAAAAAAGCATGATTTGGATATTAAGGCAGACATGGTCATAGTATGCACTGGCGCTTTGCAGGCAGCCGGGCAGGCTTTTAACTGCATAGACAAAAAAGGCACAATTTTATTTTTTGCAATTCCAAACAAAAATATAGAGGTACCGAGCCTTGACTTCTGGAGAAATGAGATAACAATTACATCATCTTACGGCGCTGCTCCGAATGACCTGGAAGAGTCATTAAAGCTCATACAGGCAAAAAAGATGAATATTAAGGGATTGATAACGCATAAGCTGGATTTGGGTGATATAGGCAAAGGCTTTAAGCTTGTCGCAGAGCCAAAAGATTCTTTAAAGGTAATAATCAATCCGGATAGGATAGAATAAAAATTATAACAAATTTCTTAACTCATTCGGCTTTATGATTCCTTTCTCAGTTATTATTCCTGTAATGTATTTAGCCGGAGTCACATCAAATGCAGGGTTTCTTGCAGTGCTTTCTTTCGGAGTCATTCTTATTTTCATCAATTTATTATTGCTAATAATTGAAATATAATTGATTTCTTCCTGGCTTCTTTCTTCTATAGGTATTTCATTGCCTGTCTTTGTGTTTGGGTCAATTGTCGAGAATGGGGCAGCTATGTAAAATGGAATTCCGTTCTCTTTGGCCAAAACAGATTTCCCATAAGTCCCTATCTTGTTTGCTGCATCGCCATTCGCAGCAATCCTGTCTGCTCCTGTTATTACCAAATCTATCTCTTTTTTTGCCATAAAATATCCTGCTGCGCTATCAGCAATTATAGAATGAGGAATGTTTTCCTGTGCAAGCTCCCATGCAGTCAGTTTTGCCCCCTGGTTTCTTGGCCGGGTTTCGCTCACAAAAACATGTATGTTTTTTTTATTGTAATAAGCTAATCTGATTGGAGCAAGCGCAGTCCCGTAATCAACTGTTGCCAAAGCCCCTGCATTGCAATGAGTAAGTATATTAGAATTATTTTTAATGATATTATTCCCAAAAATTCCTATTTTTTTGCATGCCTCCGCGCTTCTGTCTGCATACTCCTCAGCAGCTGCTGCAGCAATTTTCTTTATGTTATTGATATAGCTTTGATTCTTAATCCTGTCAAAAACAAAATTCAGCCCATGAGTCAGGTCATAGGCAGTAGGCCTTGTTTCCCACAGCATTTTTTTTATTTTTTTGATGTTTTCAATGAATTTTTCCCTGTTAGTTTCCTTCTGATTGCTTATTGCCTGCGCAAGGCCATAGGCTCCCATTGCGCCGATGGCAGGAGCGCCTCTTATCATCATGTCTTTAATAGCATCTGCAGCTTCTTTTGCTGTTTTTAGCCCCACTATCTTAAATTCATGCGGCAATAGCCTTTGCTCTATTGTATAGATTACATTGCTCTTCATCCATACTGTCCTGTAGTTTTTGCCGTTTATTATCATATGCTGATTTTTAACCCCAAAATCCGTTTTATTCAGTCCTTTATAAATGTTTTATGGTCTAAAGCATTTTGCATACCCTTAATAATAGCGCAAAAATTTATAAAGCAAACTAGAGTCTTTTCGCCCTGATGGCATCAGTAACTATAGTTGGGCTGGGTTATGTAGGGCTGCCGTTGGCATGCTTATGCGCTGAAAAAGGCATGGATGTTTATGGCATAGACATAAACAAAAATAAGGTAGATCAGATTAACAAAGGAATTAGCCCCATCAACGATCCCGATTTGATAGAGGAAGTGAGAAAGTCAAAGGGAAAAATAAAGGCTGCTGATAATTTTCAGGCAATAAAAAATTCTTCGGTTGTTATTGTATGCGTCCCTACTCCCGTGGATGACAGGCATCTTCCTGATTTAAAGCCGTTAAAGGATGCATGCATATCGATATCCGGGCATCTTAAAGAAAATACCCTGGTGGTTATAGAATCGACCATTTACCCGGGAACAACGGAAGAAATAGTGCTGCCAATACTGAAAAAGTCCGATGTTGTCTTTTATCTTGCCCACTGCCCTGAAAGGATAGTCCCTGGAAATAAAAAGTGGACAGTAAAAAACCTTCCAAGGGTAGTCGCGGGAATCGACAAAAAATCGACGGAAAAAGCCTATGAATTCTATAAGAAAATTATTGATGCGGATATAACGAAACTGAGCAGCGCAAAGGCTGCGGAAGCCGCAAAAATCATGGAAAATACTTTTAGGGATGTGAACATTGCATTCATAAATGAGATGGCCATGAGCTTCGACAAGGCAGGGATTGATATTCTTGAGATCATCAAAGGGGCTTCTACAAAGCCGTTTGCGTTCATGGCACATTACCCCGGCGTTGGAGTAGGTGGCCACTGCATCCCGGTTGACCCTTATTACCTGATAGAAAAGGCAAAGCAGATAGGATTTAACCACAGGTTTTTGAGCTTGGCAAGGGAAATAAACAATAATATGCCTCACTACACGGTGCAATTGCTGGAAGAAGAGCTGAAAAAGCTGAAAAAAGGCATAAAAGGGGCAAAGGTCGGTGTTTTAGGGCTCGCATACAAGGCAGATGTTGATGACATGAGGGAAAGCCCTGCGCTTAAAGTTATAGAAGTGCTAAAAGAGAAACAGGCAGAAGTTCTGGTTTTTGACCCCTACATCAGGGAAAAAAGCGATGTAAAGGAATTAAGCACGCTGCTCGGAAAAGTGGAGTATATAATTCTGGCTGCGGACCACTCTATGTTTAGGAATATAGATATCGGAAAATTAAAGGAGAACAATATCAAGATAGTAATTGACGGAAGGAATTGCCTTAACAAGGAAAAGATAAAAAAGATTGGTATTGCATACAGGGGCATAGGCCAAAGATGACTGCTTCGGCAAAAACCCAATAAGATATCCTGTAGTTCAGAATCAGATATTATTGAAGAGTTCGCCGAAAGTGCGGATGCTGTTCAGTTTCTTGATTTTTACTTTGAATTTGAATTCAACTGCTGCAAAGAACTGGAACAGCCGTAGAGAATCAAACCCGGGAAGTGATTTGCTGTTTAGCTCAAGTTTATCCGTGACTTCATCCTGGTCTATTTTCCAGAATTCTGAAAAAAATACAATCAGCTCGTCCTTGCTTGGTTTCTTCGTCTGCATGCCTTTGAAGAAAAAGGAAACCTATTTAAATGTTTTTTCGTTTGCTAAGGCATGGACGATTTAAAAATATACGAGGAAATCTGCTTCATCAGGGAATTTGAAAACAAGCTGAGCGAACTGTTTAAGCGCGGCTTGGTTGGGGGAACAGCCCATTTCTGCATAGGCCAGGAGTTTATTCCTGCAATAATTTCCCAGTATTTGACAGATGAGGATTTTGTAACTAGCACACATAGGGGCCATGGACATGCAATCTCAAAGAGGCTGGATATAAAAAAATTTTTGGCTGAACTTATGGGCAAATCTGCCGGCTATAATCATGGCATGGGGGGCTCCCAGCATGTCAGCTCCATAAAGCAGAACTTTATTGCAAACGGGGTTAGCGGGGGAATGATACCTATTGCAAACGGCCTTGCGTTTGCAAATAAGTACAAGAACAGCAATAATGTTGTTGTGGCATTCCTTGGTGATGGGGGTTTCAATGAAGGCTACGTCTCTGAGTCACTGAATCTTGCCTCGGTTATGGATCTGCCTGTTCTTTTTGTTTGTGAAAATAACCATTACGCGATGTCTACTCCCACAAGTGTCGGCCATAGCAGCGAGATTATTGGCAAGGTAAAGGCCTACAATATTCAATGTGAGCTGGTCGATGAGAATGATTTTAGGAAGCTTGATTCTGTTGCGAAGGAATTTATATCCCAAATACGCAAAAAACCACAGCCGTTTTTTATTGAGGTGAAGACCTACAGGCACTGCGGCCACTCAAAGAATGACCAGAATCTGTATAGGGATAAAGAAGAGGAAAAATTTTGGATGGAAAAGGACGCGCTTGCATGCCTCGAAAAAGAGCTGTTGGTGTCAAAAAAAATAACCGGGGAAGGAATCCAGAAGATTAAGGGAAAAATCAGGGAAAAATTGGATTCACTCTCAGAAGAGATTATAAGCCGCAATTCTGAACGTGAAGATTTTGAGGTAAGCGCAAATATATACAAGGATTAAGATGAAAAAGAACTACGCCCAGCTGATAAAAGAAGCTCTTGATGAGTCTTTGGAGAAAGACCCATCGGTCTTTATAATTGGCGAGGATATAGGTAAATATGGTGGCTGTTTTGGCGCGACCAGGGGCCTGTTGGAGAAGTATGGCCCAAAAAGGATCATTGACACGCCAATGTCTGAGCAGGCAATAGTCGGCCTAGGCATTGGGGCAGCAATTAATGGCCTCAAGCCGATTGTAGAAATCATGTTCATGGACTTCATGACATTGGCCTACGACCAGCTTTTTAACCATGCGAGCATTTTTTGTTATCTTACGCACGGAGAAGTAAATGTTCCGTTGGTTATCCGTGTTGCTGCCGGCGCCGGAAGGGGCTATGGGGCAACACATTCAAAGAGCATAATCGCCCCGCTTATGCACATCCCGGGCATAAAAATTGTCGCGCCTTACAGGAATTCTGATGTGAAGGGGCTGCTGAAAGCGTCGATAGAGGATAAAAATCCCGTGATTTTTATTGAAAATAAGAACCTTTATGCTATTGAAGAGGAGGAAAAAGGATATCCGGAGTTTATCCCGCTGGGAAAGGCAGAAGTCATAAGGCAAGGGAAGGATCTCCTGATTATAACATACAGCAAGAGCGTTAAGGACTGCCTGGATGTTGCGGAAGCTTTCGAAAAAAAAGGGATTTCAATTGAGATTATAGACCTGCGGACCATTAAGCCCCTTGACATGCAGACAATCAAGTCTTCTGTTAAGCGGATTGGGAAAGTCCTTGTCGTGGAAGAAGGGTATTCAGAATGTGGTATAAGTGCAGAGATTATTGCAAGGATAAATGAGGAGTGCTTTTACTCGCTGGACTCGGCTATAAGAAGGGTATGCACCATGGATGTCCCCATTCCATCTGCTCCTGATCTTGAGAGGAAAGTGCTTCCGACTGCGGAAAGGATAGAGAAAGAAGCATGGAGCATAATCAATGAATGAGCGATAAAAATGGGAACAGTAATATTCATACCGAAGATGGGTGCAAATATTGAAGAGGTTAAGATAGGTAAATTGAATTTTAAGGAAGGTGACAATGTAAAGAAAGGCGATCCTATATTTGAAATTGAGACATATAAAGCCACCTTTGTGATTGAAGCGGATGGGGATGGGAAAATCTTGGCGCTGAATTGCAGGGAGGGCGAAGATGCCAATGTTCTTGACGAAGTCGGTTATATTGGGCAGAAAGGCGACAAGATTCCGCAGCTGCATAGAAAACATAGCTCAAAAGCAGGCACCTCAAAAACAGCAATGCCGTCAGAGCAGGCTGCCGCAAGAGGGCAAAATGAGTTTAATTATGAAATCAAAGCGACCCCTTCGGCAAAGAAGCTGGCCAGGGAGCATAGCATTGACTTGTCAGATGCATTTGCAGGCAGCGGTAAAATTATCAAGGAAGATGATGTAAAGGAATATATTCAGAATGTTCAAAAGTCCCGGCGTGGAAATGTCGAGAGGATAGCAGTAAATAACATCAAAAAAACCGAGATTGAGTACCTCAGCCACAGCAAAGAATACCTGCAGTCGTCCCTGACAGTATCAGTTTCAACAAGGAAGCTATTGCAAAAAGTCGAGGAATATGCAAAAGAAAAAAGGATAATGCTGAGCCTTGGAGAATACATATCCTATAATGCAGCCAGGGCCTTGTTAAAATATCCCTTATTGAATTCTTATTATGAAAATGGCTTTATCTGCAGGTACAAGGATGTGAATATAGGCTATGCCATGAATATCGGTACAGATCTTTTTGTCCCGGTAATACATAATGCGGACAGGTTGCAGCTCGATAAATTTTCAGCAAAAATAAAGGAGTTGCTGCTGCAGTTGATCAAAAAAGAGATCCATGTGGGGGATCTGCAGGATGGGACTTTTACAATCAGCGATTTTTCGTCTCATGGGATACTCCAGTTTGAGCCTATTGTTAATGCATGGCAGTCTGCAATCCTTGGCATAGGTGCAGAATATGATTCTGCAGTGCATGAGGATGGAAAGGCTGCTTACGGCAAAAAGCTCAATCTCACTGTAGCCTTCGATCATAGGGTGTGCAACGGCAAATATGTCGCTGATTTTTTGAACGAGATGAAGAAAAAGCTGGAAGAATGATTAGCTTATTTTTCAATCACTGCAAAGGCAATCACATGGGTTTTAGTGTGCGAGATGCTGCAGTGTACGCTTTTCATCTTTTTTCTTTTGATGTAGGCTTCTGGCTTATCATTTGAAGCATTGATGATTTCAATGTCTTTGATATCCAGTTTTTTTGAATTTGCTTTCATTACAGCTTCCTTGGCGCAAAATTTGCCGGCATAGCTTATATGGGGCTCTTTCATTCTTTGGCAATAGTCCCTCTCGCGCTTTGTGAATACGAGGCTGAGAAAATGCTTGTCTTTGCACAGGCCTTTAAACCGGTTAACAGATTCTATATCAACACCAATTCCCGTTATCATAGGCAGGCGTTAATCTGGGCCTTTTTATAATATTTGCTTTCGTTACCGTATAAAAAAGTTTAAATAATCACTATTGAAACCACTTGATTAGATGAGTCATTATGACATGCAAAAATTTGGTTTTTTCGCCGCACGCTGATGATGAAGCTTTGGGTTGTGTCAGCGTATTAAATGAGGATTCATTTGTGTATTATTGCGGGGTTGACGAGAGCAATATGGCCGCAGGCCAGCTGCCTGTAAACCAAAGATTAAAGGAGCTGGAAGCGGCAGCATCATTCCTTGGCATAAAATGGGATTATAACAGGGAAAGCAAGGTAAATTCCTACAAAGCGCAGGAATTGATCCCTATTTTTGAAAAGCTCATAAACAAGCTCAGGCCGGAGCGCGTTTTCATACCCTGCCCAGATTACAACCAGGACCACAGGGCTGTTTATAATGCTGCGCTGGTTGCTTTAAGGCCGCATGACACAAATTTCTTTGTGAAAAAAGTGTTGATATTTGAGACATTCCATCAGTCCATTTGGAACCCTTTTCCCCTCAAGCTGAATTATTTTGTCCCGGTTGACATGAATCGCAAGTTAAAGGCATACTCATGCTATAAATCAGAGGTAAGGGCAATGAGGAGCCCGGAGATGCTAAAAAGCGTCGCAAAAATACGCGGCCATTCGGCAAATGAAGAATATGCTGAAGCATTTGAGATACTTAGGTGGGTAGAATAAAGTTCTGACATGGATCCAAAAACTGTCCAAAAAAAATACAGCATACCGGATAATGACGGCACTTGTAGTCTTGAGAACATTGAAAAAAATAAAGTAAGCTTCATAAAGTATATTGAATATAAGAAATTCTTGAAGGATGGCCAGGGTGTCATTGTCTTAACCTCAAAGGATATCTATGAAAAAATCAAGGGTATAAGGGGAAACAAGTACATAATCGTAGACGACCCTCATTTGGCTTTTATTGAATATCATAATGCCCTTCATAAGGATTTCAGGCCCTTCAATACAGGTAATGAAAAGCCGGTTGTTGGGAAAGGCTGCAGTATCGACAGCACAGTGAGGTTTGGAAATAATGTCAGGATAGGAAATAATGTCAGGATACTGCCAAATACTGTCATTGGAAGCCATGTTTCGGTTGGCGACAGCACGATTATAAGCTCGAATGTGAGCATTTATGACAAGGTTTCTATTGGAAACAAATGCACTATAGATTCCGGCGTTGTTATAGGCGGAGAAGGCTTCAGCACTGTTATGGACAGGGAAAACAAGGCTGCAAGGCTTATAAACATTGGCGGGGTTAGAATTGGCAATAATGTTGAGATTGGGAGCAATGCTGTTATTGACAGGGCAAGCTTTGCGTGGACAAGGATAGATGACAATGCTAAGATAGACAACCTTGTCTACATAAGCCATAATTGCGCTATAGGCGAAGATACCAGGATTTGCGGGATGACCTGCCTTGGAGGAAGCTGCAAGTTGGGAAAAAGGGTATGGGTAGGATTGGGCTGTACAATAAAAGACCATGTTGATGTGGGAAATGACTGCAAAGTGCTGCTGAATTCTGTTTTGATAAGCTCGATAGAGGATGGCATGGAAGTAAGCGGGTTTTATGCAATGCCGAACCATAGCTGGCTTATGCATATGAAAGACCTCTACAAAAAATATATATTAAAGAAAGATTAAGAGATATAATGAGCGGAAAATTCCCTTTTGTTGACGTAATAGTCGTTAATTACAATGGAAAGGAAGTTTTGGATAATTTCCTTGCTTCGCTTTCAAAGATTGACTACCCCAAGGATAAGATAAACAGCATTCTTGTTGATAATGCCTCAAGCGACGGAAGCGTGGATTTCGTCAAGAAAGCATATCCGAATGTAAAAATAGTCGCTAATAAAAAAAATCTTGGGTATGTCGGAATAAATTCTGCATTGCGGTATTGCAATGGGAAATATGTCTATTTCGCGAATAACGACCTTATACTGCATAAAGGCTGCTTTAAAAAGTTCATAGATGTTTTGGAAAAAGACAGCAGCATTGCAATGACAACTTATGTTTCTGTTAATTATTTTGACCCCAAGGTGATTTCAGGAGGCACATGGGTCTCAAGGTCAATGTATTGCGGCCATTATGCCAGGGATAAAAACAAAAAAATAACAGAAATACCATATATGGGAGGGGGATTTATAAGAAAATCTGTCATAGGCAAATTTGGCTATTTATTTGATCCTGATTATTTTATTTATGCCGAGGATCTGGATCTTGGGTTGAGGATACGCATGCTTGGGATGAAAGTTGTAATGGTTAATGGAGCTATAAATTACCACATGCACGCCTTCACCACAAAAAAATGGGAGGCCCAATCAAAATCAGTTTTTTTGCTGGAAAGAAATCTTTTGATGACTTTTTTCAGGATATTTGAGATAAAAACAATTTTGCCCATGCTGCCTTACGTTGCTTTGATGAGAGCAGCTTCAATTCTGAGGGATTTAGCCAAATTAAAGTTCGGGAATGCGTTTGCCAGGCTAAAGGCAATTTTCTGGATAATTCTTAATTTTAGGCTGGTATTGAAGAAGAGGAGGGAAGTCCAAAGGCTGAGAAAAGCTGATGATAGTTACAT
Source organism: Candidatus Woesearchaeota archaeon (assembly GCA_016180235.1). GTDB lineage: Archaea > Nanobdellota > Nanobdellia > Woesearchaeales > GW2011-AR4 > JACPDF01. Next base: position 426,140 of record JACPBQ010000004.1, on the reverse strand, counting down.
ACTAAAAATCTTCAGTGAAAAATACCTCTTAAAAAAGCCCTTTATTGTCTAGCATACTTATCTTTAACTGCCTTCAGGGTGAATTCGATTTTTACTATTATTTCCCCGAAAATATAGCTGAAAAGATGCCTTAAGTCTATGACATTCTTAAAAATGGACTTCGGCAATGGTATTGGCGGTATGAGCCAGCCTATCCTGGAAGGTATCAGCTTTATTTTTTCAAGCTTGAAGCCGTAATGGTTGTCATAGCTTCTGCCTTTTTCTGTGAACAGCTTCAGGCTGTCAACATTGAAGAAATAGTAATGATTGGGGTAAAAAGCTGCGGAAGAGTGCCAGTAAGGGACAATTAGCTTTACAGTTGCTCCGGGTTTTGAGATCCTGTTTATTTCCCTCATGACTTTGAATATGTCTTTTAAATGCTCTATGGCATCCCTCGCATATATCTCGTCAAAATAGTTCTTTGGGAATGGCCATGGGAATTTGTTAAGGTCATACGCTACATCAACACCTTCCAGTTTTGACTGGTCGAGATTGATGTATCCTTTTTTTATATCTTTTCCGCAGCCCAGGTTCAGTTTTTTTAATTCCATTGTCAGTTTATCTTGTATTTTTTCCATCTTTTCGTTGATAAGCTCATATCCACTGTCACTGGAGGCCCTTTGTATTCATCCAATGTCATTTTTCCCGTATTTTTTGAGCCTGCCAGCAATGCCAGCTCATGCATGCTCATCCTCTTGTCCCCGGCAATGTGGATTATCCCTTTCTCCTTTTTCCCTATGACTTCGGAGATTGCCTGTGCTATATTTTCCGGGAATAAGTATGTCCCGAACCTGTCCGTAAATGCCTTGGGATATTTCCACTGCCCCTTGGGCGCGAAATTTGTCCTTATTATGCACGCATTCTGGTATTGCCTGGCTGCAATCTCTCCGCAGGCTTTAGTGAAAGAATAGTAATTTTTAGGTGAAGGTGCATCTTTCTCCGTGTAGTATTTTTCCTTTTCCCCGGCAAAAACGCATGCTGTCGATATATAAATAAGATAGCAGTTGTTATTCAATTTTTTTAATGAATTTATTATATTCTGCGTTCCTTCCACATTGGTATTCCAGGCTTTCTCCTTGTCGTCTTCGCATTCCCTTACTCCGACAACAGCTGCTGTATGAATCAAAACGTCCGGATTGTATTTGGATATTATTTTATCCACAGCTTTTGGGTCCGTTATGTCCATCTCTCCATGGCTCGGGCAATAAGCTCCTTCAAATTTGCTGCAAAGGGCCCTTCCCAGTGCGCCTTTACCCCCGGTTATTAAAACTTTCACAATAGCAAGTGCTGAGCCTAATTATTTAAAGGTTATTATTGAGCCGGATGAGAACTAGAGATTTTTCTTTATCCAATCGGCAGTCTTAATTGCTCCTTCTCTTATGCGCGTCTTTGCTTCCCACCCAAGGGTTCGCATTTTTTCCATGCTTGGGATCCTGTAGTCTACCTCTCTTTTTCTTAGCCTTGTTTCCGGCCCATAGCCCATGACTGTTATTTCTGAGGATGATTTGGTTATTTCTTTTATTGTTTCAGCAAGCTGCAATACTGTGGTTGGGTGGGTGTTGCCTATATTATAATTTCCGCCTTTCTCGCCTTTGTCAAAGACATCCAAAGCCCCATCTATCGCATCATCCACATAAGTGTAGCATCTGGCTTGCGACCCATCGCCGTAAACAGGTATTGGCTCATTTTTTAGCGCTTTGGTTATGAATATTGGAACGACAAATTTAATGGATTGCCTGGGCCCATAGACATTGAAGAACCTGACAATCTTTATGTTTGCCCCAAATTGCTGGTTATAGGAATTTGCGTAAATCTCCGATCCAAGTTTTGCTACCCCATACGATGAAACCGGGCCCTTTATGCTGTCTTCCTTTATCGGCAATTCCCTTGGGTTTCCGTATACCTCAGATGAAGAAGCGTACATCATATCCTTGATTCCGGCCTTTATGGCTGTTTTGAAAACCTTTGCGGATCCCTCAAGGTCAACCTCCATGGTCTCTAAAGGATGGGAATCGTTGAAGCTCACGCCGATATTGGCTGCAAAATGGAACAGAAAATCAAACCCTGTTATGTCTTTATGGATGTCTTCAAGAATTGATTTTTTCACGAAGTCCAGGTTCTTGTGCGATATTTCCGGTTTTGCAAGGTCTATTATCCTAACATGATGCCCCCTGTCAAGAAGCTTTTTTACAATAGGCAATCCTATGAATCCTGAACCACCAGTGAATATTATGTTCATTTATATTAAACCCAGTTTTATTTATTTTTGCTGTTTGTAATTAATTTTATGGCATTAATATTTTTATTTGAATTTTTTGGTTACTATTTAAAGTTAACTATTTGCATATCCATGTTTTCATTCATGGTATATCGTCAGGAATTTATGATATTTACTCTGTGAAAAGCTTTTTAAAGCTGGTTAAAAACCATGCAAGTATGGGAATCAGGAAAATTGGCATAGTAGGATGCGGTACAATGGGCTGCCAGACAGCGGAGCTTTTCCTGAGCAGGGGCTTTTATGTAATGATGGTTTCAAGGAAGAAAGATGCGAAAGACCACTGCCGCAAGCTGTTCTATGATAAGAAAATGGCTGGCAGATTAAAGATAGAAGGCAGCTATGCCAGTTTGTCGGAATGCGATCTGCTCATTGAATCAGTTAAGGAAGACAGGGCTATAAAGCAGGAAGTATTTGAAAATCTTGACAGGGTAGCGTCAGATCATGCAATCATTGCCTCAAACTCTTCAACTATCCCGTTGCACGTGATTGCAGCGAATTGCAAGCACAAAAAGAATATAATAGGATTCCATCTTTCAAATCCTGCAACGCTTATGAAAGTTGTTGAAATCCCGATGCTGCCGGAAACAAGCAGGGAAACAAAAAGCGCCATTCTGAGCCTTGCCAGGCAAATAGGCAAAGAGCCGGTTTTAGTAAAGGATGAGCCCGGTTTTCTGTTCAACAGGATAATGTTCGCGATGCTAAATGAAGCTGCAAACACGGTCTATAAAGGCATTGCAACAAAAGAAGATGTCGACAGGAGCATGATGCTGACTGCAAACCATCCCCTTGGCCCTATAACAATCCTGGATCTTGTCGGGATTGATGTTGCATTTGATATCCTTAACAGCCTCTTTAAGCAGCTGAATGACTACAAATACAAGCCGTCTCCAATATTGTCAGATTTGATAAGGCAAAACAGGCTTGGCAGGAAAACAGGAAAAGGATTTTATGACTATTGAGGATGATTAGGGATGATTAAGAATGAGATACATAAATTACATCATTAAAGGGCTTAATCCGGGAAAATTTTATCAGATTTCATCCTTATCTATAAAAGATTATTTTAAGCTCTATAATAAGACATATCCGAATGAAACCCATATGAAAGCTGCAATGGATTGGCTGTCTTATGCCCAGGAGCAGAACAATGATGGAGGCGTAAGCGCGCTTTATTCCCTGTTTGATGGATGGTCTTATTCCTATGTGGAAACCACAGGATATATCATACCCACTTTCTTTAATTATGCGCATTTCTCAAAAAATCCTGTTTACAGGCAAAAGGCTGTTGAGATGGCAGATTTTGAATTGAATTTCCAGCTTTCTTCCGGAGCATTCCCCGGAGCGGGAAAAAAAGACACTCCGATAGTCTTCAACACAGGCCAGGTGATTTTTGGTTTATGCAGGGCTTACGAAGAGACTAAAAGCAAAAAATACAGGGAAGCAGCCGTCAAAGCGGCAGACTGGCTGTTGTCTGTCATGGACAAGGACGGGTGCTGGAGAAAAAATGAATACCTGGGCCATATGCATACATATAATTCCAGGACTGCATGGGCCATTCTTCTGGCGCATAAGATAAGCAAAAAAGGCTCTTATAAGAAAGCCGCTGAAAAAAATATAGTTTGGGCTTTGACGCAGCAGCAGGAAAACGGCTGGTTTCAGAATAACGGATTCTACCCCGGCCAGGAGCCTTTAGTCCATACGATTGCATATTCAATAAGGGGCATCTTGGAATCGGGGCTTTACCTGAAAAAAACAGCGTATGTAAAAGCTGCCGAAAAAGCTGCCTTGGCATTGGCAGGCAGGCAAAGAAATGATGGCTCTCTTCCGGGCAGCTTCGATAAGGACTGGAAAAGCAGCGTGAAATGGTCCTGCCTCACAGGAAATTCCCAGATGTCAATAATATGGCAGAAATTATTCATAGAAACAAAGGATGAAAGGTTCATCGATGCGGCAAAAAAGAGCAACAATTATATGAAAAAGGTGCAGAACTTGTCATCCTCGAACAAGGCTATAAGAGGCGGAATTCCGGGAGCCTTTCCTATTTATGGATGGTACGCTCCATTTTGCTTCCCGAACTGGGCAGCAAAATTTTTCATTGATGCATTATTGCTGGAAGCAAACCCGGGAATGCATATGAAGATTATTTGAGTTTCGGAAAAATATGTTAAAAACTACTCATCATTGATGAAATTCATTGTTTAAAAAGTTTCGATTGGCATGGAAAAAATGAATCAGATTAATGCGATGCAGAAGAAATGGATCCCTGACATGCCGGTTTCAAAAGGCGCTGAGGGCTACCATAATGCGGTTATTGGTGCCAGCTGGAATGTGGATAATATAAATGAGCTGATAGCCATAATTAAGCCCGATATAGATGAAAATGATATTGTGGTGGATTTCGGCGCCGGCACAGGAGCATCTGCAATAAGCATCCTGGAGCAGCTTGATGCAAAAATAAGCTTGTGGCTCGTCGACAATTCACCGGCCTGGCTTGCAAAGGCTTATGAGATCCTGGGCAAAAATCCGAATGTGTCTTTTTTTATTCTCGGCAAGAAGGACGGCAAATATGGCACCCTGGACAAGACAATCGGAAAAAATGCGGCTGATATGGTGATATCTGCCAACACATTCCATCTGGTGCCGGACCTGGAAAATGCATTCAGCGGCATCTTCAGGGCGCTTAAAAGTCCCGGTAAATTTGTATTCCAGAGCGGCAATATATCCAGGCAAGGCATGCCAAAAGATGTGCTGATGATAGAAGATACGATACACAGCGTCCATGATATCGCGTTGGGCATGATAAACAGCAATCCCATGTTTGAAGAGTATAAAGCGGGCATTTCTGAGCGCATTGTATCGGAGATTCCGCAAAGAAAATTTGTTTTTCCGTCTCCAAGGGACATGGATGTTTATCTGGAAGCATTGAATCATGCTGGTTTTCAGCATGAAAATCCTGTCTACAAAAAAATCAGGGTAAAGTACGCAGATTGGATGAATTTTCTCAGGGTCAGGAGATTGCAGGCAGGCATACTGCCGGAAATAGGGGGAAGGTATCCTTCGCCAAAAGAAGAAAGGGACAGGGATGCAGCAATTGTTCTGGCAGCCAAACAGCTTTTCCGGGAACTGGAGGAGAAAAATTCCCTTGCAGACAGCAAATCCTTCGCCGTGGAATGGGCCTACATCAAATGCAGGAAATAAAGCACAGGCTCATTTTGCGTGGTATATTGTTATGTTTTTCCTGACAAGCTCCTCCATCATATGGACAAAATCCTTTGCATTTAGGATCCTAAGTTCTGTGCTTCCGAGCCTGTGTATTTTCATCACCCCATAGCTCATGCAGTATTTTTCCAGTATGTTGGGGTCACGATGCCTTCTCAGGCTGTCCAGGTGCTTTCTTGCCTTTACTATTTTCTCTTTTCCATCATCTATGACTAGAACTTTGAATTTGTCAGTAAAGACTTTGACAGGGAACTCCGTCTTGTCCTCTACAATATGCAAAGGGGTATTTGCGAGCTGATCAACCCCGATGAGGAAAATTTTTGCATTCCAGCGGTAAATCTTCCCAAAAGGGCCGTTCATGGCAAAAGGGTTGTCGCAGTTCTCATGGTTTCTCACAAATTCAGATGCTCTCCTGCCAAAAGCGCAGTAGGAATGCGTAGGGGATATGCTTCTTTTTACATTTTCCCGTTTTCTGAAAGTCTCAGGGATTGCACCGGTATAAGTTGGGGTCTTTTTCACATCAAAAACATGCATTTTTCTTTTTTTATCATAGTTCAATGCGGAAAAAGCCGGCATGATAAGCAGCCCATTTTTGCCTATTATCTCCAGGAAAGCATCTATAACAGCATCAGCCCCGTTCTTTACATGCCCGATCCTGCCAAGAGAAGAATGCACAACAACGATGTCATTTTTTTTCAGGCCGGCCTGCCTAAAGGCTTTTTTTATGTCTTCCTTACCCAGAATCTTGCTGGATATTTTATGCCTCAAAAACCTTGTTTTTTTGACAAGCTTATAAATTTGGATTTGCGCCAGGAATGGGACATACTTTTTTATCCTTTCTTTCAAGCTTCTTGCCTGCCTGCTTTTTTCCATTTTAATTGAAGTGCTTCAGAATTATCATGCTGATTCTTTCTGCAGCCTTTCCGTCCCAAAGTTCCGGTATTTTGTTTTTAAATTTGACTTTTCCGTCCAGGATGTCAAGGGCTTTTTTGATTATTTTATCCTTATCGGTGCTCACTATCGTGTTGGTGCCTTCTTCAAAAGTAACTGGCCTTTCCGTATTTTTTCTCAAGGTGATGCACGGAATCCCCAGGACAGTCGTCTCTTCCTGTATTCCGCCTGAGTCTGTAAGCACAATTTTGCTGTTGTCCATGAGGCAGAGAAAGTCAAGGTAGCCAAGAGGCTCAATGATTATTAGATTCTTCATGCTCCCGATTTTCTTTTCCAGATGGAATGTTTCAATGTTTTTTCTTGTTCTTGGATGTACTGGAAACACGATTTTGATTTTTTCCTGCAGCTTTTCCAGGATATCGATGATATTGTCAAATCCTTCTTTTGTGTCTACATTGGTAGGCCTGTGCAGTGTCAGTGTGCAATATTCTTTTTTGTTGAGATTAAGCCTCTTCAAGATATCGGATTTTTCCGCTTTTTCCCTGTGGCTCAATAAAGTGTCTATCATCACATTTCCGACAAAAAAAATCTTTTCCTCATCTATTTTTTCTTTTATTAGGTTCTCATTGCCGCTCTTCTCCGTTGTAAACAGGAAGTCGCTTATCTTGTCCGTTTCTATCCTGTTAAGCTCCTCCACCATATCCTTGTCAAAGCTCCTCAGGCCTGCTTCCACATGTGCAACTTTGATTCCGAGTTTTTTTGCTGCCTCGGCCCCGGCAAGGGTTGAATTCACGTCTCCAACAACTATCACTAAATCAGGATCCTCTTCTTTCAGTATCGGCTCCAGTTTGTGCTTTATGATTTCAATCTGCTTTTCTCTTGTACCGGAGCCCACGCCAAGATTTATATCCGGTTTGGGAATCTCCAAATCGTCAAAGAACAGCTTGCTCATCTCATTGTCATAATGCTGGCCTGTATGTATCAGTATATGCCCTATCCCAAATTCTTTGAACTGGTTTGCCAACGGGGCTATCTTCATGAAATTAGGCCTTGTGCCAACGATGCTTGCAATTTTCATGCGTTCCGAGAAAGTAAAGCTATTTAAATAGTTTCTCATAACTCTTTCCTATGAAAAAGCTCAAAGTTGCCATTGTAATACCAACGGTCGATGACATACATTCTTCCCTTGCAAATTTGCTTAAGGTATACGGATATTTGATAAAAAACAGGAACATAGAAGCTGCAATCTTTACTGACAAAAAAAATAATATAAAATATAAGGGCTTTAAAATAGAGAAAATTAAGAGCATTGATTATAAGACCCTTATTGAAAAAATATTGCTTGTTCTTGGAATTCCCAGGTTTTGGTACACTGACCTCATTGAAAAATTAAAAGGCTATGATGTCATAGAATCCAGCAACCCTGAATTCTATGGCTTTGCATACCAGTCTTATAAGGCGGCAAAGAAATACAATGCAAAGCTGATTTACAGGACATCACAGACAGTTGAGGGGTTTTTCCTGTTTAAATTGGCAAAGTTTATTGTTGTTCCTATGGTAAAAAGGGCTTACGATTATGCATCTGCTTTCTTATTCACAAATCCCCAGGCAGAGGAAAGGGCCGTTAAATTAAGGCTGATAGGTAAAAATTCACGAAAATCAATAATAATCGGCCATGCCACAGATACAAAGACGTTTAAGGCATTAAAAATAAAAAAGATGCAGAATAAAACAATATTGCTATCTGTTGGCGGGTTGTATAAATTAAAGGGCCATCATCTTATAATAAGGGCGCTAAAAAAGATAACTGATAAGGGCTATAAAAACGCAGAACTGTGGATTGTTGGAGAAGGCTATTATAGGGATTATCTGGAAAACCTGGCAAAAAGCCTTGGCATAGAGAATAATGTAAGATTCCTGGGCAAAAAGGGCCATGATGAGCTGGCAAAGATTTATAACCTTTCAGACATATTTGTCCTTGCAAATTACCAGGAAATTACTCCTGCAGCAAACGAGGCCATGGCATGCCAGATTCCTGTTGTGGTGATGGAGTGCGGGGGCAGGAAATTTGTCATTCCTGATGAGAGCTATGGTTTGGTTTCAAAAAGATTTGATGTTCAGGACATGGCAGATAATATATTATCTTTAATGAAAAATAATCTTATGGCTGAAAAGATTGCAACAAAAGGGAGGAAGAGGATTTTGGATAATTTTTCCATAGAAAAAGTTGCATTAAAAATTTACAGTTCGTGGTAGATGGCAGCTGCAGAACCGGGAAGGAAAATCAGAGGGAAATCCTTAATATGGCTTGCATTAATAATACTTTTTGGAATAGCGCTTAGGCTGTATTTTTTCAGCGGCATAGGAGCATCTGATGACCTGGGATACACGAAGTATGCATATGACCTGTCGCAAGATGATTATGCATTTCCCGGCACCCACCAGGGAATGAGGCTGTTCTTTTTATATTCAGTCAGCTTCATGTACGGCTTGTTCGGAGTTAATGATTTTTCCTCGGTATTTCCTGTACTACTGTTCTCAATTGCAGGCATGATATTGATATTTTATTTTGGAAGATTTCTGTTTGGTGAAAAGGTCGGTTTGTTGTCTGCTTTTCTCCTCTCGTTTTTTCCCTTGGACGTGATTTTTGCCACTAGGCTCGTGAGCGACTTGCCCTCAGCATTTTTCATCGGCCTTGGCGTATTCCTCTTTTTGCTTGGTGAGAGGTGTCAGAAAAAATTAAAAATGAATCTGAGCTACATCCTTTCTGGCCTTTTTATCGGCATAGCATACACATTTAGGGAGACTGCAGTTTTAATAGTGCTTTTCTTTGGCGCTTATGCCATATTTTATAGGAAAATAAAGCTGAATTATTTGTATATATTAGCCGGCTTTATTGTGGTTTTTAGTTTTGAGTCTATATTATTTATGCTTAATACAGGTGACCCGTTTTACAGGTACCATTCGTTGAGTCAGAATTACGAAGATGTTGTGGAAAGCTCGGGTTTCTTTGGCAGGGGCTCATTTCCATCTTCTCTTGTGCATTATCCGTATTTATTGTTCACCAGCAGCCAATTTGGCCTGTTTTTTCCTTTTATATTCATAGCACTTGTTTACTCGATATTGTTAAGAAAAAAAGAAACCTACCCATTAATAATTTGGTTTAGCGTACTTTTGCTTTACATAAGCTTTGGCAGCACGAGCCTTTCCAGTTATTTGCCCTTCGCAGGAGTCCCCAGATACCTGTTTCCTGTAATTTTTCCGGGAATAATGCTGTTGTCTTATTTTTTGCTGAGCAACGAGGAAGTGATAAGAAAAGCCCTTATGCCGTCAATTATTTTGATGCTTTTTGCAGCTTCAATTGGCTTCATTTACCTGGAGCAGGATACAAAGCAGGTAACCCAAAACCTTGCCAGCCTTTATCCTGCTGTCAGCGATTTGGACAAGCCGTTATATACAGATAAGAGGTCCAAAGCTGTCCTTGGGTATTTGTCCGGATACAAAGGAGATATTGAGATTAAAGAATTTGATGTGCAAACTGATGCAGGAAAGCCAATGCATGATTTAAGCAAGATAAGAGATGCGTATGTCCTGGTGGACAAAAACATTATCCAGGCAGTCAAGGAAGCCCATCCTTTCATGGAATTTTCCTTCCAGGAAGAAGTTTTCAATCCCCCGGCTAAATGGGTGATAATTAAAGAAGCCGGCAAAGACCAAAAAAGCGCGGCATTATATTATATCCCTTAAGTGCAATATTGCCATTTATTTCTCATTGGCCAAGTAGTCTTTAACTGCCTCTTTCCAGTTTCTGAGCTTCGGCAGTTTGTTGTTTATCAACACTGAGCATTTCGGCCTTTTCGCCGGCCTGTTCAATTTTTCGCTTGATATTGGCTCTATATCGACTTTCAGGCCTTTGATTTTTATTATCTCCTTTGCGAACTCAAACCAGGTGCAAACCCCGCTGTTAGTCAGGTGGTATATTCCGAATTCAGGATTATTGTTTATCATATTCTTGATTGCGATTGACAGGTCTTTTGTGTATGTGGGGCTTCCCCTCTGGTCATTGACGACTTCCAGCTGGGTTTTTGTTTTCGACAGTCTTAATATTGTATCTACAAAATTCCTGCCGTTTTTCCCAAAAAGCCATGATGTGCGTATAAGGTAGTATCTTTTGGAAGCATCCATCAAGTAAAGCTCGCCCTTGTACTTTGAGTCTCCGTAAATGTTTATGGGGCTTGGATTGGCATGCTCGCTATAGCCGTCTTTTTCCCCATCAAAAACATAATCAGAGCTGATATGGATTAATGTGCTGCCGTATTTGCTGCATGAAACAGCAATATTTTTTACTCCATTTGCATTTACATTATAAGCAAGCTCCTTGTTTGTTTCGCATCCGTCAACATCGGTGTATCCTGCTGCGTTTATGACAAAATCCGGCTTTATTGCCTTAAGTTTCATATCTAATAGTCTGGCATTTGTTATGTCCAGCTCTCTTTTATCAAAAGGGTAAACATCAAAGTTACTGAAAGCTTCTGCGATATCCTTTCCAAGCATTCCATTTGTCCCTAAAATGACTATTTTCATTTGTTATTATGCCCTTTTGCCCCTGTTATTGGGATTTTATTTCGTTTGTTTATTGATTTTTAAGGCTAATTGCATTGATTAAAATAGCTCTTGTTTTGCTTAAGGTTATAAAAAGGTTATTATTGGTCCTGATTAAGAATTATGTATGCTTATCCGCCTTTCTTGTTGTTCCATTTGAAAGGGATATCGTTATCGAAAGGGTCTACCCTATGCTCATCAGGATGGCCATAGTCGTAATGCTCTGTGACGCAGTTTATAAGATAGCAAGGCTCATTTCCTATTGTCTCATACCCATGAAGCACCCCTGGAGGTATGAATACCAGGATAGGATTATTCTCATCCACTGTGAATTCCATGGCCTTACCTTTTGTTTTTGACCCTTCCCTCCCGTCATAAAGCCCTATGCGCCCTTTTCCCCTTATTATCACGAAGTTGTCGCTTTGCTTTTTGTGGTAGTGCCATGCCTTGACAATTCCGGGATTGCATACGGTCATATAAACCTGGCCGAATTTCACGTAAAAATCATCATCGTCACGGAGCATTTCCATCAGGAAGCCCCTGTAATCCGCAATCTTCTTAAGCTTCTTGACTTTTACTCCTTCTATCATGCAGTCACCTTTAACTCTTCAAATAGGACTGGTAAAAATAATATATTTAAATAATTAACCTTTACACGGGACTTGGGGCAGAAAATGGGCAAAAAAATGAAGATTGCAATTTTTATTATAGCATACCAGGCTGTCCGAACCCTGATATCAGCTATAGAAAGGATACCTGATGAAATAAAGAAAAGAGCAGAGGAAATATATGTTTTTGATGATTGCAGTGATGACAATACTTATTACGCCGGACTTGGCTACAAATACCGGAACAAGGTAAAAAAACTGAACATCTACAGGAATAAGGAGAATCTTGGCTATGGCGGCAACCAAAAAAAGGGCTATAATTATGCTATAAAAAAAGGCTATGATGTGGTAGTGATGCTGCACGGCGATGTCCAGTATGCCCCGGAGTATATACCCCAGCTGATAAAGCCAATAATCGAAGGGAAGGCTGATGCGTCGATGGGCTCAAGATTCCTTGGAAATCCGCTTGCAGGAGGCATGCCGATCTGGAAATACTTTGGCAATAGGCTCCTGACAGCTGTTGAAAATGCTGTCCTGGGGCTGAGGCTTTCAGAATACCATACAGGCTTCAGGGCATACAGGATTGACGCCTTGAAAGACATAGCAATCGAAAGGTGCACAGACGGCTACAGCTTTGACACTGACATACTTATCCAGCTTCACATCAAAAAAAAGAGGATAGCGGAAATTCCGATACCTACCCACTACGGCCCTGAGTCCCACAATATATCATTTCGGAATTCAATTGTCTACGGGCTCAATATAATGAAATCCCTGATTCAGTACAGGCTCCAGAAATCAGGCATCAAAAAAATACACAAGTTCGATATTAAATGATTGCCTAGGATGAGCGTTCTTGGGAGGATTATAAATATGGAAAACGTTTGGGGGGATAATTGATGGCTAAAGGAAAAATCCCTGAAATATCCATAATCATTCCTGTTTTTAACCGGCCGGATCTGCTGGACAAGTGCTTGAAGTCAGTGTTCTCGCAGGATTACAGGAACTTTGAAGTGCTGGTCATAGACGACGGATCGACCATAGGCCATAAAGATGTTATTAAAAAATATAAAGTGAGGTATTTCTACCTGGAAAAAAACAATGGCCCGGGGTTTGCCAGGAATTTTGGAGCAAAGGAAGCGAAAGGCAGGATACTGATTTTCATTGATTCCGATGTTCTTGCAAGCAGTGGTTTTCTGGAAGCGGTGAAAAATGCGTTTGAAACACACAGGGAGATAAGCGCGCTCCAGGGAAACTACACTTTGGTTCCTTACTATGCCAATTTCTTCTCTTTTTTCAAGAACATAACGCTCCATTACCATTTTAAAAAGTGTTCCGGAAGATACTCAAACAGCATAGCCTCGTTTTGCACCGCAATAAAGAAGGATGTGTTCCTCGATAGCCACGGTTTTGACGCTTCAATCAGAAACGCATCTATAGAGGACGAGGAGTTTGGAATTGAGCTTACGAGGAGGGGCCATAAGATACTCTATGATAATAGCATTCAGGTAATGCATATGAAAAAGTTTAATTTTAAGTCATTGGTAAGGCAGGATTTCAGGACGGGGTTTGACAAGATAAAAAGCCTCCTGAGAAAAAAGCACCTCTTTGACGCGCGTGAATTGAAAGGAAGCCATTCCAGCTTTTCCCTGCTGGCATCTATCCCGTTGTCTTTCATTATACTGTTCGGCTTGGCGATGCTGGTTTTTTTCCCCATAAGCTCATTGTTTTTTGCATTGATTTTTTTAGTCGGCATGTTTTTTTTAATAAATATTGATTACTTTTTGTACATGGCTAGGAAGAAAGGTATTGGATTTTCTGCATTGGCTTTTTTTGTGTCCATAATAAACAATTCCCTGACGCAGATAGGAATAATTTTAGGGTTTGTTGATTTCCTCCTGGGAAAGAGATATTGAAAATATGCGGGATCAGATAGAAGACGCAATTTTTATGAGCCTTGGATAGAACTTTGCATTGAAGAGTATGTTTACTGTGTTAAAGCATTCATGCGTGCAGAAGCAGTTTGTGCCCCGGATAAATTTGACCTCTTCCTTGGCTTTTTGGGACAGCCACAGTTTCCTGAAGTCATAGTTAAATTCCCTGATGTTGCCTAGTGCATGGGAATTGTCCAGGATTTCGCACGGGTGCACCTGGCCTTCCGGATACATCACTCCGCTTAAGTTTCCCGCGTAGCACGGCATCTGGTATTGTTTTGTCTGGTAAATCTGCTCCACTTTCTCATTCAGTATCACTCTTGCAGCAGTGGCTATTTTATTCCCCTTGAACCCTATATGTCCCGGCATCTCTTTGGAAAAGAATAATGAGTCCCTGTACTTTACAGCCTCCCTGTAAAGGCTTATATCGAGATTGACATTGATCTTTTCTTTTGGGTCTCCTCTTATCAATGTGATGGTTATGTTGTCCGGCTTGGCTATCTCAAAGACTCCCTTGATAATTTCCTTGAAATTGTGCTGGTTTAGTGATGTGAATGTCGTTACTATGCCGATATTTATGCGCCCGTACTCTTTTTGCAGCTCTTTTAATGTATTAAGCGTTTTGATGGACTTGTCAAAGCTCCCCGGCCCTCTGATCTTGTCGTGCTCTTCCCTCAGGCCGTCCAGCGAAATCAGCTGGTTGAGCACCAGCTCAGGGCACCATTCCATCATGTTCCTGATTTTTTGCACCATCCTGTCCCTGAAAAACCCGTTTGATGGTATTGAGATTATAGGAACCCTGGTGTTCTCATAGAATATCCTGACAATCTCGTCTATATCGTGCCTCAGATAAGGCTCCCCTCCGGTAAGGATCAGGTGCAGCAGAGGATCCATGGTCTTGGTGAACTTGTCAATCTCTTCCAGCGTAAGCTCGTTGAATTTCTTGTTTAGGCTATCATGGTAAAAGCAATGCTTGCAGCTAAGGTTGCACCTGCTGGTAGGGTAAAAAATGAAGTAAGAGGGCAGCTGGTTTGCCTTGTTCAAAACCTTGTGCAGATGATGGGTGAAATTAAGGGGCTGCACAGCGGATTTTTTATTCAGGCTGCCGTTGGTGGCTTTAGCGCCATTATCCGCAATGTTTGCGTCATGGCCGCTTTCGACAACATTCAGGAGTATTCTTCCGGAGCTGTCTTTATGCTTTATTTCACTTGGATTTCCGGAATTCTCAATGCCTGGATGATTTTCCATATCGTGGAAGTATCCTACTTGATTTATAAATTTTTGGTTTTGTTTGGGCAATGTGTTTCCAGTGCTGATAATTCATAAATAATTTAAATAGCAATAAAAGCCGGTTAATGATGGAAAGCTATACGAAATTCGCTGTCAGGGGCGCAACAACAATTCTGCTGATTTCCATTATAGCAGCTATTTTGGGTTATGTAGTCAGGGTGCTATTGGCAAGAAACCTTTCAGTGGAAGAGTTTGGGCTTTTTTATGCCGTGTTTGCTTTTGTGGGGATTTTTGGCATCTTCAAGAGCCTGGGCTTTGACCGCGCACTGGCCAAATTCATCCCGGAATTTGTGCACAAGAAGAAAAGCAGCATGATAAAGAATTGCATAATGTATTCTGCATTTATACAGCTATTGACAAATTCTGTGGTCATAATAGTTCTTTACATTCTTTCCGATTTTCTTGCAGCAAACTATTTTAAATATGATGAAGCTGGTATTCTTCTTAAAGTCCTTGCAGTAGCATTTTTCATTGACAGTTTTGTGCAGACCTTGAAATTTGCCTTTCAGGGGTTCAAAAAGCCGGTTTACTTCTCCGGCATAGACGTAATAAGGGGATTGTTATTAATATCTATAATCATAATTGGGCTAAAGCTAAATTATGGTGTTTTAAGCCCTGCTTATGCATATGTCATTGCCTCGGCCATCATAACTGTGCTTTTCAGCGTGATACTGGTCAAGAAGGTTTTTCCGGATTTTCTTAAATCAAAATTTTCCTTTAATAAAAAACTGATAAAAAGACTGTTCAAGTATGGGATACATGTTATATCTATAAGTGTTGGTGTTGTGATCTTAGGCTCTACGGATATTGTAATGTTAACCTATTTTACCGATTTAAAGGCTGTAGCCTTGTACAGCGTTGCGCTGCCGACTGCCAGGGCATTGAGGAATTTTATACTCCCTATTGCAGCTGTCCTGCTTCCGCTGACAAGCGAGCTGTGGGCAAAAAACAACAAGAAGATACTGATAGCAGGCATGGAATCACTTTATAAGTATTCCATCATAATGATTATTCCATTGGCTTTGGTTATGCTGTCATTTACCGACTTGCTGATACAGATTTTGTACGGAAAAGACTATCTATCAGCCAGCACTTCTATGAAAATTTTAGCTGTAGGCATGATATTCGCTGTTTTGAGTGTTATAAACTCTAACTTCTTTGCTGGCATCGGAAAGCCGCAGATATACAGCAAAATTATTTATTTCGGCGCGGCCTTAAATTTCGTGTTAAACCTGATTTTAATTCCGGTTATCGGCATAATCGGGGCTGCAATTTCGACAGCATCCAGCTATTTCATAATCATGGCCCTGACCTTTAAGGATGTGAGAAAATACATAAAGCTGTCTTTCCCCATAGGGATATGGGCAAGAACGGTTTTAGCTGGCGCAATCTTTACCTTATTAATATGGGCCTTAAAGAGAGTATTATCCCTTAATATTTGGGCAGAAACAGCTATTATCCTGGTAATATCTGGAATAATCTATGCAGCTATGCTGTTTTTGTTCAGGATTATAGATATCAGGGAAGTAAAGGACTTGTATAGGAGGATAGTAAAATAATTGAATGTTTTTAATGTAAAAAGGCCTATTTTCGCCTAAAAAACTTCCTTGCCTTCTGTAAATCATCAAAATTGTCTATTTCCATGCAGAATTCATCCTGGTAATAAACAGGATAAAGCTTGAGTTTTGAGGAAATATTGTTAAAGGCGTTTTCCGCATATACCGTGACATCTTTCCTCTTTATGAATTTGCTTATTTCTTCCATCCATAGCCTAAAATCTTTTTTTGATATCCTGTAAACCGGAGCAAGGAAAAATGCATCTTTGCCGAAAACATCCACTCCTATTTCCATGACAGTGCCTCCGTTTATCCTGGCCTTAAAGTCTTTTTCCGGCAATTCTATTTTGTTGTTGACTAAAGCGCAGCTGGGATGCTTTGATTTTAGGAGCCTTCCAAGCAGCTCTTTATCAAAAATCATGTCGCCATGCATCAGCAATATGTCGTCATCCGCCAAGTACCTTGCCAGCCACATGGAGTAAATGGCATTTGTTGTGTCCGGCTTGTCGCTCTTTGCATATTTTACGTTTGCTTCAGGAAATTTGTTTTTTATTAAATCCTTGATTTTTTCCTCGAAAAATCCGGTTGTTATTATTATATCCCTGATTCCGTAATGCAAAAGGTTTTTTATTTCGTGCTCAAGGATGGTGTCATGATTGATTTTTATTAGGCATTTTGGATTGCTATCTGTAAATGGCCTAAGTCTGTTACCTACTCCTGAATTTAGCAGCATTGCTTTCATCTTATTTTTTCCAGAATTTCTTTCAAAGCCTCTTCAGTTAATCTTCTTGGGTTATTGTTGACCCTTTGCGGGTTAAAGCCCCGCTGGATTATCAATTTGACATCGTCTTCGGTTTTTATTCCTAATTGGCCCAGTTGAGTGCTTAATCCTATGCCAATCATCAAATTTTGCAATTTTTTGCCCGCATCATCAGCACTTTTAGCATCAATGAATTTTATGATTTCATTAATGGTTTTTTTGACATAAATTATGCCTCTTTTGTCCAATAAGCTGTTTTCATCGACTTTAGAGTTATATATCAGCATTGATGGCAAGGTCAATGCCACTGCATGCCCATGGGGAAGATTGAAATAAGAGGTGATTGGGTAAGAGACTGCGTGGCAGGCTGTTGTTTTTGATATATTGATGGCTTTTCCTGCCAAATGAGCTGCTTTTGACATTGCCTCCCTTGACTCTTTAGAGGGATTGTTTACAGCAGCAGAAAGATTTTTAATTACGAGCTTGATTGCCTCTTTTGCGTATTTTTTTGATTCTTCATTTGAATTGACACACCAATAGGATTCTATACCTTGCGATAAGGCATCCATGCCGCTGCATGCAGTGACATACTTTGGCAGGCTCATTGTAAACTGCGGATCGACAATTGCGTAATCAGGAAGCATGAATTCGTGCTCCAAAGACTGCTTTATTTTTTCAGTGTAAATGACTGCAAACTTCGTTGCTTCGCTCCCGGAACCGGAAGTTGTCGGTATAGCGGCTAAAGTTTTGCCTTTATTTTCTATAATTTGCTTTTTTTGGATATAGTCCATTGGATTGCCGGGATTATTGGCAAAAAGATTTATTGATTTAGCAGTGTCCATGGCGCTGCCTCCCCCAACGGCAATTACAAAATCACAATTGTTCTTTTTAAAAATGTTGATTCCTCTTTCAATGTCTTCTATTTTTGGGTTTATCTCAAAATCATTAAAATGGGCTAGATTGCTGCTATTCAGAAAACTGTCTATTATTGATTTTGCCCCGCATCTCTCATAAGAATCTTTATGGGTAACTAAAAAAATGGATTTAGGGATGTGCTTAGATAAAATATTTCTTAAGTTTTCTATCGAATTATAGCCTAAATATTCTTGCTGCGGCATTTTATCCTTTCAAAAACCCCATAAAAGCTTCCTTATTCTGGATTGGCGTTGTTGTAGGCCTTCCAAGGTTTTTTCTTGCGCCTTTGTTCACTTTGATTTCAAGCAAAACTGGCCCATCCATTTCCTTCATATCTTCTATCTTGCTTATTATATCCTCTCTGGTTTCTGCGGAAAATGCGTCTGTGTAGCCGTTGGCTTTCGCAATTGCCGGAATATTGATATTATAGGCTGCGGTTGGCTGCCCTCCGACGGAATCGTGGGCAAAATTATTGAAAACAATGTGCTTGAAGTTCTTCGGCTTCAGCTGCCCTATTATAGCCAAAGCTCCCATGTGCATTATTAAGGCCCCGTCGCCGTCAAGGCAATAGACATCATTTCCGGGCTTTTCCGCTGCAAGTGTCAGAGCAATCGATGAGGAATGACCCATGCATCCCACTGTGAGGAAATCCTTTTCATGGCCTTCCTTGCCTGCTTCCCTTATCTCGAACAATTCCCTTGAGGTCATTCCGGTTGTTGATACAATTATGCCATTCTCGTCAAGCAAAGGGACAATGAGATTTATTGCATCTTCCCTGTTTAACCCGTAATTAGTCTCTTTTTTGCTCCTTAATTCATATTTTTCGAATGTGTCATTTTTGACAACAATCGCATAAGGCGATTTTCTGCTTTTCATATGGGCCGCTGCATTTTTTATCGTTTCTGCGTAATTTTCACCGAGTATTTCATAGGGTATTTCCAGTGTCTGCAAAAGTTCTAGTGTGATTTTGCCCATTTTTTTGTGCTGTGGCTCATCCTTGGCAGTTGGCCCTCCCCTCCATCCGATCAGCAGGAGCATCGGGATGGAATAGACTTCCTCGTCTGCCAAAGAAGTTAAAGGATTTACTGTATTTCCAAATCCGGAATTCTGCATGTACACTAACCCTGCTTTTCCGGTTGCGAGATGATAGCCTGAAGCCAGCGCAACTGCATTGCCCTCATTTGCTGCAATTATGTTTTTTTCCTCTGGAGTGTTGTCAGTCACGTAAGCGCAGAAATCTTTCAGCAAAGAGTCTGGAACGCCGGTAAAAAAGCCTATTCCGTTGCGGATCAGGGCATTATAGAATTTCTTGCATGGTATCATTTTTGATCAGGGATTTTATTTGCCTCCCGGAATCAGGTTCAGGATTTCATTTATGGGCATGCAGTGTTCTTCCGATGCTTCCTTGCACCTTCCGTTCCTCAATATGGATTCTGCTGCCTTTATCATGGCAGGATACGCGCTCCTCAAAAGATGATTCGCGTATATCACTATTTTTACGCCTGCATTGGCTAATTCGTCCTCTGTAATGGAATTATATGAGCTGGGAACAGCCACCAGGGGCACTTTGTCTTCAAATTTAGAGTATTCCCTGCAGAAATCAAGGACTTCTTTTGGGTCTTTTTCCTTGCTGTGTATCATTATGCCGTCTGCTCCGGCTTCAATATAGGCTCTTGCCCTTTTAAGGGCATCTTCAACGCCTTTGTTCAGTATCAGGCTCTCTATCCTTGCTATTATCATGAAATCTTCCGTAACCTGGGCTTTTTTCCCCTCGGATATTTTATGCGAGAAATTTTCTATGGCTTCCTGCTCCTGTTTTACTTCGGTGCCGAAAAGCGAGTTTTTCTTCAGCCCTGTCTTGTCCTCTATTATGACTGCAGATACCCCGAGCCTTTCAAGCGTCTTTACAGTATAGACAAAATGCTCCACTAAGCCCCCGGTGTCGCCGTCAACAATCATGGGCTTGGTCGTGACCTCAAAAATCTGGTCTATTGTCTGCAGCCTGGAAGTAAAATCAACGAGCTCTATGTCCGGCTTTCCTTTTGATGTTGAATCGGTAAGGCTGCTTTCCCACATGCCGTCGAATTCCTTTACATTTCCTTCCTCAGCAATTCTTGTCGTTTCTACAATCCTTCCTGTAAGGCCGTTATGCACTTCCATAATCCTGACTATCGGCTTAAGCTCTAAAAGTCTCCTCAGTTTTTTCAGCCTGATTTCAGGCGTAGTCCCTATCTTATTGATTGCATTGGCCAATTGGGTTGCAGAAATATCTTTGGTGTACTCGGGCTCTACAAGCAAGCCTCCCCATCCCTTAAGCGTTTCAATAACTCCTTCCCTCGCCTTTTTCTGCACGCCTTCGCGCCAGTCAGTGCCATGGACTACATAGTCCGGTTTTAGCATTATAAGATTTGGCCCATAATCGAGCGTTTCCTGAGGGATCACTTCTTTTACTCCTTTTATGTTCTCTATTATTTTTTTCCTCTGTTCATATGACAGCAGCGGAATCCTTTTATAATTCGCAATGGCATTGTCTGTCAGCAATCCTACTGTCACTTCGCCAAGCTTTCTCGCTTCCTCTATTATTTTTATATGGCCGTGATGCACTACGTCAGTGCTCATTCCCACATAAACTTTTTTCATTTGATGCCAGCTCCATTCCTGTAGATTCTGAAGATTTTCCTGATGATGTTCTCTGTCGATAATTTCCCGTAAAATTCCGGCTGCATTATTTTGCCGTTAATTTTCTTCATATAATCTGCCCCAGGCACCTTTTTCCAGTTTGAGCCGTATACAAGGATTATTTTTGCATAAGGGAACTGCGCATGTATTTTTTGCAGGTTTTCTGTCGGGTCTAAATTGCCCTGCACCATGACCATGTCCACGCATCTGAGGTCCGAGATGATTGTTTTTCTTTCTTTTAGGCCTGCTATAGGCTCTTCTTTGTAGGATCTTATCGCTTCATCGGTAACAACCCCGCATATATGAAAATCTCCAAGCTCATTCGCTTTCTGGAGCAGCCTGAGGTGCCCGTAGTGGAACATGTCGCCTGTAACAGAGCTGTAGACAATAGTGTTGATTTTCTCCTTTTCCACATTGACTATGTCCCCTTCTTTTATCCCTGAGCCTTTGGGTATAGTCACGCATAGCTGCCCATTGGATTTGTTTGCCCACACTGGTTTCTTCATATCTACTAGTGTTACTAGTGGCTTTTTAAATCTTTCGGAATTAGGCTATGTGCTGCATTTCCGGTATTTAAGAAAAAAGCCTAATTGTATTTTTGCAGCTCTTCCCAGAGCTCCTTTTCTTCTGCCAGTCCCTTGCCGGCCAGATTGTCTTTCTCTTCAGGATCCGCTTCCAGGTCATAAAGTTCTTTTTTTTTGCTGCTTTCGTTATAAATCAGCTTCCATCTGTCATTCCGGACGCATTTTAGATTGTGTTTTTCCGGAGATGGCGTTGGCCCTCCCAAGCCTCCGGTCTCGGAATAGGCAATCCTGCCATCATGCTTTCCCTTAATGAAGGGCAGGAATGATTTTCCCTGAATTTTTTTATAGCCGTCTTTCTCCTTCACGCTGAAAATATCCATTATTGTTGGCAGGATGTCAATGCTTTGGGCAATATGATCTATCTGCAGGTTTTTGGGAAAATCCTTCCCTATGATGTATAAGAAGCACCTCAATGTGTATTCATAAAGGTAGACTCCGTATGCCCTCTCCCCGACTTTGTCTCCGGTGCTGCCGCCATGGTCTGTGAATACAAGAATTATCGAATCATCCCATAATTTGGCATCTTTTATTTTTTCAATAATAGATTTGAGGTAGTCTGCGCTTGCCTTTGCCCACTCCAGGTAATTCTTAAAATTATTATCCTTATTATTGAAGTATTCCCTGTCAAAATCGGAATATTTTTTGATTACATTGCTCACGAGGTTTGTGTGTATTTTGCTGTAATCCAGAAAAAGAAAGAATGGCTTTTTGTTTTTTATTTGGTTCAGGATCTCTGAGTGCTTTTTGGTTAGGTCGTCTTTGAACTCGTCATGCGTTCTCACCTTTTCAAACCCCTGTGTGGGAATTATGCTCTCGTAGATAAGGTCGCATTCTGTGTAGTATCCTTGTTCTTTCATGTACTGCGCCAGCGTAAAGCAGTTTTTCTTGTCGAAGCTGTAGCTCCTGTAATAGCCGTTAACGCCATTCTGGTTGCCGTTCATGCCTGAGAATAGTGCATGCAATGAGCCTATAGTATATGGAGCATAAGTAATCAGCCTGGAAAAGAACGTTGCTTCCTTTTTCAGCTCGTTGTAATAAGGAACCATGCTAAGGGCATCATGCCTAAGGCCGTCTATCATTATCATAATTACGTTTGGCTTTTTTTTCCTGAACAGGTTAATCATTTTCTATTCCAAATAGCCGATCTTTCTCAGCAGTTTTTTTGATTTTTCAGCAAGGTTTGTGATATTTGCATCTCCTTCATTACTTTGTGGCTTTAAAAAATCCAGGATCTTTTCTTTCATTTTTGAAGCGATTTCTTTTTCTTTGCCTATAAGGTCATTTTTTTCCTGAGGGTCCTCTCTAAGGTTGTATAATTCAAAGATATCATTTTTCGGATGCGGTATGTAAATGATTTTCCAGTCCCCTTCTATCATGGCCCTCCATTTGCCCTTAATGCCTGGAAAAAATACCCTTTCATTCCCTTTAAAATGCTCTTCAATGCTTTCGGCAAAAATGAAATTCAGGGTTTTTTTGCCCTCGCCTTTTATCAAGGGCAAAAGGCTTGCTCCGTCAATCTTATCAAGGATCGGTATTCCAAGAATATCAAGTACAGTGGGCATTATGTCAAAATTCCGGACCCTTTGGCTTATTATTTTTCCTCGGGGGATTGATTTGGAATGGTTTAATATCATAGGAACTTTCAGGCTGGGCTCGTAAAGGCTTGCTCCGTGCTGGAAATAAAAATTATGCTCGCCGAAATTTTCGCCATGGTCGGCAGTCAGTATTATTAGCGTATCATCGTCAAGCCCATGGCTTTCAACGCAGCCCAGCAGCCTGTGAATTTGAGCATCTATGTATCTTATGCCGCCGTCATAATGTGCAATCGCGTGCTCTATTTCTTCCTTCGGCAGTTTTGCCTTGCCGAAAATAAGCTCTCCTCTTGAGAATTTTCCATGATTTACTGTGTTAAAATCATGGTTTCCCCCGTATTCGGGATCAAACATATGCTCAAAAGGCTTTGGGGCCTCATAAGGCCAATGCAGATCCTCGTAGTGGACGCATAAAAAGAACTTGTTTTTGGAATTCTTCCTGATCCAGTTTACCGCTATATCGGTGTATTGCCTTGCCTCTCCGTAATAATTCGATGGGTTATATGCCTTGAAAATGGTTCTCTTGATTTTAGATCTTATTTTCCATCCCATCAGGTTAAAATCATCAAATCCTTTCTCTAAAGCGTGGTCATGCACTCCAAATCCGCCTATGAATGCCGTTTTATATGCATGGTTTTTGAGTGTTTCAGCTAAAGTTGCCAAAGAAGCATCAGCCTTGTTGTTGGCTACCAGCCTTATCCCGTGGTTATGGGGGTACATGCCGGTAAAAATAGACATCATTGAAGGGTCTGTCCTTGGCAAGGGGCAGTAGGCATTTGGGAATATTGTGCCTTTTTTGGCAAGCTTGTCTATATTCGGGCTTGTATCCCTGCCATAGCCGCCTATGCCCAGATGGTCAAAGCGCAATGCATCTACTACAATAAGAATGACATTCATTTTTGCCTTCAAATAAAAAGAACAGTCGTTAATTTATATACCTTTTTGTTTGGAATTATGCGCAAATAAGCTGCGATAATTGCTTCTTAATTTTGCTTTTTGCCCTTACATAACAATTTGGAAAGCCTTAAATAATAAAATAATATCCGGATTTTTGGTTTCATGATAAGGATTATGCTAAATTAATAGAGTAATAAAATGGCTGAAGAACATAAAAAAAATCAGATGCAGGGTAGTGGAAAAAGCGCATTTTACTTTATTGTAAGAGTTATTAAATTCCTAGCATTCCGGCTTATTTTGGGTATAAGGCACATTAAATTTCTTCTCTTAAAAATAAAGGCAAAAAACAGCATAATAATCAGAAATGTGCAGGGAAGCAAAATGTACCTTAACCTTAAGGACAGAGGCATATCAAAAGACCTTGCTCTGGATGGGATAAGGGAGCCGGAATCCACTAAAATCATAAAAAAGATAATAAAAGAGAGGGGTACTGTTGTGGATATTGGGGCAAATATAGGATACTATGCCCTCATGGAATCGCAGCTTGTTGGAAAAAAAGGCAGGGTTTATGCGATTGAGCCTGTGCCTGACAATATTGCTTCTTTAAAAAAGAATATTGGATTGAATGATTACTCCAACATAGAGGTATTCCAGATGGGGATAGGCGAAAAGAATAAGACTGCCAAGATGAATATAACTTCGTATTCAAACTGGCATTCGTTCCTGCATCAGAGGAATGTCATAGGGAAATTGGATGTTAAGGTTGTCACACTGGATAATTTCCTGAAAAATAGAAAATATCCGGATTTCATAAGGATGGATGTTGAAGGCTATGAATTCCAGATATTAAAAGGCATGAAAAATACCCTTAAGAAAAAAAAGCCGCTAAAGCTGTTTATTGAGCTTCATCCGCACATTATGAATAAGAGCCAGACAAAGTTTTTGTTGAAGACCTTAAAGGATAATGGTTTTGAAACCAGCCTGGTTATAAAGTGCCTGACAGTGACTGAGATGAAGGTAAAAAAAAGAAGCGAGTATGATTTATCATTTATGAAAATAAATGACATGCTGGAAGATGCTCATTTTCTCACAGGTAAAAAAGGGGCTTTTGAGATATTTTTTGAAAGGGGTTAATTGTATTTTTTAAGATACATATCCAGCCATAATTTCAGGATAAATATTGCCCATAGGCCGTTGGCATAATTTTTTTCATTATTGTAGTGCAGCCTGAGCAGTTTTTCTATATGGCCCTTGTCCACATATTCATGCAGTTTGCTTTTCTCAGACAAATTGTTTTTAACCAGGTCTTTCAGCTCGTTCTTGATGTATAAGTCAAGCGGGAAAGAGAACCCTTGTTTTTTCCTGTAGATTATTTCCCGTGGCAGGATGCCGATAAGGGACTTTTTTAATATATATTTTGTTTCCATGCCTTTCAGCTTAAGCCTCGCCGGTATTTTCGCGGAAAACTCCATGAATTTGTAGTCCAGGAACGGCACCCTCCCTTCCAGGCTCACCATCATGGTTGACCTGTCAAGCTTGGTCAGGATGTCATCGGGAAGGTATGTATTTATATCGGCATTGCTTATATTGTCTAGATAGTTTTTAAAAATAAAAAATTCCTTGAAATAAGGCGAAAAATCATGATTTTTCAGGAAAAGGTTTTTTCTTTCATCTGAGCCGAAAGCCGACCTTAGCTCGGAGTACTGCTCATAGCCATTTAGCCTGTTGAACTCCAGATACTTGCCGGTTTTTTTGATTAAATTATGATTTGTGATTTTAGACAGGGATTTTATGAAAGGATTTGCGATTTTGCTGAGAAAAGGTGCATGATTTTGGAGATTTATGAGCCTATACTGCTTGTAGCGGTCATAGCCCAAAAATGACTCATCTCCTCCGTCTCCTGACAATGATACTGTCACGTGCTTCCTTGCAACTGTTGAAACCAGGTAAGTTGGCATCATGGAAGGGTCTCCAAAAGGCTCGTCATAATAATCAACGAGTTTTGGCAGCAGTTTTATGACATTTTCATGCGTAAACTGCATTTGATGATGCTCTGTCCCGAATTTTTCAGAGACAATTTTGGCATATTTGGACTCGTCAAACTTGTCATGCTCAAAGCCCACAGAAAATGTTTTCAGATTGTCTTTATGTTTTGAGATATATGCCACAATTGCGCTGCTGTCCAAGCCACCGGATAAAAAAGCCCCTACAGGCACATCCGCAATAAGCCTTATCTTGACGGATTCCTCCATGTGCTCCCTTATTTTTTTTATGAAATAATCCTCGCTCCCATCCTCCTTCCGGGAAAAATCAATTTTCCAGTATTTTTCAATTTTAAATTCGGAATTTTTAAAGGTGAGAGTGCAGCCTGCAGGAAGTTTGAAGATTTTCGTGAATACGGTCTTGTTGTTTGGCGTGTAGCCGTAATTCAGGTAGAAATAGATTGATTTTTCGTCAATTGAAGGGTTTTTATGGTATTTAAGTATGGCTTTTATCTCTGAGGCAAAGGCAAATTTCTTCCCATCCATGAAATAGAAAAGCGGCTTGACTCCGAGCCTGTCTCTCGCAATAAAAAGCTCCTTTTTTTTGGTGTCCCATACGGCAAAAGCAAACATCCCGTTGAATTTTTCCACGCACCTTTTGCCGTATTCCTCATAAGAGTGGATTATGACCTCTGTATCTGTGCCGCTTGTGAATTTATGGCCCTTTTTTTGCAGCTCATCCCTAAGTTCCTTAAAATTATAGATTTCGCCATTATAGGCTATCCATTTTGTCCCGTCCTCGTTTGAAATCGGCTGTTTTCCTTTCTTGCTGAGGTCTATTACGCTCAGCCTTCTGGTTCCCATGCTGATGCCGCGGTCGATATAAAATCCGGATTCGTCCGGCCCTCTTTTGGACAGGGAGTCCAGCATGGAATTTATCAGCTTCTTGTCATCCCAGTTAAATCCCGCAATGCCACACATATCAAAAACCGCCAGTCATTTAGACCGTCTATTTTATGGTATTGGGAAGTGATAAACTATTTAAATATAGATGTAACCCCAAAGCACATGAATATTCTTGTAACCGGAGGGGCTGGGTTTATTGGCAGCAACCTATGCGAATCCTTGCTGAAAAAAGGCCATAATGTCTTTTGTATAGACAATTTTAACAGCTATTATGACCCTAAAATCAAGGAAAATAATATCAAAACTTGCCTCAAGGACAAAAACTTCAGGCTTTTTAGGAAGGATATCTGCGATTTTGGCGGCTTGGAAGGAATTTTTGATAAAATTAGCATAGATGCTGTTTTCCATCTTGCTGCTGAAGTCGGGGTTAGAGCCTCAATAGAAAACCCAAAATTGTTCGAAAAAGTCAATGTTGCCGGAACTTTGAATATTCTGGAAATCTGCAGGAAATTTGGCATAAAAAAACTAATTTTTGCCTCTTCATCCTCAGTATACGGGGAAAATAAAAAAACGCCGTTTTCTGAAACCGACCCTGTGGATAACATGATCAGCCCATATGCAGCCTCAAAACGTTCAGCAGAGATTTTTTGCGGGGCATACAGCAGATTATACGGAATTAAGATTGCATGCATGCGCTTGTTTACTGTTTATGGGCCCCGCGGCAGGCCTGAGATGGCTCCGTATAAATTCACCAAGCTGGTTTATGAGGGAAAGGAAATCCCCATGTTCGGCAATGGGCACTCAAAAAGGGATTATACCTACGTCACAGACATAATTGATGGGTTGATGGCAGCATTGGACAAAGATTTTGATTTTGAGATAATCAATCTTGGCGATTCAAGGCCGATAGAGCTGAAAAAACTGATTTCTGTGATAAGCATGGTAGTGGGAAAAGATCCTAAGATAAAGCAGCTGCCTGAGCAAAAAGGCGATGTCTCAGTTACCTTTGCAGACATTTCTAAAGCGAAAAAACTGCTGGATTATAAGCCTAAAATTGCGCTTGAGCAGGGCATGAAGAATTTCTTTGCATGGTACAAAAATAATATGCTGTGAATGCTATGGCAAAAAAAATAAAGCTGCTGGTCATAACGCCTATGTATCCCACAAAAGTCAATCCTACAGCCGGAATATTCATCAAGAACCAGTATGATCTTTTGAAGAAATATTGCGATATCAGGATAATATTTCCATATCCTTATATTCCAAGTTTCAGGAAATTCAACCCTTACCACAAATTTTCAACAGTTCCGTTCAGGGAAACTATTGATGGCATTGAGGTCTATCATCCAAAATATCCCTTTTTCCCGAGATTTACAATTCATCCTAATTTTTTAAGCATAGCCTTGTTTTTTGAGACTTTTTTTTCCTATTTATCGTCAAAAAAGCTTATCAGAAAACTGGAAAAAGAATGGGGCTTTGACATGATAAAGATACATGGTTGCATTACCGAAAGCATTATTGGCGCATCAACCAAAAAAAAATACAAAAAGCCCCTTTTGGTCATGTTGCACGGCGAGGATATAAACCGCTATTCAAAAGTCATGTTTTTAAGGTTTTTTTCAAAATTGGCCTTGAGGAATTCTGATGCTATTATATGCAAAAGCCGTTCCATGGAAAAAGAAGTCCTGGATATGGGGATAAAAGATAAAGAGATTTATGTGATACCGAGCGGCTATGCCGTAGGCAGGTTCAGGCCCATGTCCATTATTAGCTGCAGGAAAAAGTTAAATTTGGATATTGATAAAAAAATAATCCTGTTTGTGGGATACCTTGCAGAAAGAAAAGGTATAGAGTACCTGATTAAAGCCATGAGTTTGGTTGTTAAGGAAAATAAAAATGCCCTGTGCTGCATTGTAGGCGATGGAAGGTCAAAAAATGAATTGATGGCTTTATCCCGAAAATTAAATTTAAATGAGCATGTATTTTTTGCCGGAATGAAAAAGCCTGAGGAAATTCCGTTGTGGATGAATGCATCAGATGTTCTTGTGCTGCCGAGCCTTAATGAAGGCCTTCCAAATGTTTTAAGCGAGGCTTTGGCGTGCGGAAAGCCTGTTATAGCCACCAATGTCGCAGGAAACCCTGAGATTGTAAGCAAGGATGTGGGCTATCTGGTCAGGCTGAAAGACGAAAAGGATTTGGCTCAAAAAATTATTTTGGCTTTAGGCAGGAAATGGGACAGAAGTAAATTGCTGAAAAGAGCCAGTGAGTTCAGCGTTACAAAATCTGTTCAGAAAACCTTAAAGGTTTATGAAAGTGTACTAAAAAAAACAGGGCCATAAAACGCATATTAATTAATTTTTTATTTAAACCTTAAATATCAGCGCTCCCTGGTTCTGGAACACCGGTTTGAATAATCCGGACTGCCCAAGCTCCTGCACCTTAGTATTCAAATTGTCAGCTCCGAATTTCCTTGCTGCCTGCCCGTCAATGATAAGATATTCATATCCTTTGCTTTTCAGCCAATTGTAGTTCTCTTCCGCAGTCTGGTTAAACCCTTTATTCATATAATCCGAATCATCTTTGCACCAGTGGCAGGCATACATGTCCATGCCGATGACTGGGCCGTTATTTGAAAAAGTGAATACATTTGAATTTGTAGGCAGATTTTGTTTTACCCATACATAAGCCCCTATTTCCTCTCCGGAAGTCCAGAAAGCGCCTGGGGGCCATGAGGCTGTATTTACCGCTATCTTCTGCTGGGTAGAGGTAAAATATACTCCCAATACCAGGATTATTAAAATTCCGAACATGCCGATTGTTCCTGCTGAGTTTTTGGATATTTTTGCTATATTAAAAGCCCCTTCAGCAGCTAAAATGCATACGGGAATAGCTAAAAGCATCCATGCCCTGAACGGGGAAAGCTTGACAGGGAATCTTGCGGCATTGACAGCATATAAAGTAAATAAAAACAATACCAGAGTTATAATAGCCCAATGGTTTTCTTTCTTCAATAAAGTTTTATAGTTTAAAATAATAAATATTATACCAATAATCGCTAAAATGGACAAGGCTATTCCTATCCCTATAGGATTGTTTATCATGTTCTGCTTTTGTGCCATAAAAAAATCTGGGAAGGTATAGATCCTGTCGCCTGTTCCCTGCAAAGCGCCTCCAAGGCCTGCTTCCTTCACATCAGCAAAGCTGAATCCTAAGCCTGTCAATGTCCCGTCAATGCCATAACTCAATATCATGGGGATCCACCAAAAAACAAGGGACAACGCAAGGCCCACAGCTCCGGAAACGATATGCCATACTAAAATTTTCCTCTCAAGTATTACTTTAGTTGCAAGATATAAGATCAAAATCAAGCCGAAATAAGTTGAGTGTGTTGGAGAGGATGTTAGAACTGTAACCATGCTCAATGCAGCTACAATCCACCATCTCCTGTCATGCTTGATCATTTCCAGGGCATAGAAAACGACAAAGTAAAGGGGTACTGTCAAGGACAAAGCCCATATGAAATGCGACATGAATGCAGGTATGGAAAGCAGGGCAAAAGCTGCAAATAAGGCCTTGTTCCTGCTGCCTGTGAATTCCTTCACAAAAAAGTAAAAGAAAATTGTAGACAAGGATATTATGAGCGCGTTGAAAAACTTCAAAGTCCAGTATATGGAATCATTTGTCTGGTGCAATAGGCCCATAAGCAAATCATAGGTTGGCGGATAAGGATCGATATAATGAAACCGATTTCCAACACTTGCAAAAACAGTTTTTTCTATAGCAACAAATTTTGAGCCTACAGCATGGCTCCATGAATCGTCATCCTCCAGATAAGGATAGGCAAAAGCCCCTGAAGCATAAATGTAAAGGTTGATTAAAAAAATAACAAGCATGGCCAGAATGCTTAAGTCTGTTTTAGTCAGCTTAAAGGCAAATTTGGGCACTGGCTTGTTCTTGATAAGGTAATATATGGGATATGCCAATGACAATGCCAGAATGATCTTCCAGTCTATCGGCACATTAAATAAATTCAAGATTAATCCCAAAAAAGGAAGCAAAGAGAGCCCGAATCCTATCCTCATGAGGTTTCTCTCAAGAAAATTTTCAGAGTTCTTTACAAAAGAAGATACAGCAAATCCAAGGCAGTAAGTATATACAAAAAACAATAGTATGGTTACAAAACTCATAATCTATGGGTTAGAAATTATGTTTAAAAATGTTGTTATTAAATTAGCTTATGTAGTGAATTGATATATAATTTATTCTGCTCCGCAATTATAGTCGCGAGGCTCGTTGTCTGCCACACACTCGCCTCGCGGATTTATTCCAAAGGTTTTTTTGATACCCTTCTATTTTACCGCAACCACAAAATAAAAGAATGGCAATTCGCGTTTGCCGTAATGCTCAATCTTAAGAGTTTTGAAAATGGAAAAAAGCTTCCTTAAAGAATGCTCCGTAAATCTCCAGTAATCATGCGGCTCGTCATGCAGCGGATAGAAAGCTGGAACAAGCACTATAAGCCTGCCGTTTTTATCCAGTGATTTGTGCAGCTGCCTTATCCCTTTCTGGAAATCAAACACATGCTCCAAAACATTAAAGCAGATTATTGCATCGTACTTTCCGGGAATTTCCTTTGTTATGTCTATTATTTTATGCTTGTAGGCAGGATTAACATCTGACTTGGTGACTTTATTTCCTCTCTTCTCGAAAAAATCAGCTACAGAATAAGCATATTTTCCTCTGACCGCTTTGCCTGAGCCTATCTCAAGGACTTTCTTGCCCCTGATATCAGAGCAGTACTTCCTCAAAATTCTGTCTTTGGCCTTGCCGGGCTGGAAAGCGATATGCACTAATGCCCTGAACATGTCTTTTTTTATGCCCATTCCCGCAACTAATGATGGTATATTTTTAAAATTTTAGTTATTGGGGGGCTTCGGTGAAAATAGAGTTGCCATCAATTTGTGAGCACCTTTAATTTTATACATAGCATTGACAAGGGGGATGTCCCTTACGGGGAATGTCAATATAACCTAAAAATAAAGTGCGAACCGATGGCAACTTGGATTTATTTTCACCGAAGCCGTTATTTAGCGCAACAGAAAGGCATTTAAATAGCCATATATTAGCAGGCACAATGCAAATAATAGTAACAATACCGGCTTACAACGAGGAAAGGACCATAGGAAAAGTAGTTGACAGCATACACCAGGCAATGAAAAGCAGCAAGTACACTTATAAAATCCTCGTGGTTGATGACGGAAGCAAGGACAATACAGCAGGAGAAGCAAAAAGGCATAACGCGATGGTTTATTCCCATCCAAAAAATTACGGCCTGGCAGAGACTTTTAATACGGAAATCAAAAAGGCCCTTGGCCTGAAAGCCGATGTGATAGTGCATATAGATGCTGACCTGCAGTACCTGCCGAAAGAAATACCAAAATTATTGGAGGAAATCAATAACGGCTATGATCTTGTTCTTGGAAGCAGGTTCAAGGGAAAAATAGAGAGCATGCCTTTCATTAAGAGGCTGGGAAACAAGGCATTCTCAAGAGTCATATCAAAAGTCACTGGCATGAAAATAACGGATGCCCAGACTGGATTCAGGGCATTTACAAGGGAAGTTGCAGAAAACATAGATATAATATCAAACCATACTTACACCCAGGAGCAGATAATAAAGGCTGTAAACCAAAAATTCAGGATTAAGGAAGTGCCTGTATATTTTGCAAAAAGAAATGACAGGAGCAGGCTGATCAGCAGCCCTTTTGGATACGCTATAAGGGCCTGGATAAACCTTATCAGGCTGTACAGGGATTATGAGCCATTGAAGTTTTTTGGCGTCTTTGGATCATTTATTTTTGGCATTGGTTTTTTGATAGGCCTCTACCTCCTGTATCTCCATCTTACTTCCGGCATTGTGGGGCATTTTGCATTGATAATGCTTGATATCTTGATCTTAAGCATAGGCCTGCAGATAATAATATTCGGATTTTTGGCTGATATGCTCAGGAAAGATTAATTGTTTTCTGATATGAAAAAATCCAAAACAAGCCATGCAGTTCTGGACATAAAAAGCAGAAAAGAAAAGGCAGCATTAATAATCGGCATTTTAAAAAATTATAAAAACCTTAAAAAATGCAAAATACTCGATATTGGCACTGGTTCCGGAGTGATATCTTCTGAGCTTGGAAAAGCGTCCAAAAAAGCCTGTTCTGTTGATGTTGCTGATGAAAGGATTGAAAAAAGCCATTACGATTTCAAAAAAATAAGGGATGAAAATCTGCCTTTCAAAGACAATGAGTTTGATGTTGTTGTTTCCAACCATGTGATGGCCCACACAAAAAATGATGAAATGCACCTGAAGGAAATAAATAGGGTAATGAAAAAAGATGGAATTGCCTATCTTAGCATGCTCAACAGATTATGGCCGCTTGAGCCAAATTTCAGCTTGTTGTTCCTGTCCTGGCTTCCCAATAAAATTGCCGATTCTTATGTGAGGATTTCAGGAAAAGGAAAATGCTACAATGTTCACCCATTGACTTATCATAAATTCACAAAAAAAATTAAAAAATACTTTGTTTTTGATGATCTGACTTCAAGGATAATAAGCAATAAGATATGGATGCCAAAACCAGCCTATAGCTTATTGAAGTTTTTTTCTCCTGTTTGGATAATGGTTCTGAAGAAAAGGTAAAATTGGAAAGCCAAGCAGTTTAAATTTAAGAAAACTAGTCTAATAGATGGCGAGGCGAGCGTATACTGGAAAATCCAGAGGATTTTCGGTATGCCGGAAATCAGAGATTTCCCAGCATGGCAAGAGAGCGAGCCGAGCACTAAAATCTGCCGTAGGATTTAAAAATTAGATCGAAATAAGTCATAGCCGAAGGCGAACAGATTTAAAAACGAAAAAACCATTTAATTCCGCTTTATTTGAAACCCAATACATATTTAAATATCTGGTATATCCTCCGTCAGTATATGGTAAAGCTGGGCATAATAGGTTATGGGTATTGGGGCCCTAACCTTGTGAGGAACTTCAACAGCATTCCGGATTCTGAGGTAGTTTACTGCGCAGACTTTGATGAAAAGAGGCTGCAGCATGTCAGGAATCTTTACCCAAAAACAAACATAACTAAAGACTACAAAAATATTTTGAATGACAAGGATGTGGATGCTGTGATAGTCGCAACACCTATAGAAACCCATTACAAAATCGCAAAAGACTGCCTGGATGCAGGCAAGCATGTTTTGGTTGAAAAGCCCATAACAGCAAGCTCTGAAGAAGCAAAAAGCCTGATAAAAGCAGCTGAAAAAAGCAAGAAAGTCCTGATGGTTGACCACACTTTTGAATACAGCACTCCGGCAATGAAAGTAAAAGAGATAATAAGCTCCGGAGAGTTAGGAAAGATATTCACGATAGACATGATAAGGGTTAATTTAGGCCTGTTCCAGGAAAAAGTCAACGTGATATGGGACCTTGCCCCTCATGACATATCGATGCTGATGTACTATCTTGGGCATCCTCCAACAGCGGTAAGGGCAGTGGGCCAGTCTTATGTAAGAAACGGGATTGAGGATGACGCGCATATCAATCTTGAATTTAAAGACAAGGTAATGGCAAACATGCACGTTTCCTGGCTGGACCCCATGAAGATAAGGAAAACCACTATTGTAGGCAACAAAAAAATGCTTGTTTTCGATGATACTCTTGATAATGAAAAGATAAGGATATATGACAAAGGTGTCACAATAGAAAAGAATAATATACCAAGGCAGCCATACTATGATACATTTGAGCAATGGAAGCTTACTTACAGGTCAGGAGATGTGCATGCTCCGAAGATAGAGAATAAAGAGTCATTAAACACAATGGCAAGGCATTTTATCGGCTGCATAAAAAACAATAAAAAGCCGCTTACCGATGGCTTTTCAGGATTGAGGGTCGTAAAGGTGCTGGAAGCCATGCAGGAATCTTTAAAAGACGATGGCAGAAAGGTGAATTTAAAAAATGATTAGCAAGGACGTAAAGCTTGGTAATAATGTAAAGATATTCCATAAAGATCTTGTTAACCTGTACGGATGCACGATAGGTGACAATACAAAAATAGCAGCATTCGTCGAAATACAGAAAAATGTAAAAATCGGGAAGAACTGCAAGATAGAGGCGTTTGCTTTCATACCTGAGGGCGTTGAGCTGGAAGACGGGGTGTTTGTAGGGCCTCATGCGTGCTTTACCAACGACAAGCTTCCAAGGGCCACTAATATAGACGGAAGCCTAAAGACAGCAGAAGACTGGGAAGTTACCAAAACTCTGGTCAAAAAACGAGCCGGCATAGGCGCTAACGCAACTATAATGTGCGGCGTTACTATAGGTGAAAACTCGATAGTCGGAGCCGGTTCTGTTGTTACAAAAGACGTCCCAAAAAACGCGATAGTTGCAGGAAATCCAGCAAAAGTCATAGGGGAAGTAAAGGACAAGATAAAATAATAAGAAACTTCATCCAAAAAATGAAGGTTGCCATCAATTTTGTTTGATAAGAAAAAATAATAAAAACTAAAAAACACAATTTTGGTTCAAAAAAAATGATAAAATTCGTTGATCTTAATGCGCAGTATGAATCGATAAAAAAAGATATAAACCATGCTATACAGGAAGTTCTTGATTCCGGAAGATTCGTTCTTGGGGAGAAGCTTGAGCTTTTCGAGAAGGAATTTGCCGATTTCTGTAAGGCATCTTATGCCGTAGGAGTCAATAATGGCACCTCTGCCCTGCATCTTGCTTTAGTTGCATCAGGCATAGGAAAAGGAGACGAAGTTATAACTGCGCCAAACACATACTTTGCTACATGCGAGGCAATTTCCTATACAGGCGCAATTCCAAGATTTGCTGACATGAATCAGGACACTTATAACATTGATGCTGATAAGCTGGAAAAGGCAATAACCGGAAAGACAAAAGCCATAATGCCAGTCCATTTGTACGGCCAGCCTGCCGACATGAAGCAGATAATGGAGATAGCCAAAAAGCATAATCTTAAAGTAATAGAGGATGCAGCACAGGCCCATGGTGCTATGCATCACGATAAAAAAATGCCTTTTTCTGATGTAGGCTGCTTCAGCTTTTATCCGGGAAAAAACCTGGGTGCATACGGCGAAGGCGGCATGGTTATTACGCAAGATAAAGAATTATACGAGAAGATGAGAATCTATAGGGACCACGGCCAGGAAAAAAAGAATGTCCATAAGTACATAGGCTATAATTATCGTTTGGAAGAGATACAGGCAGCGATTTTAAGGGTAAAATTAAGGCATCTTGAAAAGTGGACAGAGATGAGAAGGAAAAATGCAAAAATATACAATGAATTATTTAGTGAATCAGGCGTTATAACTCCTGTAGAAAAAGCCTATAACCGGCATGTTTATCATCTTTATGTTGTGAGGGTTAAAAACAGGCAGAAGCTTGTTGAGCACCTGAATTCAAAAGGAATACAGACAGGAATCCATTATCCTGTTCCTGTGCACCTTACAGAGGCTTATTCATGGCTGGGATGCAAAAAAGGCTCTTTCCCCGTATCAGAGCAGTCTGCAGATGAGATACTTTCATTGCCGATGTTCCCTGAGCTGAAGGAAGAGGAGATAAAAACAGTAGTCAATGAAATAAGGGATTTCTCAAGATGAAATATTTCCATTACCTTGCTGCGGCCACAATAAGAAGGCTGAGGAAAAATTATGCCAAAACAAAGTACCTTGACCATTACAGGGAAACTTTAGCGTTAAATGAGCCTACAATGGTCTTTACCCATGACATAGACGAGGGTTATGAGCCGAATATTGACGCTATTGTTGATATGGAAAGGAAATATGGCATAAAATCAACCATGTTCCTTCTTGCGATGTCACATCCGTCAAAAAAGTGGATAAACTCGCATTCCCAATGGGACTTCCAGTACCATGCAAATTTCATAGGCAGCAATATGGATAAAGTTTTGAAGGAGAAAAAGCTGATAGATGATTTAATAGGCAGGAAAACAGGGATAGTAAGGGCGCACCAATATCATCTTCCTGACCTAAGGCTTTTGAAAGGCCATTTCAAGGCAGATTCGAGCTATGACAACTGGACAAAGCTTACATTGTTCAGGCCGTTCCTTACAGACTTGGGCCTTATAGAATACCCTCATTTTCCCGAGATAGAGTTCATCAACCTATACAGGAACAAGGGAAATAACATAAAAAGCTTGTATAAGGATATTGTGGATATCGGAAGGAAAACAAACGGTTTGGTCATAGTCCTTACTCATCCGACTCCATTCAAAAAATGGGGAAAAACCATACAGGAATATTTTCTTACAAGAGATGGATTCAGGATAAAGACCCTTAATCAGGTTAATGAGGAATTGAGGAAAAAATACAGGATAGCATAGTTTCAGCGATTTATTGCTTTATTGAATGCGCCCATCATCTTATTTCTTATCGCATTTTTCCTGAATCTGTATTTCTCGAGAAAATCCATGCCGTTTGATGCTAATTTTTTCCTCACGCCTGTGTTTTTCAGGAGGTAAGCGATAGCTTCCCCAAGCGCTTTTGGATTCTGTTTTTCCACAAGATAAGCATACTTGTTATGGATAAAATATTTCTCTGTTTGCCCGGCCTTTGTTATGATGCAGGGCACTTTAGAAAGCATAGCCTCTAGAATTGTGGTGCTGAAGCAGTTTTCAATTTTGCTGCACGCAACAAAAATATCCGAAACAGAAAGGTATTTGCCGATTTCTGAATTTGGGCCTGGCAAGATGACATTTTTTCCGATTTTTAATGACTTTATTTTATTCGCAATATCTCCCCTTAAATGCCCGTCACCAATAATTATGAATTTAACATCTTTTGTTTTTTTGATTGCATGCGGGATTGATTCTACAAAATTCAATGGGTCTTTCATGTCCTCAAATCTTCCGATAAAAGTAACAATGTTTTTTTCCTTTATTCCAAGCTCCTTCCTTATTGCGTTTTTATCATGCTTTCTCAGGAATTTTTCCTCGTCAAGAAAGTTCCTGGCATCAGCAATATTTTTTATCCCCATTTTTTTCATTTCTTCTATCAGGTCATTATGCGCGGAAGTGATGATGTCCATTCTCCTGAAAACAAATCTATTGAGCCATCTAGGAAGCCCTCTTATGCTTCCGCCATGCTCTGTCAGCACAATGGGCTTCTTATAGAACATTTTCAGGGGCAAGGCTGCCAATCCTGACAAAGTCCAGTGCGCATTAACAACATCGCAGTTCTTCCCTATTTTTAGTGATTTGGTCAAAAAAGCGAGCATGAAAAATGGGGCCTGCATCTTGGCCAGAAAGCCCTTGCCGAAGCTCTCCCTCATTCCCCCCGTATATGTAAGCTTCTGGAGTTTTTTTGGATAGAAATAATTAAATCTGTGTATTTTGACTTTATCCCTTACTTCATAGCTCTTTGTGGTAGCATCTCCGGAAGCCACAACCGTTACATCCTCTGTTTTTGCCAGCTCTTTTGCCAAAGAGTGCATGAACGGCACCCAGTGGTCGTTTTTTGACCTTGGGTAAGAGGTGCATAATATGCAGATTCTCATGAGTGTAAAGATTTGCTCATATTTTATAAATATAGCTGATTCTGGGTCTTTTCAGCTTAAGTAAAAAAGGCCGTATAATGAATTAGCGAGGCGGAGCGATGTGGAGAGACAGCGACGCCTCGCACTAGAATTTGCCGAAGGCAGATTGAAAATTTGCAACACATTTGATTTGACTTTACCCGCATAGGCAATCTTTTTAAATACTCTTGGGTTTGTTGGGTCTAAACATGAAAGCTTTAATCACCGGAGGCATGGGCTTTATAGGTAGCAATCTTGCCCATAAGCTGGTTTCCCAGAACAATGAAGTTGCCATAATAGACTCCATGGTGCCTGGCCTTGGAGGCAATGATTTCAACATCCTGGAGATAAAAGATAAAGTAAAAGTAATCAAGAAAGACATAAGGGATGAAAAGGCAATAAATGATGCTGTCAGGAACAAAGATGTTATATTCCACCTTGCCGGCCAGGTAGACCATAAGAGAAGCATAGAAAACCCGATGGAGGATGTTGGCTTGAGGATCAACGGGACTATTTCTCTTCTTGAAGCATGCAGGAAAAATAATCCTGATGCAAAGATAATATTCAGCAGCACAAGGTCCGTATATGGCGAAGTTAAAAAAATTCCCGTAAATGAGGAGATGCCTACTAATCCGAAGGGAATGTATGCCATCACGAGCCTTGCTGCAGAAAAGATAATAGGAATGTACTCAAACCTGTACGGGATAAATTTCACGATATTGCGCCTTGTAAATACTTATGGGCCAAGGCACCAGATGAAAAAAGCCTATGGAATGGTGAATTATTTTGTCATGCAGGCATTGGACAAGCATCCCATAACTGTCATGGGAGACGGAAAGATACTGCGCGATTATATATTTGTTGAGGATGCATGCGATGCAATAATAAGATGCGCGGACATCGGCAAAACAGATGGCCAGGTGATAAA
The DNA here is from genome assembly GCA_016180235.1 of Candidatus Woesearchaeota archaeon. Classification (GTDB taxonomy): domain Archaea; phylum Nanobdellota; class Nanobdellia; order Woesearchaeales; family GW2011-AR4; genus JACPDF01. The sequence continues at coordinate 386,869 of JACPBQ010000004.1, read as the reverse complement.
TGTGGGCACTGGAAAAGGCATCTCATTCCTTGAACTGGCAAGCCTCATAAGCAGGATGACCAATAGTGAAGTTAAAAAAGTCGAATATTCAAAGGTTCTGAAGCAGATAGAGCCCGGGGATTTTGTGGCAGACATAGCAAAACTGAAAAAATTGACAGGATGGAATCCAAAAATGCCGCTGGAAAAAGGCCTGAAGATAACAATGGATTTTTATTCCAGGAATAAGGAAAAATACTGGTAAGCAGCAGGGTCAAGATGAAAATATTGTTTCTCGCAAAAAGATTTACTTCGGGAAAAGACGCAGTTAGGGATAATTTCGGGAGGCAGGTAAAATTGGCTGAGCAGCTGCAAAAGCTCGGGCATACTGTGCATTTCCTTGCTGCAGATTACATAAAGAAGCAGCATTTTGACTCTGGAATAGGAGCAATAAAAGTTTTTGTAAGGCCGTTGAGCATATGGAATTCGCTGCCATTCATCCTAAGCCTGAGAAAAAGCATCAAAAAAGAGAGATATGATGCTATTTTTGCGGGTTCTGACCCTATCTTCGGTATAATTGCATGGTTTGTAAGGCAAAAAACCCCATTTATTTACGAAATACAGGACATGTATGAATTCTATAAAAGTTATAAATTTCCTTTTGTAAAGATGCTAGAGAAGAAAGCTATAATTAAGGCATCCCTCGTAGTGGCTGCATCCCCAAAATTGGGGGAAAGGTATCATAGTCTAAACAAAAATATCATATCGATAACTAATGGCGTGAACCCTGAAAAGTGCAGGCCAATTGATAAAAATAAAGCCAGAAAAATGTTCAGGCTTCCCAAAGGCAGCATAGTGGCTTACGCCGGCAGGCGCGACAGGATTGTTGAAAAAAGCATCGATCTCCTGATAAAAAGCATGAAGCATGTCAATGCAACTCTTCTCCTTATAGGAGACGGCAATAAATCCAGGGCAGAAAAGGAAGGCAGCAGCGTAATCGGCTTTGACTCTATGGAATATAGAAAACTGATGGATTTGCTGAGCGCTGCTGATGTACTGGTAATAGTATATCCTTACGAATTTGCAAGATTTGGCTATACCAGCTTCAGATTGGCTGAGTACATGTGCTTCTCCAGGCCTATAGTTTGCCCCGATATAGGCGACTATAAAAGCGTTTTAAAGACCCCTAATTTGATGTACAGGCAGAATGACATAGAGGATATTGCAAAGAAGATTAATGCTGCGTTAAAGATCAAAAAAGTTGATTATTCCGGTCAGTTAAAAAAACTCACATGGTCTTATCTGGGGGGGGAATTAGATAAAGCAATAAGAAAAATCAAACACTAAGTTTTAATTTTAACATTTGCAAACAGATAGCAGCCTAATTCCGGTATATATTTATTTATTTTTTCTAGACCTTTTAGAATTTTCTTGCTAACTATCTTTTGATTGATTAAAATTTCTAATTGAGAATTGGTTAGTACTTTAGTTAGAAAAGTTCCAGTAGAGATAATTTTAAAATTATTTTTATGAAGCAGATTTAATAGTCTTTTTTTGTCAAATTGATGTCTTTTAAGAATTTTATCCAATTTGGAACTTTGGAATATGCTCTTAATGATGCCACTTTCATAAGCTAATACTCTATGAAATGAAAATGCATTAGGCAAGTTAATATGAATCAAAGTGTTTTTATGGCTAAATTTGTGTAAAGTTTGAAGAATCTCACCAGGATTTTGGACTTCATGAAGAACGCCGCTCATTATAATTAAATCAAACTTTTTTTTGAAAGAGATATTTTCTATAAAATTTTGGATGACTAGTACATTTGTAGGCAAATCCTTGTTTATTTGCTCAACAAAAACGCCATTTGGCTCTACTATTGTATAAGAATTGAAATCAAAATATGGAAACATGGGGTTAACTGCACAGCCGATTTCTAAAATATCTTTAAATTTTGAATTCTTTACTAACTTTGTAACAATTTTTATTTTTATGTTTATATCACTTAATTCTGCGGAAAATCCTTTCTTTCTTAATTCATTTAAATAATTCACACCATAATTTTGCAGGTCTGTTTTTGTTTTTACGGAACTTCCACTACTCTCGACCTCTTCATAAAAATCTTTTATCATATTAGTATTTATTTGTAACTAAATGTAACCATTAGGCAACAATTTCTTTATAAAGTTTATGTAAAGTAACTATATGACAACAGATTGGCAACTAATTAGTTTCATCAAGAGAAGTAGATATAGGGAACTTATTTTGAGGGCATTAAACCAACCGAAAATACCAACCCAACTAAAAAAAGAAGTTAAAATTGATAAGGCGCACGTAACAAGAGCATTGCAAAGCCTAATTAATAAAGGATTAGTTGTTTGTCATACTCCTAAAGCAAGGAAGTATAAGATATTTGAAAAAACTAAAAAAGGTGAGAATATACTAAAGCACCTCTAGATATTATTTCAGAATATATTGTCCAAAGTACACAATCCCTATCCCAATTCTTTCAAGGATTCTTTGAGTGCATTTACTGTTTTCTTCAAATCTTCAGGAGTAATGTCCTGGTGCACCGGCAGGTTGAGAATACTATTGGAAATTTCAACAGAGACGGGGAATTTTGAAACTGGGATTTCAGGTATTAAGCGGTAATACAGCGCAATAGTTATGACTCCTTTTTTGATCATCCGGAAGTAAACTTTCTCCCTTAGGTTTTTCTTGAACAGTATCGGAAAATTTAATGGTATTATTCCCTGTTCCAGCTTTGGGTACATTATCTCTATAAGCTTTTCGTTGCGTAGAGCATCAAGCAGGTAATTGTAGTTCCTCAACCGGATCTTGTTGATTTTCTCCCAGTTGCTGGTGAAAAATAATTGCATGTCATCCGGGGATATTTTCTTACTTTGATCCAATGGCTCCATGTTGAATTCCTTGTTTTTAAGCAAAAAACCTCCTCCTTTTGCCGCAACCAGTTTATGGATTGAGAAAAGTGAAAAGTGCCCGAATGTTCCGAGTTTTCTCTGGTTTGATTTTGAGCACCAGGTATGGGCGCAGTCCTCAATGAATATCACGCCAAATTTATCGCATAGCGCCCTTGCTTCAGCAGGATCACACTGTGAAAATCCGAAATAATGGATAATAAACAAAGCTCCGTAATTTCCGGTCTTGAGCTTTTTTTCTATTTCGTCCATATTAGGAACCAATTTCCTGCTGACGCTGTAAAAATCATATGCGGTCCTTGTATTACGTATAGGCTCGAATACTCCTGAGCCGTCCGTGTCTGTCTCGCCAATATATGCAGGCATCAGGATCTTTTTCCTGCCTAATTTTAGGCTTCTCAAAAGGTGTTCAAATCCTGTCCTGGCCGAGCTGCAGAACACAATGTCATAATTGTTTGCTTTTTTATCTTCAGCTTCTTTGGTGATCATTTTATTTCCTCTTCAAGTCTGCAAAGATTTCAGACCCCAGTTCAGGCGCAAATTTATCCATCCTGAACATGGCTTCTATTGTACCTTCATTGATTATTGAGTCTTTAAGCATCTGAAGAAGCTGTTCATGCGTGAATGGCTTGAAGGCATAAGTGCCAATTTCAACCACCTCCAAGCCAGAGTCCTTGGCCAGCTTCTCTATGTCTCTGCTGCTGAAAACCGATTTTCTCTGGAATCTTATTTGGCTCTTTGATTTTTCATATTCGTTCTTTATCAGCCCCATTTCGACTGCCAAAAGCCGGTGGAATGATCTTGCATTTGGGGTATTGATATGGACAATTGTCTTCCTGCCTATGCGCTTGCTGACTAATTTCAAAAAAGCCTCAGGCTCGGGCAATTCATGGAGCAGGCTGCTTAAAAGTATAATGTCAAAATCTCCAGGTTTAAACTTATAGTCTTCAAATGTTGTTTTTAGGATTTTTACCTTGGATTCTAGCCTTAATTTGCCCCTTAGCCCTATGGCCAGGTCAAAAAACTTCTGCGCGGGCTCAAGAACAACCATCTCGTCAAAGTCCTCAAAGTCCTTGAATAAAGGGTCCAAGCCACATCCCACGTCAAGGATTTTTTTATGCTTGTATTTTTTTATTTGAGAAATGACTTTTGATTTTCTGTATTTGACCAGAAAGCGCTCGAACGGGTAGTTGGAATACTGCTCCTGATAATCATCCAGATTTCGCATTTTAATAACCTTTAATTAATACTGATTTCATAAGTGTCTATGGCAATGGCTCTTGCCCCGAATTCTTCCTTGAACGAGATTAATTGCTCGTTCAGCACCAATCCATTGTTCTCTGTCGATATGCCAAAGTTGAAATAAGGCAGGTCAGCATATTTCCTGTTTATCAGATAATCTCCAATAAGGTCATTTGCCCCGAGGCTCTTGCCCTCGCTTGAAGAGAACAGGTACTGCACATGGGCCACTCTTGAAGTGGCATAGACTAATGCCCCTCCAACAATCTTGCCCTTGTTGAAGCATCCGAAAAGGCTTATGTTTTCCGGGAACCTTTTTGCAAGCATACTCATTTCGTCTGCTGAATGAACCGGCTCTCTTCCATATTTTTCCTTTAGTGTTTGGTTGACAATATTATGAAAGCTTTCAAAATCCCCTGTTTCTTTGATAGTCAAGCCGCGGTCCAGCGCTTCCACGATATAGCGCTTCTTCCTCCTGTTGAAATCGAGCTTGCCAACCTGGAATATCGTAGATGAAACCTCTCTTTTTACTAGCTTGGCATTATTGCGGTATAAGGCATATAAATCCTCCTGGGCTGGCAGCTTGTGGTAAATAAAAGGTATTGCCTTGTATATTATTTTTTTAATTTTATTTTCTTTTGCATATTTCCTGAGGGAATCAAACAGCTCCAGCATTAGCGGTGTTTTCATGCTGTCATCAGAAATAATGCCTCCATAAGTAAGGCCTTCATGGGAGTAAAGAGTGTCCTTATCGGCATTCGCTGGCAATAGCGCTACAAGCTTGTTGTCATCATAAAACATCAATGAGAAATCCTTGAACCTGTCTGAATGGTAGTCCATATAGTCCCTCTTAAAGAGGAACCAGCCGTTCTTTGATTTAGCGATAAATTCATCCCATTCCCTTTTTTTATCTTTTGAGTATCTGGCAATTTTCATCATTTTTGCTTTTTTTCTCTCTTATTTCTTACCATGGTATTTGCATCATACCAGGATTCGAGCGTTCCTGCATCGGTCCAGTAGTCTTTCAGCATGGACCATGCCACATTGCCCTTATCTATATAATACTGGATGACGCTTCCTACCTCCACCTCTCCCCTGCCGGAAGGCTTAAGCTTTGGCAGCAGGTCAAAGCACTCTGGATCAAACAGGTAAACTCCGGTAACACATAAATCCGTTGGAGGATTTTTGACTTTCTCATGGATAGCAACTAGTTTATTACCGCGCATTTCTGCAGTGCCGTATCTTTCCGGATCATGGACTTTCTTGAAGAAGAGGTGGCATCCATTACTGCCCTTTTCGAATTTTTTAGCGTATTCTGCAAGGTTTTCCTCCATGATATTGTCACCGAGGACAAGCATGAATTTATCCCCATCTACGAACTCTTTTGCAAGAAGCAAAGCTGCCCCAATGCCTTCAGCCCCGTCCTGGACCCTGTAAGTTATTGTTACTCCAAGCTCTTTTCCGCTGCCAAGCAGCTTCAAAAAATCTCCCAGGCTTTCTCCGCCAACAACTATCAGGATGTCTTTTATCCCTGCCGAAGCAAGGGTCTTGATAGGATAATATATCATCGGCACGTCATAGATAGGCAAAAGATGCTTGTTGGTCACTTTTGTGAGAGGGTATAATCTAGTGCCTTTTCCGCCGGCCAGAACAACTCCTTTCATTTTTTTAGTTTCCCCCACCAAGCCTTGTTATCCTTGTACCAATCAATAGTCATTTTTAAAGCTTCCTCAAATCTGAATTTCGGTTTCCATCCCAAAGCCCGTATTTTTTTTGAGTCCAGTGAATAGCGCCGGTCATGCCCTTTCCTGTCCTCAACATATTGCATGTAAGACTTGTCTTTCCCGGCATGCTCAATCAGCATTTCAGCAAGCCATATGTTTTCCATCTCTTTGCCGGAAGAGATGTTGAAAATCTCGCCTTCCTTGCCTTTATGCAGCGCCAGGTCTATAGCTTCGCAGTTGTCAGCGACATAAAGCCAGTCCCTTACATTCTTGCCGTCTCCGTACACAGGTACTTTCTTTCCTTCCAAAAGGTTGGTGATGAAAAGCGGGATTATTTTTTCAGGATATTGGTATGGCCCAAAATTGTTTGTGCTTCTTACGATATTGACTTTAAGCTTGTGAGTAATAAAGTACGATAAGCACAAAAGGTCTGCAGCTGCCTTGCTTGCGGAATAAGGGCTGCTTGGGCTGAGATTGGAATTTTCAGTAAAAGAACCCTGATCAATGCTTCCGTAAACCTCATCGGTGCTTATCTGCAGGAATTTTTTGTTGAATTTCAAGGCTGCCTTAAGAAGAACATGCGTGCCCATGATGTTTGTCTGTAAAAAAGGGTCCGCATCTGCTATAGACCTGTCAACATGGCTTTCTGCAGCGAAATTTATCACAACATCGGCATTTTTTACTGCATCAGATACTATCTTTGGGTCGCATATATCGCCTTTGATAAACCTGTAGTTCTTTTTACCTTCAATATCCTTGAGGTTTTCCGGGTTTCCGGCATATGTAAGCTTGTCAAGATTGATGATTCTGTAATCAGGATGTTTTTTAAGGGTCTGCCTGATAAAATTGCTTCCGATAAACCCGCAGCCCCCGGTCACGAGCAGTTTCATGGCAAAAAAGAATATAGGGAGATTTATAAAGTTAATGCATAAATAACAGAGGAGAATAAATAGGCTAGGCGAGCGTTATGCTAGAGAGCGAGCCTAGCCACTATAATTGCGGAGCGGATTGAAGATTAAATTTGGTTTTAATTTTATCTAATTAGTTCTATCCCAGGCTAAAATAATAAGTATAAATACGTAGAAAATTTAACCCGCTATTTCGCTTTTAATATTCTCTCAAGAAACGGTATTGATATCCCGATTTTTCGCTCAAGCGCCTGAAGCACCGCAGCATCCTCTTTTGAGAATGACTTTGAAAAAATAATCAGGGCAAAATAAGATATCAAATACAGCATTATGGCTATAATGAAGAAAAATGTGCTTAGCAGGCTGAAAAGCCTGAATGCGTAAAATATCAGGAAAAAGGATATAATGGCTAATAAGATGTATCTGAAATAAAGCTTTAGCTCAAACTTAAATCTAAGGATTCTCTTGAAGACTATGATCCTTATTATTGAGAATGTTATTATGGTTATTGAAGTTGCTATTGCCGCTCCCATCATCCCGTAGCTTGGCACCAGCAGGAAATTCAGCAGTATGTTCATCAAAAATGAGGCAAATGTCGAGACACCAATAAATTTAGTCATCTTGAATGTGCGCAGCCCCTGGTCTGTAAGCCCGGATATTGTTATGACGAAATAGCCCAGAATCAATATTGAAAGCGGCAGGTTAGCTTCCAGGAAACTATCCCCGAAAACCAGGGATAAAGTCCTGGTAGGGAATGCCAAGATGAAGATGAAGATTGGAAGTGTAATTATGAATATCCACCTTGAGGCTGCTTCAAAAATCCTGGATATCGAGGATTTTGCCCTCTTTGCATACTGCTCAGAGATTATCGGATAAAATATCTCTCCGAACGATGCCCAGATTATCATGAGCGAGGAAGCAATAAGGTATGCTGCGCTATAGATGCCGACATCGCTGCTTGGCCTGTATATTCCGATAAAGATTGTGTCTGTCCATGCAAGCGCCGCTCCCAGGACGCCTGCAATCATCAGGGGGAAAGAGAAGTATATCATTTGCCTCAGCTCAAAAATCGGCTTTATCGCTTTTTTAAAGAACGGCAGTATTTTTGACCTGAACAGGAATATTCCGACAATAGAAGAAACTACCAGAGAGAGTATGTAGCCTATGCTCAAAAAGTATACGGATGCTGAAATGAATATTGCGAACAGTAGGAACAACAGATTAGCTGTTTTCTCAAAAATGCTTTCCGATATTATCGCGTATTCCGGCTTCTTGAATGCAAAAAAATAGTAAATGAATAATTGTGTTATTACGCTGAACGGGATGCCCAGGGAAAATATCTTTATGACTGCGGAAATGCCCTCTATCCTGAGTATATTCTGCTCTATAAATCCGGAAAGTGCATAAAGCAGGAAGAACAGGAAAAGGCTGAAAAATATCGTGACTGAGAAGCTTGCAATCAGCAGCCCTTTCGCTTCGCCGTATTGTTTCCTGGCAAGATAATGGCTTATGAACTTGCCAATGCTCATGTGTATGCCAAGAAGCCCGAATATGGTTGTTATCTTCAGGATAACTACTCCGAGGGTAAGCATTCCGTAGTCTGAAGGGCCCAGGTACCTGGCTGCAATTATCCTGTAAAGAAGGAAAGCAAGAGAAGACAGCATGATGGCAACAAAGATTATGACTCCGCCTTTGGCAACTTTCTTTATTGCATGAGACTCTGATTTTTCCATGTGCTTAGAGTGTGCCCATTAATTTTAAATATTTGCTTTTATAGGCACGGATATTAAATTCCGCAACTATAATGCGGCTAATATATTGGAAATCGCTATTGACTACACCTTGTTGCTTCAGCTCAAGAAAATCAAGCCATTTCCAAGTGCATTTGCAGGTTTTAATCCATATTATAGTTTATCCTGTAAATGGAGACTTTCAGCTCTGACTCATTTTCTGAAAAAACCTCGGTAAAATAATTGCTGTCAAGGTTCTGGAAGATTATTGATTTGCCGAACAATGGGATTTCCCTGGAATGCTCTGAAATGAAAATATATGTGATTCCGTTCTCAGAAAGGATTTTGACTGCCCTGTCCAAAGACTCTGTTTGATACGCTTCAATTATTTTAGGTGAATCCACAGGGATATAATCGGCAGTAAGAAGATAAAGCCGGCCATGAAAAGTAAGGATTAGGTCGTCAGGAGAAAGATTATTTTTCATCCAACTGTATGAAGGCTCATAATAGCTGTACGCTATATCCTTGCCCAGCTCTCCTGTTCCGGCGAATTTTAAAGGGTAGACAGCCAGGCTCAGGATAAATGGCAAAAGCATCACTATTACAACGCCAAATTGAGCCAGGGCAAAATCCTTCTTCAGGTGAACAAACGGGTAAAGGAACAGTATGGCAAGGACTGCCATTGCTAGGATATATTCAGGAACACGGGTATATCCTATATTTCCGTATAATCCATGCGCAAAAAACGACACAGCAAGGAAAAGCAGGAAAGCAAAATAGGCTAAAGATATGCCTCTGGAGATTCTCAATGGCTTTTTGCTTAAAAAATTTGTGAATGTCTGGCTGGCAACAGCGCATAAAAGAATATACGGGCCTACAAGGTAAAGATAAGTATTGGGAGCAAGTATAGAATCTCCCTGAAAAAAAAGGATCCAAAATAACAAAGATATGGCCGATACTGAAAAGATGAATTTTTCCGGAAAGTTTTTTTTCGAGTATATGATCCATGAGATCAATAGGGGAAAGATTAATACCCCATGCCTGAATAAAAGGTCAAATGGGATTTGCGGCATTTGCCGTGACATTATTACCGATAGGACATTCTCTTGGTACCATGGATCGCTTCTGCCGATTGCAGAGTCAAATAGTGGAAATATTGGATTTCCAGTAATCATGTAATTATTTAGCAGGTGCGGGAAAATTAAAAGAAAGCCAAGAATAGCTCCGGTTAAGAGCCATTTGTTCATTTTTGCTCTTTTATGCCCGGCGCGGAGATAAAGGAAAACAGATATGATAAAAAACGAGGCTATCCATACAAGTCCGGTATATTTCGTCCAATAGGATAAGCCTGCCATTATAACTGCCACATAGAAATATGACGGCTTATAGGACTGGAAAAACTGGAGAAGAAGCGAGGCTGCGGCCGCATAATAAAACCCGGTATAGATGTCAGTGTTTTCAAATATGGCCATGTTGGAAAAATAATAGGACGCCAAGACAAGCACCATAGCAATTATTGAGGCTTCTATGCTTCTTTTGAGAATAAATCTGGTTAAATGATATACTATTCCAAGAAGAAGTATTCCATAGGCGAATGGAAGCAGTTTTACTATAAGGAGATTCTCTTTGCCTTGTGCCAGGTAAAACAGGGCATAGCTGAAATAGCCCAATGGCGGATAAGCCCGCTCAAATTCCAGGTAAGAAGCCGATATCTGCTCGGGAAAATAGCCTGTAAGGAATGTCTCTTTTGCAATCGGAAGATGGTATAAAAACGCATCATGCTTATAGACAGGCACTATTATCGCATGGATTAGCATTACAATAAGCAGGATTCCTAATGAAAGGGCAATTAGCTTGTATGACGGTGAAAGGCTTTTGAAGCTCCTGAAAGAATTGGTAAAATAGCCCGGTTTTAAACTATAATTTCTTTTTTTAAGAGTATGAAAAATGGCAAATGCAATTATCAAAATCACGAAAAGAACAGCCCATACTGAATATGAAGTGAGCTTAAATTTTAATAAGGTGTTCAGCGAATAAAAAACAATAGTGATGATTCCGATTCCAAGCGGAAATGCATACAGGATTTTCTGGAAAGTGCCTGGATTTGGCAGGATTGCTGAAATTGAAAATAGCCCGATTAAGAAGATTCCTATTGCAAAAAATATTAACAATAATATCTCTATCATTTTCAGGCATCCAGTATTTTTGGAGATGGAAGAGGCACAATGAATTTCCCTTTGAATCCTCTCTGCCGGAGTTTTGGAGCCAGCTCATCTGCTATATGCCAAGAAAGCATCATGGCGTATTCCGGCTGGTCCTCAAACAGCTTGGATTCCTCAAGTACTGGAACTAATGTCCCGGGCATATATTTGCCTATCTTATGTGAGCCCTTTACCTCTAAAATGCAGTCTAAAATCCCATCATCAATCCCTGTATAGTTTATTAATGTGCTTGCCCTGGAAGGAGCGCCAATGCCGTAGATTTTTCCCCCGTGTTTTTTGATCCCAAGAAGCAGGGAATGCAGCTCCAGCTTTGAGACGACAACTTTATTTTTGAACTGCAGAAGATTTTTTTTGTCTGTCACTGTGTTTTTTTCCTTTTCAAGCAGTGTTTTAACAGTGCTTTTGATATCATGCTTTCCTTTTCTTGCAGCATAAACCCTTATCGAGCCTCCGTGCGTCGGAATTTCTTTTGCATGTATTATTTCCAATCCATGCTTCTCCAGCAGATATTTCAGGCTATGCAAAGAGTAATATCTCAGATGCTCATGATATATTGTGTCGTACTGCAAAGTCTTTATCAATGGCAATAAATAATGTGATTCTGAAATAAAAACCCCATCATCCGCCAATAATTCAAGAATTAGTTTTGTTATTTTATTTATATCTTCAATATGGGCAAATACATTTGTTGCTGTGATTACTCTTGCTTTGCCGTGCTCTTTTTTTATTTTTTTAACAGTATCTTCATTGAAATAATCTAATATTGTCGGAATTCCGCGTTCTATGGCAATTTTGCCGATATCTTCCGGAGTTATTCCCAAAACCCTGTGATTGTCCTTAAAATTGCTCAATAAATTGCCGTCATTGGATCCTATGTCAATAATCAGGTCATTTTTGTTTAAATTAATAATAGAAGTGCATTCCGTGTATAATTCTGCAAAATTTTCCCTCAGTATTTTCGTTGTGCTGCTTGTGTATGGATACTCCTTTGGGAAAAGTATTTTAGGGTCTACAACCAGCCCCAGCTGCACCAAATGGCATTTTGCGCAATAAAGAAGCTGAGCAGGATAGCTTGGCTGTTCATGGGGTTTTTGGCCGATAGTATGAAACTGGTTGACCGGTGGGAGATAGCCCAGAAATATGATAGGTTCTAACTTACTACTGCCGCAGACTTGGCAATTCTCCACAACTTTGCTTGTCTTCATTTTTTGTTTTATGGTTTTTTATTATTGATTGCAGATATTTTTTATTGTATCTTCCTGACTCTGCCGGAATTTTTGTCGTACCACTCTGCTGTGATCTTTAATCCTTTATGAAATGGCATTTTTGGATTATAGCCTAATTTTTTTAATTTTGATATGTCCGGGCATCTTCTTGCTGTCCCGCCTTTAGCCGCTTCTCCCGGCACAATTTCCACCTCCCTGCCAAAGTATTTTCCAACACCCTCTGCAACTTTCTTTATAGAAATTTCTTCCATAGTCCCTATATGATATATGCTGAGATGCTCCCCTTTTTCCAGGACCAGCATTAATCCATCAATAAAATCGTCTATGAAGCAGAAAGCCCTGGTTTCTTTTCCAGTCCCTTGTATGGGAAATCTTATTTTTTGGCTCTTGTTTTTCTGGCATAACGATTTCATCCTCAGAACAAACTGCGGTATCACGTGCTCCCATCCCATTTCAGGGCCGTAAACATTATGGGGTCTGAAAACAATAACCCTGTCAAAATACTTTATGCCGTAATTTAGGGCCATAAGTTCGCTTATTATCTTACCACCACCATAAGAATATCTTGGATTAAGTGGATCTGGAATGACCAATTGTGCTGTTTCATCTGTTGGTGTTTTTTCTGCTGTCTGATAAACTTCAGAGCTTGAGGCTAAAATCAGCTCCTTGACATTTTCCTTGATGCAGCCGTCAATGACATTTATCATGCCTTTTACCGCAACTTCCAGGACTAGCTCAGGCATTTTATAGAAATATTCCGTGCCGTTGATGTAAGCCAGGTGTATTACGCTATCTCTTCCTTTGCATGCTTTTTGCACTTCCTCCGGGTTCCTTACATCTCCTTTTACCAGCTCAATCTTGCCTGCAACATCCTTTAATCTCTCTTTTGCCCCCCTGATATCATTGTCAATAACCCTTACATCATAACCTTCCTTGACCAGCCTTTGGACCAATGCGCTTCCTATAAATCCGGTTCCTCCTGTAACAAGGTATTGTTTGTTTTTCATTTTATTTTTTTCCGGTTGCTGTGCTCAATGGAATGCTGACCATCGGCTTTTTGATGCGGCCTCTTGGAAGGTTTTTAATGCCCCACAGGAACCACCTAAAGTACTCTTTGGCCCATGGGCCGAGGGAAAAAGTTGATTTGCCGCCATAAAGCCTGTCAATGGAGATTATAGGGACTTCCCCAAGCTTCATTCCAAAAGCCTGGGCTTTAATGGCCAGCTCAAAAACAACAGCCCAGCCGACAGGTTTTGCTTCAATTTTTATTTTTTCAAAAATTGATTTCTTGAACATTTTGATGCCTGTCGTTGAATCGGTAAAGACAGAGCCTGAAACCATCCTAAAAAGCCTGTTTCCTGTTTTAGACAGTATGCCTTGTATCAAAGAGCCTCCCAGCCTTCTTCCGCCATATGCATACCTTGTGCAGCTCACCAGGTCGCATCCCTTATCCATAAGATGAATCATGTCGTCTATTGCAAGCACAGGCCCTACTTCATCAACGGCAAAAAGAAGTATATATTTTCCGTTTGAGGCATTTATCCCTGCTTTGATTGCATTAGCTACCCCTTTCCCAAGATTATTGTATACCAGTCTTATGTTAGGATAGGCCGGCTGCAGTTTTTTGACAGCAGGAATGCTGTTGTCATCCTTGCTGTCACACACTATCAGTATTTCATTGGGCACTTCGACAACCGCATGCAGAATTTTCAGCATTACCGGTATGTTTATGGCTTCATTCCTTACAGGAATCAGGATTGATAGCTTTAAGTTCTTATTGACCATTTTTGTAAAATTCTTTTATTTTGGCACAAACTGCCATAACATCATCGTCTGTAAGGGTAAAGGCTGAAGGAAGCCAGATGGCTTTTTTGGACATCTTGGTACTGTTTGGAAAATTAGCGTCAGGAAGCTTGTAGGGCTTTTGCGTGTGGACCGGAAACCAGAATCTTCTGCAGTCAATTCCGCTGTCTTGCAGATATTTGTCCAGTTCATTTCTTTTTTCTGCTGCGGCATCTGTCCACTGCGGCACTTCCCCTCCTTCCAGGTCAAAATGAAACAATGAGATGCCTTCCAAGCCTTTCAGCTTTTCAGCGTATAGTTTATGGTTTCTTTTTTGCCTTTCAGCTCTTTCCCCCAGATACTCCAACTGCCCAAGGCCTACCGCTGCCTGCAGATCGGTAAACTTAAAATTATAGCCGATGGAATTGTGGATATCATCGCCTCCTGTGCCTCTTGTGGGCCTTCCCTGGTCTTTTAGCTCCCTTAACCTTACAGCAACCTTATCATCATTGGTAATAACAGCTCCGCCCTGGCCTGTGGTTATGGTCTTGGCAGCTGAGAAAGAGAAGCATCCTGCTATCCCGAAATTTCCCAGGCATTTTCCCCTGTGCCTTGATGTGAATCCTTCTGCTGCATCTTCCACAACATGGATATTTTTTCCCTGTGCTATCTGCATTATTTTTCCTATTTCAGCTGCCCTTCCGCTGACATGGACAGGAATGACTGCTTTGGTTTTTTTTGTTATGCCGGCTGCAAATTTATCAGGATCCATATTGAGTGTTTTTGGGTTTATATCTACCAGTACAGGCTTCGCTCCTGTCATTTCCACTGCATTTGCCGTTGATATGAAAGTTATATCAGGAACAATTACCTCGTCTCCATGGCCTATGCCCAATGCCTTAAGAGACAGGAACATGGCAGAAGTTGCATTGTTTACCGCAATGGCATTCCTGCAACCGAGAAGCTTGCTTAATTTTTCCTCAAATAGCGTTGTCAGTTTTCCTTCATTTGGAAAATGGTTGTCCAATACGCTTTTGATAAGCTCATGTTCCCTTTTTCCGATCTTTGGCTCCCACCAGGGTATCTTTATTTTTGAGTTTTTCATTTTCTGGGTTTTACAGCTTCATGGCAGAATAGATTATTCATGGTAAGCTAATTTTTTGTTTTCTTTTCGATTTCCCTTGCCTGATTAGCCTTTGGCGAACCTCGAAAACTCTTTAGAGTTTTCAGTTGCTTCATTACATTTTCCCGGTTTCTTGGCCTTACCAGCTTTATGGGAATGCCGGCATATACAGACCATGGCTTGAACTTGAATCTTGAGGGAATAAAGCTTAAAGCGCCTATTGAAACTCCTTCCGGAATCCTATTATCCGGCATAATGACGCTATTAGCCCCAACACCGCAGAAATTTCCGATTATGACGTCGCCTTTGATCGGCTTGTCTCCTATGTCTATGTTTTCTGGTTTTATTATTATAAGATCGTTCACAAAATCATTGCTAGTGCACCATATCTTTACTCCAGATGATATGCTGCAATAGTCTCCAAGGGCAAACAGCCTGTCTTTGCCTCCGGCTATGCAGCATCCGGATGCGATATGGCTTCCTTTCCCTATTTTTACTTTAGTTGAGAAATAGCAGAAATCATCAATAATAGAGCCTTCACCGACGGAAAAATGCTCGGGATGCCTTACCCTGATGTTTTTGGATATTATCGGCTCCATTATCATCACTTTGTTTTAATAATACCCCATAAATCAACCACTTCTTTCTTTTCCGGCATTGCCATTCCCTTATATGCAGAATGCGGGACTCCTATGATTATAATGTCGCTTTCCTCTATAAGTTTCTCTTTGGAAACGAAAGTCGGGTCTTTTACATACTCATCAGAATAATAAACCTTTGCTCCGTGAAATCTAAGTATTTTTCCAAGCTTGTATGACAGGGAATCCCTTATGTCGTCTATATTGGCCTTGAAAGCCATGCCCAATATTCCTACTTTGATTTTGCTCAAGTCATGTTTTTTCCTTAATTCATCAACTAGGAAGTTTGGCAGCCCCTCATTCACCATCATTGCCGCATGCCCAAGCAGGAAATTGTTGCTGTTAAATGCTGAAAGCTGCATGGTGTCTTTAAGCAGGCATGGGCCGGCCGCGAATCCGGCAGTCGGCAAAGTGGCTGCTCTTCCGTATCCTTCCATCATCGCATACCTTACCTTGTCATAATCAACACTAAAGTTCTTTGATATCATGTAGAATTGATTTGTGACTGCGAACTGTATATACCTCCATGCGTTGGAAAAAAGCTTTACCAATTCAGCCTCTCCCATGGATGCCTTTATGATTTTAGGGGATATTTTGCGGAAAAGCTCAGATGCATCATCAGCCGCTTCCTTGCTGAGGCCTGCAACAATCTGCGGCAGCTCCCTTAGCTCTCTGACAGAATGCCCTTGTACAATGCGCTCAGGACAATATGCAATCTTCCATTTTTTTTCTTTCCCAAGCGTATTCAGGATCTGCTGGCAGGTTTTGGGATAGACCGTGCTTCTTATTATGATTGTCTGCTCAGGGCTTAGGCTATTTTTGATGCTCTCAAAATATTTTAAGAATTGCCTTGTTTTTGGATTCAGGTATTCATCTACCGGAGTCCCTATGGCTATAATGACATGTCTTCCTGCAGAAATATCCTTGTCTTCCAGCGATACTTGCAGCTTTTTTTCCTTCAGGACTTTCTTCAGGATAGGCTCAGCGCCATATTCAATAAATGGCATTATCCCTTTGTTTACCACGTCTGCCTTGGCTTTGTCAATATCGCAAAGGCATACTTTCAGCCCCTTGTCTGCAAAGACAATCCCAAGTGGAAGCCCGACATGACCCAGGCCACCTACTATTACTATATCATATTTCCATTCTTTGTTGCCCATAAGCCCCCGCTATGACACTAGTGTTAATATAGCTTATATAGGAGATTTAGAGCCATTTATAAGAATTTTCTTTATACAACGGAATACCACCAATGTTTCATTGGTGGTATGAGTAGTGCTCGAAAACCACCCATCATGTTGATGGCATTCAGTGAATTGCGAGCAACGAGACAAAACGAAGTTGCTCGTTGCATCTCACTGTCAAAAACCACGCAATATCATAGCTAATAAAAGTATGCCACCCATCTCTGATGGGTGGTTTTTGACATAGTAGCGGGAATAGGTTTTATTGGTTGCTGTCTTGTTTAAAGAAGCTTATGGTTTCCATCAGGCCTTTCTCTAATCCGGTTTTTGGCTCCCATCCAAGCTCTTTTCTTGCCTTGCTTATGTCAGGGCACCTTACATGAGGGTCGTCTACAGGCAATTCCTTGAAAATTACCTTGCTCTTGCTTTTTGCCAGTTTTTTTATTATCTCCGCAAATTCTATTATGGTATGCTCCTCCGGATTTCCAATGTTGACCGGCTCATTTATATCAGACATCATTAGCTTGTATATCCCTTCTATCAGGTCAGAAACGTAGCAGAAGCTCCTTGTCTGCTTTCCATTTCCATATACAGTTATTGGCTTATTTTTTAATGCCTGTGTCATGAAATTCGGAACTACCCTGCCATCATCCTTCCTCATCCTCGGGCCGTAAGTGTTGAAGATTCTGGCAATCCTTGTATCAACCTTGTGTATCCTGTGGTAAGCCATCACCAAAGCTTCTGCAAACCTCTTAGCTTCGTCGTAGCATCCCCTTACCCCAATAGGATTCACATTACCCCAATAAGTCTCTGGCTGCGGGTTTACTTTTGGGTCTCCATAGACCTCTGAAGTGGAAGCAAGTACATACTTTGCTTTTTTTGCCAAAGCCAAGCCAAGAGTATTGTGGGTACCTAAGCTGCCTGCCTTAAGTGTCTGTATGGGTATTTTCTGGTAATCTACCGGGCTTGCAGGGCTAGCAAAATGCAGGACATAATCGACAGGCTCATTGATTGTGATATGCTCGCTTACATTATGTTTTATGAATGAAAAATTCTTATTGTTCTTGAGATGCATTATATTTTTCTTGTCTCCTGTGATGAGATTGTCCATGCATATGACTCTAAATCCTTTGCCTAAGAGAAAATCGCACAAATGGCTCCCTATGAATCCTGCCCCTCCGGTTATTAAAACAGTTTTCATTTTTTATTCTTATACTCTTTATTGGCTTTTTCCAATTGGTCTATGCTTCCGATGTCATACCACTTTTTGTCGGTGATGTAAGCATAAATCTTCTCCCTTTTATGGAGCCATTCTATAAAATCTCCTGTCTTGTCAGGATTGTTGCCCTGCGCAAGGTATTTTTCTATGAGAGTTATTGTTTTTTTTGGAAATAAGTAGATTCCTGTTGAAATTAAGGTTGATTTTGGCTCAGATGGCTTTTCTTCAAAACCCGATATTATATTATTTTCAACCTTTACAACGCCATAATTTTTTGCCAGGGCCAAATCCCTGATATCATATAAAACAACGCAGTTATGATTCTTTTTTTTGAATATTTCGAAAACTTCCTTTAAGGATAGCTCAAAAAGATTGTCTCCGGCTATGACTAGCATGTCATTGCTTATATCTTTTTTTTTTATTAAAAAGTTTATATCTCCTAAGGCCCCTAGCCTATCATCATTGCTTTTAGTGTTGTCATTTATTATCTCTATAGGCATTTTTGCATCGAAATTTTGCAGCCAATAATTAAAATTTTTATGAAATTTATCATTGGTAATGATGTATATATTATCAATGCCAAGATTTTCAAGCTTGCCTATGATATGCTCTATTATCGGTATATTTCCGACTTTAAGCAATGGCTTTGGGGTGTTTTCTGTTAGCGGATATAATCTGATTGCGTACCCTGCAGCCAAAATTATAGCATCCATTTATGCCACATCCTTTCTGCCGATGCTTATATAATTAAAGCCCTCTTTTTTCATGCTCTCAGGATTATAGATATTTCTGCCGTCGAAAATCAATGGTTTTTTCATAAGGGATTTTATTTTTGCAAGGTCCATCTCCCTGAACTCATTCCATTCTGTAAGTATAAGCAAAGCATCTGCATCTTTTGCAGCATCGTAAGGGTTATTGCAGAATTCAACTCCGTTAAGGATGGATTTTGCCTTTTCCATCGCCTCCGGATCATATGCCTTTATCTTTGCCCCTTCCTTCTGCAGCTCATCGATTATGTATATGCTCGGAGCCAGCCTCATGTCATCAGTATCCGGCTTGAATGCCAGGCCCAGAATTCCAATATTCTTATTTTTCAGGTCTCTTAGCCTGTTTTTTATTGTTTCTACAAAATATTTTTTTTGATTTTCGTTGATATTATTGGTTGCTTTTAATAATTGAAAGTCATATCCATATTTTTCCGCTATCTTGATGAAAGCCTGCACGTCTTTCGGGAAGCAAAAGCCGCCATAGCCTATTCCGGCATTTAAGAATCTCCTGCCTATCCTCTGGTCATAGCCCATGCCTTCCGCAACCTTTTCAACATCAGCCCCTGTCTTTTCGCATATCTGGGAGATTGCATTTATGAAGGATATTTTGGTCGCTAAAAATGCATTGGAAGCGTGCTTTATCAGCTCAGCGCTCTTTATGTCAGTCATTATTATTGGAGCTTTGATAGGATTATATAATTTCTTCATCATCTCTGCTGCCCTTTCGCTCTCAATCCCTATTACTATCCTGTCAGGATTCAGAGTATCAGAGATAGCAGTCCCTTCCCTCAGGAATTCTGGATTGCTTACAACATCAAACTCAACATCATTTTTCAGGTTGCTTTTTATAATATCCTTGACTTTCTCTCCGGTCTCAACAGGGACTGTGCTTTTATGGGCTATGACCTTGTAAGAATCCATATTCTCTGCAATTTCCTTTGCCACAGCCTCAACATGCTTCATCTCCGTTTCCCAGTTTTCCTTTGGCGGGGTTCCAACGCAGATGAATATTATATCCCCGTGCATTATCGCTTCCTTGTTGTCATGGGTAAATCTGAGCCTCTTCTCCTTCAGGTTCCTTTCGATCAATTCTTTCAGTCCAGGCTCGAAAATCGGCATTATTCCCTTATTTAGATTTTTTATTTTAGTTTCATCTATATCCGCTCCTATTACATTGTTTCCGAGCTCGGAAAAAACCGCTGCTGTCCCCAGTCCAACGTACCCTGTGCCTATAACGCTTATATTCATTTTAGCATTGCAAATAGAATTTCATTTAAAAATCTTGCCTATAATCAAATTCAGGAAAGTCACATATAAGAAGGCTGGCTTAAAAAATAAAAAATGAGGCTCTTAATCCCATTTTAAATAAAAGGTGGACAGCTTTCCCGGTTTCCCACACCTAAATGCAGTACAGCCAGGAACGGAAGCTTGCTTAACTTCGGAGATCGGAACGGGATCCGGTGAACCAAGCCCCTATGACCGTCCAATTGCTGGGAAGGGAAAAGTATTTATAAAGGTTATGGATTTCTTTCCGGTAGGTTTTATATCATGGAAGATCAAAAACCGCTTGAGATTGTCGTAACAGCAGATTCTGGCAATAATGTCAGGAGAGCTGCTGCATTGATTGCTTCTAATAAACCTCAAGATGTGATTTTGGGAAGAGCGCTTGCTGGAGCGGCTGGTAATGATCCCGGAGTTTATGTTATTGATTCAAAAACCGGACAATTGTATCCTAAACCTCAACCACCACCATCTTTTCCTTCACATCAATATCTTTGACTATCTTATGGCCTTTAAGCCTCTTTTTTATCTCTTCCCATGAATGCTTTTCTTTTGCCCTGTTGATTTCTGCCAGGATTTCGCTTATTAATTTGTAATTGCCGTATATAAGCTCCGCTTTTTTCCTGCAGTCATCTTCCTTCTCGGCAAGGCCTTTCAAAGTGGATTCCTGCTCTTCTATTATCCTTCTGAGCTCATTTATCTGCTTCTCATACGGGTCTTTTTTCTTCTCCAAAATTTTTGCTTCCCTGGTGAAATAGTGTTCAAGGGCAGAGTTGAAGCTCGGAAATTCTTTCTTTTCATGGCCTCTGTAGAATTCAAAGTCCGCAGGAATAACATCAACAGCACCATGATCATCGTATATTATGCCCGGGCTTGTTTTTTTATTGATTATTTTTTTGATTGAATCTGAAATTGCGGAAATTTCCTTCTCAGTGATTTTTCCCGGGCTCGCATTTTTGTCTATGTTTCCCAATAAGCATGTTTCCTCAGAGTAAACTCCCCCAAGGCCCAGCTCTGTCGCCAATAAAGTCACCATTTTGTCTTTTTGGGAACTTTTTAATAAATTGCGGATATTGTCTTTGCCCAGGTCAAAAACATTGTACTGCATTATTGGATGCTTATATTTTTCTTTTGGAAGTATTGACCTTTCCCTGAATTTCTGCTTCAGCAGTGCCTCGATTATGATGCCATCTTTATTGCACAGTATCACGTTTCCCTTGCCGAAAATCTCAACGTAAAGTATTTTTTCCTCTTCTTTTGACTTTAAAGCAAATTTTATTATCCTCTCCGGCTTTATCTGCTCTATGCTTTCCAGTATCTTGCCTTCAAGGTGCTTTCTCATCATTGTGCAGAAATGCGATGGCTTTTCATCGGAGGATTTTTCCTCGGAAATAAAAATCCCTTTTCCCAGCATTATCCTGAGAATTTTTTTCCCGGCATTGCTCTTATGGAACTGCATATACATCTCTTCATTTTCCACGTTATAAATCCTGTCTACTTTTGACTTCTCCAGGTCTTTGAGCTCTTTGATGAGAAAATGCAGGTCGATAGAGCTTATTTGCTTTGCCATTGGTAAAAAGTAAAGAACCGGGTATATAAATTTAATTCAAATATAGTAAAAGACACAAATTTTAGGACAATTTATTTGTCTTTTACTATCTTAAAAAAGGACACAAATGTCCAATAACTAATGTCCTTTTTTAATATTATGCCTTATCAACAATTATCTTATCTTCATCATTTATCTTCCTGAAAACACCATAATTTCCCATAATCCTGCCGAAAACATTCACTTTCGAAGCGGCTTTTGGCCTTTCATCCGAGGAAGCAGGGGTCCTTCCAAAGAAGATGCAGAAGCATCTGCCATCGGGCCAGTAAGCTATATCCCCTTTTTCCACAATTTCTTTTGCATCTTCCTCTGCTTTCAGAGAAACTGGAATCTCAAAATATACCTCATCTCCCCATCTGCATGCTGTGCTTTCTATAGGCAGCTTTCCGTAAATTGCTTTTGCAGTTGCTGTGTTTTTTAATTCTGCCAGTGATTCAAAGTTTCCGGATATTATTTTTATTCTCATTTCTATTTTCAGGTTTTCCGGGTTTTCTTATTATTGTTTTTTGTATTGTTAGCAGTATTATTGGCATGATTCTTTTTATTGAATTTATAGATGTTTTATTTTATTGCAGATCTTGTCGATGCCAATGCCTTTTGTCGTGTCAAAAACGATGATTTTATGCCCGTTTTCCCTTGCCTCGTTAAGGCAGACATCAAATATTTCCGCGTCAAGGTTTTCCCTGATTTTCTCGTTTGAGTATTTTCTTTTTTTGAGCCTCTTCTGCTGCACTTTCAGGCTGCATTTGGTCACTATGCACAGATCAGCATATTTTTTCGGCAGGTAATGGCTTAGATGGGAGTCTATTATAACCCCGGCAATAATTTTGCTTTTTGATTTTTTATTGGGTTTATTTTTTTGTTTTGGATGTTTTGTTGCATCTTTATTGGCATTTTTTATGCTGTTGATTTCCCTGATAAGCATTTTATTCAGTTTTTTGATATCCACGATTTTCGTTTTCCTCTTTTTGTCATAACCTTCTGAAACCCCATATTTGCTTATCATCCTATTTACATCAATATAATGGAAATCCAGTTTGCTGGCTAATTTTTTTGATAACGCGGTCTTTCCGGTTCCGGGGGTCCCTGTTATAATAATTATTTTCATATATGTGGATTAAACCAACTTATTTTTAAACATTGTTTATTTTGCCGTGCAAAGAAAGATTTAAAAAATACCATGATATTTACCCCATTATGCAGGAGAGCATAACTGTATCAACTTCTAAAAGCCAGGAGATGATTGACATAACAGCAAAAGTTTCATCTATGGTAAAAAAATCAGGTATCAAGGATGGATTGTGCAATGTCTATGCAATGCACGCAACCGCTGCCATAGTGATAAATGAGAATGCTGATACAAACATCTGCCTCGATACCATAGACGCTTTAAATAAGCTGGTTGAAAAGGGGATTTGGAGGCACGATAAGCTGGATGGCAATGCTGATGCGCACATAAAAGCTACCATATTGGGCCCGTCAGAGACTATACCTGTAAAAGCCGGAAAGCTGCAGTTAGGGACGTGGCAGGGCATCATGCTTTTTGAATTGGACGGCCCGAGGAAAAGGAGTATTGCCGTTACTGTTCTGGGTGATTGAATGATATGCGACATGTGCGGCAGCTCTGGAAGCATGCTTAAAGCCGAGGTAGAAGGCGCTATATTGACAGTGTGCGGAAAATGCAGCAGGTTCGGCACGGTTCTTGGCCCGGTAAGGCAGCATGAAGAGGAAAAAAAGCCGCTAAAAAGGGCAGAAGAGCCCGAAGTGATGGATCTTATAGTTGAAGATTATGCAGGAAGGATAAAGAAGAAAAGGGAGGAGCTGGGATTGACCCAGCAGGAATTTGCAAAAAGGATAAATGAGAAGGAATCACTTGTGCACAAGATTGAATCCGGAAATTTCCATCCGGACATTATCCTCGCAAAAAAGCTGCAAAAAGCCCTCGGAATCAGCCTTTTGGAGGAATACGAGGAAAAGCATGAGAAATTAGGGCATGCGAAATCAGAAGGCTTTACCTTAGGTCATTTTATTAAGATAAGGAAAAAATCCTAGCTTCCTTGGCTATAATCTGCTCGCAGCTGCCGTATTTTCTGCTGTAATGAGCCTTGAATTGATTTTTGGCATTATTAATGAAGTTTTCTTTTTCCCGCTGGCACTCTGAATCCATTGGATGGCAAGGTATATCGCAAGTATCCAATAATATTGTATCGGCATTTAATAGATTAGAATTTAAAAAATCGGCTCTTTGCCTGTCGAATGCAGGATAGTAGATTAGAGTGTCAATTTTTTTGTCGGAATAAGCGGCATATGCAGGATTTGATATCCATATATTTCCAAGATTTTCTTTTTCAAGGTATTCCTGAAAAGCAATTAAGTTGCTGTTTTTCCCAATCTCTTCCTTCTCATTGGAATATATGATGGCAGACGAGTTAACGGCAAATAGGATTATTAGGAGGTAAAGCAATGCCATGAATTTTCTATTGAATTCAAAAAACCCAGTTATGCCGTATGAAGCAGCCATGTACATGAATGGCATGACAGCTATCAAAAATCTCATTTCCTTGTGCGGTATCAGGATGAAAAGCAGCAATTGCATCAGGAAAAGGGAAAAAATCAGGCTTTTCTCGTAATCCATCTTATCCTTGAATAGGAAATAAATACCCAAAAATGCAAATATGTAAAGGAAATTCTCCTTGAAAAGCTGCAGGAAATAAAACCACCACGGCTCAATCCACATCCATCCCGTATTCTGTGTCAGGAAAATTTGCTGGATAAAAGGGAATAATGGATTATTGTAAAGGGTATAATTCAATCCCAGATAAGGGGCAACGGGAATAATAAAGCCTATGATTATTTTTAAGATGTCTTTTATCGGTTTTTTGCCGGCTTTGTTATAAATTAAAAATATAATTATGGCTGCTAAAAATGGCACCAATTGCAAAAACCTCGTCATGAAAGCTATGCCGAAAAACAGCCCGGAAAAAAGATATTTCTTTTTGATTAGTAAATAGACCGCAACAAGGATGAAAAAAGTCGATATTGTCTCTGAAAGCATGATCTTGCTGAAAAAGAAGAATGTAGGGGTCAATGCCAGGAGTAAAACTGACAATAAAGCTGTTTTCCTGCCAAAAATTTCTTTTCCGATTATATAGGTAAATAATAATATTCCAGCTGAAAAAAACAATGAGATTAATTTCCCGAATAAGACAGCATCAAGGTTCAGTTTCCATATAAATCCGAGGATTATTGGCCACGCCAAAGGCCTTGACGATTCCCATAATCCCGCATTTCCAGAGGAAAAGATATATTTTCCCATGCCTGCATAGACGGAAGCGTCCCACCATACATTATTTGCAAGAAGCAGCAATATCAGATTGGAAATGAAGAATAATGACAATGCCAGGAATAATAGGGAATTTTTATTTCCGAAAATGTATTTGTAATTTGGCATGTTACCTTTATTAGGTGCATTCTTCCGTTCTTTGCTTGTAATGCCTGCATATTTCCCCCAGTATGTCGTCTCTTCCGGTTATTCCCTCGTATTTTTTCCCCCCTATTATCAATGTGGGGTATTTGGTTATATCATATGTGCTTTGGAGTATGCTTATCAGGGGCTCCTGGGAGAATTTGCTGTCAAATGAGAAAATGAGCAGCTTTTCCTTGAACTGCTTTTTCAGGAATGTGAGGATGAAAGCCTGGCTGTCGCATTGCTGGCATTCCTGCTCATCGGAGAAGAAATAAAGTATTGAGACCGCGTCATTGCCGCAGAGATCCTTGGTCCTTTCAGCCAAAAGCCAGTACCTTATCTGCGCAAGTATGTATTCCCTTTTCAACAAGTCAAAATCCTGCTTGTTCAGGGTCGCGTCCTGGTCAAAATTCTCAAGCCTGAGTCTTGTGTTTTCCAGCTCTTCTATGTTCTTTTCAAATGTTTTTGAAACAGCCTGGCAGTTGTTTTCCTGGCTCAGCTGGTCGATATATGCATATTGCAGCTGAAGGCTGCTGAAATCAAGGTTTTGCTGCCTGCTGATCTCTCCTATGTAAGCTGCTCTCTGCCCATCTACAAGCAGGCCGAGAAGAAGCCCCAAAGTAAATATTCCTCCGGTTATCAGCGCTGCTACGATGTATTTCTCCTTGCTTGTTTTCCTTTTCACCATTTCTGCCTCTTGCCAGTTATCAGGTCAAAAACAACCCCTATCCATACCAGTCCCAGTATGAAAAAATACAGTATGAGGTAGCATAAAAATGAAAATATTCCGTATTTTGTGATTTTATGCTCATTGGTCTTTGCATGCGATTTTTTTATCATGTACAATGAGACCCCGAGCATGACAGCTACCAGCAGGAATGTCATATAGTTTAAGTCAAGGTAATGCAGGTTGAGGGTAAAGTTCTTGATCAATGTGATAAGGTCAAAATTGACAAAGCTGAGGTTGTAAAGGTACTGCAGCTGCGGCTTCAGGGCGTAATAAGCCAGCGATATGAAGATTATTATTGCGATTAAGCCCGAGATTATGATTGTGGGCATCTGTATTATGCCAAAATCCCCGTAATTTTTGTTGAACATCATCCTCCTGTATGTTATCACGTTCATGACCGATCCCTTGTACCATCTGTTCCTCTGCCTGTACAGTTCCCTGAAGCTTGATGGGGCTATCGTGTAGACATCAGTGTTAAGAAGCTGCACAATCCTGTAGTTGTGCTTCTGCAGCCTGAGCGTTATTTCCAGGTCTTCTGTGAGGTTTTTTTCGTCAAATCCTCCTATTTTTCCCAGTATGGATTTTCTGTATATGCTGAAAGGCCCTGGAGCGACATGCACGCAGTCAAGCTTGCCCATCAGCTCCTTGTAGAACATGTTGACTATATATTCAAGCCACTGCATCTTCTGCAGCAATGTCTTTGGGTTGCTTACTTTCAGTAATGGCAGGACAGCAGCTATCTTTTCATTTGTGAAGTGCGGCAGCGTTTTGCTTAAAGCATCCCTGGAGACGTAAGAATCCGCATCCAGGCATATGAAATATTCTCCTTTTGCCTTCCTCAGGCCTTTGTTTAATGCCGCTCCCTTGCCTTTATTGGTTTGGCTTATCAGCTTTATATCATGGCTTTTGTATTCATTGATTATGCTTTTTGTTATTTCCTGTGTCTTGTCCGTGCTCCCGTCATTGACCACTATTATTTCATATTTGTCCCTTGGATATTCCAGCTCCAAAACTGATTTTACTGTCGGCCTTATCTTCTTCTCCTCGTTGAATGCAGGTATGACTATGCTGACAAAAGGGAGCTTTTGGAGCTTCTTTGCCTTTCTTTTTGGCTTGTCCTCCAGCAGGACCATGAACCAGAATACTGCAAAATACAGTGATATGAAATAAGCTATCCAAAGTATTATTTTTAATATCTCGGCCATTGAAAAATATTTGGCTGGTAATTATATAAATATTGCGGAAAAGATAATAAGAGTCTAGATAGTAATAATATCATACCTTAAATTCTAGGCTCACCACATTACGGGCTCGCAGCATTGAAATGTAATCTTCACACCCCGCCCAATTGTGGCGGGTGGGCAAAGTTCCTGAGCGATGAATGCGCCAACGTATTGTTGGCGCCTAAATACTCAAGGATTGAAATTTTAGTAAAATTTTATATTCTGAACACAATTCTTAGCTTTTATGATTAAATTACCTACAGGCAGCAAGATACTTGACAAGCTTCTGGATCAGGGTTATGAGTCTGACATAATAACGACAATATACGGCCCATCAGGCTCCGGAAAGACCAATTTGTGCATACTTTGCGCAGTCAATGCATCCAGGATGGGGAAAAAAGTCATCTATATAGACACAGAAAACAATTTCTCTGTTGAAAGGTTCAGGCAGATATGCAATTCTATAAACTTAGACCATCTGAAGATAATAAACAACATGGCTTTTTTTAAGCCAAATTCTTTTGAGGAGCAGAAAAAGACCTTTGAGAAGCTGAAAGATACCATTAATAGCAAGGTAGGCCTTGTAATTGTTGATTCAATAGCCATGCTTTACAGGCTTGAGATTGGAAAGTCAGAAGATGTGTTTGAGGTGAACAATGACCTTGCAAACCAGCTTTCCTGCCTCAAGGAAATTGCCGGGAAAAAGAACATACCTGTTCTGGTCACTAACCAGGTCTATGCGGATTTTGAGGAAAAAGACAAGGTGAATATGGTAGGCGGTGATTTATTGAAGTACGCTTCAAAGTGCCTTATAGAACTGCAGATTACTCCTGCAGGAAACAGGCGCGCCATCATAAAGATGCACAGGTCAATTCCCGAAAACAGCGAGATTATCTTTAAGATCGTTGAAGGAGGCATCATAGGCACTACAGAAGGAAGGGGTTTCAGGCTGTTTTGAAACGCTGGAAAATTCCGATTGTGCTAACTCATTGCACAAATCAAAACATTTATATATGTGTTATCACATATTTATTTGATATGGGAAATATAACATTATCCATTCCGGATGAAGTGCACAAGAATATGAGGCATTTCTCAGAAGTCAAGTGGAGCGAAGTGGCAAGGAGAGCTATAATAGAAAAAATTGAAGCTTTAAGATTGGCGGAAAGCTTGGCCAAGAAAAGTAAAATTACTGAGAAAGATGTAATGGAATTCAGCAAAAAAATAAAATCTGAGGCAACCAAGAGGTTCCTTGCATGAATGTAATCATTGACTCCAATACTCTATTCTCAGCTTTAATCAAGGACTCAACAACAAGAAGGATTATCCTAGATTATGATGGTTTGTTCTTGTTTCCTTCTTATATTTTTATTGAGATGCAAAAACACAAGGCCGAACTGCTGAAAAAATCTGGAATGGCTGAAAATGACTTGAATAAGCTTCTTCAGCTGGTTCTTAAGAAAGCGGTCATAGTCCCAAACGAGGTTCTGTTGCCATACAAAGAAGAGGCCTATGAGATTGTTAAAGCTATAGATCCTGATGATGTTTTGTTTTTTGCATGCGCATTGGCTTACAAAAACAGCATTATCTGGTCAGATGATAAAAGACTGAAAAGGCAGCCGAAAGTACAAGTCCTGAATACAGAAGAATTCGCTGAATACATCAAAAATTGATTAAGGAGGCATTACAGGCATAAAAAAGAAAGGGGGTGCTCAAACTCTTTTATGCCAATAAGCCCCGTTAAAGAATATAAAAAAGAAAAGAGAAAGAATTAATCTTTCTCTATTTCTTTGATCCTTTCTGCAACTCCTTTGGCTTCCTTCTCAAGGCTCTGCTTGTACTCTTTAAGCATCTCTACTTTCTCTTCCTTGGTAAGGAACCCTCTGGGCGCTTCGCAGCTGCATCCGCAGGTATTTCCATATCCCATTTTCTCACCTCCGCTGTATCGGTTATACGATATTGGAAGCATGGCTTATATATAAATATATCGGTTGTACGATATATATTATTCTGGATATTGGTCATGCGATATTTATTTATACTAGAAAGCATTTTGCATTATAGACGGTAAAATGGACAGATGCTGCGATATGCGGGGTTTTCTTTCATTCCTTGTTTTATGGCTGATAGGCAAGAAGCCGATGTCAGGGGATGACCTGAGAAAAGAGCTGGAGAGGAGGAAAGGCCAGAAGCCAAGCCCAGGCACTATCTATCCTGTATTAAAAAGCCTGCAGGAATACGGCTGGATAGAGGAGATAAAGGACAAGGGCAAGGTAAAAAAATACAGGCTTACAAAATCAGGGGAAAAGGAATTAAAGGACTCTACAAGGAAATTTGTTTCTATTTTCTGCGACATGGAAGGGGAATTTAGGAAAGCGAAGTGAATTTAAAAACAAACTTAATAAATAGCCCATATTTTCTGCTTTCATGGAATACAAGGGCCTTGTCCTGGACAGGTTCCAGGAAGATGCAATAATATCTATAGAGAAAAACCATTCTGTTGTTGTTTCAGCTCCGACAGGCTCCGGAAAGACTTTAATTGCTGACTACATAATCAAGAGGGACATAGAAAAAGGCATCAAAGTAGTGTATACCGCTCCTATAAAAGCGCTTTCAAACCAGAAATACCGCGAATTTTGCCAGGATTATGGCAAGGAGAACATCGGGCTTCTTACAGGTGACATTTCAAAAAACCAGTCTGCTCCTATACTTATAATGACAACAGAGATATACAGGAACATGGCCCTTACCCAGGATGAGATGCTTGATAAAATATCTTATGTTATTTTTGACGAGATACATTATATCAATGACATTGAAAGGGGCTATGTCTGGGAAGAATCCATAATCTTCTCAAAGGATAATGTGAGGTTTTTGTGCCTTTCAGCCACAATACCGAATGCAGCTGAATTCGCTTCCTGGATAGCATCCATAAAAGGCCATAAAGTTGATGTCATAAGGCATGATAAAAGACAAGTGCCTTTGCACAAGTCATTCTATGATTCCGAGCTTGGTATAACTAGTTTGGATGATATTAAGGAAATAATTGACATACCGGATTACAAATATCTTCATGGAAGGTCAAGGCAGCGAAGGCCAAGGGTAAATGCCCCTAATCATGTCAGTTTGGTGAAGGAGATAAAGGACAAATTGCCCTGCTTCTTTTTCAGCTTTTCAAGGCAGAAATGCCAGAATTTCGCATTTGAATTGTCAAAAGCTAGTCTTTTTCCCATTGATCCAAGGATTGGCCCTATAGTAAGGGAAAAGCTTTCTTCCGCTCCAAAGGAGATAAATGAGCTTAAATCCACAAAGTTATTGAGGCAAGTCCTTCCTTACGGGATAGCATTCCATCATGCCGGCCTGATACCTGTGATAAAGGAGCTTGTAGAGGAGCTTTTCTCAAAAGGCCTGATAAAAGTCCTTTATACCACAGAGACTTTTGCAGTCGGAATAAACATGCCTGCTAAATCTGTGTGTTTTGAGTCTTTAAGGAAATTTGACGGGGTTAATTTCCGCTTTTTGAACTCTAAAGAGTATTTCCAGATTGCAGGCAGGGCTGGAAGAAGAGGAATAGACCATGAAGGCTTTGTGTACGCTATGGTGAACAGGAGGGATTTTGACTATTCTGCCATAATGAGGATGAGCTTGAAGGATGTTGATCCCATAAAATCCCAGTTTAAGTTGTCTGTCAATACTGTTCTTAATATGGTCAATAATCATACTGCTGTTGAGATTGACGAAATACTGTCCAAGAACTTCTTTGTCTTCCAGAAGTATGGAAAGGTTGATTCATCCAAGAAAAACATATTTTCCCACAAGTTTGCTGCTTTAACTTTAAAGCTTGGCAAGCTTGGCTATATTAAAGATGGTAAGCTTACTGAAAAAGGCCTGTTTTCCTCAAGGATATACTCAGAGGAAATTATTACAGGGGAATTATTTTCAACTTCTTTTTACCTTGACCTGAATGAGTACCAGATAATGCTTTTGATAGCCTGTATTTGCTATGAGTCAAGGGAAAAGACTGAATTCTACAAGACTTACCATTCTGAATTCCTTGATAATTTGAAGAAAAAGATTAAAAATGATGCTTTCATATCCAAAGACAGGAAATTTAATCATATTGAGGACCTTACTTCTCTTATACATCCATGCTACCACAGCAAGACTATATTTGATATTGTGAAGAACACGAATTTGCTTGAAGGAGACTTGATAAGGTTCTTCAGGCAGATGCTTGACCGCATAAGCCAGGTAAAGCAGGCAACAAATGACATGAGACTGCAGCAGATCCTCAAATCCTGCCAGGAAATAATACTGAACTGCTTAAGGGATATTGATGCTGTGTAGGAAAAGTTAGGATATGGTATTCGTGAGTGTCGCTAGTTATTTTAGAAGTTTAATGAATTCTTCCGGAGTAATGATTTTTATTTTTCTGAATTTTCCTGCCAAAAAATTAACCTAATCGCATCCATAAACGAAAGGTTTAAATATGTGTAATCACATTAAACCACAGAAGGTGATGAAAATGCCAAACGTAACTTTAGCCATACCAGAAGGTTTGCATGAGAAAATGAAGAAGCATTCTGAGATAAGATGGAGCGAGGTAGTCAGAAAATCAATTTCTGAGAAAATTGAAGATTTGGAGGTAATGGATAAATTAACAAAAAGAAGCAAGCTGACGCAGGCAGATGTAGATGAAGTAGCCCGCAAAATAAACAGGGGTGTTTTTGAAGAATTAAGCAAAAGATGAAAATTATTCTGGATGTAAATATTATCCTGTCTGCCTTGATTCGTGATTCGGCAACCAGAAAGATAATTTTGAATTCTCAGTTTGATTTTTACTTTCCGGAGCCTTCTTTGCATAAAATCAGAAAGTACAAGGATTACATTCTGGAAAAATCCGGATTAACAGGGAAAGGATATGATAAGTTAATGGCTATTTTGTTTAAATACATCAGATTAGTGCCGACAGAAGAGATAAGGAAAAATTGGGGCAAGGCAAAGAAAATAATGGAGTATATAGACAAAGAAGATGTTGTCTTTATTGCGGCTGCATTAAGCATAAGCGGTTCAGCTATATGGTCTGACGATAGGCATTTTGAGAGGCAGGATAAAGTGAAAGTGCTGAAAACCGGAGATATGGTTTAAAAGTCCGCATAACAAATCTTTTCACTATTTTTTGGCTCTTGCCCTCTTTCTTGCGGATTCCATGTCTTCAGGAGTCACTCCAAGCTTTTTAGCCCTTGCATGGCCTTTCTTAATCATGGCATTGAATTCATCAATGGTAGGGGCTTCCATCCTTTTCAGCAGTAGATTGCCGTCATGCTTTATGATCATGAACTTCTCCCCCCTATGGAGATTCATCTCCTTCCTGAATTCCTGCGGTATGACTATCTGCCCTCTCTCTCCCATCTTCGTAACTTCAAATTCCATTTTGCATCACCAAATCATATTAATATGATTATCATATTTAAATCTTTCGGTAAATCATAAGCCGCACACACTGCCATGCCTTGGGAAAAGTTCTCATAACATACTTTTTCCAAACATAAAATATTCGCAAAAAGGTAGTTATGCGCCCTTTTCCCTCTTCTCCTCTTTCCCACAAGCTTTTTAAACACTCCTTCTTAACCTTGATGTCTATTCAAATCAAGTATATGGCAAAAAATAACGGCAAGGAAGCTGCAAAGGCCCAGCACGACAAGGGCAAATTGACAGCAAGGGAAAGGATAGATCTGCTTTTGGATAAGGGCACTTTTACAGAATTAGGCCAGTTAGCTGAATTAAGCTCAATAAACTACGATTTACAGGAAAAAAAGCAGCCTGGAGACGGAGTCATAACAGGCCATGGAAAAATAAGCGGAAAACAAATCTCCATTTTCGCCCAGGATTTCACTTTCATGGGAGGCTCTATGGGAGAGATGCACAACGAAAAAATAGCAAAGCTCCAGGAGCATGCATTAAAGACAGGATGCCCAATCATAGGATTATTTGACAGCGGAGGAGCAAGAATCCAGGA
The DNA here is from genome assembly GCA_016180235.1 of Candidatus Woesearchaeota archaeon. Taxonomy (GTDB): domain Archaea; phylum Nanobdellota; class Nanobdellia; order Woesearchaeales; family GW2011-AR4; genus JACPDF01. The sequence goes on along the minus strand of JACPBQ010000004.1, from coordinate 353,864 downwards.
AGGAATACATGCTTTAGACTCTGGTGGAAGGATATTCAAAAACAACACTTTAGCATCTGGAGTTATACCTCAAATCTCAGTTATTTTAGGCCCATGCGCAGGAATAGCAGTCTACTCCCCGGCTTTAACTGACTTCATCTTCATGACAAAAAAGATCAGCAATATGTTCATAACAGGCCCGGATGTGATAAAGTCAGTTACAGGGGAAAAGATAGATTTTGAAGGTTTAGGAGGGCCTTTAGTCCATAACGAAAAGTCAGGAGTAGCCCATTTCATAACAGAAAATGAAAAAGACTGCTTCCAGCTGATAAAATTGCTGTTAAGCTATCTGCCGCAGAACAATCTGGAAAACCCCAATTTCATAAGCACGAATGACAAGCCTGAGAGGCAAAACAATAATTTGGCAAAGATAGTCCCAAAAGACCCTAAAAAAGTCTATGACATAAAGCAGGCAATAGAGGAAATTATGGATAAAAACACTTTCCTTGAGATACAGCAGTTATACGCGCAAAACGCAGTAATAGGATTGGCAAGATTAAACAGCAATACAGTGGGCATAGTGGCTACACAGCCAAGCGTATTGGCCGGATGCTTGGATATCAACTCATCAGACAAGATTGCAAGGTTCGTAAGATTCTGTGACAGCTTCAATATTCCGATAATAAATCTGGTTGATGTTACAGGCTACCTTCCCGGAGTGGACCAGGAGCATAGCGGCATCATAAGGCACGGAGCAAAAGTGCTGTATGCTTACTCAGAAGCAACAGTCCCTAAAATCTCATTAGTGATGAGAAAAGCATACGGTGGTGCATACATAGCCTTAGTCTCCAAAGAGATGGGATACGACAGGGTCATAGCCTGGCCTGATGCTGAAATCGCTGTAATGGGAGCAGAGCAGGCAGTTAATATCATACACAGGAAAGAACTGCAGGGAAAAGACGCTGAAAAGGTAAAAAAGCAGAAAATAGAAGAGTACAAGGAAAAATTCCTTAACCCCTATGATGCGGCAAAGCACGGCAGGGTTGACATTATAGCAGAGGAGAAGGACACGAGAAAAACCCTCATAAGCTGCCTGGAAATGCTGATGGCAAAGAGGGAAAAACGGCCTGCAAAAAAGCACGGCAATATGCCTTTATAGGATTTTTTTAGAGATATAAAAAACAATAATAATTCCAGGCATATTTAGGCGCCGGGCAATACGCCGGCGCATCATTGCGCTGGAATAGTTCACAGCCGCGAGCATAACGTCGCGGCACTAAATGCCATCACAAACGCCCCGTATTGTGGGCGGTTGGATAAAAATCCATTCCAATGATGCGAGCCCGTAATGTGGCGAGCCTAAATTCAAGGGATTATTTTTATTAAAATATCCTTTTCAACAATGGAAGAATTAACCATCAATGTCGACGGCCAGGAATACCATGTAAAAGTGGAGGAAACCGAGGACGGAAGGGTCCTTATACACTGCGCCGGGGATGTCTATGAAGTGGAAACAGGACATTCAAAAGCAGCTATTTTTGAAACCTTAAAGCAAAAGCACGCTGAATCAGCCACAGGAACAATAACTTCTCCGTTGCCGGGAACAGTATACGAGGTAAGCGTGAAAGAAGGGCAAAGCGTAAAAGAAGGAGACACTTTGATAAAACTGATAGCAATGAAGATGGAAAACAACATAACCGCTCCTAAAGCCGGAAAAATCAAGGAAATAAAAGTAAAAAAGAATGATATAGTCAACAAAGGCGATGTTTTGATAATAATAGAATAAGAGGCAATTAAAAATAGTCAATTTTAAATAAAAAATAAATCCCGGATTTAAAAAATTTAATTTGGAATTGGAGGCAATCAAATGGCAAAAAAGAAAGCAAAAAAATCAGAACCAAAAAAAAATACACCAGTTAATAACCTCAAGCCATTGGTTTTCGCGGCATTGTTTGCGGCTCTGCTTGCAGCAGTGGCTCCATTCAAAATCCCGCTAGGATTCACTCCAGTTCCCATAACATTGCAGACTTTAGTTGTATTATTGTCAGGAGCGATGCTCGGCCCTTATTATGGCGCTTTGTCCATGATACTTTATGTTACTGTAGGCGCTTTAGGACTGCCGGTTTTCGCTGGAGGTGGTTCAGGCATAGGAGCGCTATTAGGCCCAACAGGAGGTTACTTATTCAGCTACTTCATAGCCGCTTTTGCTATAGGAAAAATACTGCAAATGAGAAAAACTCCAAAATACCTTGATTATGTCCTGGCAATGATAGCAGGAACAGCAATAATCTACACATTAGGCGCTGGATGGGGAATGGTTGTAACAGGATTGGGATTTGTAGCGATAATGGCAGGATGGGTATTGCCGTTCATAATAGGAGACACAATAAAGCTCCTGGTAGCAGCTTACATCGCCAATAAAGTTGATGTGAAAAGATACATGAAATGAATTCTGAAAAACTGCTGCTGCTGGACATCTTCTCTTACAGCTGCATGAACTGCGTAAGATCATTAGAATATATTAAGAAATTAGGCAATAAATACAAAAAATACGGCTTGAAGACAATCATAGTGCATGTTCCTGAGTGGGATTTTGAGAAAAACAAAAGCAATATTCATAGCCAGGTTAAAAGCCAGAAAATAAGCTTCCAGGTCAAAAATGATAGTAATAAAAAACTTATAAAGAAATTAAAAGTAAATTTCTGGCCCTCGCAATTATTATTAAAAAACAATAAGGTCGTCTATAAGCATATCGGAGAGGGCAATTACAGGATTTTGGAAAACAATATAAGAAAACATCTTGAAATAAAAAAAAGCAGCATATTCCATAATGAGCCAAAATACTCTGAATTTCCCACAGTTTATGCGGGAAAAAGGAAAAAAGGCAAAATTAAGGAAATAAAAAATAATCTAAAATTCGGAATCATCTATGTCGATGGAAAATACAGGCAAAATGAAGAATTCCTGGAAATAAAAGGCTCATTAAAAATATCAACAAGAGGAAAAATAGTCAATTTTGTTGCAGAATCCGGAAATAAAAAGCCGGTAATTGTCAATATAAAGGCAGATAACAGGTTCACAAAAAACTTAAAAGTCAATGGCCCGAAATTATACAGGATTGCAGAGTCAAAAAGCACAAAAACATTGGAATTAGCAACAAATAAGAATTTAAGGATATACTCATTCTCTTTTGAATAAGATGATACAAATCAAAAACTTAAGCTTCAGGTATGAAGATGAGATGATTTTAAAAAATATCAATCTCAATATAAACGAAGGCAGCTATACTGCAATTATAGGCGCAAACGGCTCAGGAAAGACAACCCTGGCAAAGCACCTTAATTCTCTTCTACTGCCGGCTAAAGGCTCTGTGATTGTGGATGATATAGACACTAAAAAGAATCCGGAAAAAATAAGGGAAAAAGTGGGCTTTGTCTTCCAGAACCCAGAGGACCAGCTTGTTTATTCCATTGCGGATGAAGACATCGCTTTCGGCCTGGAAAATCTGGGAATGGAAACAGCAAAGATGAGAAGCACAGTATCCAGGATAATGAAAAGACTTGGCATTGAAAGCCTGGCAAAAAAGAATGTCAACATGCTTTCCCTGGGCCAGAAGCAGCTTGTCGCTTTAGCCGGAATCCTGGTGATGAATCCAAAATACATTGTCTTTGACGAGCCAACTACAATGCTGGACAACAAAAACAAGAAAACCATCATGGCAATGATAAAAAAGCTGAATAAAAATCATATTGGGATAATATTGGTGACAAACATAATCAAAGACATAAAAGATTCTGATAAGGTAATAGTCCTGAACAGGGGCAGAGTTTCCTTCTACGGGAATAAGTCAAAATTAACCAAATCTGTTTTAAAGAGGGCTGGTCTTGATGTTTAGGAAGCTGGCATTTGGGCAGTATTCATATAAAAATTCGATAATCCACAGGCTTGATCCAAGGATAAAGATAATATCAGTCATAATCCTTAGCGCAGCTGCTTTCCTCATTGATTCCTATAATAAAATAACAGTTTTTTCGGCTCTTATAATATTATTTATACTAATTTCAAAATTGAAATTCCAGGAATTATTGAGGAATATAAGGCCTTTTTTCTTCATTTTCATCTTCATATTGGCAATGTACGCGATTTTCTCAAGAGATGAATTAAGCGTTGGCATTTTAAGCATCTGGAAATTTATTCTTTTCATATCGATTGGCTCCATGCTTACCTTTACAACGACAATAACCGGTCTTATAACCGCTATTGAGAGATTATTGAAGCCGTTAAAAATAACTGGGATAAACATAAGGAACTTTTCCTTGCTGATAGCCATGACAATAAGATTTATTCCAGCTTTGTTCCTTTACGCAGGCAGGATTAAGGACGCGCAGAGCGCAAGATTAGGCAGCATGAGAAAGCCAAAGCAGGTAAAAATTTTCATTATAAGGCTTCTTGAAAGGATCTTCAATAGCGCCTCAACTGTAAGCGACGCGTTAATATCGAGAAATTACAATGGAAAAAGGGCTTCATATTTTAACCCTATAAAGATGGTATTGAAGGATTATCTGTCTTTGTCGATATTGATTATAGTCGTTATACTGATTATTTGATTTATTTTTTGCCGTTAGAAGTCCTGTTGCCAAAAAGAATTCCCATCAGGACGTTCAGAGCCCATGCCTGCAGGACATTTATCGTCAGTATGCTTCCAAAGACAAAGTTCCACAGCAGCTTGACAGGATAAGCCAGAACCAAACCCACAATGCCGCTTATCACAATAACCAAAGCTAGGGTATATCCCATTTCAAGCATTCTTTTAAGGAACGGTACTTTTTCTAATAAAGCCATTAATATATCACCCCTATTAGATTAGCGACTCCCTTTTTAAAGTTTGCCCAAAGCCAAAAGCCGGCCTTGGAGATTTCAGTAAAAAGTTTAAATACCCGGGTAATAATCAATATAATCCGGCAAAAATTGAGATAATATGAAAACCAACGAGACCGAGCAAAGAGTCTATTATGCTGACACGGACCATGGCGGTGTAGTCTATTACTCAAACTACCTGAAATGGTTCGAGATAGGCCGCACAGAGATTTTAAGGCAATTAGGATTGAATTATGCTGATTTTGAGAAAAAAGGGCTTATAGCCCCTGTTGTAGAGGTGAAATGCAGTTACAGGGGACCGGCATTATATAACGACATCATAATAATAAGGACAAAAATTGAAAATATGGGAAATTCCAGCATAAGGTTCAGTTATGAGATAATAAACAGGAAAAACGGCAAATTGCTGGCGGAAGGATATACGGTGAATGTCTTTGTCGACAGGAAAACTATGAAATCAGCGAGGATTCCGGAAGAATTGAGAAAAGCCATGCAGGACTAAGCGATAAATATGTCTCCCTCAGTTATTTTTTGCATCTTTCCGTTTTTTAATCTTAATATCAGATTGCAGTCGTAATCAACATCAATTGCTTTGCCGATATAAGTGTTATTCATGGTCTTTGCCTTTATTTTCCTGCCCAGGGTGTGGGAATATCTTTTCCACTCGGCTATTATTTTTTCGTGATTGCTTTTTGTGTATTGGGAATAAAGTTTATTGAATTCTTTTATTATCAGATTGGAAATTTTTTTGGTATTATATCTCTTGTTGGTTTTCAGGAATAATGAAGTGGCCTTATCGGCTATTTCTTTCGGGAATTTTTTTTGGTTTATATTGGCTCCTATCCCGATCAATGCGTAATTCTCCCTGCCGGATATCGTCTCTGCAAGTATCCCGCATATTTTCCTGTCGTCAATCAGGACGTCATTCGGCCATTTAACCAGGGCATTCAGTCCGGCAATGTTTCTTATGGTTTTGGAGACAGAAACCGCTGCAATGAAAGTGAGATATTTAACCCTGAGGATGTCATCAACTTTCAGGCTTATTGTCATATAAAGCCCTCCTGGCCCGGAAAACCATTTCCGTTTAAATCTGCCTTTGCCTCTTGTCTGCTTATCTGCCACAATGGCTAAATTAGAGTTTCCTTTTTTTGCAAACTCACTTGCCTTGATGTTCGTAGAATCCAGTATTTTAAAATAATAAGTATTAAGCATCATTGCTCATTTTCCATGAGCTCCTGCCTTCCTGCTGCAACCCATGGGTTGGGCTTGTTGTTGCCCTGCTTCTTTTCCATATACCTTGCTATTGCTGTAGTGACTAAAATCACTTTCTGCTCTTTTGCCAGCTCTTTTTCCTTGCCAAAATAATAGTCCTTGATGCTCTGGATTATGTTGTTTCTGTCTATAAAAGATGTAGTCACATTTCCCTTGATGAAATTCTTGTTGTGCAAAACAGCCATATGGAAAGGTATAGTTGTTTTTACGCCTTCTATGGCATACTCATGCAAGGCCCTCCTCATCCTCGACAGGGCCTCGTGCCTTGTGCTCCCGTGGCATATCAGCAATGACAATAAGGAATCGTAATCTGATGACACTTTATATCCTGGATGGCATATGCTGCTTATCCTTATGCCCGGGCCTCCTGGAGAAAGGTAATTTACTACAGTTCCTGTGGAAGGCATAAACTCGCTCAGAGGATCCTCTGCATTTATCCTGCATTCTATGGCATGCCCTTCCAGCTTTATGCTGTCCTGCTCAAGCGCGAGCTTTCCCCCTGACGCAATTTTTATCTGCTCTTTAACAAGGTCTACCCCGGTTATCATCTCTGTGACCCCGTGCTCTACCTGTATTCTTGTGTTTGACTCGATAAAATAGAAATTCCTGTTCTTGTCAAGCAAAAACTCCACTGTTCCTGCGCCCTCGTACTTTGCCTCTTTTGCTATCCTTACGGCAGCATCTCCCATCCTTTCCCTGAGCTCATCATTGATGAACGGGCTTGGCGCTTCCTCGACGAGCTTCTGGTGCTTTCTCTGTATGCTGCAGTCTCTTTCGCCCATGTGGATTATGTTTCCGTACTGGTCTCCCAATATCTGGAATTCTATGTGCCTCGGGCTTTCCAGGTATTTTTCCATGTAAAGCGTCCTGTCCTTGAATGAAAGGTAGGATTCTGCTTTAGCGCTCTCGTATGACTTGTCAAGCTCCTCTTTGCTCCTGACTATCCTCATCCCTTTCCCGCCGCCGCCTGACGCTGCCTTTATGATAACAGGATAGCCTATCTTCTTTGCTGTCTTCAATGCATGTTTCCTGTTTTTCAATGCTGTTACTGCCCCTTCTATGACCGGGACTTTTGCCTTTATAGCTGTCTTCTTTGCCATCACTTTGTCGCCAAGAAGCTCGATTGACTTTGAGCTGGGACCTATGAACTTGATTTTGTTTTCCTCGCACATTCTGGCAAATTTCGCATTTTCCGAGAGAAAACCGTAGCCAGGGTGTATTGCATCTGACTGCGTCTTTTTTGCGATTCCTATGATTTTTTTGAGGTCAAGGTAGCTGATAGCTGGCCCTATGCAGTAAGCCTTGTCTGCGAATTTCACAGGCAGTGTGTTTTTGTCTGTGTTAGAATAAATAAGGGCGGTCTCTATGCCGAGCTCCCTGCATGCCCTTATTATCCTTAATGCTATTTCGCCCCTGTTTGCTATCAGGACCCTGCTGAATTTCTTCTCTTTTGGAAGTATTGCGTATTCTTTTTGCCCGGTGCTTAGTCCTTTTGCCAGGATATCAATGAATGTCTGCGACTTCTTGTCCTTGACTATCCTCATCAGCTCTTTCTCATCAACATTTTGGATTTTCCTGATAAGACTGGAAGTTATCGTCTCTCCGAACTTCGCAAGATTGCTTTTTTTGAATAATTTGCCTTTCTTTTCTATAGTGACAATATTGCTTTTGATCAAATTTTCCACTTCGCCATAAACCAGGGGGGCTGTTTTTTTGATATGTTGTCCAAGTTTTTTTAGCTTGTCATAAGAGTATTCGAGCGGGATAAGCCCTTTGTTCAGGTTAGAGACTATCTTGTTCATTATGTTCTCTTTACTTTTTCCGTTCTTTGCCATGGCCAAAAGTATTGTTTCACCGTATATAAATATTTGCTCCGCTCAAATAGCCAGGGATAATCATTAAATACTTCAAAACCATCCCAAAAATATGATTTCATTAAACGTAACGCTCAGCCATTACAAGAGGAGAGACATTCAGGAAGAGATGATAGAGGCTGCAAAGGGCAGGGAGATAGCTGTTAAGTTTGATGACAAGTTCGGATCAAGGCCTGACACGCTTAACAATCCTGCCGATATACTGGAGCTTGCAAAGCAGAAAGCGACCTCATTCCATTCGTCGGAAGAGCTTTGGAAAAACCCATTGCAGCTGAATCCCGGCATTAGGAAGCATGAGCTGGATTCCTTGAGGATAGGCTGGGATCTGGTGCTGGATATTGACTGCAGCTTCTTTGAATATTCAAGGATTGCAGCTGACTTGGTGATAAAGGCATTGAAGTTCTACGACATAAAGTCAGTATCGTGCAAGTTTTCCGGAAACAAGGGATTCCATATTGGAGTGCCATTTGAGGCTTTTCCCGACGCCATAAAAGGCCAGAAAACAAGCTCCATGTTCCCTGATGCTCCCCGCAGGATAGCCTTCTACATAAAAGAGATGATAAAGAAGCCGTTGGGAAAGAAAATAATGGAATTCGAGAATGACGATTTTTCCAAGATCATAAAAAAAACAAGCGAGAATCCGAACAAGATAGTCTATTATGAAAAGAACGAGCTTGGGGACAGGGTTGCGCAGGTGAATGCGGAGCCTTTCCTCAACATAGATACAATACTTATTTCCTCACGGCACTTGTTCAGGATGCCTTACTCATTGCATGAGAAATCCGGTTTGGTGTCATTGCCATTGGATCCTGAAAATGTCCTTGAATTTGAAAAAGACTATGCAAATCCCAATAAGATAAAAGTCTCAAAATTCAGGTTTCTTGACAGGAGAAATATCGCAAAAAACGAGGCATCAAAATTGCTGACCCAGGCCATGGACTTTACTTCTTCAAGGGAGGATGAGATAAAAGTAGAGGGAAAGAAGGATTATGGGATAAAATCTGCCCTGCCGGAAAATTTTTTCCCGCCGTGCATTAAACTCATAAGCATTGGAATCAGTGACGGAAGAAAAAGGGCTTTATTCATAATTATAAATTTCCTGACTAGCGTCGGGTGGGATTATGACAAAGTTGAGGCTTATCTTAAGGAATGGAACAGCAAAAATCCTGAGCCGTTGAGGGAAAATTACCTTGTGGGCCAGCTGAGGTACCACAAATCCCAAAAAAAGAAGATTTTGCCCCCGAACTGCAACAAGCTCGATTATTATGTTGACATCGGAGTCTGCAAACCAGACAATTTGTGCGCAAAGATAAAAAATCCCGTGAGCTATGCCCAAAGGAAGGCCTTTTTCTACAACAAGGAGCCGGAAGGCAAAAAGGAAAAGCCTCAGGAGAAAGTGAAAAAAACAGGATAATATCTCTTATTGGCATATAGCAACCTTTATAAATAGCCTATTATTCCCAGAAGGGTAGAACAAGCCTGAAAAGATGTCCTTTTCAGTACAGTTCCGAGAGAGACTGTTTTCTACTAAAGGACGTCAATAAAAGGCTTTTTGCATAAGCAGTTGCTTATTCACACTTATCTACGCTGGATAAGTAAATAAAGAGTTAAAAAATGCCGACAACAAGAACGCCGAGAAGAGGAAGCTTGCAGTTTTGGCCCAGGAAAAGGTCAAAAACAGCTTTTGCTAGAGTGAGGTTCTGGGCATTGTCAAAGGATGCCAAGCCTCTGGGATTTGCGGGCTATAAGGTCGGCATGACCCATCTGATAATCAACGACAACAGCAAGAATTCGACGACAAAGGGCATGGACATTTTCTGCCCGGTCACAATCATCGAATGCCCGCCATTAAAAACTGCTTCTATAAGATTTTACAAAAACACGATTAACGGCTTAAAGCTTGTTTCTGAAACGCTTGCAGACAACCCTGACAAGGAGCTTGGAAGAAAGATAATATTGGCAAAGAAAAAAGACCCAAAAGAAAGCAAAGAATTTGATTTCGTGAGGCTGCTTGTCTACACCCAGCCGAAGCTTACTGGGATCGGGAAGAAAAAGCCGGAAATATTTGAGATTGGTATTGGGGGAAACAAGGAAGAGCAGATGAAGTATGCGCAGGAAAAGCTCGGCAAGGAGCTGATCATAGAAGAGGTTTTCAGGGAAGGCCAGCAGCTCGACATGCACGTTATAACAAAAGCGAAAGGCGTTCAGGGGCCGGTAAGAAGGTTTGGCGTCAACCTGAAGAACCACAAGTCGGAGAAAGGCGTTAGAAGGGTTGGAACCTTGGGAGGCTGGATAGCGCAGGGCCATGTCATGTGGAGGGTTGCAAAAGCAGGAAAGATGGGTTATCATACAAGGACAGAATACAACAAATGGCTTTTGAAGATAGGCAAGGCCGGCGATATAAGCAGAAGAGGCGGATTTGAAAGCTACGGCGTTGTAAAAAATCAGTACATATTGGTAAAAGGCTCTGTAGCCGGCCCGGAAAAAAGGCTGATAAGGTTCAATGAGCCGATAAGGCCAAGCGGCAAAATTCCGCCTGCAGCCCCGGTGATTCAGAGCACGAATTTGGATGTGAATGCTTAAGATGAAACTGCAGATATTCGGGATATCAAATGACATGGCAGGGGAGATAAGCCTTCCGAGCCAGTTCAGAGAGGACATAAGGCCGGATTTGATAAAAAGGGCTGTGCTTGCGCTGCAGAGCGCCCGCAGGCAAAAATACGGATCACATCCTGAGGCCGGAAAAAGATATTCATCGACGCTTTCAAAAAGAAGAAGGCGCTATAGGGGGAGCTATGGTTTTGGAATCTCAAGGACCCCGAGGAAAATCTTGTCCAGGAGGGGCAGGAGGCTGTTCTGGGTAGGAGCATTCGCCCCGAATACAGTAGGTGGAAGAAGAGCCCACCCTCCAAAGTCGGAAAAGGTTTTAGAGAAAAAAATCAACAAGAAAGAGAAGAGGAAAGCGATAAGGAGCGCGATATCCGCTACAGTAATGTCCGGTATCGTGAGGGAAAGGGGTCACATCGTGCCAGAAGCCTATCCTTTCGTGCTCGACAAGAAATTTGAAGGACTGGAAAAAACAAAAGATGTGGCGGAAGCGCTGAAAAAGCTCGGTCTTGAAAAAGAGCTTGCAAGAGCCAGCGTAAAGTCAATCAGGGCAGGAAAAGGGAAATCGAGGGGAAGGAAGTATGTCACGAAAAAAGGCCCTTTGATTGTTGTTGCAGGTGACAGCAAAATTTTGAAGGCTGCCGCAAATATCCCTGGAGTGGAAATTGTGAATGTAAAAGAGCTTAATGCAGAGCTTCTTGCTCCCGGCGCAATGCCTGGAAGGCTGACTTTATGGACAAGGCCGGCAATAGAAGTTTTGGAGAAAGAAAGGCTGTTTAGGTAAAATGGATCCGCATAAGATTATCAAATACCCTTTATCGACGGAAAAGTCGATAAGGCTGATGGAAAGCCAGAACAAGCTCGTATTTGTGGTAGAGATAGACGCTGACAAGGACATGATAAAGAAAGCGGTTGAGGAAATGTTCAAGGTCGGCGTGGATAATGTAAAAACATTCGTGAGAAAGGGTGAAAAAAGGGCTTATGTCAGGTTTTCAGAAAAAAATCCAGCTATCGACATAGCAACTCAATTAGGTTTGATGTAAGGAGGTAAAACAAAAACAGGAAATTCGTGGGACTGAGCGAACGAAGTGAGCGAATGTCGCACATGTTTTTCCGAGGTCCTAGAAAATCATAGATTTTCAGGACACAGGAAATGTTCACATTTCCAAGTGTTTTTGTTAAAAAGCTCATGGGTAAGAATCTGATTCAGCAGGCGAGAGGAAAAGGCGGCCCAAGGTACAGGGCGCCAAGCTTCAGGTACAAAGGCAAGGTCAGGTATACAAATGATAAGGGAGCATCGAACGGGAAGATAAAGGATTTTATACATTGCCAGGGCCATAGCGCTCCGCTTGCCTGGGTAGAATATGGCAACGGCAAGGTTGTTTTGCTGCAGGCTCCTGAAGGAGTCAGGGTAGGGGATGCAGTTGAGATGGGGGACAATATCGAGGCGAAGAAAGGTAATGTCATGCCACTGAAAAACATACCAGAAGGGGCTGCTATATATAATATAGAATCATACCCAGGAGACGGGGGCAAGTTCGTAAGGACCACTGGGGGATTTGCAAAGATAGTCGCAAAGATGGAAAACAAGATTGTTGTTCAGCTTCCATCATCAAAGACAAGGATGTTTTTGCCTGACTGCAGGGCCACGATAGGGGTTATTACAGGCTCTGGAAGGAAGGAAAAGCCTTTCCTGAAAGCAGGCACAAGGTTTTATGCGATGAAGGCAAAGAACAAATTGTGGCCTCAGGTATCCGGAACATCAATGAATGCTGTAGATCATCCGTTCGGGGGAAAGAGCTCGGCCCATAAGGGAAGGCCGACTCAGGCTGCAAGGAACGATCCTCCGGGAAGGAAAGTCGGAAAGATAGCACCGAGAAGGACTGGAAGGACAAAGCGCTGATTTAAGGTTAAAATGGCAAAAAAGGAATTTACTTACCGCGGAAAAACCATGGAAGAGCTGAGAAAGCTGAGCTTGAACGAGATTGCAGAGCTTCTTCCTGCGCGCAGGAGAAGGAGCATAAAGCGCGGACTTACAGAGCAGCAGAAAAGGCTCCTGAAGAAGGTAAAAAGAAATGAGAAGAATATAGAGACCCATTGCAGGGACATGATAGTGCTTCCTGAAATGGTCGGGCAGACAATAAAAGTGCATAACGGCAGGGAATTTGTCATAGTTGTGGTACTCGAGGAGATGATCGGGCACTGTCTCGGGGAATTTGCAGGCACAAGGAGAAGGGTTGAGCACTCCGCTCCGGGAATAGGCGCTACAAAATCCAGTGCAGCGTTGTCGGTGAAATAAGCATGGGAAAAAACTATTCGTACAGCGGCTACACAAAGGATAACATGGCAAGGGCCGTCGGAAAATCTTTGCCGATTTCATTTAAGCAGAGCATCGAGATATGCAATTTCATAAGGAACAGGGAGGTCAGTTATGCAAAAAATGTGCTGAATAAGGTGATAGAAAAAAAGAAAGCCATTCCTTTCAGGATATTCAACGACAACATGGGCCATAAAAGGGGGATTGCCGCAGGAAGATATCCCGGGAAGGCATCAAAGGAGATTTTGGACCTGATAAATCTGGTCGAGGCAAATGCCCAGTTCAAGGGAATGAACAGCTCGAATCTGGTGATAGCCCACATAAATGCTAACAAGGCTGCTACAGTCCTGCATTACGGCAGGAAAAGAAGCAGGAAAGCCAAGAGGACCAACATAGAGATTGTCGTTAAGGAAAAAGCTGGCAAAAAAACAAAAGAACCAGGAAAGAAAGAGATTCAGGGCAAGCAGGAAACTGCAAAAAATATTGATGTTAGCCATCCAGGAAAGGAGATGAAGCCAAAAAATGATTGAAAGAAGGTTCATAGCCCAGAAAATGAAGGAGTACCAGATTGAGGAATACATAAGCAAGAACCTCAGAAGCGTGGGCCATAGCCATACGAAGATGGTAAAGACTCCTTTGGGGGAAAAAATCGTGATTTACGCATCGAGGCCAGGCCTGATAGTCGGAAGAAAAGGGCAGAACATAAAGGACCTGACATCAAATTTGAAGAAAAAATTCAATCTTGAGAATCCGCAGATAGAGATAAGCGAAGTGGAGAATTTGAATCTGGATGCAAACATAGTCGCTGAAAGAATAACTGATTCGTTGGAGAGGTTTGGAGCGGAAAAATTCAAGGCCATAGGCCATAAGTCCATGGAAGACGTGATGAGGTCAGGGGCCCTGGGCGTTGAGATAATAGTGTCGGGAAAGATACCGAGCAGCAGGGCAAAATCCTGGAGATTTTACTCGGGCTACCTGAAAAAATGCGGGGATATTGCAATAACCGGAGTCAATAAGTCGCAGGGACAGGCAAAGCTGAAGACCGGTGTGATAGGCGTGAAGATAAGCATCATGCCTCCCGACATAAAGCTGCCTGATAAAGTGGAGCTTGTGAAGGATCAGGAGAAAAAAGTTGAAGAAGTGGAAGAGGAAAAAGCAGCAGATACAGAGGATAAAAATACAAATGATGTTCCTGCAGAACAAACAAAAGAAGAAGGCAAGGCAAAAGCGAAAAAACCGAGGAAAAAGCAGGTAAAGGAAGATGAAAGTTAAAGAGATAAGGGGAATGGATAAGAATATGGCCGCTGAGAAGATGGCCGAGCTTAAGAAAGAGCTTGTTAAGATTAATGCACAGGTAGCAATAGGGACTGCCATGAAAAATCCCGGGCAGATAAGGAAGATAAAGAAAACTTTGGCTAGAATAATCACGATTGAGCACGAAAAGAAATCCAGGAAAGATGAAAAAACATTGCAGCCAAAAAAAAAGGAGGTTGGTAAAAAAGCATGAGTGAGATATGTCCCAAATGTGGGCTTGTGAAAGAGCTTTGCGTTTGCGAAACAATTGCAAAAGAAAGCCAGACAATCAACGTGTACCTTGAAAAGAAGAAGTTCAGGAAATATTACACCATAATTGAAGGCATTGACAAAAAGGAGATTGACATCAAGGATCTTGCAAAAAAGCTCAAGGAGCGGTTCGCATGCGGCGGAACCACGAAGGAAGGAAAGATAGAGCTTCAGGGCGACCATAAGAGCCGTGTCAAGGACTTTTTGGTCAAGATAGGGTTTCCCCCGGAATCAATTGAGGTAAGGTAAGATGGCAAGGGAAGATATAGAGATATTGCGCGGGGAATTCATAGGGAAGCAGATAATCATTCCATCAATGAAAATTGAAGGGAAAATAATCGACGAGACAAAAAACAGCTTTTTGGTGATGACAAAAAATGCAAGAAAAAGGGTTTTGAAGGGAAATTCATTGTTTCAGGTTAAAACAGCCAATGGTTTTGTCGAGGTTGACGGAAAGGCAATTTCGATGAAGCCTGAAGACAGGATTAAAATCAAATCAGAATAAAAAATGGAGACTAAAAACATAGGATTGGAAGTGAGCAGGCCTAAGAAGGCATGCGAGGACGATAATTGCCCATTCCATGGCACCTTGAAGTGCAGGGGAAGGGTTTTTACAGGCACAGTCATATCGGGCAGGATGCAGAAGACAGTGAATGTCGAATGGGAATGGCAGAACTACCTGAGGAAATACGAAAGGTATGAAAAAAGGAGGAGCAGGGTCAAGGCCCACAATCCTTCATGCATAAATGCAAATGAAGGGGATATTGTTAAGATCATGGAATGCAGGCCGTTGAGCAAGACCAAGGGCTTTGTTGTTGTAGAAGTTTTGGGAAGGGAAAAGGGATTTGAGCAGAGGATGGAGGCTGAAGAGGCATCAAAGGTAAAGAAGGAAGCGAAAAAGCCTGAAGAGGGCAAAGATAGCCCGCAAAAATCCAGGGAGGATATCGAAGAATGAAAGCGATAAAGGCCGATGTGACGAGAGCCCTGCCTGTAGGGAGCGAAGTGGAGACCTGCGATAATTCAGGAGCCAAGGTGCTGAGGATATTTACTGTAGTAGGCTTGAAAACAACAAAAGGCCGTATCTCTTCGGCTGGGGTCTCTGACCTGGTCATGGCGTCTGTAAAGCGCGGAAGGCCGGACATGAGGAAACAGGTTGTTCATGCAATCATAGTCAGGCAGAAGAAAGAGTACAGGAGAGCAGATGGCACAAGGATAAAATTTGAGGACAATGCTGCAATCGTTTTGAAGGATGATAAGGGAAACCCAAAAGGCACGATGTTCAAGGGCGCTATTGCAAAGGAAGTCACTGAGCGCTGGCCTGCAGTTGCAAAGATAGCAAGCGTTGTTGTTTAAGGTGGATTGATATGAAGACAAAATTCGCATCATCATGGAAAAAAAGCGTGCAGCCGAGAAAGCAGAGGAAGTACAGGCATAACGCCCCATTGCACGTCAGGCAGAAGTTCGTCAGGGCCCACCTTTCAAAAGAATTGAGGAAGAAGTACAGCAAGAGAAGCATAGGCCTGAGGAAAGGCGATAATGTAAAAGTGATGAGAGGCCAGTTCAGGAACAGGCAGGGAAAGGTCGAGGAAGTTGACCTGAAAAAGACTTTAGTATACATAAGCGGCATAGAAATATCAAAAAAAGACGGGACAAAAGCAAGGCGCCCTTTGCACCCTTCCAACCTTTTAGTAACGGAGCTTAACATGGAAGACAAGATGAGAAATAAAACTATGGAGAGGAAATAGGTATGACAAAGCACCTTAAGCGGTATTTTTCGCCCAAATCATGGAAGATAAAGAGGAAAGGAATAGTGTATGTAACAAAGCCGAGCCCTGGGCCTCACAGGATTGGGATGGCATTGCCTCTGAATGTCATTTTGAGGGATGTGCTTGGCTATGCAGCAACAAACAGGGAAGTGAAGTTCATGCTGGGAAACAGGGACGTAACCGTCGACGGGATAAAAAGAAGGGATCCAAAATTCCCGGTTGGTTTGTTCGATGTCCTGTCACTTAATGATGTAGGCGAGCATTTCCGCGTTATTTTGGACAAAAAAGGCTCTTTGGCCCTTATCAGGATAAGCAAGGAGGAAAGTGGCCTTAAGCTTTGCAAGATAATCGGCAAGAGAATGTTGAAAGGAAAGGCTCAGCTTAATCTGTATGACGGGAAAAACATTTTTGTTGAAAAAGACAGCTACAAATGCGGTGATTCTGTGCTTGTAAGCCTGGATAGCGGGGGCTTTGGCATAAAAGACCACCTTAAGCTTGCTAATGGATCTTTGATATTCCTGACTGGCGGGAAGCATATAGGTGAAATTGGAAATGTCCAGGACATTGCCGGCGCCAGGATCATATACAAGGCTGAAAATGGCGATGCTGTCGAGACATTGAAAAAATATGCATTTCCTGTGGGAAAAGACAAGCCTTTGATTAAATTAGGAAAATAAAATGAACTCTATGAAGCAGATAAGCATAGAAAAAGTAACGCTTAACATCGGCGCTGGTAAGGACCAGACCAAGCTAGAGAAAGGTATAAAGCTGATTAGCAGCATAGCCGGAAGGCCTCCTGTAAAGACATTCACGAGAAAGAGGATCCAGGAGTGGGGCCTGAGGCCTGGGCTGCCGATAGGGTGCAAGCTGACATTGAGGAAAACCAATGCCCTGGAGTTGCTGAAAAGGCTGCTTGAGTCAAAGGACAATACATTACAGCAAAGCAATTTTGATGATGAGGGCAACATATCATTCGGCATTAACGAATATATCGACGTCCCGGGAGTCAAGTATAATCCTGAAATAGGCATCATGGGCTTCCAAGTTTGCATAACTCTCGAAAGGAACGGCTTCAGGATAAAGAAAAGGGCTTTGAAGAAGCACGCGATACCAAAAAAGCACCGCATCAGGAGAGATGAAGCGATTGATTTTATGAAAAGCAGCTTTGATTTGAAGATAGGTGAATGAAAATGTCTTACAGCGACTATAAAAAGGAATTCAGGCAGCTCAGGGCAAAGCCTGCGAAGATGGCCAAGTTCATCAAGCATAACTCCCCGAAAAAAAGAAGCTGTGGCATAAGCCTGAAGAGATGCGTCATGTGCGGAAGGATCAGGGGCCACATAAGCAGCTATGGCCTTGAACTGTGCAGGCAGTGCTTCAGGGAAAATGCCGTGAAGCTTGGATTTAAAAAATACAGCTGAGGTAAAAAATGGCAATGAATGATCCGTTAGCAAATGCATTATCATCGATACTGAATGACGAGAAGATAGGAAAGCATGAGAGCATGGCCTCTCCTTCCTCGAAGGTAATCAGGAAAGTGCTTGGGGTCATGAGGGACAGCGGCTACATAGGCAGCTTTGAGGAGACAAAGAACGGCAGGGGAGATTTGATTAAGATAAACCTGCTCGGCAATATCAACAAGTGCGGAGTCGTAAAGCCGAGGTACAGCGTAAAAACCACCCAGTTTGAGAAATTCGAGAAAAGGTATTTGCTGGCAAGGGGCATGGGAATCCTGATTTTATCCACTCCTGCAGGAATTATGTCGCATGACGACGCGAAAAAAAAGCAGATTGGGGGTAAGCTCCTGGCTTATTGTTACTGAAAATGAAGGCTGAAAAGAAAAGCAAAAAGCAGAAAAAAAAGGACCTGGTTGCGGAAATAAAAGTCCCTCAGGGATTGAGCGTAAGCCTGGACAGCAGTGTATTGGCAATAAAAGGCAGGAAAGGCGAGATAAAAAGGGATTTTTCAGATAAAAAAGTCGCGATAGAGACCAAAGATGATTTGATTATGCTTAAAGCGGGAAGGTTCAGCAAAATGAAAAAGAAGCTGATAAAATCGTATGCTGCTCATATAAAAAACATGATCAGTGGGAGCCTGGAAACACATAAGTATTTGCTGAAGATATGCTCCGGCCATTTCCCTATAAATGTTTCCATCAATAAAAATGAGCTTACAGTGAAAAATTTCCTTGGGGAAAAAGTTCCGAGGGTGCTGAAGCTCAAGGAAGGGGCAATAGTAAAGGTCGACGGAGATAAGATAATAGTTGAAAGCGCGAGCAAGGAGACTGCCGGCCAGATAAGCGCCGACATCGAGCAATTGACAAGGCGAACAAGGTATGATCTCAGGATTTTCCAGGATGGCATTTACATAATAGACAAGGATGGCAAGGAGATAAAATAAGATGGATACAGAAAGGCTGCTTGAGGTAAGGAGAAGCATAAAATCAAGGAAGCCGGAGTTTATCAGGCAGGACTATCACAAAAAGCCCGGCTTGAAGAGGAAATGGAGGAAGCCAAAGGGCCTGCATTCGAAGATCAGGCTTAACAAGGGAGGCAAGTCAAGAAAAGTTTCCAAGGGCTACGGGAGCCCAAGGGAAGTGAGGGGCCTGCACAAGTCAGGGCTTGAGGGAAGGATAGTGGCTAACATAAGCCATCTTGATGTTTTGGACAATAAGAAGCATGGCATTATTATTTCGTCTTCAACCGGCAAAAAAAACAGGATTGTAATACTGAAAAAGGCAAAAGAGCTGGGATTTAATGTATTGAATATCCGCAATCCTGAAGAATACATAAGAAATGCAGAGCAGGAAATTGCTGATAAAAAGAAAGCGAAGAAAGACGAAAAGAGGGATGCGAAGGAAAAAGAGTCCAAGAAGGAAGAAAAATTATCCGGCAAAGCTGAAGATGATGATAAGAAAGAAGCTGAAAAGAAGGAAAAAGAAAAGCTTTTGACCAAGAGGGAAAGGTAAGATGAACATCAGGATACAAAAAAGGCTTGCAGCCCAGGTATTGAAATGCTCAGAGAGCAATGTATGGCTCGACCCGGGAAGGCTTGAAGAAATCAAGGAGGCGATAACAAAAGCCGATATCAAATCTCTGGTGAAGGACAGGGCAATAATTGCAAAAAAAACCATAGGCACATCAAGGTACAGGATCAGGAAAAACCAGCTGCAGAAAAGCAGGGGAAGAAGGAGGGGTCCCGGCTCAAGAAAGAGCGGGATGACTGCAAGGATAACAAAAAAAACAAGATGGGCAAACCACATAAGGACCCAGAGGGCTTTGCTGCAGAACCTGAGGGACAAGGACGTGATCGGCAGGTCCGGTTACAGGTCGCTTTATATGAAGAGCAAAGGTGGCTTTTTCAGGAGCAAAAGGCACCTTAAGATATACATGGAAGAAAATGGTTTTATCAAAAAATGAAAAGAAACAGAATTTATACTTTAGGATTCAGGAGAAAAAGAAATAACCTCACAAATTACAGGAAAAGGGTAAAGGTGCTTTCATCGAAAAGGCCCAGGCTTGTCGTGAGGAGGTCATTGAAGAACATACAGGCATCCATAGCAGAGTACAATAAAAAAGGAGATATCATAAAAGTCGCGACACATTCACAGAACCTGAAAAAATTCGGCTGGGATTATGGCACAGGAAATATTCCTGCTGCTTACCTTGTGGGCTATCTGCTTGGCAAAAAGGCGAAAAGCGCCAGGTTGGACCATGTGATTCTTGATATAGGCATGAGCAAGTCAGTTAAAGGCTCGAGGCTGTATGCTGTGCTTGCCGGAGCCTTGGATGCCGGATTAAGCATACCATGCAGCAAGGAAATGCTGCCAAGCAAGGAAAGGGTGAATGGCTCGCATATAGCAAGTTATGCTCAGTTATTGAAAAAAGATGATTCATCGCTCAGAAATCAGTTTGGCGCCTTCATAAAAAGCAAGGTTGATATGTCAAACATAACTAAAAATTTTGAGCAGGTAAAAAGCAGCATAGATAAAGATTTCAGCAAAGGGTAAAAAAATGGCGGAAAAAGTAAAGGCAGAGGAGCAGGTAGAATTGGTTGAAGAGGCAGTTACAGAGGTAGCGGAAAAAGTAGAGGCGAAGGTAGGAAGGCATCATCATGAATTCAACAAAGAAAAATGGGATCCTAAAACCTCATTGGGAAAGAAGGTCAAATCAGGAGAAATTAACAGTATTGACTATATACTAGACAACAGGCTCACCATACTTGAGCATCAGATCACAGATGTATTGATGCCTAACCTAAGCACAGACTTGCTCCTTATAGGCCAGTCAAAAGGAAAATTTGGCGGAGGCCAAAGACGCGTCTTTAGACAGACGCAGAAGAAAACCAGGGAAGGCAACAAGCCGAATTTCGGTACGTTTGCGATTTTAGGGAATGAGGATGGCTATATAGGCATAGGGTATGGAAAAAGCAAGGAGACTGTTCCTGCAAGGGAAAAGGCCATAAGAAATGCAAAGCTCGGAATAATCAGGATAACAAGAGGCTGCGGAAGCTGGCAGTGCGGCTGCAGGAATCCGCATAGCGTGCCGTTTACGGTAGAGGGGAAGTGTGGCTCAGTTAAAGTGAAGCTCATACCTGCTCCGAGAGGCACGGGGCTGTGCATAGAAAGGGAGTGCAAAAAAATGCTGGCCATAGCCGGAATAAAGGATGTGTGGTCGCAGACATCAGGGCAGACAAGGACAAAGCTCAATTTGATAAAAGCGTGCTTTTATGCGATGAGGAAGCTTGCAGAAATCAAGATAAAAAAAGAGACGGCAGACAGCCTTGGGGTTGTTGAAGGAAAAATAAATGCGTGATTAAAATGCCAAAAGAAGAAAGCAGGGAGAACAGCGGAAAGATTGCCATTGTGAGAGTTAGGGGATCTATCGACGCTAAAAATGAGATTGACTGGACCCTTAATCAGCTTAGGCTTTACAAGAAGAATTGTTGCGTAGTAGTTCCAAGGAATGATTCTTATGCGGGAATGGTCAATAAGGTAAATGACTATGTTACCTGGGGAGAGCTGGATGATGATACCTATGATCTTCTGGTAGAGAAGAAAGGCCGGGATTATAAGGGAAAGGTCGCAGACAAAAAAGGGAAGATAAAGTATAATGGATTTATATCTGTCAATGGAAAAACGATAAAAAAATTCTTCCGGCTGAACAGCCCAAGGAAGGGCTTTGGAAGAAAAGGCATAAAGATCCCGTTCGGCAAAGGCGGGGCTCTTGGCTATAGGGGAGAAAAGATTAACGACCTGATAAAAAGGATGGTGTAGGGAAATAAAATGACAGTCAACAAAAGGAAAAAATCCTCAAGATACAGGGGCAGCAAGACTCACGGCAGCGGTTCCATGAAGAAGCGCAGGGGAGCTGGAAATCGAGGAGGCAGGGGAATGGCCGGTTCCGGAAAAAGGGCAGATTCAAAAAAACCCAGCATTTGGGAAGAGAGGTATTTCGGCAAGTTCGGCTTTAAGAGCAAAAGCACGACTGATATCAGGCCTGTGAATATAGAGTATTTGGAAGCCAATATAGAAAAATTGAGCAGGCAAAATTCCATAACCAAGGAAAAGGATGTCTATTCTGTTGATCTTGAAAAATTAGGGTTCAACAAGCTTTTGGGAAGCGGCAAAGTTTTAAATAAGTACAGGATAAGGGTTCCTTATGCCTCAAAAAAGGCCATTGACAAGGTAAAAGGCAGTGGCGGCGAGGTAATCCTTGCTGTAAGCGCAGGCAAACAATAAAATGTCCGTGTGGAATACTATCTTAAACAACCTCCCGGAGGTAGAAGGCCCGTCCCAGAAGCATCTTTCTTTCAGGGAAAAGCTTAAGTGGACTCTTATTGTCCTTGTCATATTTTTTACTCTTGGGCTGATGCCGCTATTCGGCATGGGCGTTAATGCCCTGCAGAGATTTGAAACATTATCCATAATTTTAGGGGCAGAGTTTGGAAGCATCATAAGCCTGGGAATAGGCCCTATAGTCACCGCATCTATAGTGCTGCAGCTCCTTAACGGCTCGGGAATATTGAAGCTCGATCTTACCCAGTCGGAAGGAAAAAGAAAATTCCAGGGCCTGCAGAAATTATTGGCAGTATTCTTCATAATATTTGAGTCAGCAATATATGTGCTTATGGGCGGCATGGCTCCTGATCCTGCTTATGCTGGAACTCCTTTGTACGGCCAATTGGAATTTATCCTTATATTCCAGCTGTTTTTAGGCGGTTTGATGATACTGTTTATGGATGAGGTTGTGAGCAAGTGGGGCTTTGGCTCGGGAATAGGATTGTTTATAGCAGCCGGAGTCAGCAAGAGCATCTTTGTCCAGGCATTCAACTGGCTTCCTGGCCCGACAGGGCTGGCTGGAGTTACATATTCTGCCGGGGCAATTCCTGCTTTATTCCAGAGCCTTGCTGCTGGAGATCCTACAACAGCAGGAATAATGATTGCTACTTTAGCCTCTACCGTCATTATTTTCGCAATCGCTGTCTATGCCCAGGCAATGAAAGTCGAAATACCTTTGTCATTTGGAATGGTTAGGGGCCATGGAGTAAGATGGCCTTTGTCTTTCATCTACACAAGTGTTATTCCGGTAATATTGGTATCGGCTTTAATTGCAAACTTCCAGCTGCTTGGAAGATTTTTGCAGAATGTAGGAACTCCTTTTCTGGGAAGATTCAGCGAGTTTACCGGCCAGCCCATATCAGGGTTCGTATATTGGCTGCAGGGGCCTAATATTGTAAGGACGATAATCGAGCAGCATACAATTTTTATAGGCATTGCTCCTTATTTGCAGGCTTTGGTTTACCTTACATTCTTGATGCTTGGTGCTATGGTCTTCAGCATGTTTTGGGTGCAGACAGCAGGGATGGATGCAAGGAGCCAGGCGAAAAACATGATGTCTTCCGGTCTGCAGATTCCCGGCTTTAGAAGGGATGAAAGGGTTCTGGAAAGGCTGCTTAACAGGTACATATGGCCCTTAACTATCATGGGCGGCCTGACAATAGGATTTTTATCCGGTCTTGCAGATATAACCGGGACTTTAAGCTCAGGCACCGGGATACTATTGGCGGTAATGATAATATACAAGCTTTACGAGGAAATCTCAAGGCAGCACATGATGGACATGAATCCGATGATGAGAAAGTTTATGGGAGGATGATTGATTTGAACGAAGTGAAAATCATCCTTGTTTTGGTCCAGCTTTTTTTAAAAGATGGATGTGACATGAATCCGATGATGAGAAAGTTTATGGGTGGATAAAAATGGCAATTGATTTGAGCATGGCAAAAAAGAGGTGTTTTGAATGGTTTTTGAAAATTTATTGAATCCTGTCTTTGGGCCCTTGCTTGCCATTCCCACATTGTGGGCTGTAGTTCTTCTTTCTTTCCTTATATCATTGATTATAACATTGATATACAAATATTCTACAGACCAGAATCTGATGAAGAGATTGAAGGACGAAATGAAAGAATTGCAGAAAGAGATGAAGGAGCTCAAGAGCAGCCCTGAAAGGGCCATGAAGGTCCAGAAAGAGATTATGCGTACAAACGGAAAGTACATGATGCAGTCGATGAGAAGCATGATATACTCATTTATCCCCATTATCCTTATCTTTGGCTGGATGAACGCGCATCTTGCCTATGAGCCCATCATTCCCGGGCAAGGATTCTTGACGAAAGTGACTTTTGAAAAGGATGTAAATGGATTTATAGAGCTGAGCGTTCCTGAAGGGATAAAAATCGATGGTGCCGCAAAAAAGGAGATTAAAGGCAATGAGGTGGAATGGATCTTAAGCGGCAGCCGGGGGGAATACCTTCTTGAATATATAATGAACGGGAAAAAATACAATAAGGAAGTCGTCATAACAGAGAATCTTTACAAAGATCCTTTAAAGAAAGTGAATGATGGCACAGTAAAATTAATAGAGATTGAATACAAAAAAAAGATACTGCTTAATTTATTCGGCTGGAAACTCGGGTGGCTTGGTACCTACATCATCCTTGCGATAGCATTCAGCATAATCATAAGGAAGGTAATAAAGGTGTATTGAGAATGGTGCAAAAAGCAGCGTCATTGTGGGTTATGCTGGTTTTAGCCGTTATTTTATCCGGATGCACAAACTCAGCAGCAGGAGCAGATTATACCGCTTTTGCAAAATGCCTCACAGAAAACAATGCCAAGATGTACGGAGCATTCTGGTGCCCTCACTGCCAGAACCAAAAAGAGATGTTCGGAAGCAGCTGGGAAAACGTAAATTATATTGAATGCTCATTGCCTGACAAAAGCGGCCAGACAAAAGTATGCAAAGATGCGGGCATTAAAGCCTACCATACTTGGGAATTTGCCGATGGAAGAAGGATAGAGGGAGAGCTTTCGTTCCTGCAGCTAAGCCAGCTTAGCGGCTGTTCTGTCTCTGGAAATTGATTAAGTGAATCAGAATGGATGTCAAAGTTTTTGTTCCAGAAGTATTGTCTGCATTGACGCTGATAAGCGATATAATAATAGTTATCTTGTTCATTTATTTCCTATATAGGTTTATCTTAAGAAATAAAATTGAGTTCATTGAAAATTTCTTGGGATTATTGAAAAAGTATGCTTTGGTTTTTGCATTCATAGTTGCCCTGGCCGCGACATTAGGGAGCCTGTTTTATTCCGAAGTGATGGGATATGAGCCGTGCAAGCTTTGCTGGCTGCAGAGGATATTCATGTACCCCTTGGTGGTTTTGTTTGGGATGGCATTGGCTAAAAACGACAGGAAAATAGCTGACTACTCAATTGCTTTGGCCATAATTGGAGCTCCGATATCCCTATACCATTATTTTTTGCAGACGGGGGTTTTTGCAGCTACATGCGGAATTGATTCCAGCGTTCCATGCACAATAAAGCACACTGTTGCATATGGATACATAACAATCCCGATGATGGCCCTGACAGCTTTCATCCTTATCCTAATACTCATGTGCCTGATCAAAAGAAAAAATTAGCATATTGCTATTTTCTCTGCTTTTACGGAATTTTTTGGGCATATGTCAACCCCATTTTGAGTCTTTACTTTAGGTATGAACTGTATGTGGTTTATCCTGCCGTAAGCGTTGAAGTCATATTTTACCCTGTCATCTTTCACATCCAGTAATTCCCCTGATTTTATCTCTATATTGTCAAGGTCCAGCAGTTTAGTTCCTTTATCCCCGACTATCCATATGCCAAGTCCAGCTATATCAACGCTGCCGGAATTATCGAGTATGAATCTGATGGCTGCATTTGAGCCTGAGCCGGAATAGCAGACCTCTCCATCTCCTATGTTTCTTATTTTTATGGCTGCCCCGGAGCATGAATCCCCTGGCTTGGATATGTCAAGGTTCTTCCCCCAGTTCAGTACAACTGAGCCAAGAGCTACTGCAAAAGAAATCAGCAGTACCGTTGCAATTAACGGGCTTACACCTCTTTTATTAAGCCGGGATTTTGTTCTCATAGTTTGGATTTTATTGTACTATCATGATATATAAAGATTTCTCTAATGCGGCAATTTCAACTTAAGTGCCAAACTATAATAAGTAGGCGAAGCCGAGCGATGTCATGAAAATCAAAGATTCTCGAAAAACAAGGTTTTTCGGAATCTCCTGAAAATTTTTAATTTTCATGAGATTTTCAGGATGCCGAAAATGCTATGCATTTTCGTGCATGGAGAGACAGCGAGGCTTCGGGATTGAAGCGAGCATACGAGCTTCCTCGCATGCAACTCACTAGATTTGCCGAAGGCAGATTAAAAATTTTGCAATACTCATAATTTAATAATGCTGCCAATAAAAAGCTTTATAAACATTTTTCATTTCCTCCGGTAAATGCCGCAGCCGTATAAGAGATCAAGAAGCCTGAGAAGGGTGCATATTAGGGTTCCTGGAGGAAAGACTAAGCTGCACTATAGGAAAAGGAAGCCTGGAAAAGCCCATTGCAGCAGTTGCGGAGCAGTTCTTAAAGGGGTCTTGAGGGAAAGGCCCAATAAGATGAGCAGCATCCCAAAGACAAAGAAGAGGCCGGAAAGGCCCTATGCAGGCAGCTTATGCAGCAAATGCATGAGATTATTGATAATCGGGAAAGCAAGATCATTATGAGCCGATTTTCGGATAATTATTTGTCTTTTCAATGGTTTTTGTTAAAAAACCCAGAAAAAACAAAGTTTTTCGTTGCCGAATGGGATTAAGGTTGCATTAAGTTATAAGTTAACAAATAATTGTGAAAGGTAAGCTAACAAAAATTGAAATCTCCTGAGCTGATGGCAACATAGCTCTGTTTTAGGGGATTGGAGGAAAAAAATGATCGAAATCGGAAGATTATGCATAAAAACAGCAGGCAGGGATGCCGGCTTAAGATGCGTTATTGTTGACATTCTTGACAATAAGTTTGTTCTTATAGATGGAGAGACAAGGAGAAGGAAATGCAATATACTCCATTTGGAGCCGCTGAAAGATGTCATCAAGATAAAAAAAAATGCTTCTCATGATGAGATTAAGAAAGAGTTCGAAAAGCTTGGACTAAAGGCCAGGGACACGAAGCCAAAACAAAAAACCCAGAAGCCTGTTAAGCAGAAGAAAAAAGAAAAACCGGCAGAAGGGCAGAAAAAGAAGAAAGAAGCGAAGAAAAAGCCCGTGAAGAAAGAGGAATCGGGAGAAAGCGGCATTGACGAGAAGATTAGCGCGGAAGAAAAGAAGGATAAGCCGAAAAAGCCTGGCAGAAAAGCCAAAAAGTAGAATAAATGATTATTTTTTGTTTATTATCCCAAACAGTTCTGTGATGTTTATCTCAAAGGCCGCAACAGGGACTTCAATGTTCCAGTTTGACAAAACCTGCGGATGAATTTCACCTATATAAGCTATGTTCTTTCCATTCACGCTTACTCTTGCAACCCTGCCTTGAATAAATGAGCTGTGCTCTGTCTCTTTTACGTCATGCTTTGCATCAATGCTCCTGAACAGGTAATCAAGAGCCTGCCTTATCTCAGTGTAATCAGTTTTTTCAGACGCTATTACAGCTGCAAGCCTTTCGTTTTCTTCTACATTGGTGCCAAAATTGTCATTTTTCCTGAAAACCTTCCCTATTGTGAAGATTTTTTGAGGGTATTCATGGTGCCTGTTATTGCCTAATATTTCCATCAAAGATGGTATCACCCATGCCCTTAACCTGTCATAATCCGATGATATTGAGTTGGCCAGCTCTATCAAATGCATATCTGCATTCATTTTCCTGCATTGGAGTTCGTGGTTTGTAAGGTGGTAAGTGCTTGCTTCCAGGAATCCCAACCCGGCGAACAGCTCCGAGATTTTTCTCTTGAAGGCTTCAAGCCCGTCCTCTTCAGCTATTGTGGCAACATGCGGTATTGTTTCCTTGAAATTCTCGTAGCCATATGCTATAGCAACATCTTCTGCAAGATCAGTCTGGTGGATTATATCGGCCCTGTAAGCTGGTATTTGTGCTTTTTTGCCGCTGTACCCGTACCCCATCATCTCAAGGAATTTTTTGATTTCATTCTCATTAAGATCCAGCCCGAGCCATTTGTTTATGAAGCCTATGTCAACTTTTATCTCTTCAGGCTTTAAGTCCGGAGTGGTGTATTTTTTATTGCCGTCTGTTATATCCATTGAACAGACCTTTCCGCCCATTTCATGTAATGCTGCAACAATTATATTGAGGCATTTTTTTAAGGTTTCAAGATCAAAGCCTGAGCATTCTATGAAAATGTCCGTTGTCTTTTCAGAGATTTTTCCTGTCTTGTGCGAGTTGATTATTGGCGGTACTGACAATACCTCTTTGTTTGCATCCCTAAAAACCGGGAATTTTTTCTTTCCGTCAAGCAGATGGCCGTATTCCTTGCCGGCAGGATGCTGCTCAAGTATCTGCGAAGCATTTATCTCCCTGGCAAACTCCAATGGCTGGAATATTATATCCTCAGGATTTTCTGCCTTGAATGTTATCGGTGTCTTTATTTTCTCGTAAGGATAGATTCCTATCGCGACCTTCTCCCTGTTCCTGCCGTATGTAATGTGCAGCTTTTCCTGTATGTCTATTACTTCCTTTATCTTTTCATCGTCAAAATGCATGTTTCTCACTATGGCGCACGCAGTATAAGGCCTTACATCTTTTACAGATTTGTCTATTATTACCTTTTCTCCGGAATGCTCAACTTTGTAATTCCTCAGGCCGGTTTTTGCCCCGATAAAGGAGCTGAAAGCCCTTGCAAAGCCCTGCACAGAAAGCATGTCAGGCCTGTTTGGGAATATTTCCACAATGATTTCATTATCATTGACTTCCTCAAGGTCTGTCCCCAAGTAGCTAATCCTATCTTTCAATTTGTCAGTCGGAAGCTTTTTTCCTGCATAATTTTCAAATACTTTCCTGTTTATCCTTATTGTTGGCATTTTATTTTTAGCCCCGCCAATAGTATTTTTCCAGGTCTCTCAGCCGGAATTTTTCATTTTTATTTACAATTATGTCGCTGTCTCCACCAGATACGTCAAAAATCAGCTCTCTGCATTTTCCGCATGGTGGAAGTATAGCTCCATCATCTGCGACCGCAACAATTGTTTTAATTTTCTGTTCTCCATGAGTAAGCATGGATACTACTGAGGAGTATTCTGCGCATATGGAGCAAGGCTCGCTTTTGCAGACAATGTCAACGCCCAGATAGATATTTCCCTTGTTCGTTATCAAGGCAGAAGCAGTGTCAATCCTGCCTTTTAGGCGCCTTTTTTTAATCAATTCCGCAGCCTTTTCCATGAGTTCCTTGTCTTGTTTTGTAACTTTCATTTCATCCACAATTTTGCTTCTCTTAATTGCTTGATGTCATTCTTGTAAATGTCCCTAACATCAGTTATCTTGTAATATTCCATTATTGTCCTTTCCATCCCAAGTCCCCACGCAAGCACTGGGCACTCAAAACCCAATAACGGCTTAACGACTTCTGGCCTGAAAATTCCAGAGCCTCCTAATTCAACCCACTGCTTTTTGCCAGGATGCCATACATCTACCTCTGCACTTGGCTCGGTATATGGAAAATGCGCGGGCCTTATCCTTACATCCGGAAATCCCATCTTTGCAAAAAATTCTTTTAAATAGCCCTTAAGGTGCCTGAAATTCGCATTTGGGTCAACAACAATTCCCTCTACCTGTATAAATTCAAACAATGATTTCCATGATAATGTTTCATTCCTGAAAACTTTGCCGACTGAAAAAAACTTTGCCGGTAAATTTTCTTTCTTCAGCTTTGCGATTACCTGGGCTGACAATACCGTTGTATGCGTCCTCAGCAGGTTTTCCTTTGCAATTTTTTCCGACCATTCATACTGCCAGCCTTTGCTTCCTGTCGTCCATCCGTTCTCGTGCGCTGCCTTTACTCTCTTCATAAGCTCCAATGGCAGTTTTCCTTCTTTGGGGTCTTTTATATAGAAAGTATCCTGCATGTCCCTTGCCGGATGGTCCTGGGGGACAAACAATGCATCAAGGTCCCAGAAAGAAGTCTGCACGTAATTTCCCTGCATTTCCCTGAATCCCATGTCGAGCCATATCCTCTTTATGTACTCTATGGTCTGGTTCACGAAATGCCTCTTGCCTCCGGAAATATTAGGGACATTGATGGCAACATCATAGCTCCTTATCTTCTTGTTTTTCCATGAGCCGGACTTAAGCATGTCAACTGTCAGCCTGTCAAGTATGTTCTTTTCATCAATTCCGTGGTGGATTATCTTTTTCCCAAGCTCTGTCGGCTCTGCTGTTATTATTTTTACAATGTTGACTTTAAGTATGCTTTTTCTTTTTTTCAGGTTCTCTAATGCAGGCTTTTCCTCGTCTTTTAATTCAGAAGCATATATCGGGAAATCTTTTTTCAGCAGCTTTTCCTCTATGAAGCCTTTCTCAATAAGTTTTTTCCCGTTGTCTGTTATTGAAATCTCTATTCCTTTGCCTTTTTGTATTTCTAACGCAGCCTTGCCTTTGAGGATTCCAAGGCATATCCCCATCTCCTCATTGCTGAGATTTGCTTTCTTTTTTATCTCATCCAAAGAAGCCTTGTCTTTTATTGCCTGTAAAAATGACCTCTCAGGAAGGCCTTTTTCCCTGTACCTCAGCCCGTTCTCATCCAAGACAATCTGCTCCTGGAGCTTCTTGTCAATCCTTGCAAGCTTCTTGTTCTGCAGCCACTGCAATGCTCTCATTACCTCTACTTTCTGCAGTTTTGCCTTTTCTGAGATTTTTTCAAAGGAGTTTTCAGTCTTTAGGATTGGCAATACTTTCCTTTCCAGAGGATGCAAGGTTGCTATTGTTTTTTCTATATCCATTATAGCCGATTGAAATCAGGACTATATTTAAAGTTTTATATTTGACATGCAGCCGCAATAGGAAAGTTTTAAATAATTTTAATATTATATTTGCCTTATGAAAAAGGAGATTATTGGAAAAATGGCTTTTGGGATGGTTGTTTTATTAGTGCTTCCGGTATATGTATTTGCCGCTGGAGGCGGTGGTGGAGGCTCCAGCAGCTCAGGCTTGGGCTTTGGCTCAAGGGATTCTGTGAATATACTTGCAAACCAGGATTATTCCCAAAAATTCTCCCTAAAAAACGGCACCAGATACAATCTTAAGATAAATGTAGAGGGCAATGCCACTGTAGCTTTCGGCTCTTTATCCTTCCAATTGGAAGAAGGCGACAATTTTATAGATTTAAACGGCAATAATCTTGCAGATATAAATTTTAACCTTATAAATATAAAAGGAAAAGTTGCAAATATAAGGATTGTCAACGAGAAAGATGTTAAAGACATGCCGGGTGCTGGTAAAAAAATCTCGGAAAATACTGCAGAAGAGGAAAAACAGGATGAGGCAAAATTAAAATGCGGCAATCTTGGCACTTTAAAAGAAAGAATTTCATGCAGGTTGGATTTGGAGGAAGAGGATCAGGAAGAGGAATTGGAGCTTTATTACTTGCCTGAAGAATGCCGGGTTTTATCAGGCAGCGAGAGGGGCATCTGCGTTGCCCGCTACAAATCAGTCCAGACATGCTGGAAATTCCCGATAGGTGATGAAAGGGTTTCCTGTGCAAAAAGGTCGATGAACCTTGCAACAATACAGGAAGAAAAGGAAGTATGCAACAAATTGACCGGAGAAAACAAGTCTGTATGCGTGAGGGAATTAAAAAATAAGGTCTATAGCCTGGTAAAATGGCATTTCTATGATTTGGAGGAGAGGGCAGAGGATTTTATGGCCAGAGGGCTTGTTGATAAAGCCGTTGTTGCTGATTTTATTGAAAAGACAGAACAGAACAAGGCAAAATTCAACGAAGCAAAGGCAATAGATGATAGAAAAAACATTATTTTGGCTGTAAGGGAAGATTGGAAGGATTTTACTGATGCGACAAAAGAAAATTTAAGAGGTTAGGATGAGGATAAAAAACAGTTTGTTGGTTTTATTGGCAATGTTGGTTTTAGCCATATTCTTAATTGGATGCCAGCAACAAGTTTCTGAGACTAAAGAAATATCTGATGCTATGGAGATAGTTGATGAAGCGCAGGAACCTGCTGCTGATGAATATGAACAAGAATTTGATGATGGTTTGGATGCAGCCTTGCAGGAATTGGAAGAGATAGAGGATGTTTAGTTTTATTTCTTAAGCTGCTTCTGCAGTTTTTGCCAGTCATCCAAAAACATTTTAATCCCTTTATCCGTCAAAGCATGATTAAACAACTGCTCATAGACTTTGAACGGCATAGTCGCTATGTCCGCTCCCATCATCGCAACTTCCTTGACATGCTCCACATTTCTTATGCTCGCTGCAAGAATAAGTGATTTGAAGCCGTAATTGTCATAAATCTGCCTTATTTC
This sequence comes from Candidatus Woesearchaeota archaeon, assembly GCA_016180235.1. Lineage (GTDB taxonomy): Archaea > Nanobdellota > Nanobdellia > Woesearchaeales > GW2011-AR4 > JACPDF01. The sequence goes on along the minus strand of JACPBQ010000004.1, from coordinate 321,743 downwards.
CCTTATCAATTCAGTGCCTTTCTCCCCAATGTCATCCAGTCTTCCAATAAAAGGGCTTACAAGATAAGTTCCTGCTTTCGCTGCCAGCAAGGCCTGGTTAGCGGAAAAAACCAAGGTTGTATTGACTTTAATTCCCGATTTTGTAAGCATCCTGCATGCCTTCATCCCCTCCGGAGTCATTGTAACCTTGACAACAATATTTTTTGCTATTTTTGCAAATTCCTTTCCTTCCCTGACCATTCCCTCTGCATTCAAAGAGACAGTTTCAGCGCTCACAGGGCCTTTCACAATTGAGCAGATTTCTTTCAGTGTCTTTTTATAGTCTTTGCCTTCTTTCATGATCAAAGTTGGATTGGTTGTAACTCCATCACAAATTCCTATATCTACTGCTTTTTTAATTTCGGCTAAATTTGCCGTGTCGAGGAAGATTTTCATTTTTGATTTATTATTTTTGTTTATATTTGTTAATTTATTATTGTTTTTAAAATTATTGTATCAGTTTTTATTGGCTTTAATAATTTATTTCTTTTTAATAAAATCCTTGACCTTTCTTGCAACATGAGCTGCATTCAACCCATACTTCTCATACAGTTCATCGGGCTTTCCTGACTCTCCGTATTTGTCTTCCATGCCTATCCTGAGCATTCTGCAGGGATAATTCTCTGACAAAACTTCTGCAACAGCGCTTCCAAGGCCTCCGATGATATTATGATCCTCTGCAGTTATTACATTGTTTGTCTTTTTTGCTAAATTTATTATTAGATTCTTGTCTATCGGCTTTATTGTATGGATATTAACTACATAAACATCAGTCTTATTTTCTTTTAAAATATCCGCAACTTTCAATGATTCATGGACCATTGTTCCAGTAGCGAATATGACTGCGTTCTTGCCTTTCCTTAATATCTCTCCTTCGCCGATTTTATATTTGTAATTTTCATCGTGTATTATTGGCAAAGGATTTCTTAATATTCTCATGTAGCTTGGGCCTTTATAGTCTAATAAAGCAACAACAGCTTTTTCTGCTTCAACAGCATCAGCAGGCTGTATCACAACCATATTAGGCAGGCATCTGTATATGCCTATGTCTTCAATTGCCTGCGCGCTTTTTCCATCTTCGCCTGTTGAAAGTCCTGCATGGCTTCCTGCAATCTTGACATTCAGTTTGTTTCTTGAAATGATGTTCCTTGTCAATTCGAATGCCCTTTCAGAAAATATTGCAAAAGTGCTTGCATACGGAATCTTTCCCGACAAAGATAATCCCGCAGCTGTCCCTATCATATCCTGCTCTGCGATGCCAATGCTGAAGAACCTGTCTGGGAATTTTTCCCTGAACCATTCGCTTCTTGTGCTGTCGCTCAAATCAGCGTCCAGAGCAACGACATTATTGTTTTTGATGCCTGCCTTTACCAAGCCTTTTCCATAGCCGTCTCTTGTCGCTTCTTTTCCTTTTTCTTCCTTTACAATGCCTGCCATTTTAGTCGATTAATAAAATTCATCTGGTCTTTAATACAAGATTTATAGCTTCCGTAATCATTTCCTTGGGCATATAATCATAATTTTCCCCTTTGTAGTTGAAAGTTCTGCAATTTACAACAGGTTGGCTTGTTAAATGACAGCAATCTGAGCATTCATTAGTCTTTAACTTTGAATTTTTATTCAATACTTTTTCAGCATCTTTGCCATCAATCAGGATGGATGGGGAAAGATGGATTTTTGATTCTGGCAATTTCCTTTCTTTAAAATTGATTCTGATGTTGGTGTTTTTTATTGCTTTTTTCAGTTCTCTTAATGTCAATTTCACGGATTTATCCGTGGATATGCACCTTTTACATGTAGTTTTATCATAGTATTGAAATTCTATATCAACCATTTCTGTTCAGCTCTTCCATTGCTTTCCTGAATTCCCCGTCATTGGGCGCTTTTCCATGGAATTTGTGATTTAATTCCATGAATGAAACTCCTTTGCCCTTTATTGTGTTGGCAACAATCATTGTCGGCCTTCCTTTGTTTTTGTCTGCTTTATCCAATGCATTGATTATTTGCTCCATATCATGCCCATCTATTTCAATTACATTAAAGTCGAATGCTTTCCATTTTTCTGCTGCATTGCCTATATCCATAATATTTTTTGTAAAGCCTGTCTGCTGAACCTGGTTTTTATCCAGGATATAGACTAAATTATCCAATTTATAAAAAGCGGCCGACATAGAAGCTTCCCATACAACGCCTTCCTGCGCTTCTCCGTCTCCAATCAAAACATAGACTTTGTAATTTTTTTTGTCCAATTTTCCTGCAAGCGCCATTCCGTTTGCAACTGGAACCCCCTGTCCTAGGCTGCCACCGGCAAAATCAACTCCTGGCGTGCTCAGTTCCGGATGCCCCTGGAGCATGCTGTTTATCTTCCTGAAATTCTCCAGCTCTTTTTTTGGGAAAAATCCCTTCAGTGCCAGGGCAGCATAGTAGCCGGGAGACGCATGCCCCTTGCTCAGTACAAACCTGTCCCTTTCATTCCAGTCAGGCTTTTTCGGATTTATGTTCAATTTGTAGAAATACAAAGCTGCCAATATGTCAGCTTCAGACAAAGAGCCTCCTGGATGCCCGGATTGCGCCCTGTGGGTCATTATTATGGACTCCTTCCTTATTTCGTTTGCTATCTGTTTCAGCTCTGTGAATTTTTTATCATCCATTTTAACTGTATAGAATGGGCTATGATTTTATAATTCTTTTGTTTAAGATAAATAAAGGAAAAAGAAAGATAATTATTTTATTTTGTTGCTGTAGTCTTCATTCCTTTCCATGCAGTGCTGAACAGGCTTTCCAGTGCGCTGGAGAAGAATGGGCTGTTCACCCATATCCCTACATCGTAAGTCGGATGGACTTCCTGGTCATCCATTATCATGAATATCAATTCCTTGCCGTCAACAATGACAAACCTTGCCTTTGAGTCAGTGTTCCTTATCTCTGCTACAGAGCCTATATCCTTGACTGCTGCCATTGTTTCTTTTGTCAAGGGAGCTGCAATCCTTATTTTTACCCCCCTCTTCTTTAATTTCTCAAAAGTTGGCTTGAAGCCTTCTATCTTCCTCATAAGACCCTGGCTCGTGGTCATTATGTCAACAGAATTTTCAGCATTCCTTATCGTAAGCTCCAAATGATTGTAGAGGTTGTGCCTTCCCTTCAAAGAGCCGGAAAGATCTGCGGGCTCAACTAATTCAACACCTTGCGTATGCAGAGTATTGAGCTCATTCACTATGTCTGTTTTTTTAAGATCTTCAAGCCTTTTTACCGCTTCTTTTGCATCATGTCATAGCTCCTGCTTCTTGGAACATTGGCTATGTCAGAAAGCTCTCCTGCTGTGCTTACTCCTCTTGAGAGCAGAGCAGTCCATATCTTTACTTCGTACAGATTCAAAGAAAAATATCTTCTTAGCTTGCTCAAAAACTCTTCTTTTACTATCATAAAAACCTACCCCCTTTTTTTAATTGTAAGGGGACAAAAGGATTGATACTACTATTAATATGTTACGCTTTTTTACCTCACTGCAGTACTTTCATTGCTTTTCAGTTTCACTAATTTTTAACTCTATAGTCAAAACAAAATAATTCATACAGAACTAGTATATAAAGTTTTCGTACAAAAACTTTATGCTTAAAAATCGGAATATTTGTGTCATTTAGCTTAGCTATCAGCCTGTTGAAGTTATCTTTGTTATCTTTATCGGCTTTGAAGCAGTAGTCCTGTAGCCATACCTGAATTCAAGGTTTAATGGGGTCGTATATGCTGATTTTGTATCCTGGTAGTCTTCCTTATTGATGCTGCATATTATGAATCCCTGCCCGTTGCTCATCCTGATTATGCCATTGCCTTCTGTAAATGGGCCGCAGCTCAACGGAACTAATCCGGCTTCTGCCCTTACCAGCTCTATCCTGTCAAAATCATTTCTTTCTAGAGCCTGGCCTCCTGTAGGGTTGCATTTCTCCAGTGACTCTATCTTTATTATGTCTCCTTTTCCTGCGTTCTTGAGGTTTATCTTGAACTGTATCTTGCTGCTTGATGCTTCCTGGTCAATGCTCGTTATTGCTATTGGTGCCCCCTGGCTTGTCAGGGTCTGGCTTCCGATTTTGCACACTTTCTTCTGTTTCTGATCAAATGGAAAAGGGTCTATGCAGGCTGAAGGGCTTGCTTTTGTCGCGTAAGGATAGCACAAAGTAGCTAAAATAGTCGGCTCATATTTTTCTATGACAATTCCGGAAGTGTATATGTTTCCCTTGAATTCAATCGTGTCAAATCCTCCTTCGGGGTTTATCGGGCTTCTCCCTTCCAGGAACTGCCTGTCGAGCCTTTTTTCAGCCTCTTCCATGTGTATGATGTTACCGTCAAAGCCGCTTATGTAAACCTGGCCTCTGCTAAGCTCATTAACATCATTGTCTCTTGGATAGGATCCCTTGTTTCTAAGCTCCAGGATTATGGAGATAGGCTCTTCCTGCTCATCTGTCACTATGTAATTATCCTGAGGATTGTTTGCCAGGAAATTTATTATTAAGCCATCTGTCCCTGCTGAAGGGTCTTTGCTGCTCTGCTTTCCTGTTTTTGCCTGGCATCCTGAAACAAGAATTAAAAGTATAATGAAAAAAAAGATTCCGAGCTTTATGCCTGTATTTCTGGCCATATTAATATGTCAAAATCTTTTCTATTGTTATATCTTTCGATATTGTCAATGTGTAACCATAATCGACCTCTATCTTCAAGGGTGAGGTGAATGCATCCCTGTTTCTGTCTATGCCCTCCGCAAGCGTGCATCTTACAACATCTTTTTTCTCCCTTAGCCTGGATTCGGAATTTTCTGCTTCTCCAAGATTGCAGTTAAGCTCTTTGTCTGATAATGATGCTTTCACAGTTACCTTATTGAAATCTTTGAATCCAAGTGGCTTTTTCGAGCACACATCTTCTACCTTGTCTGCAGCAACTACCTCTCCGGTTCCCTTGTTTTCCAGGTATATTATGAAATGGGGTATAATTTTGTTTGGGTCATTGTCTGCGTCAGGCAGCATCCTTACCTCTACTTTTGTTATTGCTACAGGGCCTCCCTGCCCCTTGTCAAACTGCAGGTCTTTTGCCTGACACGCTTTTTTCCTCAGCTGCTGGCCAAAGATGTCAGTGTCGATGCAGGCTGACGTTCCTAAAACTGTCCTGTAAGGGTAGCACGCCGTAACAAATATCGTGGATGCATGTGTTTCGCTTTGCGAGCCTACCTGCTTTGCCGCTGCATTTACTGTTATGAATGTCTGGTCCCCGTTAAGGTTGAATATCGATTTTCCTTTTATGTCAAATGTTTCTTTTTCTTGTCCTGAAACCGCATTTACATATTCCTTCTCGAACCCAAGCACGAGAAAGCCCTTTTGGATGTCAAAGGCTCCTTTATTCTTGAGCTCGATGCCTATGGGGAAAACGCTCTGCTCAAAGACCCTGTCCGGAGGGGCATTATTAATAAACACAGTTGTCAGGCCGTCAACGCCTTTCCTCACATCTTCATCTGTTATTGACTTGCTGCTTGTGCTTCCTTTGCAGCCGGCTATTATAAAAATCAATAGTATTGAAATCAAGATAATGCTTTTTTTCATTTTAGTGTAATTTTATCTCAGGAGACTGCCTTCCCCGAATATCTTGCATCTTTTATTTTGTTTACTTCCTCCACATAATTTACGTCTGCTCCCGGAGGAGTGCATCCGAAGCCATTGTAGGCCCTCAATGCCCTGTCCCACGGATTTATATATGCTTTATATTTTGCATTCAATTCAAAGTTATTAGCAGCAGAGCATTTTGCATCAACAGTGGATTCATACAGCGCCTTATTATTGCCATAAGTGTTATAATAGGATTGCAGAATACCTATTCCGGATTTTATGTTGCAGTCAATGTCATATGCAGTTTCTCCGGTTAGGCATCCAAACGAATTAAGCCTTGTGGTTCCTAGCGTGAACAAGTCGGGATGTGCATTTTTGTTTATCTGCATTACTCCGCAGCTTCCGGATGGGTTGCAGTTTACATTTTGTGGATTGGATGTTCCGCAGATTAATGTTCCGTCAGTGCAATGATCGAACCTTGTTTCCCGATTTGCTATCGAAGCTGTCAAAGGCGGGTTACTGGACAATGAATTTGCCAGTTGTATTACCTTATTTTCTGTTTCTGATGCTCCTGTGACTGATACTTCTCCTATTTTTGAAGTCCTTTCATCTATCCCTAATTTTTCTATTCTAACTGCTACCGGCTTCTCGACAGTGTAATCGTACCTTATCTTGGCCCTTATTGACTTGGTAGTTATTGGCGAGTTTTCCAGGACTTCTTCTGGTTTTGGGCTCAGTTTGCATCTGAAGAATTCAAAATTTTGCACGCTGCCACTAAAATCATCTTTGGCAAGCTTTGTATTTATTTTGTCTATGTCTGACTTGTCCAATGCAAAGCCGAGATATTGCTGCCCTTCCTCCTGGAACAGGAAATCACAGTCTTTCTGGCAAATTGCCAGCTTCTCATTGCATGACGCCTTGCAATTATCCCTGTCAAATTGGCTGTTGGGTTGGCTGTCGGGATATCCCTTGTCACACACATCTGTACATTCTTTATTGACTTTCCCGCAGGAACTTTCTTTGCACTGCCCGGAATCGTAAGCGGTGAATTTCCGCTCTCCGCAGTCTGTTTGCGGGTCTGTAAGCCCCACGCCTTTAGGCAGCAGGAGTATTATTTCGCTGAATTTCTTTATCCTGCCCTCCCATCCCTGGTTGCTCTGTATGCTCATGCTTAGTGTCGGGAATGTTATATAGCTGCTTCCTACCCCGACTAATGGACTTGTTGTTTCCATCCCGATATGGGTTGGCCCGTTTGTGGATTTTGACACAGGCTTTTTGTCTTTTATCCCGAATTCGTCAAACGGGTCAAGGTTTTCCCTGGTCATGGCCCTTAATCTTTCCCTGTCCATGAAATACACTTTAAGGAAAGCCAATGTCTCGAAATTAAAATCTGCAAAAGCTGTTATGGAATTGGAGCCTGATTTTAATATGTTTAAAAAGTCCTTGTTTTTGAAAGTGCATGCAAAGTCCTGCTCTTCAAGTGTAAATACCGGAAAAGCGGTTGGGGGCTCGACATCTTTTGTCTGCACCCTGTTGCTGCCGTCCCTGACATAGCATCCAATCTTCACGTTTATCGGGTCGTCAAGGGTTCTTGCCCTTACAGTACCCCAGATTACAACATCTTCATTTTCATAATACTTGGTATCAGCAGATTTTACTTTCTCAAGATAGACTCCAAGAGGCTCGTACTGGTTTTGCTCCACTTTTCCGGTTATTGCATACCTTATCTGCCTTTGCAGGGAAATCTGCCATGAATTATAGAAGTTCTGCAGGCCTTTGAAGAAATCGTCTTTGGTCTGCTCAAGAGTGGGCGCATCAGTCTTTGCTATGAAAGACAAGTCACCTCCCTGCGCCTTGACATCCTTGTAGGCAAAAATGAACAGCACTATCAGCAGAAGTATGACGAACATTATTGACCATCCATTTTGTGTTTTCCCGTATATGTAAAATATCACAAAAATCAGGAGAAAAGGTAAATACCTCAAAATCACTAAATTGCTGAGTAAAGTGTATCCGAAAAAATCTATCAGCAAAAGCAGAGCTGTGAAAAAATAGAAAGCCGGGGCATCTTCATTGGACTTTATGAATGTAAAGCTAAAGACTATTATAAAAATAAAATGGATAATTGCCTTTGGGGTTCCTATCCAGTTATTGTTGAGTATGAAGAAAGTCATCACTATGGCAAAAAAGCCGAAGCTGACTGCCTCTGCGCCTAATGTCTGCAGGTCTCTCCTGGCAATCTTGACTATTATGAAAAACAGGGCGAATGTCCCGAAGATTCCTGAGGCCACTATATTTGCTAAAATGTTTACAAAATCAAATCCCCAGACCCATTCAAATCCCGCGTACCTTGGCCCTAAGGGAAATAAGCCGAAAAAAGTCGTTGACAGGTCTATCAGGAATATTATGAAAGCTAAAACCAGGAAATAAGTGCCTTTGTCGGAAGTGTGCTTTTCGACATGGGAAGCTACCCTTGTGACAAACCCGGGATTAAGGTTAGCCTGCCCTTTTTTCCCGTTAAAAGCCTTCCTTGATTTCTGAATATAAGTTTTTGGCATCTTCAATTAAGCAAATCCGGCAGAACTCTTCCCAAGCCACCTCTCTTTTGTTATGTATCTTCGAGCCTTACGCTAAGCTCAACTATGTCCAGCCTTGTCCTGGGCCTTATCTCAACAAAATTGTTGCCTTCTTCTATAAAGTCATTGACGTTCTTTGTGAACACCCTTTCATCATCATCCAGGGTTATGAAATGGTCGTTCATGTTGATGTCTGCCATCTTGTTTTCCTTGTCGTCAACGAACTCAAGCCTTAGTATTGCATCTTTGTCTCCATCATCAATTTCATCTATCTGGCTCTGGTTCACCTCAAAATAATAGAGCTTGTTTTCAGCTTCCTTTTCCTTGAATTCTATCTTAACCTGCTCCACGCTGTAGCTTCCCTTGCCTGTCTTGAATATTATCTTGTTTTCTCCTGCATCCAGCATTCCTATCGGTATTGGCTGCTTGTACGCATCATCGCATATAGGCACTGCGGAAAATATATTCCTTCCGTTTATGTCGATATCCAGTGTACCTACATCAGCCACGCTGTTGCAGTAAGGCACGAACCTCAAATCGGCCTCGTCTATGCCGGCAAGCTCTTTTGACGTCAGGGTGAATATGTTTCTGCTTTCCTGCTTGCTCCTGTCGGTTATATCTCCTATGATCTTGACGTCTTCTAGGCTGTATTCGTTTGTCTTCCAGAACTTAAGGCCTACTGAAGATACGGAGAAATCAAGAGTGTTGTCCGCTTTAAGGAGTTCTTTTCTCAGGCTTATGGGTGCAACTGTCTCCTGCTCAATTTCATTCTCAAAGACAACCGCTCCATTCAGGGTTATTGTAAGTGTGCCGTCATGCTTTTTGGCTTTGAATGAAAGTATCACATTGTCTGTCGTTTCAAGGTTATTCAGGGTGAAAGCTGCTGTTTTTATTTTCTCGTCAAACCAGCCTTTCCTGGCTATGAACGGGTTTATGCTTTCAAGCACTTTTGCGTTTGTGGTCTCAAAGAGGAATATGTTTGGTATGTCTTTGTCCTGTATATTCTCTTCTTCCTCAAGCCTGTTGGGGAAGACTTTCAGCAGGATATCTTTGTCTTCCTTCTCTTCAGTTGATTTTTTGACTGTTTTGTTTTCCAGCAATGCTTCTCTCTCGGTTTCTGGAAGAAACAGGATATACAGAATTATAAGCCCTGCTATGACTGCCACCAAAATGGCTGCATTTAAGCCGCCTTGGGATTTCTTCAAAATATGGTCACCTTTTTAAATTTTTTTTACTTAAGTGTAGAAAATGAATAGTTTTATATTTAAATCTTTTGATTGAAGATTTCGTAAATGCCTGACAAATTGAATAATGGTTAAACATGATAAAATTTATGGAGAAAATGCTGAAAAATGAAACTTATGCATTCTGATTTCAAGAACGGGGAAGCGAAAGTAAAAGTTGAGAACATGGATGACTTGTGGTACCTTAACCAGATAATAGACTCCAGAGATTTGGTCAAAGGAAGGACTCTCAGGAAGATAAAGATGGGCCAGGAGGGCCAGAGGAAGCAGGATTCAGTAAAAAAGCCCGTTTTTCTGCTTATTGAGGTTGAAAAGGTCGAATTCGGCAAAACCTCGAATGTGCTGCGGGTTTCCGGCATTGTAAAAGAAGGCCCTGAAGATGTGCCTTTGGGCTCTTACCATACGTTCAGCATAGAGGAAAATTCCGTTATAACCATAATAAAGCCTCATTGGCTGAGATTTCAGATTGACAAGCTGAAAGAAGCATCTAAAGAAATACAATCAAAAATATTAATCTGTGTGCATGACCGCGAGGAAGCCTACTTTGCCATGATGAAAAAATACGGCTACCAGCTGCTTTCGGAAATAAAGGGCAATGTGCAGAAAAAAGACGATGGCCAGAAAATTGAGAGCACCTTTTACAGGGATATAATAAGGCAGCTGGAAGAATATGATAAAAGGTATGAGATTAATAAGATTATTTTGGCAAGCCCTGCTTTCTGGAAAGAAGACCTGATGAAGCAGTTGGGGAATGATGATTTAAAAAATAAGATCATTTTAGCAACATGCTCTTCTGTCGGGGAAAACGCGATAAATGAGGTTTTGAAAAGGCCTGAAACTGAAGAAGCATTGAAGCAGGACAGGATTTCAAAGGAATACAAGATTGTTGAGGAGCTTTTTACCGAGATAGCAAAAAACAATATGGCTTCTTACGGCCTTGAAGAGACTAAAAATGCCGCTGAAGCCGGCGCTGTAAGGATTTTATTGGTAACAGATGAGTTTATACAAAAGAAAAGATTAGAAAATAAATACAATGAAATAGAATATATAATGAAGGCTGCTGACAACGCCAAAGGGGATGTGATAATCATAAGCTCCGAGCATGAAGCCGGAAAAAAGCTCAACGGCCTTGGAGGCATAGCGGCTATTTTAAGGTATAAATTAAATTATTAACAAAAATTTTATATAATGATTTCCAAACAGGGAAAAAGATAATGGTAGCAGAGGATTTTAAATCAGTTCTCAGGGAAAAAAGGGTTTTCAGGCCTTCGAAAAGCTTTAGCAGGCATTCAGACATAAAAAGCCATGCGGAATACAAAAAAATCTACAATTATTCCGTAAAAAACCCTGAAAAGTTCTGGGCGGAAAAGGCTTTGCAATTAGACTGGTTCAAAAAATGGAAAAAAGTTCTTGTGAAGAAAGGCGATTTCTACAAATGGTTTGCCGGCGGCAAGATAAATATTGCATACAACTGCTTAGACAGGCACATTAAGGCCGGGAATGGAAATAAAATTGCTTTGATATGGGAATCAGAGGACGGAAAAACCAGGGAATATACCTATTCTGAATTGCTGAAAGAGGTTTCGAGATTCTCAAATGTCCTTAAGTCAAATGGATTGAGGAAGAAAGACAGGGTATGCATCTATATGCCGATGATTCCTGAGCTTGCCATAGCGATGCTTTCATGCGCCCGCGCAGGGATTATACACTCTGTTGTTTTTGGAGGCTTTTCTTCCGACTCATTAAGGGACAGGATTCTTGACTGCAGAGCAAAATTGGTGATAACTTCCGACGGAAGCTACAGGAACGGGAAAATAATACCTTTGAAGCAGAATGCTGACATGGCAGCTGAAAAATGCGGTTTCGTGAAAAAAGTCATTGTTGTGAAGAGATGCGGGAATAAAGTAAAGATGAAAAAGGGAAGGGACTTGTGGTGGCACCAGCAGATGTCAAAAAAAGGCATCAAAGACGAGTTTCCTGCAGTAAGCATGGAAGCAGAAAATCCTTTGTTCATCCTATACACATCAGGCACTACAGGAAAGCCAAAAGGCGTTTTGCACACGCAGGCCGGCTATTTATTGTTTGTATACCAGACATTCAGATGGGTTTTTGACATTAAAGATGATGATGTTTACTGGTGCACGGCAGACATCGGCTGGATAACCGGTCATAGCTATATTGTTTACGGGCCTTTGTCCTGCGGCGCTACAAGCTTGATGTATGAAGGCTCTCCAATCTATCCTAGGCCAAACAGGTTCTGGAAGATTGTTGACAGGCATAAAGTTACTATTTTCTATACGGCTCCGACTGCAATAAGGGCATTGATGAAAGAGGGAAACAAATGGCCGAATTCATGCAGCCTGAAAAGCCTTAGATTGCTTGGTACTGTTGGAGAGCCGATAAACCCTGAAGCATGGATTTGGTATTATAATCTCATAGGGAAAAAAAGATGCCCTATTGTTGACACCTGGTGGCAGACAGAGACAGGAGGTATTTTAATAACGCCTCTGCCTGGAGCCACTCCGTTAAAGCCAGGCTCTGCGACATTTCCGTTTCCTGGAATAGTTGCTGCTGTGTTGAAAGAGAATGGAAAAAGGGCAAAGCCAGATGAGGGCGGTGAGCTTGTCATAAGGAAGCCTTGGCCCGGGATGCTAAGCACTGTGTGGCGCAATGACAAGAGGTACAAAGAGACGTATTTCGGGAAATTCAGGCATATTTATCTGGCCGGTGATACTGCAAGGTACGACAAAGACGGCTATTTCTGGATCATGGGCAGGAGTGATGATGTTATCAAGGTATCGGGCCACAGGATAGGCTCTGCAGAAGTTGAGAGCCATATTGTAAGCCATAAGGCTGTTGCCGAGTCAGCTGTTGTCCCGATTCCTGACCCGATAAAAGGGCAGGCAATTTATGCATTTGTTGTCCTGAAAAAAGGCGTTGAAAGGAATGATAAATTAAGGCAGGAAATAATCAATCATGTGGCTAATCACATGGGCCATATTGCAAAGCCTGAGAAGATGCAGTTTGTTGATGACCTGCCAAAAACAAGGAGCGGAAAGATAATGAGGAGAGTTCTCAAGGCAATAGCGGAAGGCAAGGAAGATGTTGGCAATATAACGACACTGGCTGATCCTTCTGTTGTTGATAAGTTAAAGGAAGGAAGGGTAAAGTGAATTGTTGCTTCGAAAACATTAAATTTTTAAATAAGGAAAACATACTTAATTCTTGGTGGTTTCATGATTAATCAGCTGAAGACAGTTATATTGCTTGGCTTATTGACGGCATTGTTGCTTTTTGTAGGCAATTTGATAGGTGGTCCTTCAGGCTTGGTAGTGGCGGGAATATTTGCCATAATGCTTAATTTTGGTTCTTATTGGTTCTCTGACAAGATTGTGCTGATGATGTACAGGGCAAAGGAAGTTACGGATAAAAATCATGCTTTATATAAAATAGTAAAGGAAGTTTCAGAAATGGCAAAACTGCCTATGCCTAAAGTATTTATTATACCCAGTGATGCTTTAAACGCCTTCGCGACTGGCCGTTCAAAAAACCATTCTGCTGTGGCTGCAACAGCAGGAATTATAAAAGCTCTAACCCATGAGGAGCTGAAGGGGGTTATGGCCCATGAAATGGCTCACGTTAAGAATAAGGATATACTTATCTCTACAATAGCAGGAACCATAGCAGGAGTAATATCCTACATTGCTACCATGGCACAATGGGCAGCAATATTTGGCGGCAGGGACAGGGAGCATTCAAATTTTCTAAGCCTGATTTTGCTTGCAATAATAACCCCACTGATTGCAACAATAATTCAGCTTGCAATCTCAAGAAGCCGCGAGTATTTAGCAGATGCTACTGGGGCAAATATTATTAAAAACTCAAATGGGCTGGCATCTGCACTGGAAAAAATACATAAAAGCGTGGCAACTCATCCAATGAGGCTAGGGAATAATGCAACTGCCCATATGTTCATCTTAAACCCGTTCAAATCTTCTGGTCTGATGAATCTTTTATCAACGCACCCAGATGTAAATTCTAGAATTCAAAAACTAAAAATTATGAAATTCTAAGCCTGTACCAGCCCATAATACCTTTTCAAAAACATTATTTTTCTTTTGTCCAAATCTGCTGTTATTAATCCCTCTTTCCCTCTTATTTTGCTGATTATTCTTGAAGGGCCGCAGATATAGCTGTATTTTACAGTATCTTTTGTATAAGCATCACAATACGCAAAATAACAGGAGTTTTCAAAAGACCTTGCCAAAGGCAGCTGTTCATAGGACTCCAGTTCCCTCTTATAATTAATGACATAGCTTGGGCAGAAAATAATCCATGCGCCTTTTTTTCCAAGCTCTTTAACATATTCAGGATAGGCAATGTCCCAGCAGATAATTAAGCCTATTTTGCCGAATTTTGTATCAATAACTTTGTTTTTCTTTCCGTTGATTGCTTTCCCTCTCTCGGATTTCCATAAATTCTTCTTATAGTATTTGTAAATAATCCTGCCTTTGTCGTCAATAAAGAAAGCGGCATTGTATAATTTATTCCGTTCCGATAGTGCAGTGCCGAAAATGCAGTGTATTTTATTTTTCTTGCAGGAATCTTTTATTTTATTAATATAATTATTAATTGGGATTTTCTTAATGTAACTCTTGTTTTTGGAATGGATTAATGAAGCCTCTGGAAAGCAGACTATGTCAACTTTCTTGGAAGCGGCTTTCTTTATATAGGAAATTATTTTATTAAAATTATCATTGGCATTTTTAGTCACTTTTATCTGCGCAGCTGCAATTTTTACCATAGAGTTTAATGAAGAAGCGTCATTTATAAAAATATTTGTGATTTATGGTTTGTGTGTTTTTGCTTTATAGCCGAGAAGAGGCCCGCTGCTGATGTATCTCTCTGCAACTTCAATTGCATGATCTGTATCGCCAAACTTTGCCTTGCAGTTCTTGAGTATGGCCATGTTCCTGAAATAATCGTTTAGATTTTTGGATAATACAAAGCCTCCTCCGACAACAAGGGCAGCGCCTAATCCATATGCAAAATTCTTCATGTTATTGTTTGCGGTTGTGGATATATATGCTGACAATATCCATTCCGCGCCAAAAATAGTGGCAAATGTTCCGGCAATAGTTTCAGAAAGCGGGAATGAAAATATATCATCTTCCACAGGAAGCATTTTATCCGAGATATCCGCCATATTCTCACTTTTTTAGTTCAGTAAAAGAATGATTATTCCAAAGTCTGGTATTCCCTGTCAAGTATGTCCCTTATCTTATCTGCTTTTTTCTTTCCTATCTTCTCAACTTCCTCAAGATCTTTAGCGTCTGCATTTACGACATTCTTGACGCTCTTGAAATGCTTCAGTAAAGGCCTTGCTAAAGTTACTCCAACCCCAGGTAGAGAGCTTACAATGTATTCCTGCTGTTCCTTTATGCTAAGTTTCTTTTTCTCCGGATGCACATTAAAATCTGTTCCAATGTCTTCCTGCTCCCTTTTTGCTATCGTCTTCAGCATCAAAGCAGTGTCCTTGACATTCTTCGTGTATAGGATAGGGACTCCAAAATCAACGGCAACTGCAGACAAGGCCCCTCTTATTGCATTTGCATGCACATTCCTTACGGAATAAATATCCTCAGTCCCTTCTATAATTAACAAAGGCCTTTCAAAATTATTCTTGAGATTTTTTATCTGTTGCAATAATCTTCCGTCAATTATGCTCTCGACAAAATCATGCACAGTCTTGAACTCAACCCCGGCTCTTGAGCTCAGTATGTAATCTGCATTCGGGAAGGAATCCAGCTTTAAGTCGACTTCCTGCTCTACCAGTTCCTTTAAGATTCCAGTGCCTTTCTCGCGGTAATCAGCAAAAATTTTAATCTTGTTTTCTTTCATGTAATCTGTTATCTTTTCCTCTTTTGAGCTATGCGTAAGGACAAGCTTCTTTTTTAGGTTTTCCAGGTTCCTGTACATCCTCTTTTCCTTGTGGTGTGCGCTCCATCTATAGCCCTCGTCCATCGTGTTTTTTGTCATCAAAACAATAACTTTTCCTTCCCCGTGCCTTCCGGTCCTTCCTCTTCTTTGTATCTGCCTTATAGCAGATGGTATTGGCTCGTAAAAAATCACAGTATCAACCTCAGGTATGTCAAGGCCCTGCTCGGCTATTGAAGTTGCGACTAAAACATTAAAAACTCCATTCCTGAATTCATCCAGAACAGCTTTCTGCTCCTTCTGGCTCATTCCAGTGTCTATTTTCTTGAGCTGCCCGACAAATAATTTTGCCTTTACATTGCCAATGGTATTGAGCTTTTCAGCTATATCCATTCCGCTGTCCCTGAACTGGCTGAAAACGATGATTTTTTTCTCTTTGTTATCCCTGATTTCCTTTTCTACGATTTTTTGCAATTCTATTAATTTCGGATGCTCGATCTTTTCCTCATGAAGCTTTGCGACTTTGATGAAAGCTGACTTGAAGTGTGGGTCTTTGACGATATTTTTTACAGCTTTTACCTTGGTGCTGTCTGCCTCAACATTGAACTTTTCCATGTACCTGTATAATGGGATTATTCCCTGCGTTTCAAGCAGCTCCAGCGCATGATGCACTTTCATTATTTCAGCCAGTATAGAGATGCCGTTCCATATTGTGAAATCCTTCTCTCCTGTTGATGCCCTGCCTCTTAATTCGCCCTGGAGCCGCAATAAGTCTGTCTTGCTCACATAGCTTGTATTTGCCCTTTGGAGTATCCCCAGTTCTTTCAGCGCTCCCATCCTTTCCTTCAGGAAATCCTGGAGATGCTTCTTGATGTCATTGAATATCTGGGGCAGCTCCACAGAAACCCACTTTATATCGATTTCATACACATAAGGCTTTACATCAGGGTCCTGGTCAGTCCTTATCTCAATCTCCTCTATGAAAAGGTTCTTGCACACTTCCTGTATTGTTTCGAGGTCGGAGCCCGGGCTTGCTGTCAGCCCGATAATCCTTGCAAACCTTGATTTTTTCTGGTACTGCTTCGCGACCCATGTGTATGAATAATCCTTGACTGCATTATGCGCCTCATCCGCTACAAGCAATGAGACGTTTTCTATGTCTATCTTGTTGTTTATCATGTCATTCTCTATGCATTGTGGGGTGCTTACAATAAAGACGGAATTTTTCCACTGCTCTTCCCTTTTTGCAGGGCTTACTGAGCCGGTAAACAGCACTATTTTATCCTCATCGATATCAAGGCATTCCTTTGCCTCATTGTGTATCTGCTCTGCCAGCGGCTTTGTCACGGTAAGGAACAGTATCTTTGACTGCGGATAGGAATTGAGCCTTTGCGCAGCAGCTAAAATAGCGGTCTTTGTTTTTCCCAGACCGGTAGGCAATATTATTAAGCAGTTTCCCCTTGCACAGGAATTCATTATTGTTTCCTGGTAAAGCCTTGGTGTAAAATTCCTGATAGCAACCATAAGCGCGAGAATGTCTTTTCTGTTTAAATAGATTATGACGCTAGTATAGCCTGTCCTTTATGTATCCCTTATTATAAAGATGGTAGCTAAACAATACTCCAAGGACAAACAGCACAATCACAACTTTCCTGCTGCCATAATATGTCCCTATTAGGTATCCTATGAGGAATCCAAGTATTATTATATAATACGGAAAAGTGAGTTTTCCTTTCCTCTCGTAAAGAATTCTTCCTCCTATCATTCCGCTCAGGAAAACAACTATGTAGCTTATGAAAGCGCTCTTGGACGAGGCCCAAAGCGACAGTATGAATCCTATAACCATGAGTACGAAAAAGAAAAATTCCATCCAGCTCTTGAAAAAAAACGATGTCATGTTACGGGTACCATGCTTTCCATTCAAAAAATACGTAATACATAACCCACAGCACTATTGCTATCAGCAATGATGATACAACTGCAAGTGTTATGCTTATATTTAAAGTTAACATTACAGCTGCAGCAACTAACCCTGCTGTTGAGAATGCATACAGCAGCCTGCTGCCGTAAAATGTCTTGCTCCCGTCCATAGGCGGTATCGGCAATAGGCTGTACATTGCATATGCTATGTTGAAAGTGATCATTTTCTGTATCATTGCATTCACAAAAACGGCGCTGACTGCCTTGAATATGACTGCAAGGAGCATGGTCGCAAAAGTCCCCATCAAAGCTATCAAGCCCAAAGCCCACCAGTTTATGCCGTACCTGAACCAACCTAACCTGTGGCCTCCAAGATGATAGATTATGATGCCTCCGGGAAGTATGAGCCAGAATTTGCCGTTGGTCAGGAACACAAATATCAATCCTAACAGCAATCCAAAACCCCACATCCTCCACTCAAGCCTGTAGCCTGTTCCTAAGGACCATATCCTCTGGACAGATATGTGCAAAAGAAAAGACAATGCCACTATAAGGATCGCATTAAAAAAATTGAAAAGCCCGGATATTATGTTTACTTCGCTTCCTTTCCCCCAGTCATTGAAAGATATTATGAAAGCAGTGGCAAAAATTGCTATTATAAGCCCCTGGATTTCATTTGGAGTAAATGCAAAATACCGTTTCAGCTTGTCCCATAAATCTACTGGCAGTCCCATAGGTTTGCTTTTGCAAATATAATATTTAAATGTATTGCATTTATAGGCTTTGTCCGAAAAGTGGTTAGCGGCATAATGTCGAGCTTATTCTATAAAAACATCTAACTGACAAGGGGGGCGTCCCTTACGGGAAACACTGGGAAATCAAAGATTTCCGGTGAACTTGGAAATTCGAATATGAATTTCCTGTTTCCAGAAAACTCTCAAAGAGTTTTCAAGGATGCCGAAAACCCTTTGGGTTTTCCAGCATGTCAGTTATCAATCAAAACATTAAAAGCGAGAAGCCGCTAACCCGTAGCGAAGCGGAGTTTTCGGACAAAGCCGCATTTAGAATCAGCCTATTTTAAAAGAATAAGATATTTTTGGCATTTTAATTATATCCAGTATTTCCTCTTCGTGGCCTGCCCCTATTATCGCAAGTATCTTTTTGCCCTCATTTTCCTGCATTATTTTTCCCAGGTTTTTCGCCATTACCTCGTTCCTTTCCTCTATAAGCACCTTGTAGATATTAGGGTATCTCTCCTTGACCTTGCCTACAAGTTTTTTTATTATTTTTTTGTCTGGCACTTTTGCCAGGTCAAACTCAATCTCTTTTTTCCCTGAAAAAAAAGCCTTGGTGATGTCAGCTATAAAATTCCATTTTTCCTTCCAAGTAAGCGCTTTAGAGAACCTCCTCAAAGTTATCTCTATGTCCTGGTCTATCAGCGCGATTTTTAATTTGTTTTTTCTTGCGAGCATGATTGCCTTCTTCATTTCCGAGCCGGGGGCCACTCCGACCATTTTCCCGAGCTTCTTTTCAGCCCAAGCGCCTATAAGGGAAAAAATAAACCCTTTAAGGCCTATCCTTCTTACATCATATATGCTTATTTTGCCCTCATGCCCGTTCATAAGGCCGTGAAGCCTCTTCCTGTCAAGCTCTATGGCTACTATGTCCGGTTTTCCTTCCTCTATGGCTCTTTCTACTTCTTCCATGCTTTGCCTTGCTATATGCGATGTTCCTATTATTGTGAGATTTTTGTATTTCATATCGGTTATTATATTGGCTTTTTTAAAAATATTATTAAAAATCGAAGATTTTATATACTTGTGCATGAACAATTGAGCATTATAAAGTAAATAAAGTAATGAAAAGGTGATGCTCAAATGCTGAAGATGAAAAGGATTTCGGAAACCTATGACATGAGGGTATTTACGGATGTAGGCGAGTATTTTGGCGATGTTGAAGAGTCGATAATAACCCAGAACAAGGTATTTGGCTGGAGAGTAAGGGCAACTAAGAACTCTTTCCTTAACAAGGTCTTAGGAAGCGCTAAAGGAGTCATTGTGCCTCATCAGCTTGTAAAGTCCATTGGGGACATAATGATAATAAGCAAGGCTGCTTTGCCTTCTTCCTCAGAGGAAGAGGATAAGCAATAATTCTTTTTATTCTTATTTTAAATTCAGCAATAAGGTTTATTAAATTGGCTTTGTTTCTGTTTGTTGTATACGGCAGTGGTCTAGTGGTATGATTCGAGCTTCCCAAGACTTCGAGGCGTCCTGGAAGGATGCACTGACGGAAAGTCGGAGCGAGCTTGCGATCCGGGTTCGATGGCCGTTAAATTTCAGAAGAAAGTTATGGCTTGAAAGTCCCGGCTGCCGTATTTCTTAATTTATAATAGACGGAATAAATAATAAATCATATATAGAAAACTGATAGAATCTGTTATTTTTTCCCGATAAGCTTTTCCGATTTATGCTTGTCGTGTATATGGCTTCGTATGGAGTTTACGTGCTTGTGGCAGTAGGGGCATTCGCCTTCCTCATGCCCTTCTATCTGTTTGGCCGGATTGCGCCATCCTCTTTTTGCCTTGACCATGCCGAACAGTCAATATATCCAATATTTAAGTTTATCTGATTGCATGGTTTGGTGCAGGAATCATGTATTCTTTTCAGGCATTCTTTATCGCAGAGCCTATCATTATTCCTGCAACTATAATCGCGGAAGAAACAACAACCCAGTTTGCCTCTGGCGAGTATCCCATGAGCGCTGAGCTGAATTTTACAATGAGAAGGGTTACAATGAAGTATATCATTCCCATGACAATAAGGATCATGGAAGCGACTATAGTCACGATGAAATTTTCGATTATGCCTTCCCTTCGCATAATTGCAATTATTTCCTGAATAGTTTAAATATATTTTGTTTTTTATTGCCTAAACAGAAAACTTTAAATAAAGGAATTTAAATTATAATAGAGGACATAAATGGTTAATCATAAATAGCCCCTATTATGTTTATTATAAATGTTTAACTTAAAAAAGGTGCACAGGTAATGAAGCATTTCAGCATTGCAGTCATTAGCATTCTAGCATTATTTGTGATTGCAGGCTGCCAGGGAGGCAGCAGCGATAATACAGGAGCAGCTCCAAGGACGCCATTTCTTGGCGGAGATAATGGCTTGGAGATAAAATTCATTGATGGCTCTCCTCCAAAGGAAGTTGCTGATTCCGGGACATTCGATTTCCAGGCTATAGTAAGCCTGCAGAATAAGGGTGAATTTGACCTTGACAGGGGCCAGGTGAATGTCGATCTTATAGGTTTCCTTCCAGAGGATTTCGGCGCAAGCCAGAATGAGCTGACAGACAAGGAGCCGGAAGATGACCCCAGCGCGAGAAAAAGGGATGCTGATGGCAATATCATAGAGCCGACTCTGACTTTTATCACTTTTCCAAACACTGATTCGTCTTTTAATTTTGAAAGAAGCGTGACAGGAAACACTGTTTTTGTTTTCAGGGCTGATGTCTGCTATAAGTACCAGACAAAGGCGCTTTCCAGGCTTTGCGTCCTTAGGGATCTTGTAAATGTCAAAAATGATGATGTATGCAAGCCAAATGATCCAAAGACCGTATTCAGCTCAGGCTCTCCATTGAAAGTTACTTCTTTCAGGGAGACTGTAGCAGGGCAGGACAAGGTAAGCTTCAGCTTTGACGTTACCCATTCTGCAGCCGGCAATGTATTCAAGGAAGGGGATTCTTCAAGCCCTGCTGCCAGCTGCCCAAGGGACCCAAGAGAGTCAAGGGAAAAGGAGAATAAGGTGCTGGTGACAGTTGATACAGGCCTGCCAAATCTAAGGTGCGTTGGCCTTAGCGGCAGCACAACAGGATACATAACGCTTGTGAACGGAAAAAGGACAGTTACATGTACCCAGGAGCTTGACCCTGGAAGAAATGATTTTGAGACGAATGTTGAGATAACGCTTGATTTCAATTATCAGGATTCTGTGCAGCAGGATGTCCTTGTAAAGCACCTTGCAGGCTCTTAATTCTTTCCGTATAAAGCGAACTGGCTCAATAATGCTTCCAGCTGTATGAACTCGTCGCTGCCTTCTGTCATCCTGAACTCTATCTCCCCGCACTTCTCCATGAGGAGCATCTTTTTTTCATTGGCTATGTCCAGGCTTAATATTTCCTTCTGGATCTGCTTTATTATGTCTATTCCTGAAAGCCCGTAGTTAAGCATCACATCGAGAAGCTTGTTTCTTGCCTCTATGAACCTGTTTTCTATTGCCAGCTTTAAGACTTCATCGACTTCCTTCGGCCTTGCAACCGATGCCATTGAATAGATTGTCTCGTCAGTTATATTGCTGCTTATTGCAGCCGAGCTCTGCAGTATGTTTTCTACCCTCCTTACATCGCCTTCGCTTATCTCATACAGCGCTTCTTTTGCCTTTTCATTGATTTTGATTTTTTCCTCTTTCTCTATCTTTTCTATGATTGCAAAAATTTCCTTTTTGTCCAATGGCCTGAACCTGAACATTGCGCACCTGCTCTGTATAGGGTCTATGATTTTGCTGCTGTAGTTGCAGCTCAGTATGAACCTGCATGTCGTTGTGTAGTTCTCCATTGTCCTCCTCAGGGACTGCTGAGCTTCCCTTGTCAGGGCATCGCACTCATCCAGAAATATTATCTTGAAAGGCACATCCCCTATTGCTTTTGTCCTTGCAAAGTCCTTGACTTTGTTCCTTATTATGTCAATTCCCCTTTCATCTGAAGCATTTAATTCCAAAAAATTCTGGTGCCATTCGTCCTTGAAGAACTTCCTTGCTACGACCAGGGCTAAAGTGCTTTTTCCAACACCTGCAGGGCCTGCAAACAACAGGTGCGGCATGTTTTTAAGCTCCACAAAGGCCTTTATCCTTCTTACTATCTCCTTCTGTCCTTTGATTTCAGAGAAATCCCTGGGCCTGTATTTTTCTGTCCAGATGGTGCTTTCCATGCCTATATAGAAATCAAAGTAAATTTAAAAAAGTATGGATTAAATAATGTCTTCTTCAGCCACAACCATGAAGTCTCCAACAGCTATTACTGCCGAGAAAGGTATTAGAATATGCCCCTGCTTGTCCTTTTCCAGCTCAAGCTTGGCTGTATAAGTGGTTGGATTATGAAGCACCAGATGGATCAATTCTCCTGATCTTGTCTCAAAGACTAAATCCCCTACTTCTCCAAAGCGCTTTCCGGTCTTGCTTACTACAGTCTTTCCTATGAGCTGCTTTGAGAATTTCTTGTCATCTTCTGCCATTTTATCCCCTCAAGAGTAAATATATCCACTAAAAATAAGCTAAGTTATATATAAACTTTTTGATTAGATTATTTCCGACATCAAAACATCGACTTCCTGCTCATTATAGCATGTTCCTTTCACGCCGCAGTTTAGGCATTTGTTTTTGTTGCTGCAGTAGCCCGGCAGTGATTTCTTCTCCAATAGCTCCTGTATTTCCTTTACCAAGCTGATTATTTCCTCCTTCATGAACGGATTTATGGCTATATGCCTTTTTTCCTTATGGTCAAGGTAGTGCACAAACCCTTCTTTTACCGGCTTTTGGTGCATTTCTTCCAGCATTAGCGCATAAGCTGCTATCTGTATCTTGTGGCCGGGCCATAGGCCTTCCTTCGGCATTTTCCCTGTCTTTAGCTCAATAGGCACATACTCATTCCCATAGATTTCTATCTTGTCTACTATGCCTCTCAGCTGCAAAGTGTCAGATTCTATGCTCAATTCCGAGATTATTTTTGGGCTTAATTTTTCCCATAGCTCATTTCCGTAAACATTGTGCTCTTTTATGAAATTAAGTATGTTGCTCGACCTTTCCTCTGCCTCTGCTGTTATGAATGGCCATGTCTTCCTGAAAGCATCCACAATATCCATATTAACTTCCCTTATCCTTGGTCTGTTGCTTATTATTATCTGCCTTACCTTTCGCTTGTAGCTGCTGGTGTAAATGTCCTTTATTCCTGCTATGTTGCCTTTTGTTATAGATTTTACAAGGCTTTCCTCTGCCTTGTTTATATAGTCATAAATCTCATGCCTTATGCTACCTAATACAATGCTTTCCTTTGGCATCTCCTCTATCTGCAGGATTTTCTGCAGGAACAATTTTCTTGGGCAGTAAAGGTACGTGCTCAGCATAGACACAGAAATCTTCATAAAAGCCAATAATGAATTTTAATTTAAATAGTTTGTGTGCAAATGTCCAGTGCCATAGTTGTTTTGCCCACTGGACATCCTCGCGTGAGATTTATAAGCAAGTTTGCATTATAATACTTGACTGGTGTTTAACGTGTTTTTACGTAAAGTTTATAAATACGTAAAACGTACTTAAGCCTGGTGATGTAAAATGAGCATGGAAACAGCTA
This sequence comes from Candidatus Woesearchaeota archaeon, assembly GCA_016180235.1. Classification (GTDB taxonomy): domain Archaea; phylum Nanobdellota; class Nanobdellia; order Woesearchaeales; family GW2011-AR4; genus JACPDF01. Next base: position 298,032 of record JACPBQ010000004.1, on the reverse strand, counting down.
AAATGTCGGAAAGGGGCCAGATAATAATACCTAAGGAAGTAAGGGATGAAGTAGGCGCTTCGGCAAATACCATCTTTGCCGTCAGTGCCCTGAATAAGGACACCATCGTGATGAAGAAAATAGATACGGAATCCTACATCAGGAAGTTCAGGGAGTTAAGAAGCAGGGCAAAAAGGCTGTCTCCTGCCGAAATAGAGGCAGAGATACATGAGTACAGGAAGAGCAAGAGTAGTGCTTGACACAAACATTGTTGTTTCAGCTGCAATATCAAAAGAAGGAAACCCTGCTAAGTTGTTCGAGCTTTTAATAAATGGGCAGATTATTAATTTCACAACAAGAGGGATAATTGAGGAGATTCGTGAAGTATTTGGCAGGCCGGCCATCAGAAAAGTGGTAAGCCCGGAATACAGGGAGTTTATCCTGACGGGATACCTTGCCAAATCAATTGTGGTAAAGCCCGATTTCTATGAAAATGTTTTATTAAACGACAAGGATGACATCAAGTTCATTGATTGCGCCATTAAATCCAAAGCTGACATAATCTCAGGAGACAGTCATCTGCTTGGGTTAAAGAGCCATAAAGGCATCAGGATACTGAGTCCAAAGGAGTTTTTGGTAAAATGCTGATTGAAAATCGAGCCTTATTCAGGAATAAGCCGGAAAAGTGCGTATAACATACTTTTTCCAAACATAAAATGTTCGCAAAAAGGTAGTTATACTCCCTTTTCCCCTTCACCACCAAACATTTAAATACAAAACAAAAATAATATCTTCTCATGGATATAGAAGAAAGATTTAATCTTATCAGGCAGGTAGGCCAGGAAATAGTGACAGAAGAGGAATTGAAAGAGCTTCTTTCTAAAAAGAAAAACCCGGTAGCATATGACGGCTTTGAGCCGTCCGGAACAAGCATACATATTGCCCAGGGATTGTTAAGAGCGATAAACGTAAACCGCATGACTAAGGCAGGATGCACTTTCAAGTTTTTGGTTGCAGACTGGCACGCATGGGCAAACAACAAGTTAGAGGGAAATTTAGAGAATATACAAAAAGTTGGAAAATACCTCATAGAAGTATGGAAAGCCTGCGACATGGACTTAAAAAATGTTGAATTTGTATGGGCTTCAGAGCTGTTGAACAACCGCGATTACTGGAAAACAGTTATCCAGATAGCAAGGGCAAATACAGTAAAGAGGATAGTAAGGTGCGCTGAAATCATGGGAAGATCAGAATCAGATTCATTGAGCGCTTCCCAGATAATATATCCTTGCATGCAGGCAGCAGACATATTCCACTTAAAGGCAGATATATGCCAATTAGGAATGGATCAAAGGAAAGTGAATATTCTCGCAAGGGAGATAGGGGAAAAGCTTGGATATTGGAAGCCGGTAATAGTGAGCCACCACATGTTAAGAGGTTTAGGTGAGCCAGTAAGTCCAACAAAATATACAAGTAAAAAAATGGAGTTTGTAACTGTTCATAAAGATAAACATGAAACTGTGATGGAACTGAAAATGTCTAAATCAAAGCCGGACAGCGCGATATTCATGTCTGATTCTGAAGATGAGGTAAACAGGAAAATAAGCAAGGCTTACTGCCCAGAAGGCATTACAGAAGAAAACCCTATCTTGGAGTACAACAGGCATATTATTTTTGAAAAATTCAAAACAATCAAAATAGAAAGGTCTGCTAAATTTGGCGGCGATATAGAATTTTCAGATTATGAATCATTGGAAAGGGCATTTTCAAAAAAGCAATTGCATCCTATGGATCTGAAAAAATCAACATCATTTTACCTGAACCAATTGATAGAGCCTGTAAGGAACAAGCTGGAAAAAAGCCCAGCAGCAAAAAAACTAAGGGAAGAGATAAGCAAATTCAAGGTAACAAGATAATAATAAACACCAAGGCGGAGCGTGTGGAGAGACAGCGACGCCTTGGACTAGAGTTTCGGATAATATTTGAGTTATAAAAATGAACCCTATTAACTATAAACATTCATTTCTGCTCTATAACAACCAGCGTATAATTACCATTAAAATATTTCTTGGAAACCCTTTTAACGTCATCAATAGTGACTTTCTTTATTTTTTTAATATAATTTTTGGCTAAATTCGAGTCTTTTATTGATTCCCAGTAAGCATTGTTGTCAGCAAGATGAAAATTATCCTCAATAGTCAAAGCGTGATTTCCTTCAAGGTAAGTCTTGGCCTCTTCCAGCTCCTTCCTGCTTAAGTTCTGGAGCCTCTTGAACTGCTCAAGTATTATCTTCCTGGCTTTCTCTATGTTGCTCTTGTCCAAGCCGGTATATACTGCAAAATAGCCGTAATCTTTCTCGTTCTCGTGCATTGCCCCGACCTGGTAAGCCAAGCCAAGCTTGTTCCTTATTTCGTCGAAAAGCCATCCTGACTGCCCGCGAGCCAAAACACCATAAATGACATCGAGCGCATAGCTGTCATTGTCCAGCCTGGAAGCGGTCTTATATCCTAATACCATATAGGAATTGTTTATCTTCCTCTTCTCAACAAACTTTTTGGGTTTGCCCTGTTTCAATTCTTTTACTAATTTCCTTTGAAAAACTTTTTTTGGCTTCATGCCTGAAAAATATTTTGAAATCTCCTTTTCAGCATCATTTACATTGCCGACAACGGAAATTATCATGTTGTTCGGCAGATAATGTTTGTTAAAATAATCAACTAAAGTCTGCCTGCTGATTGCCTTGACTGTTTCCTTGGTGCCGTAAGTCGGGTTTCCTGCAGGATGCCTTTCAAACAGGTTTTTATGGAAAAGTATCCACTGGTGCTGCCTTGGGTCATCAGTGACCATGTTTATTTCCTTCAGGATTACCTTTTTTTCCTTCTCCATTATCTTGCTGTCAAAAACCGAGTTTTTGACCATATCAGATAATATCTCCAGTGCCTTTTCAAACCTCTTGTTTATTATCTTGATGAAGAAAGCAGTCCTGTCTCCAGTTGTATATGCATTGAACTCTGCTCCGTATTTCTCTATCTCATTTGCTATCTCTGTGCTGTTTTTCCTCTTCTTCGTCCCTTCAAAAAGCATGTGCTCAAGATAATGGGATATGCCGGCAATTTCAGCAGATTCATTATTGGATCCTACCTTGAACATTACCTCGACAGAAACAGATTTGGAATTGTTCTTCTCAAAAAGTATAGTTATGCCATTATTAAGCCTGTATTTATTCATGTTGTTTTAAATGGGCAGTTTATTATTAAATCTTTTGCATAAACCAGATTTTAGAAAGGAAAACATTTAAAACACCGGCATTTATTACGCAAGGCATGAAAATAAGGGAATTAAAGGCTATTTTAAAGAAGAAGAAATTGGATTTTGCATTGTTCTACAGCACAGGGATAGAGCCTAACCCAAATATGGTATATTTTTCCAGGTATTATGGAATGGGCGCATTGATAATACCAAAAACAAAGCCTCCTTTCCTAATAGCCCCGGAAATGGAATACGAAAGGGCCAGAAAGTCAGGTATAAAAAATGCGTATAAGATGGATAGGAAAAAATTCTTTGAATCAATAAGCATTATTTTGAGGAAAAAAGGCATAAAAGCAAAAAATATTGGAATAGATAAAAGCGCCTTTACTTTATTGGCTTACAAAGCCTTCAAAAAGCACTTTAAAAGAGCAAAAACAAAGGATCTCGCTTTGGACTGCCTGAGATTGAGGGAAACAAAGACTGAAGAGGAGATAAGGATAATAAAAAATGCCTTCAATTACGGAAATGATATTATAAAAAAATTTATTAAAAATATTGATGGCTTTAAGACCGAATCTGATGCGGCTGCTTTTCTTGAGTACGAGGCAAAAAAAATAGGCCTTGAAATGTCTTTCCCGCCAATAGTGGCATCAGGCAAAAACGCAAGCATGCCTCACCACATGCCAAAAAATACCAGGCTTCAAAAAGGATTTTGTGTTATTGATTTTGGGATAAAGTACATGGGCTACTGCACCGACATGACAAGGACAATTTACATAGGAAAGCCGAAAAAAAAGGAAATGAAAATTTACAGTCTTTTGCTGAAAACCCAGAAAAGCCTTGCTGAAAATATAAAAATAGGTGATAATTGCGGAAAAATCTATGAAAGATGCGTTAAGAGCCTTGGCAAATACTCAAAATATTTTATACATGGGTTGGGCCATGGCGTTGGCTGCCAGATACACGAATTGCCGAATTTGACTTTAAACTCAAAAGACAAAATACAAAAAAACATGATATTTACGATAGAGCCCGGAATATACATCCCAAACAAATTCGGCATACGGATAGAGGACACTTTATTGATGGAAAAAAAGCCGGTTTTGCTGACCAAGGTATCGAAAGATTTATTAATCATATAGAAGGGAAAACATCATGAAATACGACGGCAAAGCCTTTAATTCTGCAGTTCAGGTGTATAAAAGCCTGTTAGGAAACGTAAAAAGCCGCTCTTTTCTCATAGTTTTCAATACAAAGGACAAAAATGCTTTCCTTTCCATAGCTCCGTTGTCAAGGGCTTTGCATGAACTGGGAAATGAAATAAATGCCACAGGAATAAATGACAATTCAGAATCGCTGAAAGCCTTGAAGGATGTCTGGGAAATCTATAAGGATCTGAAGGAAGGGAAAAGCAGGGGAAAAACTACGGCATTAAAAGAATTCATGCAGGAAGTTGAGAAGAAAATAAAGGGAGAGTTTGAAAGCATCTTCAAAGGTCCTGATTATATTATAGAAGCTAAAGAAAACGGATTTGAAGGTTCTTTTGGTTTGCCGTTTAAAAATGAATGGTTTAGAGAATATAAATCCGAAGAGATGGATGACACATGCAAAAAGATATGGAAGGATGTCTACAATATAAAAGATGATGAGAACGTTTCCATAGGCTTTGTGCTGATACCGAAAGACGAGATGCTAGGCCATCCTTTAGAAGATTATCTGGATTCTTATTCTATATGCTGGCACATGCTTGCGCAATGCAACGGGAAAGCAACAATGGGCTCTTACACCCATAAAAAATCCATGAGGGAAAAAGGGGACAGGATTTCAGAGCTTAGGGCAACATTATTAGGATGCGAATTATGCAGGGATATTGATGAGGAAATATTCAAAAAATACAAAAAGCTTTCAAAATTATTGAATCTGCAGAGGATAAAGCCTATAGATGCATCTTTCTTTGTGTCAGGAAAAGGCTATCCTGGAAAGCATTTGTTTGGAGAAGTCATAGGATACCCGACTAAAAACAAGAAGACAAGATGGCAAAGCCCGGGCCAGATGATTTACAAGCTTGATTTTTATCCCCAGACCGCATTGGAAGAAAGAGACCCTTTAGCCAGAGTAGGATTTACAGACACTATTCCTTTGGATATTTTCATAGAGACGTGCAACATAGACTGGAAAGAGATGAGGGAAAGGAACTGCAAGATAAAGTCTGTAGTTGACAGGTGCGAAAAAATCAGGATTATTGGCGAAAAATTCAATGGAGTGCGGACAAACCTGGAAGTCGGGCTGATAAAAAAAGACGGCAGCAGGAGATGGGTAAAGACCTCTGATACCGATGTAAGGGAAAAAATCAACTCTGAATATCTTAAGAGGACTGGGATTAAAGCAGGAAACATGGCAAATATCCCAGGAGGAGAGGCATTTACAACCCCGGAATATATGAAAGGGACCTTTTTAGGCGACGTTGTCATAAGCCTTGATCAGAGCTACATGCTTTCAGGAAAAGAGCCGTTGGTCATAGAGGCTTATGGCGACAGTTATAAAGTAATTTCAGGCCCGAAAGAAATAGTCGAGAAGCTCAAAAATAAGAAGAGGGAATCGTGGGAATTGATAGCTGCTATGGAGAAAAACAAGAGCGCTCCAAAAGAACTTATAGATCTTCAAAAAAGCAATTTTGACAGAATAGGGGAATTAGGGATTAACACCAATCCAAAAGCAAGATTATGCGAGTACCTCATTGTAAACGAGAAGATAGCAAGGATGATACATATAGCATTGGGCTCCGGCTTTGAGGCAGACAGGTCAACAACATACCATACTGACATTGTCATTGATTCCCCAAGGCAGAAATTGGATATTTACGGAATAGACAAGGACGGAAAAGAACATTGGATAATAAAAAAAGGGGATTTTGTTGCGTAAACAAAGTAATATTATTTTAACTGAATAAAAAATATTATAAATTTTGATTTCCTGGAATTATAGTTTTTATATTATTAGTAAGGTTTTTATTGTTTTTTGGGATTATTGGAGCTATCATCATTAAATATTGAAAACAAAATGATTAAATCCGTAAATATCGTCTTAAAAAAATGCCTGAATCTGAAAAGGAATGAAAGCATGCTGATAATAACAGATTCAAAATTATACCCTTTGGCAAGGGAATTTTTCTTTCAGGCAGCTAAGATTACAAAAAAGATCAAATTAGCCACAATACCCATACCTAAAGTGAATGGCACTGAGCCTCCAAAAGGCATAGCAAAAGAGATGCTAAAGCATGATGTTGAAATTCTTATAACGACAAAGTCATTGAGCCATACCAATGCAAGGGTAAAAGCCTCAAAAAAAGGCGCAAGGATAGTCACGATGCCAGGCATCACTAAACAAATCCTGGAAAGGACAATAGATATTGATTATAATAAATTGCAAAAATTGCATAAAAAGCTCGCGGATATTATGGATAAGGGGAAAAAAGCGGCTATAACAGCAAAATCAGGAACAAGCTTAAGCTTCAGCATAAAAGGAAGGAAAGCATACGGAAGAGACACTGGATTGTTCACTAAAAAAGGCTCTTTTGGCAATCTGCCTACAGGAGAGGTCTTCATAGCGCCTGTGGAAAAAACAACAAATGGTGTTTATATTGTTGATGCCTCATTTGCCGGAATCGGGAAATTAAAAACACCATTAAAGTTATATGTAAAAAACGGCTTTGTGATTAAGATAGAGGGAAAAGATGCAAAAAAGCTCAAAAATTTATTAAACCCTCGTGGGAAAAAAGCAAGAAACGTAGCAGAGTTCGGCATCGGTACGAATAACAAGGCAAAAATAACAGGAAACATTCTAGAGGATGAAAAAGTTATTGGAACCTGCCATATAGCCTTGGGAAATAACATCGGGTTTGGAGGAAAAACAAGCGTGCAATTGCATCTTGATGGCATAATAAAAACCCCAACAATCTTCATAGACAGCAAAAAAATAATGGGCAATGGCAAATTCTCAATTTAATGAATATGCGAGGCGAGTGATATGGCAAGGCAACAAGCCTCGCACTAGAATTGTAGGGTAAATTAAAAACAAATCATTTTATTGTATTCTAAGCAGAAAACTATTTAAATTAAGAAGCCTTACTTTTTATGCAGATGAACACCAAAGAAAAAAACATCCTTGACAGCGTGATTTACAGCTATACTGCTGACAGCAGCCAGCTGAGCGATGAAAACAAGATCCTGAAAGAGACTGTGAATAAATTAAAGGAGGAGCTTGACAAGTTCAAGGCAACTCCTTTGATGGTTTGTGAAGTCGGCCAGATTTTCGGGAAAGAGGCTGTTTTAAAGCTGCCAAACGGAAACCAGTTCTACGTTGACATTTCCCATGACTGCGAGAAATTGAGATCAGGGGACATGGTGCTTGCAGACCAGAAAAACCTCACGATAATCAGGAAGATACCTGTAGCAAGAAAGTTTGACATAGAAAATTTTGTCATTGTTGAAAAGCCCAAGACTTCATGGCAGGATATAGGAGGCTTGAGCGCGCAGATACAGGAAATAAAGGAAGTTGTAGAGCTGCCATTAAAGAAGCCGGAATTGTTCAAAAAAGTAGGCATTACACCCCCAAAAGGAATCCTATTATATGGTGACCCAGGAACCGGAAAAACTTTGCTGGCAAAGGCTGTTGCCTCATCAACAAATTCTACATTCATCCAGGTTGTAGGCTCTGAACTGGTGCAGAAATTCATAGGAGAGGGAGCAAAGATGGTAAAGGAGATATTTGAATTGGCAAGAAAAAAAGCCCCATCGATTATATTCATAGATGAGCTTGACTCTTTGGCATCAAAGAGGATTGAAGTTGGCACATCAGGAGAAAGGGAAGTCAACAGGACATTTATGCAGCTGCTGGCTGAAATAGACGGCTTCCATCCTCTTGACAACGTCAAGGTCATAGGAGCAACAAACAGGAAAGACATACTTGATCCAGCTATTATAAGGCCAGGCAGATTAGACAGGCTGATAAGAATCCCTCTTCCAAAAACGGAAGCAAGGCTCGATATACTAAAGATACATTGCAGCAGGATGAGCCTTGATAAGGACGTTGATCTGAAAAATCTGTCCGTGCTCATGGAAGATTTCTCAGGAGCGGAGATTAAGGCTGTATGCACAGAAGCAGGATATTTTGCCATAAGGGGCAGCAGGACGAAAGTCACAAGGAGCGACATGGCAAAGGCAATAGAAAAGGTAAAGGCTGAGGAAGCGGCAGAAGGCCAGGATTATCTAAATATGTTTGGTTGAGAGTAGTCGGATATTTTATTATATTTTTATTGAATTCTATATAATTATTATTTGATTATTGAAATTTCTTATTCATTGGCATTCCTTTAGAAAATAAGTGTGCTCGTCAGTTACTTCCGTCGGTCATCCTTGCGTCCCAGGGTGTTCACCAACTCATCGCACATATATCTATAATCATGCCAATTTTATAAATCTTACCAGAAAACCCTGAAATCAACGCAAATCCTAAAGACTCCAGGCGAGAAGTGCCCGCATTTTACTATATCGGTTATTTTATATTTTTTCTTTTGTTTTTGGCATTCTTCGGTTATGATTTTTATTATTGACCCACATTTATCCTCTTCAGAAAAACTGTAAAAATGTATTGTTCCATTTTTTTTGATTTTATCTAATGCCAAATCCAGGAAATCCTCTGCATCTTTCGGCAAAGGCATTATTATCCTGTCGAATTTTTTGCTTATTTTAGGCAAAATCTTTTTAACGTCTCCTTTTATTAATTTTATATTGTTTATTTTATTTAATTTGATGTTTTCTTCCTGGTACTTGCATGCTATTGGATTTATTTCTATTGAGTATATTTCTTTGGGTTTGGAATTTTTTGCCAATGTAATTGGGTATGGCCCGCAGCCGCTAAACATAACCAAAACAGATTCGTTATTTTTAACCTGTGAAAAAATCCTTTTCCTTTCTGTGCTCAATCTTGAGGAAAAATATACTTTCTCCACATTCAATTTTAATATAGAATTGTTCTCCTTATGCATTGTTTCCTTTGTCTTTTCCCCGGAAATTATTTTTAATTTTGGAAGCCTGTACTTGCCGGAATATTTTTTGGTCTTTTTTGCTATTGTTTTGATGTTTTTATGCAGTTCCAGAAGCCCTTCTCCTACAATCTTTTCTTTTTTAACGAGTTTTTTTGGGAAATCTGAAAATATAAGGATAGAGCCTACAATATCATAGGAAGATGGAATAATATCAATTTCCTTCTGCGTGAGTTTCCATTTTAGCAAATCTTTGAGTTTATTTGGCATTTTAGAAATCAGACAGTGATTTTTGCTGTTTTTTGCCTGTTGCCTTGCCGAAATTTTCCAGCGTTGATTTTACCCTATCCTCTGAAAAATCATGCCCATCAACCAATAATTTTAACAATGCTTCCGTGTCAACATCATTCCATTTTAATTTATAATCATCAGTTACCGGCATTTTCTTGATTAGATAGTAGACTTCTGTCCATGGAAACTCAAAAGCATCGTCCCATTTCACTTCCATGAAAAGATTATCAAAGTCTGTCTTGTGCTTCCTGACTAGTTTCAAAGCGTTTTTAGGGCCAATGCCTTTTATGCCTCCTGGATTGTAATCAGTCCCTATGATCATGGCCAATGCTATAAGCTGGTTTTGGTCTATTCCAAGGTTATTCAAATTATCAGCTAAATCTATGATCTCAGGCTTTACTGTTTCATAACCCATGACTTTTGCTTTTTTCCTTTTTCCTGCAATTGAAAGATTTCTTACCAGTTTTGTTGCCCCGTTTACCAAAGAGTCAAAATCCTGGCTGCCGACCGCAAAACCGTCTCCTTTCCTTACCATGTAGGCTGCCTGGGCTTCTCCTTCTGATGGCGCCTGTATGACAGGCAATCCGAGAAAAGATATCATGGATTTGGCATCATTTATCATATTCTCAGTCAGTCTTGTTGTCCTTGCGGCATATTTCCTCATTTCCTCTTCATCTTCCCTTTTTTGGGCTTCAAGAAATTTCCTTTCGGCCTCCAGTTTCAATGCCTTTCTCTGTTCATTTGTCTTTTGCTTTAATTCAGGAGATTTCCCGTCAAAAACAAAAGCCAATTTTATGTTTTTCTGGATTAGACTTGTTGTCCTGGAAAATAAACCGACTAAATGTGAGGTTACATTGCCTTTGGAATCCGTCAGATAACTGCCATCCCTGCTTCTTATTGTAGTCAAAAACTGGTAAAGCACATTATAGGCATCCAAAACCACTATCTTGTTTTCCAGAAAGTCTAGTTCTATTTCCTTTGAGATTATTAAGTCCTTGAATGCTACTCCCATCTAAATCTCCCTGTAGATTATGTTCTTAAACTCGTTATTCATCATTTCCTTGGCTTTCTTTGATATCTCCCCGTTTGTCAGGAAAATCAGCGGCAGTCCTTTTGACTGCGCGCTAAGCAAAGCAGTGCTTAAATCAGACTCGTTTATCTTGGCCTTGTTCTTTGTCTTGCAGAAGTACTTTGCATTGCCTATAGAAGTCGCTAGTTCAACTATAAAATCCGTTTCTATGTTGGTTTTTATCTCCTTGGTTTCCAGGATTTCAATCTTATTCTTATTGAAAAAACTGCTTATTTTATTGTTGAAATTATTATCATGTTTCGGCTTTTTTCTGGCTTCTTTTTTCTGCTCTGCCTTTTCCTTTATTATTGCTTTTTCCGGCTCTTTAGCCAATGTTTTTGGAATTTCCTCTTTTATTAGAGGTTTTTGTGTCTCTGTTTGTTTTGGAGTTTCCAGTTCTGCCTGTGGATTTTTCAGGGACAAATCCGGCTCTATTTTTTTTGATAATATTTCCCTTATTTTTTCCTGCGCCTCATTATTTTGAGTAAGGTACCATTTCCAGAATATTTCTGTCCTGTTGTCGTAATTCACGTTCAAGGGTATTGAAAAGTCCTTTATGATCCTTAAAGCAACCCTGATTGCCGGCTCTAAGGCTGCATCCCTCAGTATCTTTTTCTCCTTAAGCAAGTTATAGGCTTCTTTCTCCTTGCTCCCAAGATTGTCGGAAAAGTCCTGCAGCCTGATTTCCTGGCCTTCAACATAGTACAATGGGCTTCCCCCGACCTTGATGCTCGATATCTTTATTTTTTTATTAGACAAAAGCTCAGAAAGCCTTGCAGAAGTCATCAGTAAGTTGTCATTTATCTGCTTTGAGACATGGACAGGCAAAATAGGGCCTTTTTTCTTCACAAGATCAAGTATCTGCTCATTCGTTGACATAAAAAACAGTAAAGAAGCCAGTTTTAAATATGTTTTGATGAAAATTTAAGGTCTCATCCACCTTACTTCCCAATAGCTGACATCCCCTTCCTCATCAACAACCCCTATAAGAAGCCTTTTTTTGGTGGAATGCGCTACCCTGTTCTTCGCTGCAAATTCATGCCATGTTAAAGTGCTTCCTTCATTCACTGGAAAAATGATCCAGCGGGCATGGTCCTCTCCTGGTTTTACGCCGCGGTCATAAACCCTGAAATCCGCTCCGAACTTCAAAGCGGTCTTTATTATATATCCCCTGTTCCTTATATCCTTGAAAACACAGTACTTGACCCAGAAATTCGGCTCTAATTTTCTCGCTTTCCTGACAAACTCGTCATGCGCAAATTTCTTGTTCTTGCTCTTGTAAATATCAATTTTTCCCTTGTCCATAAGGTAAAACGCCTCTATAAGGGAAAGCTGGATTTTTCCATTGTCTAGGGGGGTGCCGTACCTGCTCTGGTCATACAGCTCCCTGGCCTCGTTTGAAATTTCAGTCAGCACTTTATCTGCTTCAAAATTGGCTATTATCATTTTGCCTGGTGCCTTTTCCTCTATTTTCTCTTCTGTCTTTTTCTTGGCTTTTGCCATGTTAAAGAAGAAAGCGATGGAATGCTTAAAAACCTTATTGTTTTGAATTAAAATAGATAGGCGAGGCGGAATTATGTTTCAATAGATAGGCGAAGCCGAGTGATGTGGAGAGACAACGAGGCTTCGCCCTATATTAATTAGGGTTTTTTGAAAATATGATTTCAATAATATTATGGCTTTTTGTCTTATTTTAACTATATCTTTAAATGAAAGATTTATAATATGCTGTGTATTGCTTCATAAGTATGCAGATAATATTTTTGGGCACCTCTTCCATGGTGCCGACAAAGGAAAGGAACCATAGCAGCATCTTGGTTAGCTCTGGCTCTGAGAATCTTCTTGTTGATTGTGGGGAAGGGACGCAGAGGCAGCTGAAGATAGCCGGCATAAAGCTGACAAAAATCACTAAAATTTTGATAAGCCACTGGCATGGAGACCATGTATTGGGCCTTCCTGGACTGATACAAAGCATGAGCTCTTCCGGATACAACAGGATATTGAATCTTTATGGTCCTAAAGGAACAAAAAAACTTGTTGAAAAGATGTTTGAAGTTTTCGGCTTTGATAAAAAGTTTGAAATTATAGTCAATGAAATAAAATCCGGAAAATTTTTTGAGAATGATGAATTTGTTCTTGAAACAGGGCAATTAGAGCACAATATAGAGACTTTAGGTTACAGGCTTGTGGAAAAGGGCAAGAGAAAAATAAATATTGCTTATGTAAAAAAGCTTGGGGTTCCGGATGGCCCATTATTGGGCGCGTTGCAGGAAGGGAAAAGCATAGCCTGGAAAGGGAAAAAAGTGGATGTTAAGAAAGCTACAAATTTGGGGGAAGGGAAAAGCTTAGCCATAATAACAGATACAGTACCGTGCAAAGGGGCCTATAAGCTTGCAAAAGATGCTGACTTGCTGATATCGGAAGCTACTTACGCATCTGATCTTGAAGAGAAGGGAATGGAATATGGGCACATGACAGCCAAGCAGGCTGCGGAAATTGCGAACAGGAGCAATGCCAAGCAGCTAATATTAACCCATTTTAGCGCCAGATACAAAAACACATCAGACCTTGAAGATGAAGCGAGGACTTATTTTGACAACGTCATTACAGCAGAAGATTTTATGAAAATAAATTTATGAAAATATTGTATTTTGAGGTGAATTTTTGGCATGTCCCTGAAAAGCAAAGGAATAAATGCAGAACGCGAATTGGTCCATATGTTCTGGGCCAGGGAATGGGCCTGCTTGAGGATAGCCGGCTCCGGCTCTAACCGCTATCCTTCTCCTGATCTTCTTGTGAGCAACAAGCTGAGAAGATTGGCAATAGAATGCAAGACAACAAAAGACCAGAAAAAATATTTTGATAAGGATGAGATAATGTCTTTGAAAAAATTTGCTGATATCTTCGGGGCCGAGCCGTGGATAGCCGTAAAGTTCAGGGGTCATGAATGGTATTTTATATCAACAGAAGACCTGAAAGTGACTGAAAAGGGATTTATGGTGAGCGCAGAAATCGCAAAGGCAAAGGGTTTGCTGTTTGAAGAGATTATAAATAAATGATTATCTTCTCTTCTTCAATGATCTTTCTATCTTGACTTCTTCCCTCATAACCTTGCTGACAACCGATTCTATATGCCCTTCAATCCTCGCAATCCTTCTTTCCATCAGAACAAGAACCCTTAAGGAATAGACTATAGCCGCTAAAGTCCCGACAATTACAGCAAGCGTGATCTCCTGAACACCAAAAACCATTATATTCACCTCTTTTTACTAATAAACCTATTAAACACCGTTAATAAGAATGTTATATAAATACTTTTCGTATCTAAAAGAATCACGCGGAAAGCAGTTTTTTGGAGAATGAAGCGAGATTTTTATGCTTTATCCATATGCCTAAGTTATAATCGGGATGGGTGTCTTTTGGTTCTACAGGGAAAATCACTACATCCTCATCAACAACACACATTCTTGGCATTGACTTTTGCCTGTTTGTTTCTTCATTGAAAACACTTATCTTAATGTTTTTTTGCTTGTTTTTGATATCATCCAAGAAATCAGAGTGTTCTTTTGCCTCGGATGATGGGATCAATATCTCCCTCTTGGCATTTTTGAAAAGATAAAAGAGGTGTTTCTGTATGTTTTTCCCTCTTAGGACAGCAACTACTCCCTCATTTGTTTCTGCAGCACTCTCGTGGACTTCCTGCAGGCTGCTTATCATGTTGCTGAAAGAAGTGCTGGAAATGTATGATATGTGTTTTTGTGTTTCTTTTGCTATCTGCCCGCTGACGTTCTCCAAAACTTCCTTTGGCGGCACAGCCAAATATTGTCATAGCTCCTGCTTCTTGGAACATTGGCTATGTCAGAAAGCTCTCCTGCTGTGCTTACTCCTCTTGAGAGCAGAGCAGTCCATATCTTTACTTCGTATGTGTTTAAGCCTAAAGATTTTATTTTCTTTATTGTCTCTTGGTCAGCAAGCATAAACCAAAGTAATGCTATGGTGTTTTTAAACCTTACTATTTTTATTACTATATAATAACAAAAACCATTTCCTATGAACAGACACCCCTTGGCTTCTGGTGGAAATCCTTTTTTTGTTTTTCTTTTTGTTGTATATTATTTTTCAATATAGAAAATAATTAATAATAAAAACAAAAATAAAAAAATAAAATATCAAACCAGTTCCATAAGAAACATACCTCTGGGAGTGGAACCAAAGGTTTATATACCTTCATTTCTTCTGGAATTATATGGAAAAAAAGAGCGTTTCTGCCTTCTTTGAGGAATTCCTGGTCAGGGAATCCTTATTTACTGACCGTAGCGTTTTGCTTTCTTCTTTCATACCGGAAAACATCTTACACCGCGACAAGGAAGTGAACCAGATAGTAAACATCTTAGCTCCTTCTTTGAAACATGAAAAGCCCTCAAATCTATTTATTTATGGAAACACCGGAACTGGCAAAACACTCACGATAAAGCACATAACAGATAACATGGCCAAGATAGCAGCAGAAAGAAAAATCCCGTTAAAAATAATATATGTAAACTGCAAGCTTAAAAGGATAGCAGATACAGAATACCGGCTTATTGCGCAGCTTTCCAGCTCCTTTGGGAGGGATATACCGGCAACTGGCCTGCCTACAGATGAAGTATACAAGATATTCTACGAAAGCGTTGAAAAGGAGAGCAGCACCATCTTGCTTGTGCTTGATGAGATTGATCAGCTGATCAAAAAAACCGGAGACAATGTCCTCTATAATCTCACAAGGATAAACGAGGACCTAAAGAAATCGCAGATAGCAATACTTGGAATTTCCAACAACACTTCCTTTATGGAAAGCGTTGATTTGAGGGTTAAATCCTCCTTGTCAGAAGAAGATGTCTTCTTTTCGCCGTACAACGCTTTGGAGATACAGGACATACTCAAAGAAAGGGCCGCAAAGGCATTCAGGGAAAACACCATAGAGCCGGGAGTGATAGAGAAATGCTCTGCTTACGCGGCAAGAGAGCACGGGGACGCAAGAAAAGCAATCGAGCTTTTGAGGGTGGCAGCAGAAATAGCTGAAAGGGCAAGAAACAAAAAAATATCTCTTGTGCATATAGACGAAGCAGAAGACAGGGTGGAGAAGGAAAAGATATTCGATGTGGTAAAGACCCAGCCAAAGCAGTTCCAGGCAGTGCTGCTTTCAATAATATCAATAAAAGCAAGCAATCCATACGCATACACTGGTGAAATTTATGATTTCTACAAAAAACTGTGCTTCAAGATAGGCCTTAGGCCCCTGACCCAGAGAAGAGTATCTGATATAATCAGGGAATTTGAGCTTATGGGGATATTGAACACAAAAACAGTGTCAAAAGGAAGGTACGGAAGGACAAGGGACATATCATTGTCTGTTTCCTCATCAGCAATACCTCTCACAAAAAAAATCCTGGAAGATGAACTGTCTTTATCATAAAAATGCAAGAGTTAGAGATAAAAAAGAAAGATATTGTAAGCTTTTTTCTAAAAAAAGGCCTTCTTCTGAGCTCTGAACTGCTGAAGCAGCTTGACAACGACAAGTTCCTTTGGGAAATTCAAAATCTAATAGAAAAAACCGAGCACAATGAAATTATTGTCCTTAATAAGAAGATCAGCGAGCTGTTAAGCCAGTCTGGACCGGCAAGTCTAAACTGGCAGGAGCTGGAAAAATATGAGGCTATTTCCCAAAAAAAGGGCAAGCCCGGTTACGGAGATGTTGCATCTTTCTTGCAGGAAAAGCCGCTAGAAGAAGATGAAGAATATAAATTAAAAGTCATTTTTTCTTACAAAAGCGAGCCGAAAAAAAGGGAAGCCCAGGATTTCATAGATTATTTCACTGTAAGGTTCAAGTCAATAGAGAAAATACTCAAGCAGAGGCAGGAGCTCCAGAGCACCATGTCAATAAGCAGGCTCTTCAACAAAAAAGACCGCGAGCAGATAGCTGTTATAGGGATGGTGCGCGACAAGCAGCAGACGAAAAACGGGAACTATATGCTCACAATAGAAGATGATACGGCATATACTAAGGTAATGGTAAGCAGGTCAAAGCAGCTTTTGTTCAATATCGCAAAAGACATTGTAATGGACGAGGTCATCGGTGTAGTCGGTGTGAATGGGGAAAACATAATATTTGCAAACAACCTTATCTATCCGGATGTGCCGTCAACCAGGGAAATAACGAAATGTGATGACGAGACACACGCTATCTTCCTCTCAGATTTGCACGTAGGCTCGAAATATTTTCTCGAGGAAGATTTCAGCCGTTTCCTTAAATGGATAAACCAGGATCTCGGCAACGAGGGCCAAAGATACATAGCATCCAAAGTAAAGTACATTTTTATTGTTGGTGACCTGGTTGATGGGTGTGGCATTTATCCCGACCAGGAAAAAGAGCTCGCAATAAAAGACATAAAAGACCAGTACAAGGAATGTGCCGAACTGCTCGGCAAAATACCGCAGCACATCAAGCTTATCCTGTGCCCCGGAAACCACGACGCAATGAGGGTTGCGGAGCCGCAGTTCCCTATATACAGGGATTTTGCCGAGCCGATTTACAATCTTCCTAACGCCACAATAATCTCAAATCCATCTTTTGTGAATATACACTCTTCCAAAAACTTTCCTGGTTTTGATGTGCTGCTTTACCATGGCTACTCTTTCGATTATTATTTTGCCGAAGTTGAATCAATTAGGGCAAGCGGAGGCTACGACAGGGCAGATTTGGTGATGAAGTTCCTGCTGCAGAAAAGGCACCTTGCCCCTGCGCACACATCAACATTGTACGTTCCAGACACAAAATCAGACTCACTCTTCATAAACAAAGTGCCGGATTTCTTCATTTCCGGCCACATACACAAAGCAGCGGCAGCAAACTACAGGAACACGACATTGATTTCCGGAAGCTGCTGGCAGAGCAAGACAGCTTACCAGGAGAAAGTCGGCCATCATCCTGAGCCAAGCCGTGTCCCTATCGTAAACTTGCAGACCAGGCAGGTGAAAATGCTCAAGTTCGGCAAATAAAATGGCACCAGACATCAAAGCGTATTTCAAGGAAATAGAAAGCAAGGTTGATTTGGCCTACAAAGCAGCCAACAAGGCAAGAAATCTTGGCTACGATCCGGAAGGCACAGCAGGAATCCCTCTTGCAAAAAACATGGCAGAGCGTGTAGAGGGAATAATAGGAGCTCTAACGCCGGAAATTATAAACTCAGGCCTCGCAAAAAGAATCCAGGAGCTGGAAAAAAAATTCGGCAAGCTGGATTTTAAGGTAGCCCTTTCAATAGCCCTTGAAGTAGTCAACGGGAAATTCTGCAAATTTGAAAACAAACTCAAGGCAATGGAATCCGGCATAAGGGTTGGCCTTGCCTATCTCACGCTTGGTGTCGTGTCAAGCCCGCTGGAAGGTTTTGTCGAGTTAAAAATAAAAAAAAGAAAAGACGGGAAAGATTATTTCTGCCTGATGTATTCCGGGCCGATAAGGAGCGCCGGAGGCACTGCAGGAGCCTTGTCCGTGGTGATAGCAGATTATGTCAGGAAAAATTTTGGCTATCATACTTACGACCCTGTGGAAGATGAGGTCAAAAGGATGGCGACAGAGCTGTATGATTATCACGAGCGCATCACAAACCTACAGTACCTTCCAAGCGAGGAGGAGATAAAATTTCTTGTGAGGAACCTTCCTGTGCAGATAGACGGGGATTCTTCGGAAAAAATAGATGTGTCAAACTTCAAGGATCTGGAGAGGATAGAGACAAACAAGATAAGGAGCGGGCCGTGCCTTGTCCTGGGAGAATGCCTGGCGCAAAAGGCGTCAAAGATACAAAAAATAATATCAGGCCTTGGTGAAGAATTTGACTTGAAGAATTGGTCCTTTCTCGAATCTTTCCTGCTTCTGCAAAAAAAGGCAAAATCAAAGGATGACAAGTCAGACGGCAAAATAGCCCCGGTTTACACATATATCCAGGATCTTGTTGCAGGAAGGCCCATACTTACTCATCCTCTCGCAGCAGGGGGTTTTAGGCTAAGATACGGAAGAAGCAGGGTTTCCGGCTATTCTTCCACAGCGATACACCCTTCCACAATGCATATCCTGAACCGCTACATAGCTACAGGAACCCAGCTCAAGCTAGAGCGCCCCGGAAAAGCGACCGCGATCACAGTCTGTGACAGCATTGAAGGCCCGATTGTAAGGCTTAATGATGATAATGTAATAAGGCTAAATGAACCTAAGCTCGCAAAATCCGCAGCAAAAGATATCAAGGAAATTTTATTTTTAGGCGACATCCTCATAAGTTATGGTGACTTCTACAACCGCGCCCATACGCTTGTGCCTCCGGGCTATTGCGAAGAATGGTGGATCCTAGAAGTTGAAAAAGCTACAGTAGAAACTTTTGGTGCATTGGATATTGAAAAGCTTGCATTGCATCTCGATATGGAAAAAGATTTCCTGGAAAAACTTTTCAAAAAGCCAATAAGCACTGATATCAGCGCAAGCCGGTCATTTGCCATCTCAAGGAAGCTTAATGTGCCTTTGCATCCGAAATACACTTACCACTGGGGCCTTATCCGGGCAGAGGATTTTTTTTACCTTTTCAGCAGGCTTTCGGATAAGAAAACCAATCTCATTGAAGAGCCGGCAAAGCTTGTGGTACCTTACGATGAAAAGCTCAAAAACATATTTGGCAGCATTGGACTCCCGCATATTGTGACAAGCAACGAATTCATCGTTATAGAAAAAGATGATGCGTGCGCAATATCAGAGATATTTAATCTGAATTCCGTCAGGGAAGAAATAACATCCATAAAGCCGGAGGAAAACAAGGGAGCATTATTCCTCGTAAACCAGATTTCTGATGTCAAAATCAGGGATAAATCCGGAATTTTCATAGGGGCAAGAATGGGCAGGCCGGAAAAAGCAAAGATGAGGAAGCTGACTGGCAGCCCGCACGTCCTTTTTCCCATAGGGGATGAAGGCGGCAGGTTAAGGTCTTTCCAGAGTGCAATCGAGACAAGCAAAGTTACGGCGGAATTCCCAATATTTTTCTGCAGCAGCTGCAAAAAAAACACAGTTTTTGCAGTATGTGAGGCATGCGGCCAAAAAACAGAGAAGAGGCATTATTGCCGCGAATGCGGAATTATAAATGAAGAAAAATGCAGGCACGGGCCGGCCTTGGCATATATGAAGCAGCAGATTGACATTAAAAATATGTTCGACAATTTTCTCAAAAAACTCAGCATAAAGACATATCCCGACTTGATAAAAGGAGTGAGGGGCACAGCTAACCGCAACCATATACCTGAGCATTTCATAAAAGGCCTCTTCAGGGCAAAATATGACTTGTGTGTAAACAAGGATGGAACCATAAGATATGACATGACGCAGCTTCCCATAACGCACTTTAAGCCGAAAGAAATAGGCACTTCTGTTGAGAAATTAGCAGAATTAGGCTACAAAAAAGATATTTATGACAATGACCTTTTGGATGATGACCAGGTTCTTGAGCTTCTGCCGCAGGATGTGGTGCTCCCTTCATGCAATGAAAGCCCGGAATTCGGAGCAGAAAAAATACTCCTCAACACCTCGTTTTTTATTGACGAGATGCTGCAGGAATTCTACAAGCTCGGCAGTTTCTACAGGTTTGCATCCGAAAAAGACCTTGCTGGATCACTTGTGGCTGCAATAGCCCCGCACACTTCTGCAGCTGTTGTAGGAAGGATTATAGGATTTTCCAGGACCCAGGGATTTTTTGCGCACCCGTTATTCCACGCTGCAATGAGGAGGGATTGTGACGGTGATGAAGCCTCTGTAATCCTGCTTATGGACGCGCTTCTTAATTTTTCAAAACAATTTTTGCCCGATACAAGAGGCTCAACCCAGGATGCTCCTCTGGTCCTGACATCAAGATTGATACCTGCTGAAGTGGATGACATGGCCTTCGACCTGGATATAGCAAAATACTATCCCCTGGAGTTTTATGAAGCATGCATTGAGTTTAAGAAGCCATGGGAAGTCAGGATTGACCAGTTTTTCAGGAAGCTCGATACTGAAGAGCAGTATTACGGGATCGGATTCACGCATGAGGTTTCAAATATTAATGCAGGAGTGAGATGCTCAGCCTACAAGATACTCCCTTCGATGGAGGAGAAGCTTCTGGGGCAGATGGATCTTGCAGACAAGATAAGGGCTGTCGATGCCGCAGATGTTGCAAGGCTTGTAATAGAAAAGCACCTTATAAGGGACATAAGGGGAAACTTGAGGAAGTTCTCGATGCAGCAGTTCAGGTGCTCAAACTGCAATGAGAAATACAGAAGGCCTCCATTGGTTGGCAAGTGCATTAAATGCAGCGGCAAGATAATATTCACGATATCAGAAGGCTCTATTATAAAATACCTTGAGCCTGCAATTTCACTTGCAGACAAATACAATCTTCCGTCTTATCTCAAGCAAAACCTTGAATTGACAAAAAGAAACGTCGAGAGCCTTTTCGGAAAAGAAAAAGAGAAGCAGGAAGGCTTGGGAAGATGGTTTTGATCAGATACATAACCGGACTATATTTTTGATTTTATCGAATGCCTTGCGCCGCACGCCATGCACTTGATGAAGTTTAAGCTGCCTTCCTTCTCTATCTTTGTATCGGGCTTGCCGCACTCATAGCAGAAAACATAAGTGCCTGCATACTGCTTTATCTTGTCATTTATCCTTGATGCAGGGACTTTCGAGCCTACAATGACGCTGCCGCTCTTTTTTATCTCTCCTGGTGTTGCAAGCTCTCTAAGGACAAACTTGAGCATGTGCTCAGGGTCCCTCCTCAAAGTGCTGGCTATCTGCAGGAAATTGCTGATGACAGTCCTGCTGCCCTGCATGTGGCCTTTTACTTTAGGCATCTCAAACCTTTCCTTTTGGAATACATGCTCGGGCAGCTCTTTCCTTGCATCCTCCAGCAGCTTCTTGTAATCTTCCATATACTCCGGTATTTTTGCTCATTATTTAAAGCTAATGCTCAGTTAATTAAAAAAATATATAAACCTACAGCCAAGGAATATTTTTATGGTGCTAGAATCCCTGCTTAACCCGTTAAGCGCTGAAAAAAGGCCTTGGGAGATGTTCTTTATAGGTTTTGTATATTCTTCTGTGGCAATTCTTCTCTCATTGTGGATATTCAGGGACCAGACAAGCCTCATCATGGTCTTCCTTACAGTGATGGCTGCCGTGCCTATAGTGTACGCAACAATGAAAGTAGAGGAAGAGAAGGATATGGTGATTAAGGAAGAAAGAGAGCTGCTAAAAGAGCATAATAAGGCAGTCATCTTCCTGATGTTCATGTTTTTAGGCATAACCTTGTCTTTTGTGGCATGGTATGTTTTTCTGCCCCCGGAATCGCTAAATATGGTTTTTGACAAGCAGACAATGACTATACAGGCAATAAACAACCAGGTTTCCGGAAATGCTTTCCAGCAGCTTTCAACTTTCTCAAAAATCCTGCTGAACAACATTAAAGTGCTGGCTTTCGCGATTTTGTTTGCTTTCATCTATGGTGCGGGCGCTATCTTCATCTTGACATGGAATGCCTCTGTAATCGGAACAGCAATTGGAAATTTCATAAGGTCAAATATAAGCGAGTATGCGAGCACTGTAGGCTTTGCAAAATTCTCCGCTTATTTTGGCGTTGCATCTCTCGGCCTCCTGAGGTATGCCATCCACGGGATACCGGAGATAATAGCATATTTCTATGGCGGCCTGGCCGGTGGAATATTATCAGTCGCTATAATAAACAAGCATTACAAGAATG
Source organism: Candidatus Woesearchaeota archaeon (assembly GCA_016180235.1). Taxonomy (GTDB): domain Archaea; phylum Nanobdellota; class Nanobdellia; order Woesearchaeales; family GW2011-AR4; genus JACPDF01. Next base: position 275,594 of record JACPBQ010000004.1, on the reverse strand, counting down.
AAAAATTCCAGCACATAGTCTTTGATGTTTCAGAATTGCTTGTCATATCAATAGCATTCCTGCTCGCAGCGGCATTTTTGGAGGTTTATGTAACCCCATTGTTATTCTGATAAAATCCTCATTCCAGTACTTTTAGTTTTCCCGGCCTGACCTCAAAAACATCCCCTTCCCTTAAAAGAGCACCTATAATCTTGTCAACATCAACAATGGCAGAAGGCAGGTCATCTATAGAAACGCCTTCCCCCCTGTCTAGTTCCTTTATGGTCTTTAGGAGCCTGTCCTTTGGGCTTTCATGAAAATTCTCTTCATCATCCTTGATGCCAGCAGGATTTTTCTCATCCAGCCCAAGATTTTTCAGTTCCTGATTCCTAACTCTTGCCCATAACGGGTTAATTTTCTTCGCTGTCTCAACAAGGATATATTTTTCCTCAATATACTCCCTGGGCCTTCCTATTACAAGCACAACATCCCCGATCCCAATGCTATTAAGGAAAAGGTTGTCATCAAATGACCTTGCAGATATTTTCCCGGTTCCATCATCTATCATTATTCCTGAATAATTTTCCATGTCAGATTTCTGCACCACAACTCCTATGATATTGACTCTTGAAACTTCCTGGTTGTTTATCTGCAGGTAGTTTGAACCAGCTCCTTCAGTTTTTACATACCTGGAGCTAAGAACGTCCTTTACCCTTAATTTATGCGCAATATGCCTTCTCTGCAAGCTTCCAAGTTCCAAAAACAGCACCCCGGAAAAGAAAAATCAGATGAAGTTTAAATATTTTACACAATTTTATAGCTTTATTATATCTTGCTTATGAAGCCCCTACGGGGCTCGAAGACCTCTCCAACTCTCTTGAGCTTCTCAATGACCTCCTCAACTTTCTCCTCATCAATTCCCTTGAGCCTTGCCTCTTCTATTATATCATCTATCGGGATGGTCTTCCCTAATTTGTTCTCAAGCTCGTTTATCAATTCTTTCACTACAAGTATATGGCTTCTTTGGGACGCTGAAATGCCTGTGGCAATCCTGTCGATATCTATTTTTCCTGTTTCCTTGTCAAGCCCGATCTGCATCAGGCAGTATTCCAGCAGCTCGATTGCCCTTCTTGCGTCCTCTCTTGCGGTTTCCTCGCTCAGTCTTAATCTTGCAGAAGCTTCAGCCAGCCTTACAAGCGCTTCCAATTGCCTTGCAGATATCGGCACAGCCTTAATCCCTTCCTCTGTGCCGCCGCTGCCTCTCATCGTAAGGTAGAATTCCTTTATTTCCTGCAAAGCAGCATCACTGAGCCTCGGAATTATTTTTTGCTTTGCATAAGCAACATATTTCCTCAAAAAGTCCGTCGACAGCTCAGGCACGTACATATCCGGGGTCTGGTGCAGCACAAGCAAATGTGTTGCAAGCTTCTCGTCCCTTGCCGGGTCCGGAAAATCTTTTATAGGAAATATAAGGTCGAACCTGTTTATCAGGGTAGGTGGCATATTTATCTGCTCGGCAATTACTCCGTAAGGGTCAAACCTGCCGAATTTTGGATTTGCGGCAGCAAGAACTGTAGTCCTCGCGATTAATGTGGCCTGTATGTTGGCTTTTGATATGCTGACTGTTTGCTGCTCGAGTGCTTCGTGCATTGCGCTCCTGTCGTCAGAAGTCATTTTGTCCATCTCGTCTATGCAGCAAATGCCATTTGAAGCCAGAACCAAAGCACCTGCTTCCAGGCTCCACCCTTTCAGGAACTCGTCCTTTACGACGGCCGCTGTTAACCCGGCTCCGGAAACCCCTCTTCCGCTTACATATCTTCCTTTTGGGGATATAGCACTCACTCTTTTCAATAAAGCGCTCTTTCCCGAGCCAGGATCTCCAAGAAGCAGTATATGCATATCCCCCCTGCTTACAACCTTGTCGCTCCTGACCTTCCTTACTCCGCCAACAAGCTGCAGCAATAAGGCCTCTTTTACCTTTTCATAGCCGTAAATTGAAGGCGCTACAGAATTAATCAGCTTTTTAAACAGCTCCGGATCCTGCGACATCTCTTTTATTTTTTGCTCTTCCTCTTCCGTTATATCGACTTCATAGAAAGTTTCCTCGACGGAGCCGATATAATTTGCTTCTATCATCAAGTCAAATCTTGTAGATTTTGTTCCTGACTTGTGTATTATGGGAACTTCCTTGATAATCCCAACAACATCAATCTTGCTTCCTGGATTTGTTTTCCTCTCGCTTAATGGGCTTACCAGATCATCTTTCAGGAAAATATTTGCTCTCTTCGGCTGCTCTCCTCCTTCAAGGCTTTCAGGAACTTCCTCCAAAACTATGCCCTGTGCATCCACTAATTCCTTGCTCAGCAAAGTGAATTTTCCCTTCCTGCCGCATCCACATTTGCTCGGCTCCTTGAAGCTGCCGTCCAGCTGCAGCACATTGATTATATTACCGCAAACAGGGCACTCAAACCTTGCGCTTGTAACTTGAGGCCTTACATCAGATTTCTGCCTTACAATTCCCTCAACTTCCATGAATTTGCCTATATGCTTGCTCCTTATGTTCCTTACTAGGATTCTCTGGTTTTTCGGCAGATTGGAAAATCTTACTTTTGCCCCCTTTATGTCTTCCAGGTCAAACTGCTCAAGGGCAATTTCTGCGGCTTTTATGGTATCCTCTGGATCTTCCAAAAGCTCATTTGCCAGATCAAGGTCAAATTTGGAAAGCTCGGCAAAATCTACAGCAACAAACTTAAGATCTTTTCTCAAATTCTCAAGAATAGCCCCATAATAATATGATTCCAGAAACTCATGAAACCTCTTTATCTGCTCGTTAGCATCCATCTTGACTAATTCTTGCATAATCACACCATATTTTTTGTCTTTTAAATAGCTTACGCGCGGATGTCCAGTGGAGCCGAAGCGAAACTGGTCTTGGAAACCACTTCACGTGGTGCAGGAAATTCTTTGAATTTCCAAGCATCTCTGGTTTCACACTGTTCAGGGCTAAAATAAGATAAAAAAAGAAAATCTGCTCAGGCCTTGACCTTTTTCAGGTTCTCAACCAGGACATCAACGGCAGCATGGACTTCTTTCTCGCTTTTCGTTCCTGTACATACGATCTTGCCATTGCTGAAAAGCAAAAATGTTGCCTGAGGGCTGCTCTTTGTAGGAGGCAGCTTGTATACCAATCCCGGAAACTGCTCCGGCTCGTACTCAACATTCCTTAGCTTTGTAGCTAGCTCATTGAGATTAAGGTCCATGCCCACGCTCCCTGAGGCAACAATATTCTGTATGTTGATTTTTGGCTTTACAGTAATCTTGACATTTATCTTTTCCAGGCTTTTGATTATCTTCTTTATGCTTTCCTCGACTTTATCCAAGGTCCTTGCTCCTGTGCACACCACCTTTCCGGAGCTGAAGATCAATGCAGATGTCTTTGGCTCCTTGATCCTTATGACCAATCCCGGAAACTGCTCTGGATTGTATTCTGTATTGCTCAATGTAGCGGCCATCTTTTCCAATGGAATATCATGCTCCAAAGACGTAGAAACTACTATGTTCACGATTTTTATGTCTCTTGTGCCTTTGCTTAATTTAACAGCTTTAGCTTTGACTTTTTTAGCCATAATTTACACCCCCAAACGAATTTGATTTATAAACCTCAAAAACGGGCTACTATTTAAATACTTTTATGTTTAAAAAGCATGATTTCTTTATAAATATCCCAGACGGTATGCCCCCTTTGCTTCCTTAGGAGAATTTAAATAATTTCAATATAGAAAATAACAATATTTGAGCGAAAAATCATAAAAACAAACTTATATTAACCTATGATAAAATAAAATAGTCAAAAATGCAAAAAAGGAGGAAGTGCCAGGTTACAATATTCATGGTTTTGGGTATTGTATTGGTATTTGTTTTTTCTTTGGCATTTTATGCAGCGTCCCAAAAAAATACTCTTAAAAACAGGATGCTGAATACAGATGCAAAAGAACTCGATGTGCAGAATTTTGTTGAAGGATGCCTTAAACTTGCCGGAGATGCCTCAATAGAGTGGGTTCTTATACAAGGAGGAACTTATGAAAAAGGAGGAATTTTTCTGTATCCCCAGATATACAAATTGGCTAGAACCTTCGAAGTAAACGGGCAGAAAGAGATACAAAAGAACGTTTATGAATTCTCAAAACTATCAATAGAAAATGGAATTGAAGTATTTTTCAACGATTCTTTTAATATTTGTATAAGGGATTTTGAGGATTTTAAGCAGGAAATCGAATTCAAAGATTTTACAGTAGACGCAGATGTTGGAGATAACGCTGTTGTAATACAGCTTGATATCCCAATATTAATCAAAAAAGGCGACATCAGCCTTTTTATAGAAAAATTTGCATACAGAAAAGAAATAAACATTGACCTTATGGAAAATGTTGTTAATCAGCTTGTGCAAAAAAGCATAGAAATCAATGATGTGCCTGTTGATATTCTTAAGCAGCTGGTGCAGGAAAATAGCCTTACTCTCAGCATCTTCCCTATAGATAAAGGAGGCAAAACTTCGGATGTAATTTACATATTGGGATTTGACAATGATACTAATTTGGCAGGTTTTGTCGTCAACTACAATTGGGAAAGAAATACCAACACTCAGATTGTCGAGAGAATAGTATACAAGCCAAGGCCAGACCTTAAATAATTAAAACTGTTTGAAAAATGATAAATAAAAAATTTATTGCGGTTTTGCTTGTTTTTCTGATAGTAATGCCTTTTGCTGCTTCTCAGGATGTTGCTGGCGGTCCAAGCGATGCCGGTCCCGGAAATGATCCGCCAGGTTCCGATACTGCTGATGCCGATGACCCAGGAGACCGTGCATTTGGTGGTGGGGGAACCCCTGGAGTAGGGCCACACTCTGAATCAACAACAGAATCCGTTGAAGAAAAAGGCTTCATGGAATCATTAGCGGATCTTTTTGGCGGCATTGTCAATGGGATTGTTGGAGCCGTGAAAAGTATTGCAACAGGTATCGGCAATGTGGTGGAGGGAGTAGTTACTGGAGACATTGGGAAAATTGGCACAGGCCTCGGGCAGATTGGAATAGGAGCTGCTAAATTGGGTGCTGTAGCTGCTAGTGTCGTGGGTCCTCCTGGCACAGGAATAGCTGCTAATGCTGCAGTTGATGCAGTCTCAATCGCAGCAGAAGAGCAAGGCATTCCAAGTGATGTAGCGACTGCTGCAAAACAAACTCAGGCAGGGCTTGAAGGAATTTTTGGAGGGATAGGTAAAGCTGTAAGAGATGCAGTTTCAGAAGGAGTGGTTGATGGCCCTAACAGTGCTGGGGTTCCAGGAGGCGCAGGTGATCGGTGAAGAATTTCAAATCCTAATCACGCATTAGTTTGGCTCAAAGCCCTTTTCCTTCATACAATCTCTCATTCTTTCATCCAAACCTTTCTGATTTTCTTCTTCTGCTTTTTTCGCTTTTTCCTCGCTTGCCATAACAGCAGCAGCATAAGGTTGAGGAGCCAATACCGCAAAAGGGGATGATATAGCTGCGCCAATCCTTCTTTCTCGTCTTTTTCTATAAGCTTCATCAATCTTTGCCTGATATTTAACCCCATCAACTTGCACGTAACACTCCTGTCTTTGCCTTAGTACTTGCTCTTTTGCCACACCAAATTTAGAATAATCTCTCATCTCAAGACTAGGAGCCGCACAGCCAGCAAGAGCTAAAGCTGCAACACCGGCAATAATCCCAGTTCTAGCATTATATTTAGCCATAATGATCTATATGACAGCTGAAAAGCAAGTATATAAACCTTTCTATTTTGTAACCACTTTATAGTTAATAATATTAGCAATTTATTTGTGCCAATAAAACACTCATAAAATTTAAATAGTTATGGCAAGACTTTAGATTGATGATGATAAAAAGAAGTGAGACTGAAAGGCCCAAATTCCAATATGCCGGCTTTTTGATAAGATTTTCAGCTTTCCTGCTGGATTTTCTTATTCTATGGACTCCAGCCTTTTTTTTTCAGTTTGTCTCCCTTAGGCTTGGTAGCAGGCTCCTTTATTATTTAATACCATTAGCTTATATAATGCTTGTAGTTTACATGGATGGAATCAAAGGAGGGACTCCAGGTAAATTAATTCTCGGCCTGAAGATTGTTAATAATAACGGGGCTTTTATAGGCATACCAAAAGCCATTCTTAGATATATGGGAAAAATTTTATCGGCAATTATCCTAGGCATAGGTTTTTTCATGATTATCTGGGACAAAAGAAAGCAAAGCCTCCATGACAAGATTGCAGGCACTTTCGTCATGATAAATACAGCTAATAGGATAATAAAAATCGGGTAGTTTTGATATTCTGAATGCTTAAAGTTATAGCAACCAAGTCTGGACAAAATAATCTTTAAAACCCCCTAGTGGCGCTCTTTTAAAATATGGCAACATTTATATTGTTTTGACTAATAAACCGGCCAGGTTAAAACACAAAATGATGGACATAGTAATGCCAAGGAACAATGAAGGGGAATTCATAAAAATAGCTGAAAAGCTGGGCTACAGCGAATTATTGTTTCTTTATGGCTTTGATGAATACATGGAAAAGCAGCAAATTGCCAAAATACAAAATTCAAAAATAAAAATAAGCCATGGAATCATAGCCAATGACAGGAACATACAAAAAATAAACAACAAGTTCAGGAACAAGAACATCTTTGTGGCAATGAAAAGCTCGTTCAACAACCGGGAAATAATTGAAAAGTCATCTGCAAACCTGATATTCTCCATGGAAGAATCCGGCAGGAAGGACTTCATGCACCAGCGCGGCTCAGGTTTGGACCATATCCTGGCAAAACTGGCCCACGGCAAAAAAATTGCAGTAGGATTTTCATTAAGTTCAATAGTGAATTCAAAAAATAAAAATATTATATTGGGGAGGATGATGCAGAACATAATGCTGTGCAGGAAATACAAAGTTAAAACTGTTATAGCCTCTCTTGCAGAAAATCCTTATGGAATGAGAAGCCCCTATGATTTGATGAGCTTATTCATAACGCTTGGTATGAGGCAGGAAGACACAAAAGATTCATTGCATCTGTGATTCAATAATTTCCTTCATAAACCGTGCATTCCTGCCTTATTTCAACTCTGGCATTAGCCATAGGATAGCCTACCGGAAAGCTGGCAAGGTATTTTTTTCCTGGTGTTATAAAATAATTCTCAGCTGCTTTTTTATAATCTGCATCTTTCCCCAAAACTTTCATGTAAACATCGCACACATAAGCCTCATCAGCATTGTTTTTAATGCTGTAGATCAATGTCTGGTTCTCTTTAGGGCCGTAAAAATATTTGCATCCGAGCTCAACAGGGCAGTCAGCGCAGCTGTCAGCAACCACGCAGGAATACCTGGGGGTTTTTGAGAACTTAACAGATACTGCAGCAATTGTTGCAAAAGATATCAGGAGCAGAACCAGGAATATTGAGGCAATCCATACTCTGTAGCCCTTATCATTCCTAAGCTTTTCTGCCTTTCCCAGAACAGCGTCTATTGCCAGGTTTATGGCAATGCTCAGGATTATCGTGCCAAGAAGAAAAAATACAAAATATCCGAATCCGGAAAGCCAGCCGCCAAAATTTTTTACGCATGCGGAAAAAACGCAGTTCGCGTTGTTTTGCCCCGGAGTAAAGATATAAGAAAACCCGAGCAGAAATGTAATAAAAACCGGAATGAAAGCATATGATTTCCTGTCTTTTTTCGAGGCCATAAAGACAGCGTAAAAGCCAAATGGTATCATGAACATGTGCCTAAAAGAATCTATGAGCTCCATAGCGGTAAAATTGGGCTCGAATACGTAGGATGCAAACCCGTTCAGGGAAGTGCCGAAAAAGGCATGCCAGGCATAATCAGCAATCCAGAATGGCTGCACAAGCAGCGCCATTGCCAGGAAAGAATTCAGCAGCATGCTGTTTCTCAGGATCAGCCCGAAAGCCAGCACAAACAGGGTTATGCTGCAAAACCAGATGTAATCCAGATTTTCGAATCCGTATAGGCTGGATTTCAGTGCAATGTCAAAAATCCCCCAAAGTAAGAATACAAATCCGGAAAAAACCAAAAATCTTTCAGTCCGCATAGACTTCATGTATGAACTCAATATTTAATCTTTTTGTTTGGCCCTGTCAAATTACCAACAGGCATTTATAATTGCTATTTTTATTATGGTGCTGTATTATTGATTTAAAAGCGAAATATTTTAATATCAACAACCTTAATTGCTAATACAATCTCGAAGCGAGGAAAAAAGAGGTAATAATGAGGTATAAACGGTATAAACCGGTCTATGTTTTGCTGTTTTGCATAACTTTGTTTCTTTCAATAGCGATCATTGTAGAGGCAGGGAAAAAAAATCCACCGCCTCCTCCACCTCCTCCACCTCCTCCTTGCGGCTACCAGACAGCAGGCTGCTATCAGGATGGGGATATAAAATCAGATCCGGGTTCTTTGTCTGCAGAGACTTTCAGCTATTATCTGCCCCAGAATGCATGCATTGGCGGTGGCTGTACATGCGGCCAGGCAGGTTTTGTGAGTGCTATCAAGCAGACAGACGCGGACAGCTCATCAGGAGCATGCAGCTGCATAAGCGGAACCTCATGGACAGAAAGCATAGGATGCTGCGGTGATGACAAAGCGGATTGCGGCCTTATAGCAGAGGAAAAGCGCTTTGGAGAGGTAATAGACCGGCAAATATGCTCTATGAGCGCTAATTTAAGGATAGGAAGCTGGTTTTCGGCAGAAGCAAATCCAGGAGATATAGTCCATGTAGGCTGCAATGACGAGGAAAGATTGTCAGACGGGAAAGACTGGCTGCTTTGTGATTCCTTTCAAATAAAAAATGTTAATGGGCATCAATATCTTTGCAACGCAAGTGCTGGGAAAGGCTCATGGGCTGAATGCTGCGGCTCCAGTGGCTGCAACTCAAATACAGACGGGAAAAGGCTTTCATCAGGAGGATCTGTAAAATCAGGGCAGACAACATATTACTGCGCCTCGGACAGCACTTTTACAACAGATCTGGACACAAAAGACCAGGCATCATGCCAGGGCGCAGGATTAACATGGACTGGTACATTGTGCTGCAGCGAGGCAGACGACCCTGGTGAATATTATGTTGATGCAGCCGGCACAAAAGGGGGCTGCTGGAACAAGCAAAGAGTATTGACAGGAGACACAGCCCCAAACATCGGGAATGTCGCAAATTTCAACGGGGTTTTTTACGGATGCAATGTAAATGACGCTTCTATTTTGAATATTAAAGATACGCACACAAATCAGCCATTGGTGCAAAACAAGGAATACTGCTTCCAGGACCCTGGAAAATTTTATTTCTGCTCCATCAATAACAAATGGGAGCTTGCCGGAGGCCAGGACAGGTCTCATATAAGCACAGTCCCCCAATCTTTCCAGGGTGTCCAGCAGCAGTCGGAATGTTGCTCTGCAGCAAGCTGCTGGGACGGTGCCAAATGCGTCCAGAACCAGAGGAACAGCCCAAATGCCCCGGCAGTTAATGGCTTCAGGTGCGTGGATGGAAACTGGATCAACGCTTCCCTGAAATTCAATCCATTGGGAGACACAGGAGGATTTTGCCCGGAGCAGGGGCAGTGCTTTGTCAATGCTGCAGGAAACCCGGATGATAACAACAAGCCGGATAAAAATCCTGTCTGCATAACAAACGAGCAATTCATCAAAGACAATTATTGCGAAAGCGGCCAATGGACCTCAAGGACAAAATTTGTAGCTCTGCAGCTGATTGATATGGCAAAAACAGATGATTTTGTTGTTTTCTGCGACACTGCGGAAAACACGCTCAACAATCTGAATTACATGGTTCAGGGACAGCTGGTCGGAAGCCTTGTCAATCCGGAGAACACAAACAATTTCTGCACCCTGATATTTAATGACAAGGTAATCATCGGAACTTCTCTTAATAAGCCTGTTGCCGACATAAGGCCATTCCTGCAGACAATAGGCATTGACAGCTGCAACGCTGCCCTGATAAATGACGGGCAATATCACGCATGCGACGGCAGCAGCAAGGCATGGTACAACCAGAAGCTCAACAGCCTCGTCTACAGCAAGCAGTCGTTTTCAATAGGCACCACAAATTTCGTTGATACTTTCATCAGCTTCATAAAGAATCCTTTCGATTCTATGAAAAGCAGGATAAGGAATACCATACAGGAGCCTTTCGATACCTCCTATCTGAACAGCCTGAACAGCTTCAGCAAGCTTTACGTTGCCAAGAACGGCAACAAGGAGATAAGGGGAAGCGTGGAAGGCAGGGGCTTCAAGAACCTTATCATCGAATACAGGAATTTTGATACCGACATATGCAGGTTCACAGACCAGTTCAATGAGAAGAACAGGGATGCAGGCTCAGGGATAAAATGCAGCAGGGACGGCAGCACATTCTATGTCCTTGCCCAGGGAACGCAGTTCACAAAGATAAATCCGGATGTTTTATGGAATGACCTTACCTCGAAGCTGAGGATAAGCTAGCAAGTAATTTTCAAAAAAGAGGCTTGATGAAATATAAATATAAAACCCCAGTTTTTCGGCAATCCAGAAATTCAAAATATTTGAAGAAATCCCAGGTCGCTGTATTCCTGATAATAGGCCTAGTCCTTGTCATGGTAGCTGTGTCAATTATCCTTGTGAGCAGGTATGCTGCCAAAAAAGTATCGAAGCAGGAGACAATTGACGTGAAAGAGGCAGCCTTTGATGTGCAGCCTGTGAATAACTTCATAACAGAATGCCTTTCCGCAACAACAAAAGACGGCCTGAGCCTGCTTGGCAGCCAAGGGGGCTATATCTTTAGGAGCCAGGGCGGGAGATTGATAGACTACCAGGATACTGACGAAGGCATTTTCTTCATAAATAATGAAAACGAAAAAGTTGTTTATAATATATTAAGGCCAAGATTCCCTAACGGGAGATATATGCCTGCAATACCCGGCTATCCCTGGAAAACCTTCCCTTATGACGACGAAAGCAAGGCTGCAGAAAGCTTTGAAGCAAGGAGCGCATTTGGATTGAGCAATTTCCCTCCGCTAAATGAGTCATTCGGCCCGAATTCCATGCAGGAGCAGCTTATATCCTACACAGAAAGCAATATAGACAGATGCCTTGATTTTTCAGTATTCGGGGCCCAGGGAATTCTGGTGGCAAAAGGGAACAAGGAGGTAAAGGCCGATATAAATGAGAATGACGTGGTTTTCAGGATGGATTACGATATTGTCGTTGAAAATCTCGTCAGCGGGGAAAAGACAAGCCTGAATAATTTTTTTGCAAGGCATAAAATAAGGCTTGGAAAAATGCATCGCTTCGTCAACAGCCTTATAGAGTCTGATATAGGCAGTGTCAAATTTAATATCATGAACAGCACGATGGAAGGTTTTGAGATAGACATAAAGAGGGATATTTACAATAAGGATGATATACTAATAATAACTGACAGGGAATCTGTTCTTGACAATCTGCCGTATAACTACTATTTTGCAAGAAAGAACAGGAACCCCGCAATGTTTTATCTGTCTCCAGAGCAGATTTCCATGCCGGCAACAAATCCCGAAACAGGTGAATTCACAATAATAACAGAAGAAGACTTATTAGGCGCCCAGGAGCTTATTGCCCTAGATCCTGATGAAGACCTGATAACCAATGAATCATTTTTCATAACCCCAAAGCCTCCGGTGGCTTTATTGTTTCCTAGGATGGAGTTCAAAATTGGAGTCACAGATGGAAGCCTGGAGGATTATCAGATAATTACTGTGATAAGGGAATGAAGATCATGCAATACGCCAAAATTTTGCTTTTTACGTTTTTGCTTGCAGTTTTTCCTATCCTTGCCCCTGCGCAGCAGGATTCTAATGTAGGATGCTGCCTAAACCCAGGCGCTTCTGCCTTAGCATGCTCGACAGAAAGGCTTTCAACACTTTCGGAATGCTGCCCAAAGCCTGAAAGCGCGAATCCTGGTTATTATACAACATCTTCAGGTCCGCAGAATTTTAATGAATGCCAGGCAAATTTCTTTTTTTCAGGACAGTCATGCGATGCAGTGAATCAATGCAGGCAGGGATGCTGCTGCTCAGACATAAGTGGAGAGATAAAGACCCAGTCCCAATGCTCAGGCACCGGCCTGGTTTTCCATCCCGGAGAGACCGAATGTAATGCAGTATGCAATGTCCCCCAATGCAATGATGGCATAGACAATGACGGCAACGGATGCCGCGATTTTCCGGTAGATTCCGGATGCACCAGCCTTTTTGACATTTCCGAAAGCAATGGGGTATGCCTTGCATCCTCAGGGGCAAACTGTGACAACATAAACTATGCCCCTAAAATAACGAACTTTAAGGCGCTGCCAGTAAAGGGGCAGAAAAAAATAGAATTAAAATGGGAAAATGAATGCATTTCAAGCCTCATATCAAATGATATTTACAGGTGCACAGGAAAAAATTGTGCTGATTTTTCGCTTATCGGAACATCTCCCCAAAATATATTTGCTGATGAGGCAGAATCATTAAAGTTTGATACAGATTACACATACAAGATCGAATCGAAGTTCAGCATCCAGACGGCAAAGCCCACAGCCACAGCAACAGCCTTTCTTGGAAATCTTGAGTGCTGGAACAAGCTGGACAGCAATAATTTCTGCATAAGCGAATTTTATTACAACCAGTATAAGGACTATCTCATAAGGAATTTTGCAGGCTTTTCTGCCCAAAATTTCCTGCAGAATGTAAAGAGCACATTCTCCAATAGGCTTAACAGGGCATTTTTATGCAATGATGCCAACATATTGAAGGAAGAAGGGACAGTCTGCAGCAGCAGCCAGGCATGTGTTATATCGAATAATGACCCTATCTGCGCTGAAAAATCAGCCTGCACGCCGGACCAGTCAAATTTATTTGGCTTGTTTTTCACAAGGAGCACATGCGAGAGCGGCAAATACTGCTTCTATGACCGCTCAATATCAACAATAGACTCGTGCTTTGCATGCAACCAGGGAATGTCATGCTATGACTATAAGTCCAGGGAAAGCTGCGAGTCAAACAACTGCAATGCCGGAAGCTGCGAATGGAAGCCAATATCCGGCGAGCTTGGGACGGGGGTTTGCATCGACAGGAATGCCGACAACTGCAAGTGGTGTGACAGCCCCGGCACAGAAGAACTTGGCAGCTCCAAAGCCACGAGCATGGTCTTCGAGCAATGCACAGAAGAAAAAGCAAGCCTTATTTCAAATAAGGACAACCTGTGCTATTACGACGGCGAAAAGGCATTGAACTGCAATAATGTGATATGCACAGACCTCCTTCCCGATGATTGCACCAGCGCAAGGCTGCAGTATAACGAATTCAATGATGTAACGAACAGTGCTGCAAATAAATGCGGCCTTAAAATATGCCAGAAATTCAGCGGGGCATGCAAAAAAAATGCAGACAACGATAATGCGGCTGACTGCAGCACAGATGAATGCGAGCAGGATGTCTTTGCCCCTAACACCACGATAGTCCCGATAATAGACCGCGGCCTGTACAAGTCACTCTCGATACAGATACAGGACAAGGCAAGCGGAAAAGGAAGCTTCACGAGGAGGACAACAAATGACTACAGGACATATCTTTGCAAAGAGCCATGCGGAGCTTCCGGGCATCCTTACCAGAAATTCACAAACAGCTACAGCCTGATAATAAGCAACCTCAACCTTTTTGATTCATTGACAGGAGAAAAGATATTGGGCCTTGCCGAAGGAACAAATGTCTTAAGGTATTACTCGCAGGATCCGGCAAAAAATATAGGCAAAGTTAAGATATTAGAGATAGCTGCCCAGACAGACTCGTCAGGACCTGTAGTCTTCCGCCTGAATATAACCAATGGAAAAATTGTGGACAATGTTTATTACACCAACTCAAAAAATCCAGTCATAAAAGTGGAATTTTTTGAGAACGCCATAGTGACAAGTGCGAGGCTTTTGCTGAAAGGCACGGAAATAGCGATAATCCCTGATTTTTCAAACCAGCTCGGGAAATCCACGGAATTGACATTCCAGAGGCAGATAAACCCCGGGCAATATACATTCGAGCTCAATGCCAAGAATGAAAAGGGAATTTTCATGAGCAGCGTCTTTAAGGCTGATATAGTTGTTGACGACTCAGTACCCGCACTAATCTCTATAATCCCGGCACAAAATACGGTAGTGAATTCCTCTCCTGTCGCTATAAAAATAAGATTCAACAAAAAGGTCAGCATTGACAGCATAAAAATAAGCGGCAAAGATTTTACAGGCAACTTCTCCACGGCAGACAGCATAGAGTACAATGCGGCAATAGCCCTTTCAGACGGAAACAAGAAAATCGCAATATCAGCCCGGGATTTTGCAGGCAACACAATGACGGCAGAATCAGGATTCATAGTCAATTCAAACCCGCTGGCAATATCTATAATAAGCCCTCCTTTCGGCGTATCGCCTCTTTTCGTCTTTGACCTTGTTGTCGGGACAGATAATGACGCAGCATGCAGGTACAGCCTTGACTCGAACCTTGAATTCAACTTTATGGCAGGGTTTGATGTATCAGGCAGCACAGAGCACAAATTGTCCTCATTCAATGCCATACCTTCAGGGGACAGGAATGTGCACAAGCTGTATGTGAGATGCAATGATCCGCTTCAGGGGCAGACAATAGCAGTATTTGACTTAAGCGTGGATTCAGAGAAGCCGGTAATAAACAACGCGTTTGCATTCCCGAATCCTATAGTTGAAATTCCAAGGACAACGACATTAAAGGTTGAGGCAGACAAGGAGTCAATATGCAAATACAGCGCAAATGCCAACGATTTCAGCCTTATGGAAAGTGAATTCAGGGGCTTTGGCAACAATTCATTCAGCAGGGTAAACATGCAGGAAATAACAGTCCAGGAAGACAGATCTTATTCTTATTTTGTGGCCTGTAAATCCAAATCCGGATTGGTTTCTGATGTAAAGCAGATAACTTTCAGCTCCGACATAACTCTTCCGATTAAACTAATAAGCCATACCCCTCAATATATCAACACATCAACTGCCATCCTTGCTGTAGAGACAAACAAGAAATCGCAGTGCAAGTACAGCAGCAGCGATCCGAAAGTTAGTGAAGGGGTGCTGATGGGCCTTCCGTCCTATTCCCATACGAAGGAGCTGGCGCTGTCTCCGGGCCAGTATGTCTACTATGTCATCTGCAAGGACCAGTTCCTGCAGAAATGGTCAGATCCATTGAGGATAGAGTTCACAATAGACACTACTGCCCCTTTGATGGTCTTCGTTGATGATACAAGCACTTTGCCCGATAATCCAGAATTTACATGGCAGACGGACAGGTTAAGGGCAAAATGGCTTGGAAGGGACAATGAGACTAAAGTAAGCTCATATGATTATACTCTCGAGGAATTTGGGACTTTAAATACGGTAATAAACTGGACGACAAGCTTTATAGAAAATGAATGGATATGGATATCCAAGAAAAATTCAAGCCTTGGTCTATCCACTGGCTCAAAGTATTTCTTCAGGGTGAGGGCAAGGAACATTGTCGGGCTTCTGAGCAATGCAATGGAAAGCGACGGCATAACAATAGACCCAAGCCTGAAGCCAACAGACTGCTCAAATAGCATAAAAGACCCGCAGGAATCTGATATTGATTGTGGAGGTCCATGTGATTTGTGCATAGAAGGCAAGATTTGCAGGGAAAACATAGACTGCTCATCAGGATTCTGCAGCTCGGCAAATATTTGCTCTGCAGCAACATGCAGCGATAATGTGAAAAATCAGGATGAGCCCGATATAGACTGCGGAGGAAATAATTGCAATAAATGCGAGAACAGCAGGAAATGCAACCTTGACTCAGATTGCTCTTCAGGCTCGTGCTCATTTGGCATATGCTCTGACTCTGAGGCATGCATTGATGGCTTGTTGACAGGAACAGAGACTGATATAGACTGCGGAGGCGCATGTCCTCAAAAATGCAGCCTTGGAAAGAATTGCAACGCAAACACAGATTGCAAATCCGGATTGTCATGCGCTTTGGGAAAATGCTCTGAGCAGGCTGAAGGGGAAAAAGACACAGATGGTGACGGGATACCAGATCAATGGGAGCTGCTGCAGGGCCTTGATCCTAATGACCCGTCAGACGCCGAAATAGACTCTGACAATGACGGCCTGATAAATTTGCATGAATACACCTACAGCACCGATCCCAATAACAAGGATACGGATGGTGACGGAGCCAGCGACAAAAAAGAGATAGACAAAGGAACAGATCCTCTTGATCCTTTAAGCAAGCCAAAAGGAATAATAGGGGCAATATTATGGGTGATTATAACTGTTATTATATTGGGCGGAGCTGCCTACGGTGCTTATTACTATTATACTAACTACATCAGCAGACCGATGCCTCCTATAGGCCGGGCAATGCAGCAGCGCCCAATATCTGTTGCAAGAAGGCCTGTCCAAAAGCCCGTAGAGAAAAAAGCAAAGCCTCAGGAAATTTTCATTAAAAAGGAAGAGGAAAGGAAAGGTGCGCGGGGAAAATTATTCGGGGCTTTTGGAGGCAAAGTCCAGCAGCCTGCAGAAAAACAGATTCCAAAATCAAGTGAAACTGCAGCGCAGAAACAATCTCCAAGACAGGAAAAGGAAGATATTTTTGCCAGATTAAAGCTTATATCAAAAAGAGCCGAAGCTGAGAAAGCACGGAGCAGGCCTGCAGGCAGCAGAGAAACAACAAAAAAACT
Source organism: Candidatus Woesearchaeota archaeon (assembly GCA_016180235.1). GTDB lineage: Archaea > Nanobdellota > Nanobdellia > Woesearchaeales > GW2011-AR4 > JACPDF01. The sequence goes on along the minus strand of JACPBQ010000004.1, from coordinate 258,797 downwards.
TAGGGAAATAGCGAAAAAAAGAAAAACCAGCAGCAAATCCAATAAAAGATGAAAGGGCAGATGATCGGCCAGGTGTTTATTTATATCATTACTCTGGTTCTTGTATCTTTCCTGCTTTTCTACGGCTACAGGGCTATATCGACTTTCAAGGAAAAGGCAGACCAGGTATCTTTCATACAGCTCAAGAATGATATGCAGAATACCATTGAGGCTTTATCCCTGGATTTCCGAAGCGTTAAGGTAAAACAGTTTACAGTCCCGGAAAACATCAATACTGTATGCCTTGTAAGGAGTTTTCCCGAAATGCCTTCTCTGTCTGAAACAGGATACCCTATAATAGAGGACAGCGTGAACTCAGGCATCAATCTGAATGTTTTTTTGATAGGCAATAATGTCGAGGAATCCTTTTATGCCGGAAAAATCTCTTTGGCCGATGGCATATTATGCGTTCCTGTCATATCAGGAAGGATAGAGCTGAGGATGGAAGGCATGGGGGACCATACATCAATTTCTTGACACAGCTCTGTAGAAAATGAAGGTTAGCAGCCTTCAAGTCACAGATAAACTTAAATACTTTAATTTGGAAGATTTAAGGCATGAAATTTAAAAGAGGAGTAATAGAGTTTCAGTTCAATTGGCTTTTCGTCCTCATTATAGGGGCTGTTATACTCATAATGTTCTCCGGCATCATAATAAGGCAGAAAAACATCTCAGAAACCTCGAAAAATGTGATGCTCCTGAATAACCTGGATGCTGTTTTTTCAGGCTCCGAATCCAGCAAGGGCACGGTAAACATCGTGAAAATCCCGGAAACAAGGATGGAGTTCAGGTGCAATAGGTATTCTGTCGGAAGGCTCTCCAAGCAGCTTGATGTGATGAATGTTTTCCCTCCGTCGGTTTTGGAGGGCAGCAGCCTGATTTCAATGACCCTGGATTTCAGCATGCCTTATCGTATTGCTAATCTTGTATATCTGACCAGCCCGCAGTACAGGTACATATTCGTTGGAAGTGATAATGCAGCAGAAATTGAAAGCATGATGCCCAACGAGACATTCTCCGAGGCATTCTCGACCATCGGGCAGGTGAGGTATGATGGCGAAAGGAAATCCAGGCTGGTTTTTTTTGATGATTTTATTAATGACGGAAGCAGCCTTCCTTTGAACCTTAATGATTATGCAAGGCTCCAGGATAATGATATAACGGCCCTGAACGTCAGGGGAAGCCTTGAGTCAGGCACTATAGAGTTCTTCAGGAAACAGCAGGACCGGTTTGTGAAAATAGGTGAATCCGGCTACATAGGCCGGGAATCTCTGCTTGGAGCTGTGTTCTCTGATAATCCGGAGATATATTCATGCGTCATGGGCAATGTTTTCGAGAAGACAGGCATTGTCACCAGGATATACAGAGGCAAAATAGAAAGGATAAGGGATGCATACTCAGGAAGCAATGAGCGCTGCTCTGCGCTGATCGAGTCAGTTTATTCCCTGGAGAACATTGACCAGATATTGTCTGCATCCTCATCATTCTCCCAGTCGAATGTAAATAAGATGATTGCAGCATCAAAAAGCCTCCAGAGCCAGAACAAGCAGGCTCAGCTGCAGTCATGCGCGGTAATATACTAGCCAATAAAGCAAAAATATTCAAAGTCAGATTTACAAAAAACAACAAAAAATGCCAATACGGCTCTCAAAAAGTTCACAATGATCTGAGCAGGTTTAAGGTGATATATCATCTATAATAAAAATTAATAAAACACGCGAAAATTTTCGATTTTCGGTGCTTGAAAATTTGAAAAATTTTCATTGAATTCATACCCGGGAATAAAAAATATTTTTTCCATGCATAATGAGATTAATTGTGAATTTAAAAATGAATGAACAAATGATTGTGAACCTAAGATAACTTATTTGAAAAATGCCAAATAAAAAATCGGCCCAGATACAGATGATGGAGACCATGGCAGTGTTATTCATATTTTTTATCCTTGTTGTGCTTGGTATTGTTTTTTACGCCAAAGTTCTTAAGGGAAATCTGGAGCAGCAGAAGGAAGAAAGCGTGCAGCTTAACGCGATAGAAGTTGCCCAGCGCGCTTCTTCGCTGCCGGAACTGCAGTGCAGCGAGGATAATATAGTGTCAGATAACTGCATAGACTTGATTAAGCTCGAATCAGCCAGGGAAATAATGCAGCAGAACTACGTATATTACTATGACCGGCTGCTGTTCAGCACTATAACTGTAAATGAAGTCTATCCGGATAGCAAAGAATTGGTGCTTTACAGCAGGCCCCTGGACGAGTTTTCCGATAAGATAACAACGAATATACCTATCTCTCTCTTTGATCCTATAGAAAATAAAAATGCCTTCGGCATCATGACAGTGGAATTATTTTTAAAATGACAATGGCTAAATTCAGGAAGAAGTCACAGACGGAAATCATCGGGTTGGCAATAGTCGTTGTGCTGCTGGTAATAGGCATGACTTTCGTTATCAGGTTTATGCTTGCAAAGGAGACTGTAGACTACAAGAAGCAGTTTACCCAGGCAGAAATAGCCTCAAATATGCTCAATACTTTCCTGAAATCGACTAGCAAAGACTGCAATGGATTGACTATGACGGAGCTCTTGCAGGACTGCGGCCACAGCAAAAGCATCTTCTGCCAGAATGGTCAGGTTTCCTGCGATTACGCGCGGGATACGGCAAAAGAGGTCTTTAACAAGACTCTGGATGCATGGAGCCTTGATTACGAGTTTAAGGCTTTCCAGCAGGAAGAGAGCCCGATTTTTACGCTTGGCAGCCCATGCCCCGCATCCAAGAAATCAAAGACCTTTCCGATTCCTACAGGCTCAGGGACTTTGTTCGTCCGGTTGGATGTTTGCGGGTAAATAATAACTAAAAACAAGCCTCAATATCATTTTTTTCAATCTGCTCCGCAATTCTAGTGCGAAGCCTCGCTGTCTCTCCACATCGCTCGGCTTCGCCTATTTATCACCAAATAGCTAATATGCCAAAACTAAAATCAAAATATTTATATATGACTTATTGCAGAGAAACACTATTCCGTAAAAGAGGCATGAATATGAACAGAAAAGCGCAGGGTCTTTCTATCAACACGATTATTATAGCTGCAATTGCACTTATTGTCTTGGTTGTTTTGATAGCTATTTTTACTGGAAGATTGGGATTGTTTAGCAAAGGGCTTGGAGAAGCAACTACTTGCAGCCAAATATGCGAAGCTAGGAATATGGATGTAGACCCCAATAATGCTGCTGCTAACCTTGTACGCGGAGCATTAGATAGCAATGGAAACCAGTGCTATTGTAAGCCTAAAGGATAGCCTACTTTTTATTAATCCAAAATGAACGGTAAATCCCAGGGTCTTTCTATCAACACGATTATTATAGCTGCAATTGCACTTATTGTCTTGGTTGTTTTGATAGCTATTTTTACAGGCAGGCTTGGATTGTTTAGCAAAGGGCTTTCTGGAACTGTGACTTGTGAGGGGAGCTGTAAAGCTGTTAATATGCAATTTGGTTTAAGGGACACAGTTGATGGATGCAAAACTGCTATTGGAAACAGAAAATACATACCGGGTGAATTTCAAGATCTTCAACCAAACACAGTTTGTTGTTGTCAACAATAGTAAAATTTTCTTTGAATAAATTAAATATATTTTCCCAAATATTTATATAGCCGTTGCTTCAGGAATTGATGTATGATTGAAAAGAGGAAAGCCGAAGGTTTGTCTTTTAGCGTTATGGTCATGGCCATACTGGCCCTCGTTGTGCTTATAGTGCTGATAGCAATATTCACGCAGAGCAGCGGAAAATCTGTGAAGGTCTTTGAGGACTGCAAAGCCAGGGGCGGGGAATGCAAAAGCGTGGCTCTGGGATGCCTCGATAATGAGATAAAGGTCAGCGTAGCAGAATGCGCAGAGAAAAACACAGTATGCTGCATAAGCATTTCTGATCCAGAAAAAAAATGAAAGGCACATCAAAAATCCGGATATTTCGCTGGCTTAAGAACAAAAAATCGCAGGATATGCACCTTTCTGAGCCGATTATGAAGATTATTTTGACACTTGGTGCAGGATTCCTCGTAATATGGGCCGTGATACTGATGATTAGCAGATTCTCCTGAAAATGGCAATAAACAAAAAAGGCTTTACGGCCTCGGGCTTCGGCATAATAGTCGGGCTTATACTGCTTCTGCTCTCAGGCAGCATAATTCTCGTAGCTGTGAAAAACCAGGCTTCCAAGGTTGATGAGAAGCTGCAGGTTGACTTATGCAGGATATCCAATGAAATAAAATTCGGCCTCAAGGAAAAGACCTCTAATATCGTGTCAGGCCCGCAGATATGCAGCACAATAGACAAGACCGAGGGGAAAATGCAGGTCCCGAACGGAAAATATCCTCAGAATAGCAAGGGCGCTGAAGCTGAGATCAGGGACATGATAAAGAGTTGCTGGCATATGTGGCTTGACGGCTCGCAAAAAAACACCTTTGAAAAATATCCGTTCTCCGAGGGATGCTTTACGTGCTACACTTTCAGGGTAAGCAAGGACGCAAGCAGCGTCACATTCAAGTCTCTCTCAGATTCGATGTCAGAGCCTTATTTTGCCGCTGATAAAAGCGACCAATGCGCGCCTTACGGCGGCTTTTGGAGGACAGCATGCAGTAATGATGAAAAAGAATTAAGCTCAAAGAAAATATCGCCAGGAGCAAATTACAAGTGCTGCGTTAGGGACCTAAGGGACGAGTGCGGGAATAAGGGAGGAATATGCTCAGATTCTGGAAGCCCAAGCGGATACCCGAGAATATACAATGAATGGTCATGCCCCGGAAGAGGGCAGACATGCTACGTAAGGGATGATTCTGTATATTCCTTTACGAGATATATAAGGGAATACGGCTCAAGAGGCGGGGATATATTCTTCATGTCTCCTGGCGGCCAGGAAGCCAGTGACATGAATTTTGTTCCGGGAGAAAGATATGCAATATCATTCTTAAGCCCAAGCAGCCAGTTCTGCACCAAGGAAGGAGGGATAGTCACCAATACAGGATGCTATGCTGCCATTGGCGGCTATGCAATAGGAACAGCAGCAGGCGTTGTCGTGCTTTATTTTGTTGGTGCCCCGGCCGCAGCAGCAGGTGGAACCATATTAAAATTTTTAGGGCTCGGAACTATTGGTGGTGTTGCCGGCACAGCCGTCGTTGCAAACGAATTTGGCATAATAGACAGATTATTAAAAAGTGGCGCAGAATTCGTAACATCTGGAATAACAATAGACGTGCCTAATTTCATGCTGGTATCAACAGAGCACGATGCAAGGCAGCTTGGATGCACAATACAGTACTCAGGACAATCATGAAGCATAAAAAAGCAGAGGAAATAGGAAGAAGCACTATATTGATGATAATAATACTGCTCCTTCTTCTTGGCGTTATGGCAGCATACTACTGGCAGTCTGGCCAGCTAATAAATTTCAATCTTGACAAGATATTCGGCTGAAAATGGACAGGAAGGCAGCATCAATAACGGAATTTGTAGGTTGGGCCGCAGGAATACTTGTAGTTATTGTCATAATTGCATTGATTTTTGCGCCAAGCCAGCTGTTTGCCAAGGTGAGGGAACAGGCGCTTAATTTCGGCTTTGGGTTTTTGCCCGAGCAAAAGAAGCCGGAATTCCAGGGGCAGGTGCAAATACCTCAGGAAGTTCAGGATTATTCTGACAAAATGCTCTCGCAAATAGGGCAGCAAAGCCAGAAGAAGAATTGCATTGTTGACCTTGGTGAAATTCCTGACAGCAATAAGTTCAGCATTGCAATCTATAACGACAAGGTGCAGATAGAGGCAAAAAATATAGAGACAAATGACAAAGCTGCGCTTACTCCTGCGCTAAAGACATCCTCTGTCCAGGGCTTGAAGCCATGCGAGGTCTCAGGCAGCGCAGCGGTAAACCTGCATGGATGCTTTGTATGGGGCCAGGAGAAGTACTGCAAGGATATGTCAAGAACATCAGGCACCATCGTGCTTGAAAAAGGCAAATACTCCAGATATGCACTAAGGGATGAAAAAGGCATATGTGTAATAAGGATTTATGATGACGGCTTCACAGACTTTGGCCAATGCAATCCGCCAAGGTATGATGGAAGGGATGGGATTGATAAAGACTGCATAAAATCTTTGGAAGCAAAATTATGCTGATAGCATAAAAAAATTTATATAATCGCAAAAGAGTCAAAAACCATGAAATCAAAAAAATCGTTTGCACTTACTGACACTTTGGTATGGTTAGGTGTAGCAGTGCTTGTATTTCTTGTTCTTGTGATTGTTGTGCCAAAGCTTCTCGGGAAAGGGACAGCCCAGGCCTCAGATTTCCTAAGCTCGGCAAAAGATTATGATAACGATGGCATAGCTGACTATTTCGACAAATGCGCCTGCGTGCAGGGAAGCGACAAGTACGAAGGCTGCAATTCAGATTCCGAGACAAAAGAGCAGGCAGCAGTGGAAAGGGAAACTCAGTGCAGGGAAACGATAAAGAAAGCTTATGAGAAGAAATAATGCTCAAAGACAAAAAATCAGTCTTGGCGGTTCCGGAAGCCTTGTTGAGGATTATAATCACAATAGCCATAGTTTTTCTCATAGTCTTGCCTTTTTGGAACAGGCTTGAAGCAGCAATCTTCAATCCGGATAGAAAATACTTGGAGTCATTTGAGAATTTTGCCAGCAGCATTAACAATATGGGCCAGGGAAGGGAAACGCTGCTGTTGACAATGAGGGACAAGTCAGCAATAATAGGGTTTTCCAAGGATGCCGGCAGATATGAGTGCTTCAACTGCTATGTAGGCATACAAAATAGGCCCACTGTGTTTTTTGACAGGCCATCTAATCCAGAATGCTCCGGAAGGTCATGCATCTGCCTGTGCAACAATCTTATTCTTTATGATGCTGTCGAAAATGACAAGAGCATAAAATCAGGAAAATGCTCTGAAATCCAATGCAAGGTCCTGAATGGTGATGTGCCTCAGACCACTCCAATAAAGCTCTATCCAGGAATTGATATATGGGTCACAACCATTGGCGGCGGCACCGAATACTGGAAAAATGGCTTTTTGTACGCAAGAGGCGTCTCAGGCGCAAACGGCCTTAAGCTTTACACCGATGAAAGCGTAAACTTTGTGGCTGAGAGGAGAGGCAGCAATATCGGGATATGCAATTATGACCTGCTAGGATTCAACCAGGGCACTTTGGGCATTGACAGGTGTGTTATAACTGCATTTGACGAGGCAAAGAAGCTGGAAGAGAAGAACATAGACAAGGCAATAGAAAAATACACTGAAATAATCTCCTCGGGCCAGAATACCGAGGATGCAAAGGCATCGATGCAAAGGCTTGTCCAGATATATATGCTGAAAAAGCAGCAGCAAAAGGTTTCAGAAGCCTATAATCAAATGATAAGCATTTTTCCGGAGCTGAAGAGCGATGCTATCGAGAAGCAGATAGCATCATTGCAAACGGCCAAGTAAATATGCTGAATCAGCCTGTATAAGAAAAATAATATAAATAAAGCTTATATATTGACATTCTAAATTGAATGCTATGAAAAAAAGAGGGGATCTTATAACTATATCTGTAATAATTGTAATATTGGCAGTAGTAGTGGCATTGATGCTGCCTAAAGTTGCGAAGGACAAGGCGACCGGCGTTGTGGCATTGAAAACAGCCTCTGCAAGGGACATAGCCCTTAACCTCAACGTGATGTGCTCCAGCCCGTATGATATGAAAGAAAGGCTTATCATCGGCCTGGAAGGGTTTATACTTGAGATTTCTGACAACCGGGTAAATGTGTATGATCGGGATTATGTGCGTCTTGACGGCAGTAAAATCAGCGGCAAAGACCCCACTATCGCATCTTACCCATTCTCCTGCCAAAGTCGCATTAATTTTGTGGTTGACAGCCCGAAAATACTGGTCATAGAAAAAAAAGAAGGGATATTTTCCATAACTAAAGAAAATGATAAGGCCAAGGCATAAGAAAGGAATGGAATGGACGACTAACGTGATTTTTTGGATATTCTACATAATGGCAGTAGGCGTTACTGCGGCAGTTATAGCTTCCATGCAGTTATATTTCGTGAATGAAAATGCTGGCATCCCTGAAGGATTTGAAGAGTCAACGCTTATAGCCAGGATAACTTCTTCTGGAGAATGTTTTGCCTACAAGGACAAGGCAGGAAAGATCCATGCAGGGACTATAGACTTTGAAAGGTTTACTCAGGAGCAGATGGACAAATGCTTTCCTGAAAGCAGGGTGAAATATTCATTCTATGCGGCGCTGGAAGTGCCAGATGCAGAGTCAAGCGCAAATTCTGTAAAGACAAGGAACTGGGTTGAAAGCCCGCAGTTCAGGGAAAGCGTAGAAGATGTCCTTGTGTTGAAGGACAGCAGCATATATCAGGCAAAATTAAGGGTGAAAATAAAAAATGCTTAGCAAAAAGGCGGCAATACCTGCAGAAGAGCTGCTGGGCATGCTTAGTTATGTCATGTTGATGGTTATAGTGATACTCCTTTTCTATGGCTGCAATATCTCGAATGCAAAGGAATCAAATGAGCAGGAAAAAAGCATTGAGCGCGGCATTTCCGCTGCAAAACACCTTAATAATTTTCTGGAAATGCCGGTTGGAAGCGGCAAGGACATGTACGGCATGATGCAGGAGGCTTATGCAGCGAATGACTTTTCCGGGATAGGCAGGATTTCAAAGGATTTTTTCAGCCAAAAATACAGCAGATGGAGCATCATAATATCCGATGAAAGCAAGAGCATACTCTATTCATCCAAATCTGAAAATGCCCAGAATCCGGAAGCAAAAAGCGAAGCCCAGGTTCCTATCTTTGAGGCTGCTAACATAAAATTTCTCACTGTAAGCCTTGAGGTGTACGCATGAGAGGACTTGGCAGCAAAGGCTCGACAGGAATAAATTGGTATGCTCTTGCAATAGCTACCATAGCCAGCATAGGTATAATATTATTCTACTATCCTGTGCAGGCATCTATCCCTGAAGTTGGGGAATTTCCTGCAAAACTTGCAAAATCCCTTGAGGAAACAAGAAACAAGGACCAGGTAATAAGCACGATGCTCGAGCGGATATTTGAGCAGTCTCTTGCTTCTGTTGCAGGGAGCGGCATTTTTGCATCCAATACCAAATGCGGCAGCTATCTTGAGTATAGCATCATAATGATGCCAGGCCAGGACTGTATTGGCAGCTTTGACTTAAGGCAGGAGCTGATAAATCTTTTCCAGGAATCGTATTCCGGCCTGAAGAAAAGCAAAATAGGAGATATAGACTTCTCTAATATTGATTTTGATGTTTCAATAGATAATGGGTTTATAGCCAAATCAACTGGCAGGATTCCATTCAGGATACTTGAAGACAAGGGCAGCGAGGCAGTCGCTTATGTAGACCCGTCATTTTACACTAGCATAGGATATGACCTTGACGAGCATAAGAAAATACAGGAGAAAGCCCAGAGGCTTTTCGGCTTTTGCAAGGATTCCGAAAACAAGGCATTCTGCACAGCCTCCAACAAAGCTTCTTTCTTTAATGACGATGATTTCAGGCTTCTTGACAAATGTGATCCTGACGAAAACGAGAATTTCTACAAAGTCTCTGAATATATTGAAAGCTGCTCATATTCAGATGATAATTCATGCATATGCACAAAAAACAATCCATCAATAAAGGGAAGCTATGATGTTACCCAAAACGGTAATGATATTTTAATTGCCTCAAAAATTAACCCAGAATTGAGGCAAACAATCAAAAATGCCAATCTTGCTGACAATTATGTCTATATAGGAGATGCAAGCTTTGTGCACAAGGACAATGATGGCAAAGTCATAATAAGCGGCTATTGGACCGGGAAAACATGCGAGCCAAAGCCCCAGACAAAGTTCAGGTTCTGCGTCCAGAGCATTAAAAGCAATATCTATGCTTATGACGAAAAAGACAAGACAACAAAACTAAGGCCCGTTGTCTATAAGTTTGCTTTGGATTTTAAGGAATCCTCGGGAAATGACATACTGGAAGGAAGCGCAGGAAATGACGTTTTAGGCTCTTCCGATATAAAGGAAAGGATAAAGCTTGTAGCAAGTGAGATTGGATTTACAAATGTGGATTTGGCATTGAAATTGGCAAAAACCGAATCAAATTTCCAGCATTGCAATGACAAGTCATTAAATTGCGGAACTGCAAACAGCCAAAATGTCCTGACAAATGGAAAAGATTTTGGAGTTATGCAGATAAACACAGATGCGCATTCTGACTTATTCACTCCAGGAGCGCAAAGGCTGGGATTATTTGCCTGCAAAGAAGTTGAAACAGTCTATGACCTTGACTGCAACATAAAATCAGGCTTAAAGATATTGCAACAGAATTACAATGCTTACGGTTTCAATACTGAAAGGTACAATAATGCAGTTGACGAGTTCTGCAAAGACAATGCAAACAATGCAAAATACAAATCATATACTGATCCTTGGGACAGGGCCTTGAGGGCATACAACGGCTTTGGGTGCAATGTCCAGGTTGCAGGCTATGTGGAAAAAGTTGATAGTGCTATAGTGTAATTTAAATTTAATAAATCCGCGAGGTGAGCGTGTGGAGAGACAGCGAACCGAGCGACTAAATTGGCGGAGCAGATTAAAAATTAATAATACATATAACCTAATCCAAAAGCCATACAAAAACTATATAAATAAAACCTATACTCTTGGAATCAAGATGATAAAAATCCCATACGAGCATATCATAGGGAAGATACAGCAGGAATCTGATATTTCTGAAGAAGTTCTTAATGAAAAGATAAACGCGAAGATGAAGCAGCTCTCAGGATTGATAAGCAGGGAAGGAGCAGCGCATATAGTGGCAAATGAGCTCGGAATAAAGCTTTTTGACAACGTTACAGGAAAATTGCAGATAAAGAACATTGTTCCCGGGTTGAGGAATGTAGAAACTGTAGGAAAGGTCCTGCAGGCTTATGAGCTGAGGGAATTTAATACCAATAACAGGCAGGGCAAGGTAGCTTCATTTTTGATGGCAGACGAGACCGGAAAGATAAGGGTTGTCATGTGGGGCTCGCAGGCCGATAATATACACAATCTTAAGGAAGGCACTATAGTAAAGATAATAGGCAGCTATGTGAAGGAAAACAGCAATTACATTGAGCTGCATCTGAACGAGAAAAGCAAATTGATAATAGACCCTCCTGGGGAGACTGTTGAAGTCAAGGACATGGTTGTTAAATCCGAAAGAAAAGCGATAAACGAACTGAAAGAGAATGATAATGCAGCAGAGATTTTAGCTACCATTGTGCAGGTTTTTGAGCCGCGCTTCTTTGAAATTTGCCCCAAGTGCGGCAAAAGGGCAAAGCCGGAGGAAGGAATCTTTGTGTGCGCTGAGCACAAAAATGTTGAGCCGGATTATTCCTATGTTTTAAATTTGGTTGTTGATGACGGCACGGACAACATAAGGGCTGTTTTTTTCCGCGATTCCATGGAAAAGCTTCTCAATGCCAAAAAAGAAAAAATCCTGGAATACAGGCAGAATCCTGAAAGCTTTGAGCAGGTCAAGAACGACCTTTTGGGCAATATGGTGAAGATTAATGGCAGGGCCAAGAAGAATTTATTTTTTGACAGGATAGAGCTAGTAGCCAATAGCGTCGATATTAATCCAAACCCCGAGGAAGAGATAAGAAGGCTTGATGAAGAGATCAAGAATGCGGAAAAGTGATAGTTTCTTTTAGTTAAAGGATTTTTATTTGAATTTACTTTTATTTTAGCCTAAAATTCTAGGGGCAAGGCGTCGCTCTCTTGGCATACGCTCCGCCTTGCCTATCTATTAAAAACAGACTCAACTTATTTTAATTACCTAATTATTCTAATTAACTTTATTAATCTCGTTATTAATCTTAACCTAAAATGATGTATTATACTCACGCTGCATTCGGTTTATTATTATCTTTATTGTATATTGAATTTTTCAATGTTGAAAATCCGGTTATTTTTCTATTAGTAGTATTGTTTTTCTCGTTGTTTCCGGATATTGATGAATCCAAGTCAAAAATAGGCAGGAAAAACAAGGTTTTGTCAAAAACTATAAATTTTTTCTTCGGCCACAGGGGCATTTTTCATACAATCTGGATTCCATCATTATTATTTTTGGTTTTGATATTATTCAATGTAAAAATTATTATCGGAATCGCTGTTCTTATTGGCTATATATCTCATTTATTTTTGGATGCAATCACAAAACACGGAATAATGCCTTTCTATCCAATTTACAATAAGAGAATAAACGGCTTTTTCAGGACAAATTCTTTGTCCGAGAAAATATTTTTTATTATAATAATAGCCTTGGTTTTGTATTTGGTTATTTTTTAGCCAATTTTAATTTACAATACTAAAAATAAGCACTGGACATTCTCGCGTGAGATTTTTAAACAGAGCTTTATATAAAATTTCCAGAGGTGATGGGATTGTTGATAAAAGAGATTGCATTAGAGCAAAGGCCAAGAGAGCGGCTAAAAGCCAAAGGGCCTGACAATTTGAATGATTCAGAGCTGTTAGCCATAATTCTTCAGAATGGAACCAATGGGGAAAACGTTATTGACTTAAGCCATCGATTGATTGCGTCGTTTGGATTGGAAAAGCTAAATTCATTATCCTTAACTGAATTAATGAAGATAAAAGGGGTTAAGTTAGGAAAAGCTTCCAGGCTAATTGCCGCTTTTGAATTAAGCAAAAGGGTCAATTCCGGCAAGATATGCGAGAAAGTTGTTAAGAACCCTTCTGATATTGCTTCTTATTATATTGAAAAGCTGAAAGATATGAAGAAAGAGCATTTCATTGCTGTTTTCCTTGATTCCAAGAATAAAATCATTAAGGATGAAGTGATTTCTATTGGAACCCTGAATTCTTCTTTAGTTCATCCGCGCGAAGTTTTCAAGGAAGCTATTAAACATAGTGCTAACTCAATCATTTTGGTGCATAACCATCCTTCTGGCTCGGTAGAGCCTTCTGATGAGGATTATAGGATTAACCAAGTTCTTGTCGAAACTGGAAATTTGGTTGGAATCAAGGTTCTGGATCATTTAGTGGTTGGTGATGCAAAATGGAATTCCTTGTAAAATCAAAAAGTTTATATATGAGGTGTACTATTTAGCGTACTATATGGCGTACACGAAGGTTATTTATGAAAAATATGATGATTTATGTAAGTCCGGATGTAGAGGAGAAAATACTTTACAAGCACAGGATAGAGCTAGAAGAATTAAAGGACGCACTTAAATATGGTAAGCCGAAGTTTATCAAGCAAGAAGGGAAAATTTATATTGCATTAACACACCACTTACGCTACATAACTATGATATTTGAATATAACAAGCCTTTTGCAAATGTAATAACTGCCTACCAATCATCAGAACCACAAATCAGGAAGTATAACAAAAAATGAAACAAAAACACCAGCAGGAACTAGAAAAAGAGCCATTTTATAATATTAAAGATGAAGAGTTTGGAGAAGAAGTAAAACTCAAGATAGATGAAAGCTCATTTAAGGGTGGAGTGCCCTTTAAATGCCATGGAAAAAATTCTATTTTGATAGATAAGAGAGTTTCCTTTAATGATTTTGAGTTTACTTATCCCGCTTGGCAGTGTTCCAAATGCAAAAAAGAATTTTTGGATTTTGAGCAAGCCAAAAGGTATGAGAAATTCCTGATAATGAAAAGGTCGTTAGAGCAAAATTTGATAACCATAGAAAGGAACATGAATTTTGACGGAAAAACATTCTTTTTCAGGTTTCCGAAAGAGCTGACTAATAATCTTTCCAAAAAAGATTTGGTTGATATCAAGCTATTAACCCCAGACGGAAGGATGTTCTTGGTTGAGATTAAGCATGGTAAAAATGAAAGATGAGGAAGGCGTTGAAGCCGTATTCAAGAAGCTTGGGCCAGTGAAAGCTATAAAGTTCTTCCAAAGGATGGGAGTCGGAGGAGGAGATTCTGTAAAAGAAATAGAACGTATTACAGAAAAGATGTCAAGGGAAGAACTAATTGAATTGATGAAAAAAGCAAATCCTTGTTAAACCATGAAAGCTAAATCAGAGGTTTTGAATGAATTGGATAAAATCTATGAAGAACATAAGAAAAAGTATCCGAATAGAGAGATGAGCGATAAAGAGCTTAGGGAACTTCTTGGGTTGTAATATTTTTAGATTGATATTAAATTGCTTTCAACTGATGGAAGGATGTTCTTGGTGGAGATAAAGCATAAACATTGAGTTAATTAGAATTTACTTCAAACGATTCCTCAATTTTATTTTTTTATACGAGATTTAATATACTCCTGTAGTCCTTTATCACAACAATAAATGTAACACCCTTTTTGACCTCTCGTCATTAAAGTTCTGTACGTGTTCTTAATTATCTCATCCGCAATCTTATTAGCTTTATCTGGATATTTTTCTGCTATTTTCTTAATCCCTTTCAATGAGTGGTCTGTTTTTGCACGTTTCTTATAATCTGTTATAATCTTATTTGATTTGTACCTTAAATCCGGACCAATTATAACTCCAACATAATCAAATTCTAGACCTTGAGAAGTATGAATGCACCCTATCTCATTTACTGATTCTTTATCTATTGCCCAGGTAGAAGTATTGCCAAGATTCCAACTCATAGAGAATTTAAATTCTGGTATAAATATATCATGAATTTCACTTTTATTTTTTCCTTCTTTATTCCAATTCCAGCAGTACCCAGCCAATAATCGTGCCTTGTTGCTAATTTTATTTTTTTCTATAATTGTGTCCTTTAATTCATTCGGATTACCAACAATTCTAAAATCATATTCCCCTTCAAATCCATCAAAATTTGCGGTTTCTTTTATCCCTAATAAATCATCGAGCCATGCCAGATAACCGTCTGAACCATTACATCTAAATTGTGAATTTAATTCAAGTGTTTTTACTTCGGCATTAAACAAAGAAGCATATTTTTCTATTTCAGATTTTCTGCCTATATCAAAAATATCAACTTTTTGGTTTTCATCAATAAAAAATATGATAAATTTGGAAGAATTAATAATTTCTTTTATCTGATTATCGCCTAAATTTTTGTATAATCCAGATTTTTCATTCAACCTGTGGGCTTCATCAACCACTAAAGCATCAAAAACATTACTATCACAATCATGAAATGCTCCGGAGCTTTTAAATAAATTATCAATATGGGATTTTGTTATTGTTCCTTTAAGCTTAGAGGAATAAACGTGCCTTGGCGCTGAATTTTTTGAAACATAATGCACTATCATATTTTTATCAGTCAATTTGACTAATAGATTTACTGCTAAGATTGATTTACCGGTGCCAGGACCGCCTTCAACTATAAGAACCCTTTTTTGCTTATCCTTAAAAGATTTAAGAGCCATTGATTTTGCTTCTTCAAAGACAATTTTTTGATCGTCAATTAATGTAAACTCCTCATTGCCCTTCAATAAACTAACCAATGAATCCTGTAATGTTTTTGACGGTTTTAATCTACCATGGTCTATTTGATATAGCGAATATTTATTGTCACCATATTTTATGAATTTAGTTATAAATTTTCTAAGCTTTAGAACTTCTCCTTTGGTATAGACTGGGGCCTTTTCAATATAAAGTGAATAAATTTTATCCTCTATCTCTGGGTTTTTGTCCTTATCCAGATTGTGCAGAAAAGCACAAGGATAAATCTGAATATTTTCTTTTTGAACATTTTCATTAAAATCCTTAATAAGATTAGAATAGGACCAAGCTTGATAGGATGGGTGAGTTGTTTCATGGAACCCTCTACCTAAAGGCGTTGATACCATGGCGTCTTTACCATCAACTTTATGTACTTCGTCCCATCTTTTCAATTCAATTATAATGACTGACTGAGTTTTCTCTTCATCTTTACCAGAAATAATAAAATCTACTCTCTTGTTTGTTGAGGGAATACGAAATTCTATGGCTATACCGCAATTATTCGGGATTTCCTCTGATTGGACAACTTTATACATGTATTGCATTGAATCTGACCAAGAGCTAATCTCTTTTTTTGCTACATTACCTATTTTTTTTAGATAGTTGGTATATATCTCATCTGAAATAGTATCATTTAGGACAGAGGTACAAAAATCACTTTTTGTTGCTTCATAGACTAGCATTTTTATAACTCATTATATTTTTTATTCGATCCTTTTGATTCTCTTATTGGATATTTCAATTCGTTCTTTCTTAATTTTTCCCCTAATTCTTTTGCTAAATCGATATCATACTTTTGTGCTAATCTTAATACAAAATAAAAAACGTCCGCTAACTCCTCAGATACTTTCTGTTTTTTGGATTTTAATATTTCCTTTATATCTTCTTCTGATTTGAACCTAAAATGTTCTAGCAATTCAGATGCTTCAGTAGTAATTCCAATAGCTAAATCTTTTGCATTATGATATTGATCCCAATCTCTATCTTCGCAGAATTTCTTAACCTTATCTTTTAGTTCTTGAATAGTTATTTGATTATCCATACTCCAAACCATTTTCCAGCCCCAATTTAAAGCCTTAATCATATCTCATTTATAAATATTCATAAGAATTATAACCAAAACTATAGTAAATACCCCACTGGACATCCCCCAAACCCAAAAATTATGGTAATATAGGCTCTTAAAAGCCAAAAATCACTTATTTCTGCCCACTGGACATTTGCGGACAGGGTATTTAAACGAGTTCTTTCATTTAATGTAATGTTATGTGAAAGCATAGCGCCTCCATCCCTGGAGCACAAGCAATTGGAGCTCACAATCAAGGGATGATGAAATAAAACCCGAAATCCACGCAGTGGATGCCGGAAACTAAGGTTTCCGAGTAGGAATGAGGTAAATAAAATGAAAATAGAGACAGAAACGGTAGGAAACCTGCCGGAAAAAAAGTTTTCTACTGGAGCTTTAACAGCTACAGTCTGGGAGAACCAGGGTAAAGGCCAGTCTGGAGAAGATGTGAGCTATAGGACCGTATCTTTCCAGAGAAGGTACAAGGACAAGAAAGGCGACTGGCAGTCAACAAACACATTGAGGCTTAATGACCTGCCAAAGGCATCATTAGTGCTGCAAAAAGCCTACGAGTATCTTGTGATGAAGGAGATGCAGGCATAAATTTATTTTTTTATTTTTTCAGGTAAAAAACAATAAAACAAAGAAAAACTTTAAAAGGTGATTGAATGAAACAAGTATTAATGGAACCGGAAACAGTTCAAAACAATGAGAAAAAAGCAGTAAAATCAAAATTAAAGGAAGAAACTAAAGCAATCAAGGAAAAGACGCTTTCTGATCTTCCCGGAGTAGGCCCGGCAACAATAGAAAAACTGGAGATAGTTGGCTACACTGATATGATGTCAGTGGCTGTAGCAACGCTGGGAGAGATAGTTGATGCGACAGGAATGACTCAGGCAGCAGCAAAAAAGCTCATAGCAGCCGCAAGGGCATCCCTGGAAATGGGCTTTGAGTCAGGGGAAGAAGTATTAAAAAAAAGAGAGCTGGTCCTAAAATTAAGCACAGGAAGCAAAAGCTTTGACGCTTTGATGGGCGGAGGCTTTGAGACCGGAGCAATAACAGAATGCTTTGGAGAATATGGCAGTGGAAAAACCCAGATAGGGCATATTCTTGCTGTGAATGTCCAGAAGCAGTTTCCTGGATCAGTAGCAGTCTACATAGACACTGAAAATACTTTCAGGCCAGAACGTATAGAACAATTGGCAAAAGGCGTTGGCTTGGATGCAACAGAGGTTCTTAAAAACATCAAAGTAGCAAGAGCCTATAACTCAGACCACCAGGCGCTCCTTGGAGAAAAAGTCGAGGACCTGATACAAAAGCAAGGTCTTGACGTAAAGCTGGTGATTGTAGACTCTTTGACAGCGCATTTCAGGGCAGAATACATAGGAAGAGGCACTTTAGCTGAGAGGCAGCAGAAAATCAACAGGCATATGCGAGATTTGGCAAAAATAGCGCATATGAACAACATTTGCGTTTACGTTACCAACCAGGTGATGTCAAAACCAGATATGTTTTTTGGAGACCCGACAACCGCAATTGGAGGCCATATTGTAGGCCATGCATCTACTTTCAGGATTTACCTCAGGAAAGGCAAGAAAGGCAGCAGAGTTGCTAAGCTGGTAGATTCTCCGAATTTGCCGGAAAGTGAATGCTCCTTTTATGTAGAAACCAGCGGCCTTAAAGACATCTAAACTTTATTTTTTCTTTCTTTTTTATCTTATTTGAGCACTGGACATTCACGCGTAAGCTATTTAAATAAAATTATTTGTATATGTCCTACAAATGATTAAAAATAATAAGCGAAAGTACAGGTGTTATTCCGTTAAAGACTATGAATTAGTAATGCATCTTAATCAAGAGAACGGCCTAAGCCCTAAAAAAATTAAAGCTTATTTAGACTTGAAAGATATTGTAATACCTCTTCAAAAAATTCAGGCTTGGATTTATAAAAGACAGAAACCATTTTGTATCAAAATACTAAAACAAATACCTGATAGTGCAAAAGAATTAACTAAAGAAAAATCTTATTTGCTTGGTGTACTTTGTGGTGATGGCTACATCTCTACAGATTACCGGTTGGGTTTGGAAGTATGTGATAAAGAATTTGCTGATTATTTCCAATATTGTTTGGAGAAAGTTTACGGCCAAAAATGCAGCAGAAGTACACGAATTAGGATTAAAGCCCGGCATTTCACTGTTTCTTTGGTATCTAAAAACGTAGTGTTTGATCTGCAGAAATATTCCCAGTCATTCAAGAGCAAGGAATGGGTATTGCCAAAACAAATAACTGATAGCACTAAAGAGAATCAAGCCGCTTTTATAAGGGGATTTGCAGATTCAGAGGCTCATGTTAGGTTTAGGAAAGGCCAGTCAGAAATCATTCTATGCTCAGGGATGGAATCAAGTTTAAAATCAATTCAGGAACTGCTGAAAGCCTCATTTTACATAGACTCTAACTATGCTAAAATGAAACACGGAGTTTCTATTATAGTTATGTCAAATTATAATTCTTTAAAATTATTTGACAATAGCATTGGTTTTGTAATCGACAGGAAAGTCTATTCACTTAAGAAGGCTTTGGAATCTTACAAGCGTAAAGGTTTGAGACGATATTCAGGAGAATTTAAGCAAAAAGCATTAGATATGCTAAGGCAGGGTTTAAAACATAGGGAAATAGCAAAAATATTAGGCACATCACATTCTAATATCTATGACTGGGAAAAATCAAATGATTCCGCATCTAAGGAAGCAAGCTTCTATGTTGAAGTCTCAGGATTAAAGGACATCTAACCCTTTTCTCAATACTTTTTTAAATATGCATGAATAAGCTTATTCATGCTTAAATATTTTTTAAACAGGTTGTTTTCTTTTATAGCCTGCGGGCTTTTTCTCAGGCAAATAAGTGGCATCCAGAACATACCCTCTGAAAAAGGCTTTATACTTGCAGCAAACCATTCAAGCTATATGGACATTGCCGCGATGTATTCATCATTGATAGTAAAAAAATCAAGGTACATAAGGTTCATAGCCAAGAAAGAATTATTGCAGGACAGGATTTTTAAGCTCGGAATCTTGTTGCTGGAAACCAGGGAAAGCAGTGTAATAATAATTGACAGGAAATCTCCTGAAAAAGCATTCAGCGAAGCCCTCAAAGCTCTTGATAACAATGAAGTCATAGGAATATATCCTGAAGGTGGAAGAAGCCGTGATGGAAAGATAAGGAAAGGCAAGACCGGCGCTGTAAGGCTGGCACTGCTTTCAGGAGCTCCGATAATACCTGTAGGCATTCAAGGAGCTTACCAGCTTATGCCTTCAGGAAAATCCCTCCCAAAAATAAAAAAAGCGATCAGGCTGAGTTTCGGAAAGCCGATGTTTTTTGCTAAGGCAAAAGCCACAAGAAAAGGCCTTGAGTCAATGACAGAAAAGCTTATGAAGGAAATAGCGAAATTATCCGGCCAGAGGTACAACCCATGAGGCCGTTTCAGGTAGCAAGGTATATTTTCTCTCCTGTTTTGAAATTATGGATAAGAAAAGTTAATGGCATTGAGAATCTGCCCACCAATAGACCTTTCATACTTGCCCCGAATCACTGCAGCTATATGGAGCATTTCCTAATAGGAGCAGTTATTATCCCGCATCTAAGCAAAAAGCTGCATTTCATAGCAAAAAAAGAGCATTTTCAAAGCATTGCACAGAGCAGCTGGCACAGCCTTTGGGAAAAGTACACTACCTATATACCTATTGACCGGGAAAAAGGCGAAGAGGCCATAAAAGCAGCAGTCTCATACCTTAGGAAAGGCGCAGTCATAGTCATCTATCCTGAAGGCACAAGGAGCCTGACAGGAAAAATACAGAAAGGGAAGACTGGAGTGTCAAGATTGGCTTTATGGGCCAGAGTCCCTGTTGTCCCGCTTGGAATAAAGGGCGCATTTGAGATATTGCCAAAAGGAAAAAAGATACCTAGGCTGAAAAAAGCAGATTTAAGTTTCGGAAAGCCCATGTATTTCGGCAAATATTATAATAAGCCTATAAACAAAAAAATATTAAAGGAGATAACAACAAAAATAATGAAGGAGATAGCAAGATTATCCGGGCAAGAATACAATTATTAAAATGAAAAAAATAAGCAGGATTTGTGTCATTGGAGCAGGAAGCTGGGGCACTTCACTGGCAATACTGCTCGGGGAAAAAGGCTATAAGGTTTCTTTGTGGACCAGAAGGAAGGAGCTTGCAGATGAGATAAATAAAAAGAGGGAAAACAGGCAATACCTAAAAAACATCAAAATACCCGCTAGCATAATCGCAACGCATTCAATCAAAGATGCAGCTGAAAATTCTGACATGGTTGTTTTTGCAGTGCCATCGGGTTTTTTGAGGGCCATTGCAAAGTCATTTTCAAAATTCATAAAAAAAGATGCTGTTATTGTGCATGTAACAAAGGGTATAGAGGAAAATTCCGGGAAACTTATGTCCCAGGTCCTTGGGGAAGAGCTCAGGAACCAAAAAATAGTTGTATTGTCAGGCCCGAATCACGCCGAAGAAGTTTCTAACAGGCTGCCGACAGCGACGGTAATAGCATCAGCAAACAGCGATGCAGCACATATGGTCTCAAGGTTTTTTTATATGCCTTATTTCAAGACTTATCCCCATGACGATATTATCGGGGTTGAAATATGCGGCGCTGTAAAGAATATAGTTGCTATAGCAATAGGAGTTTGTGATGGCTTAAAGCTTGGGGATAATGCAAAAGCAAGCATCCTGACATTGGGCCTTTCAGAGATGAGTGTAATAGCGAGAAAATTCGGGGCAAAAAGGGAAACCTGCTACGGCCTTGCGGGGGTTGGCGACCTTGTGGCAACCTGCTACAGTCATTACAGCAGGAACCGGTTTGTCGGGGAAATGCTTGCGAAAGGTAAAAGCATGGAGCAGATAAAAAAAGAAATGCACGGGATGGTAGCAGAAGGCGTTAAAAACACCAAAGCCATCTACATGCTTTGCAGGAGCAAAGGAATTGAAACACCATTGATAGCGCATGCATACAAGGTTCTTTATGAAGGCATGAATCTAAAAAAAGCCATAAGCCAGCTCCTGGAAATAATATGAAAAAAAGGTTTATTCTTCCGTAAAGTCCTCTAGCCTTTCCTTGAAATCCTTGTCGCTTTTTATTATGCCTCTTGCCTTGAGGTATTCCTTTGAAAGTATCCAGAAAAACAGCCCAAGGCTCTTCTTGCCCTTGTTATTGCCCGGAACTACAAGGTCTATGTTGTTTGACTGGTTGTTTGTGTCGCATATCGCGATTATTGGTATTCCTATCTTTAGGCAGTCAATCACAGCATTCCTGTCAGGCCATATGTCCACGGCCAGCAAAACTTTTACCTCTATGTAATTCTCCAGGCCCGGATTTGTAAGTATTCCGGGAGGATATCTTCCTGCATACACTCTTGCTCCAATGACCTTGCCGAACTTTGTTATTGGCTTCCATGAGCTCTCCCTTCTTCCAACAACCAGTATGTCTTCAGGATTGTATGTTGCAAGGAATCTTGCAGCTATGCCTATCCTTTCGTCAATCTTCTGCAGATTTAAGACGGACAGCCCGTCAGGCCTTGTCTTGTATATGAATTTCTCCATGTACCTTGTCTTGAACTTTGTGCCTATGTGTATACCTGACTTAAGGTACTCATCCGTAGGAACCAAAAACTTCTCTTCTGTCATAATATCCTCCTAAACTTAAAACAGCTCAGAATGCTGAACTGCAGTTTTTATTACCTCATGCAGTATTGTGCGCTAAAGAAGCGCACGTCGGTAATAAGCCATGAGAAATAAGTTTTATTTAAAAAGGTTTCGCTGAGTTTTGAAAATTTCTGATCTCCCCGAACGGGATTTAAAATCCGACAACATCAATTTTTTTATACTGATGCCTTGAATTCCTCAACCGCTTCATAAACCGGCCCTTCCATTTCCAGTGTGCTTTTCATCAGCTTGAAGCTTTCGACATTAAATTTTTTCTTCTCAACATTGATTTTTTTTAATTTATTCGCAAATCCTTCCCTGTTTTCAGCATATTTCACCCTTCCCAGTGTAAGATGGGCCTTGAAGTCCTTTTCTTTCGTAAACAGTTTTTTGAGCTTATCATCAACCTGCTGCTGCAGTTCTATTATCTTGTCTTCAGGCTCTAAGCCAACCCATACAATCCTTATATGGCCTTCATCCGGAAAAACCCCTATAGAGCTCAAGTAGCATTGAAAAGATTTGAATTTTACACCTCTTAATTCTTTTTTTATTAGCTCTAGATTATTGGGCTGCACTTCACCTAAAAATTTCAACGTAAGGTGCATCTGCTCTTTATTTACCCATCTTATTTCAGCCAGGTCATTCCCTATCCTCTGCTGTATGGCTGCCATATATTCTTTTATTTCAGGAGGGACATCAAAAGCTACAAAAAGCCTCATAATAAAAATCGATGGATACCACTATTTAAAATTAATGATAAGAAAAAAAGAACTATCTTATTGCTTGTCTTCTTCCATCTCTTCGCCAAAATCTTCCGTATCTTCTTCCTGGCTTTCGGATTCTTCAGATTTATTCTCTGCAGGCATGTCAGAAGTTCCTTCTTCCCGTTCTTCAGAATCAGATTCCTCAGATTGTTCCGAGCTGCTTCCTGCCTCTCCAACAACCTCGGCAAATCCTACATTCCTCAGCACTCTCGTAACTTTTATCCTTACTTCCTGGCCTTCTTTTGTGTTAGGCACAAACAAAACAAAGCCTTCTTTCTTTGCTATGCCGTCCCCTTTCTCTCCTACAGCCTCTATCTTTACATCTATCTCGTCTCCAACCTTGACTGGAGCAAATTTTTCCCTAAATCCTCTATTTCTGTCCATATCTAATTCATACCTCTCAAATTTTTAAGCCATCCAAAAAATCCCAAGAATCGCTCTCAGGACCTTAAGATAACTCCCTCTGAGGAAAGAAGGCTTATTTATAAATCTATACTTTTTAGATAGCTAGGCCGCCGTCAACATTGATGACTGCGCCGGTTATATATCTTGATTTTGCAGAAGCCAAAAACACGACAACATCAGCTATGTCTTCCGGCTCGGCCTCTTCTTTCAGCGCAATCATGTGGTTCAGCATTTTTCTCCTGAAGAAAGGTATGTCTTTCGTGATTGCAGTCCTGACAAATCCAGGAGCTATCGCATTCACAGTTATCTTTTTCTTTCCAAGCTCCTTTGCAAGCGACTTCGTGAATCCTATTATTCCAGCTTTAGCAGCCGCATAATTGGTCTGCCCGAAATTTCCGTATTGGCCGACAATCGAGGATATGCTTATTATCCTGCCGCCTTCGGGGATCAACGGCAATATTGATTTAGTCACGTAAAAAATCCCGTTGAGGTTTGTGTTTATCACGGCATGCCATTCATCCATGGTCATGTTCTTTAATGTCCTGTCCTTGGCTATTCCGGCATTATTGACAAGGATATCCACTTTCCTGAATTCTTTCTGTATCTCATCAGCCATTTTCTTTACTTCATCAATCTTGCTGACATCAGCCTGCACAGCTATTGCTCTGACACCATATTTTTTTATTTTATCAACAACCTTTTGCGCTTCATCCCTGTCGCTGTAGTAATTGATGATGACATCAGCATTATTTTTCGCAAATTCAACGGCAATGGCTTCTCCTATGCCCCTTGATGCCCCTGTTATAAGCGCAGTTTTTCCTTTTAGCATTTTAACCTGGTTTCACAGCTGAAACATAAGCCCATTCGCATTGCCAGGCCTCGCTGTCTGCAAGAGGATTGGTCTCTTCCAGCTCCTTGAACAGCTTTAAGGAAGCCATCGTTATCAGCTCGTCTCTGTCCTTTTCCTCCTGTGGATTTGGCTTCTTTCCCCCAACTTCAGGCAGCATTCCGGCCTGCAGCCTCTTTACTCTCAGGAACTTGATGTATTCATTGTACTTTACCCTTATGCATTTGTAATTGGTCTTGATAGACTCAAAGCCGGCCTCCTTCAGGGTTTTCAGGTAATCATTGATTGATTTAGGCTGCGGAAATATGAAGCTCCTTTGCTCGTTTTCCTCCACTATCTTATTGTCAAGGTCTTTCCTGTATTCTTTGTATTTGGGATCGGTCCTTATGATGTCTATTGCAATGTCATGCACCCTGTAGACAGTTGAATCAAGCATCAAGGCCCCGTCAGGCCTGCCTTCTCTGGTCACATTCGTGCTGTTAAAAACAAAAATACCCTTCGGCTTCAATGCTTCGGCAATCCCCTTGAATGTTGCTTTCAGGTTTGGGATTAGATGCACAGTATTGGCAGAAAGGACATTGTCCACAGTCTCTTTTCCTACTGTTTCAGAAAGCGTGGCATTATCCCCGTTTTTTTTCTCCAGGACAAAAAAACTGACATTCGGCGTTTTTCTGAAAGTCTCATAGGCTTTTCCCAGCCATGCCGGTGAATTGTCGACAAGCCATAATCTTATCCTTTTTTTTACTTTTTCAAGGATTCTGGCTGCTGAAGTTCCTGTTCCTGCGCCAAAATCAACCACGATATCATTTTCCTTGATGTTTGGCTCTGCTAAAGATATTAGGTAGTCAAGGCATTCGTGGTTCCACGTAGCGTCTATAACTGCATTGTGGAATTCCGTCGCGCCCCTTGAGACCGGCCGGTCAGGCTTCCAGGATTTTGGTTCTTGCATACTCATTGTATCAGCCATATTATCCAATCACAAGGGCAAAATAAGTACCTTTTTTAAACTTTCTATTTGTGTGTACCCGCACACTAGTGGAGGGATTGCACTCGGACGAAGTCCGGTGCCACGGAAATGCAAAGCATTTCCCACGGCTTCGCAACCCTCAGAGACACTAGGAGGTTAAGTAAGATTAAGTGACAAAGCACAGTCCCTTAGCTCACAAATATAGAACAAAACACACTTAACTTTACAGTATCCTATTTTGCCAATAAAGCGTTAGATTTATTAATATTCTTTAATAACTCGGGATTGTCAGCAAAAATGGGAAAGAATAACAATGTAAAAGCCGATGTTGTCGTAATAGGCGCAGGCCCTGGCGGCTATGTTGCCGCTATAAGGTCAGCCCAGCTTGGAAAAAAGACTGTCCTGATTGAAAAAGATGACAGGCTTGGAGGCATATGTCTCAACTATGGCTGCATACCCAGCAAAGCAATGATTTACGCTTCCGATTTCCTGAGCAGGATAAAGAATGCCTCTGGCATGGGGATAAAAGCTGAGAATGTTTCTATGGACTTCCAGCAGATGCAGCGATGGAAAGACGGCATAATAGAAAAACTCAACAGGGGAATTGAGACATTATGCAAAGGCAATAATGTCGGGGTCCTAAATGGAACTGCAGCATTTGAATCTTCAAGCAGATTAAGAATAAATAACGAGAATGATGTTTCTTATATTGATTTTGAAAAAGCTATAATAGCGACAGGCTCTAAACCAATAGAGCTTCCAAATATAAAATTTGATAATGAAACAATAATCAGTTCCACAGAAGCTCTTTATCTCAAAGAAGCCCCAAAAGATCTTGTTGTGATAGGAGGAGGCTATATAGGGTTGGAGCTCGGGACAGTATATGCAAAGCTTGGCAGCAGGGTTTCAGTGATAGAAATGGCAGGCCAGCTGCTTCCGGGACTCGACAAAAGCGTTGTGGATGTTGTTCATAAAAAATTGGAGAAATTAGGCGTTAAAATACATTTAAGCACAAAAGCAGATAAATCAGAAAACAGCAAAATAATCGCAAGCTCGAAAGAGAAAGGGACTTTTTCAATAGAAGCTGACAAGATTCTTGTCGCTGTAGGCCGCTATCCAAACACAAAAAATCTCGGCCTGGAAAAAACAAAAGTAAAATTGGACAATCAAGGTTTCATAAATGTAAACGAAAGCCTGATGACTGATGACAAAAATATTTACGCGATAGGCGATGTTTCCATTGGCCCCATGCTGGCCCACAAGGCATCATACCAGGGAAAATTTGTAGCAGAGATAATAGCGGGCAGCAAAGAAAGATACGAGGACTCTGTTGTCCCTTCTGTCATATTCACCGATCCGGAAATCGCTACAGTCGGAATGTCAGAGAAAGATGCAGAATCTAACGGCATAAAGGCAAAAGTCGGAAAGTTCCCTTTTTCCGTGTCAAGCAGGGCCATGACAAAATCAGAGGCAGAAGGGTTTGTCAAGGTGATAGCTGATGAAAAAGATGGCAGGATACTTGGAGTGGAAATAGTCGGGGCAGAAGCATCTGATCTTATAAGCGAGGCATCGCTTGCAATAAAAATGAAAGCGACATTGGAAGATTTGTCACTAACAATACATCCGCATCCTACATTGAGCGAGAGCCTTATGGAAGCTGCAGAAGCGACTATGGGAAAAGCGATACATATACTTAACCCGAAATAAAATGGACAAAAAAATCTTGTACAGGGGAGATGGTCTTGTTGGGCATATAGCATTTAATAACCCAAAAAAGCTCAATTCTTTTGACTTCCACACAATCAAAGAGCTCAGCAATATTCTTGATAAGATAGCCAAAAGCAGGGTAAGAGTTGTGGTGGTTGCCGGCAACGGAAAGGCTTTTTCTTCCGGCGGGGATATAGAATGGGAGAAGGAGATCGGGACCCTCTCAAAGCAGGAGGCAAAAGCGCAAATTTCTTTTGTGCAAAAAACCTTTTCGAGGATGGAGAGCATGCCGCAGGTTTTCATAGCTCTTATCGATGGCTATGCGGTAGGCGGCGGTAATGAATTGGCAATGGCATGCGACATCAGGATAGCCACTGAAAATGCAAAATTCCTGCACCCTGAAGTATCTCTGGGAACAGTAGCCCCTCTTGGCGCAACAAAAAGGCTTCCGAGGCTTATCGGTTCCGGAAGGGCAAAGTATATGTTTTTCACCGGAGAATCCATAGGAGGCAAAAAAGCTGTTGAGTGGGGCCTTGCAGACTTTTTGGTTTCAGAGAAAAAAATTAAGGAATTTATGGGTTCATTGCTTAAAAAAATAGCAGAAAAGCCCGTGCATGCTTTATACCTGACAAAAAAATCCATAAATTCTTCATTCAAAAAAGATCTTCTTGATAATTTTGAAGCAGAATCATACATAAAATGCTCAAGGAGCATGGAGAATAAGGAACTGCTTGACAGTTTTATGAAGAAGAAAAAATGATTACTTTGCTTTCTTTAGTATATGCACTGCAGCCATGGTGCCTACGCCGCCGATATTCTGTGCAAGAGCAACATCTGTATTATCAACCTGCCTTTTTCCAGCTTCCTTCCTCATCTGCTTGCTTTCAGGCCTCCGGAAGCATTTACCGGCAGCTTTCCGTTGATATTGGTAATGCCTTTCCTTATCATATCCTTTCCCTTTCCTTTTTTGCAGAATCCCAGGTCTTCATAAGAAACAAGCTCCAATGGCGTAAAAGCGTCATGCAGCTCTGCTATATCGACATTAGATGGATTTATTCCTGCCATGCTGTAAGCTATATCTGAAGCCTTGATAGTAGCTTCCATTGAAGTCATGTCCTCTCTTTCGATGGCAGACAGATTAGTTGTTACCATGCCATAGCCTGCCACCTCAATGTCGCTTTTATTCTTGCTTATTATTGCGGCAGCAGCGCCGTTTACAGAGATGCTGCAGTCAAAAAGCCTCAAAGGGGATGCTATGATCGGAGAATTCTCAATCTTCCCGAAGAACCTTGCCTTTGGATTATTGAAGGCATTATCATGGTTCTTTAGCGCAACCAGCCCAAGGTCACTGGAATCTGCACCATACCTCAACATGTATTGCTGCGCAACAAGCGCATTCTGCGCCGGAAATATCAGGCCTTCTGTCTGCTCATAAAGGCGCTCGCCGCCCATCAGTATCTCATCTGTCAGTATATCATTGTTTGAAGAGACGACATTGTCATAGCCCGCTATAAGTATGTTTTTTGCATCAGAGGAATGAAGATGGTTTATCGCATTCCAGAATGCCACTCCGCCGCCCGCGCAGCCGGCCCTGACATTGAGTATCGGTATGTTTTTCCTGAATAGGCTGCTCAGCATCGGCCCCTGGTGCTTCTGCCTTTCCTCGTTTCTTCCGCCTTCCGAGCTCGAGGAAAATATGACATCTATATCATCAAAATTCATGTCTGCGCTTTCAAGCGCCTCATTGGTGCATTCCAAAATCCTTTCAAAAGAGCCTCTCCTTTCTACATCGAATTTTGTCATTCCTGCTCCCTTGATGTAAGTTTTCATTTTGAAAAGTTTTTTTTCAATTTCATCCCAAAACTTGCAATCTTTGACTTTATCCTGTCAGCAGCATTGATGGTCTCTTTTTTCTGGTCCTCAAGTATGCTCTTTATCAGCACAATTTTTTCCATGCTCTCCATGTCTTCCGGAATTTCAGCAGCTGTTTTGACTCCAAGCTCCCTCATCTTTTCTATCGCATCCTTCCCGTAAGCGACAATCCTTTCCTTCTCAGCAGTCATTCCTTTTTCTATGAATTTGCCTATGGCCAGGTGCATCTGGTAGCCTGAAAGCCCTATAAGCTTTGAGCTGACACCCAAAGCCTCATTAAAAATCGCAGGGCTCGACTTCCCGTCTATCAGCTTGATTCTCGGATGGCCGGTAGCTTCTTTCGAAGCAGGCTTAAGGTTGAGCTTCACAGCCTCAAGGTCTTCTCCAACAACCTCGATATTCTTTACAATTCCTTCCCCTGCCCCTATAGAATCTGCTTCCTTTACATATTCCGGCTTTGGCAGCATGCCAATCTCGGCAAATACAGCATCCAAAGCCACAGCATCATTGCTTATGAGGAGCATATTTAGGAAAGCCGGGTCTCCAAGCGAAGTTGGCCCTTGCGCATGCATTCCTATTGTGCCATCCCCTATTGTTAAAAATTCCGGAAGGGCTTTAATCAGCTTTGGCAGGGTCTTTTCTATATCATTAGAGTACATCATCTCCTGCGTTTTGCTGTCAGTGACCCTGATCATGTTTTCCATGGCCCCGGAAACCAGAATTTGGGAATTTGTCTTTAGCACCGGGACATTTATCACTTTCCTTTCAAAAACTTCATTGCCAATATTGAACTTCATCCCGTCCGTTTCTTTTTCAGTATATTCCGAGTTCTTCAGGTCAAGAATTTTACATCCATATTTGTTGCATGCTTCTGTTATGCCTGCTTTTTCTGCAGATGCTATAGTACCATTCCCGGGCCACGACTGTTCTGCAACAACAACATCGGTAATTCCTTTTTCCTTTAGAATACCAAGCAAAGCATCCATGAGCTTTGGGCTGGTATCTACAGCCTGATAATGGTACGCAGGCTCTATGATGCTTGGCTTGATAAGGACTTTGTCCCCTTCCTTTAAGCCAGAATATCCAATAAGCTCGAGCGATTCTTTAAGTGCTTCCCTGAGATCGTATTTTATCTTTGTTACTATGACTGCATTTTTGCTTTTGGGCTTTTTAATGCTGTAAGTATCGCCTATCTTATAATCTTTCATGGTTTTTTTTGGCATCCTGTTCCCATGCTCATCCTGGAGAAGCACGACATTATACGGCACAATAGGATGCAATGGAGAAGGAACATTTACTTTTGTCATGCCAATTATTTTTGCTTCCCTGCTGATAATCTTTTTGACAGGGCCCTTGCAGTATATGCACTTTTCAACAGGATATATCCATTTCTTCCTGTCTTTCTCGCAGATCCATCTAATGATCATTTCAGCCTCCGATATTCTTTAGAATATGCACTGTAACTGTGCTTCCAGCACCTCCTACGTTATGTGCCAGCCCTATCTTATTATGCTTTCAGGCCTCCGGAAGCATTTACCGGCAGCTTTCCGTTGATATTGGTAATGCCTTTCCTTATCATATCCTTTCCCTTTCCTTTTTTGCAGAATCCAAGGTCTTCATAGCTCATAAGCTCAACAGGCGTAAAAGCGTCATGCAGCTCGGCAAAGTTTATGTCTTCTGGATTCATCTTTGCTTCCTTATATGCAGCCTGTGAGGCAAAAACTGTAGCTTCCCAGCTGGTCATGTCATCGCTCTCAAAAGTCGGGAGCCTGCTCGCATACAGGGATGAAGCAGCAATTTCAATGCTGCTTTTGTCATTGCTTATTATTGCGCTTCCCGAAGAACCTTGCCTTTGGATTATTGAAGGCATTATCATGGTTCTTTAGCGCAACCAGCCCAAGGTCACTGGAATCTGCACCATACCTCAACATATATTGCTGCGCAACAAGCGCATTCTGCGCCGGAAAATTTAGCCCTTCAGCCTGCTCGTATACTCTTTCAGAAGCCATCATGAAATCATCAGTCACGTACTTGGTTAGGGCAGAAGTAAGCTTCTCTACGCCTACAACAAGAACATTGTTGGCTTCAGAATGCACAGCATTCCAGAATGCTCCCCCTCCGCCGCTGCAGGCAGCCGTGACCCTTATCATTGGAATATTTTCGTCCTGCAGTATGCTGCTCAGCACGCCGGGAAAAAGCCTTTGCCTTTCTCCGTCATAAATAGATTCTCCTTTGGAAATGACTATCTCATCTATTTCTCTAAGGGACATGTTCGCATCTTCCAATGCTTCCGTTATAGCTTCGTAGCACAATTCCTGGCTGTTCTTATCCAGCACCCCGAATTTCGTCATTCCGGCTCCTTTGACATATCTTTTCATTTTATGCCTTTTTACCCGAATATTTTCCCCTGAATTTTTCCCTGTCAACAACAGCCAAGACCATCTTAACCTTTGACACTATCTTCTCATCCCTGTACACAATGCCGTTTACGAACCACGCCATCTTGAACTTAAAAACAAGCCTTGCCTCAAACCTCAAAGTATGGCCCGGAAAA
Source organism: Candidatus Woesearchaeota archaeon (assembly GCA_016180235.1). Taxonomy (GTDB): domain Archaea; phylum Nanobdellota; class Nanobdellia; order Woesearchaeales; family GW2011-AR4; genus JACPDF01. The sequence goes on along the minus strand of JACPBQ010000004.1, from coordinate 227,325 downwards.
GTCGGCCTGAAAAATTTGGCATTTCTTATCTTGTAGGCCAGGACATCCTTGTTTTCATGGTCAGGTATGTTATATCTTATCAGCAGTGTAGCTGCCTGGCCAAGCCCTTCAACAATCAATGCTCCGGGCATTATCGGAAAGCCTTTAAAATGGCCATTGAAATAATATTCATCGGCCTTTACATCCTTCTCCGCTATAATATTTTTTTTATCAAGGCTTAATACCCTGTCAATCATAAGAAAAGGGTCTTCGTAAGGTATCACTTTCTTGATGTTTTCTCTCTTAATTATGCCTTTTTCGTCCTTGAATTTGTCTATTGAATTCATGTCAAAACTAACTCTAAGGCGTTTAAAAAGGTTGTGGAAAAAACTTCGTTTTTTCGCAACCTCGAAAAACCTGTTTTTCATCTGGTTTTGGAAATCAGACGCAATTTGGAAAGTTATATATACTAAAACGCTCCCAATCATCGGATATGCCATTGGGTTTCTTTAGCGAGATAGGCAGAAAAATAATCCACATAATAATCTTGATAGTTCTTGTCCTTTTCTTCACAATAAAGAACCAGGCAGGCCAGCAGGCAGCGCTTCTTTTCTTGGTTGGTTTGCTTCTAATCTTCCTCATACTTGAATACCTGAGATTAGATCTAAATTTCAAGCTGCCTTTTTTCCACCAGTTCATAAGGCCTAAGGAGCAATACAGGGTTTATGGCGTTATCTTCTTCCTTTGCTCAACAATAATCGCATTTGCGGTATTTGACACTGCAATCGCGCTCGCAGCCTTGTTAATGACAACCTTTGGGGATATGGCAGCAGCGATCGCGGGGAAAAAATACGGGACAGCCATCTTATTCAAGAACAAGACCGTTGTAGGCTTTGCGTCCGAGCTTGTCACAAACCTTATAGTGGCAGTCTTGATAAGCCTTCTCTTCGCAATAAACATATACATACTGATTATAATGGCGTTTGTCGCGACAATAACAGAAACAATGGTTGACGAGCTGGATGATAACCTGATAGTGCCGGTTGTCAGCGGCTTTGTTGGGCAGATGCTTGTTTTCTTGGTGTGAGCCTTTCTGCGACTTTTTCATAATTTATTGGTTCTACCATCTCTGCCATTGCTTTAAGGCCCGTTTCCAAAGAGCTTTTGTCGCATATCTTATCATGCACACCGGGATAAAGTATCCACGCTTTGTCTGTATTGGAAAATGGATTTATGAAATACAGCACCATTGATTTGTTTTCAGCCAGCTTTTTCCAGTTGATATGCACAAATTTCAGGTTTTGATCGTTATTTAGGATAACAAATCCAGAATCCTCTTTATTGCATGCTTTTTCAAAAATGCTTCCGTCTAAATCAGGCACGATCGAAAAATTGACAGCCTTATCCCTGTAATTTACCTTAAGCTCAGGTCCTTCATTGCTGTCGATGCTTACTATATTCCTCCTGACTAAATCCCTGTTCTGGAGAAATCTTATGAACCATTCTTTCAGGAAAGAAATTGCTTCATTCATATCCGGAAAATTAGAATTCTTGTTTATAAATATTATGCTCAGTCGTTCTCTACCCTAGGGGCAAGGATGAAGCTCAGCATCACCTTATCGACTGTCTTATATTCAAGCTTTAATGGGTAGTCATTATTGAAGTAAATTGAAACGTCATCCGCTATCTTGCTGCCGCTTATCATCTTCTTTAGGTATTCAACGCTGTATTTTGCCTTTGCCTTCTCATCAGCCTTTATCTTTACATTCTCTCCTTCCTTTATCTCTATCTTTGCCTGGCTTAGGTCCCCTTCAGCATAAATTGTGAACTTCTTTGGCTCTGCAATAAATGCAACTGACTCAGCAACAACATCAACATCCTCGACAGCCTCGTTCAAGACAGCAGAAGGGATCTTTATGCTGACAGCAAAGTTTAACTCTGGTATTTTTTGCTCTTTTTCATCAAGCTCTATTATGGGCAGGTTAAAAGTCCTTACATTGTCACCTTTCAGCTGTATCTTCAGCTTATTGTCAGGGTCCAATTCCAAGGTAAGCATGTCATTCGGCTTGGCCCTTCTCATTATCTGCTTTAAATTGCTTAAGTTAATGGCAATCTCAACATCCTTTTTGACATCATATTCTGTAAAGGTGCTGCTGAGAAGCTTGAATATCACCATGGCTACATTTGCAGGGTCCATGGCAACTAATTCTATGCCTTCCTTGTTGACCTTGAACCTTGCCTCATTGACAAGGTCGGAAATTATAGATATGCTCTCCTTTAGATATTTTGGCTCTGCAAGAGTAAGCTTCATGTCAAATCCCCCAGAAGCCTGCTAACCTGGGGCTCTTTATAATTTTTGTGGTTATGCACAAAAAACAAGATTTTTTTAGGATATAACGACCTTATGGCCGTCCTTTACCAGAAATATGTTCTTATCCTGGTATCCCATCTCGGCTGCAAGGTCTGCCAAAGATTCTTTCATCTCATTGTTCCCGTGCGCAGGAATGACATTTTTGGGCTTCAGGAGCGCTATGAATTCCCTTAAGTCCTCTCTTGCAGCATGCCCTGACTGGTGCACATCCTTAAATACCCTTACTCCGCGCTGCTTCAGCTCGCTTTCAAGCGCTTCCCTGTTTGCTATGTTTGTTGGTGTGGGTATTACTTTGCATGAGAATATCACGCTGTCTTCCGGTGAAAACCTGAAGTCAAATTCTCCCCTCATGAGCCTGTAAAGGACAGATTTATGCTCTCCCTGGTGCCCGGTAACCGCAAGCACATATTTCTCCCTTTCCTTCTCGATCTTTTTCAGCTTCTTCTTTATCTGCTTCCCGTACTTTACCATCTCAACATCCTTCGAGAAATTGACTATGCCTATATTCTCAGCGGCCTTTGCATATTTTGCCAATGATCTGCCCATGAAAACCACTTTCCTGTTCAGCTTTTTTCCGAACTCTATTACTGATTTCAGCCTTGCTATGTGCGATGAGAATGTAGTTACAATTATTATGTTGTTCTTGTTTTCCGTTTCCAGCATCGCTTCCCTCAGCATCTCTTTTGCGATGCTCTCTGACGGCATCTTCCTTGCATCATTTGCATAAGTCGATTCAACGACCAGTGCAGTTACATTCTCTTTTCCAAGTTCTTCCATTCTTTTGAAATTCGGCTTTTTGCCGAGGACAGGGTGCATGTCCAGTTTGAAATCATTGGCATAAAGGATTGTCCCGTATTTTGTATGAATAGCAACTAAAGCTGTTTGTGGGGTTGAATGGGTAATATGTATAAATTCAACTTTTATCTTATCCGAGATATTGTACGAAGAATTCGAGTTTAAAGTTATTATCTTGTTCCTTAAAGTTATCTTATCCTCATTCAGTATGCTTCTTATGACTTCAATTGTGAATGGCGTCCCTATTATCGGGGCATCAAACCTGTCTGCAAGGTACGGGACCGCTCCAAGATGGTCAAGATGGGCATGGCTTATTATAACCGCTTTTACCTTGCCCATTACCTTGTTTAGCGAGGAAATATCAGGAATAGCCCCTACTTTCATCAGCTTATCCGTGCTTATGTTCAGGATGTCTTCGTCTTCTGTCAGCTTTATGTAATTTTCTAGGTGAATGCCCAAGTCTATTACCACAACCTCATCATCGACCTTGATTGCAGTGCAGTTCTTCCCGACTTCGTTATAGCCGCCAACTGCGTAAATTTCAATCATTCGCCAGTAAAACCTTGGCAAGTTTATAAATATTTACTCAGCCTTCAACCATGAGGACAGCGCACCATTCATCCTCATACACAGACTTATAGTTTTCCTTATGCGCTACAATATGGTTGAATAGCTGCACATCCTGCTTTACCTTTCCCGAGAAAAGATAATCAGGATTATAGTCCTTGAGTATATAATCCTCATCTGATCTAAGCGTTCCCTGCAAAATCCCCATGTACCTTTCAAATTTTTCCCGGTCATAAAGGTAAGAATATGTCAGATCAATTCCGTGCGTATACTTCACATCGCTGTTCTTAAAGAACAGGTAGGGGAATGCATAGGCATTCACAAAAACCAATGAGTTTTTCGGGACATTATCAGCCATCCATGCAGAGCAATCTTCAAAATTATGCAAAAAGGTGTTGTTTCTTATGTCTTCCCTCAAAATTGCAAAATTAATCCCAGAAATAATCATAAGGAAAATTATAGCACCATATCTTATATATGGGAATGGTTTATTTTTATCGGATATGGAAATATGATCATTCAGGATCAATGCCAGCGCTATTATCGAAAATGGCACAAGGTATTCCTCCATCCTCCTTGACAAAACAGTATAAGCAAGGAAAAACAATGCCGATAAAAGGAAAAAAAGCTCATTTTTATTTATTTTTTTTCTCTTAAAAATTACTGATGCTATGATTGCAAAATAAGTCAGAACAAGGATATTGTTTTTTATAAAATCAAAAATCGGCCATGGCTTCCATTCAGCATTGTAGAGGTTCCCGACAAGGTTTACCTTGAAGATCTGCAGGTAAGTCATAGCGATATTATTGGGAAAATAAGGGCTGAAAATAAATCCGGCTATAACTCCTAGAAACGGATATAAAATTATTTTATAATTAAATTCTTTTGAAACGGTTTTTTCCAAAATAATGTAAAAAATAATTATAATGAACTGAAAAACAAAGCTGCTGTGCAATAAGGCATGCGCAAGCATGGTAAAAAATAAAAAAATGTATTTTCTTTTCTGCAGGAAATAAATTGTCAATAACAGCAGGGAAATGACCAAGGGCATCTGCCTTGGCAGCATTAGCCTGTACATCAATGCCTCGGATGTGAAAAGGTAAAGCACTGACCAAAAAAAGGCATATCTTATCTTATTTTCCAGAAGAAACCAAAAGAAAACTGCGAATGCTATGGCTCCAAACAGGATTGCCGCTGTTTTTGCCACGGATTCAAGGCCAAGGAAAGTAAAAGGTATCAGAAGAATCCTGAAAAGCAGCTGTATATCGGCATAGTTTTTATTTAAAATGGTATTTTCCGGGGCTATCCCTTCTTTTACGAAGCCTTTTTCCTTTATGATTTCAGCAGCTTTTATGTTGTAATAGCCGTCAAATCCTATTATGTAAGGGACAGTGAACTGCATTATCCCGAGAAGTATAAGAAAAAAGAAGAAGGCAAGTATTATTTTCTTGATTTTTCCCATGCGCATGAATTATTGGCATGGGTATAAATAAATTATGCAACAAGCCTACCAGTCTATCTTCTTTTTATCCCTGAAAAAGCCTCCTGTCGGACCGTTGTCAGGAAGCATAGCCAGCCATACTATTGTATCTGCTGCTTGTTTTGGCGTTATCTCGGCGTTTGGCCCGCCCATGTCGGTTTTTACCCAGCCTGGGCACATTGAATTGATTTTTATGTTGTAATTCGAGGTTTCTGATGAGAAAATCCTTGTCAATGCGTTCAGGGCAGTTTTCGAAACCCTGTAGCTGGGATAGCCGCCGTTCATATCATAAAGCTGCCCCATGCCTGATGATATGTTTACAACTCTTCCATAGCCGTTTTTCATCATTAACGGGATAAATGCCCTCATCATCCTTAAGGGGCCGAAAAAATTGGTTTCAAAGGTTTCCCTGTAAGCTTTCTCATTAATTTTAAATATGCTGGAATTGCCAAAATTATCTGCTGAAAGCCCGAACTCTTCATCCTTGTTTTTATCTTCTTCATTAAATTGGTCAATGAATATGCCGGCATTATTCACGAGGACATCCAATCTTCCAAATTCCTCATCGGCAAAAGAATGCAGTTTTTTTATGCTTTCCTCGTCCTTGACATCAAGCTGATGATAAACTATGTCCAGCTTCTCTTTTTTCAGCTTTTCAGCAGCTTCTTTTCCTTTTTTCTCGTCCCTGCTGGTCAAAATAACCTTAAAGCCGTTCTTTCCAAGCTGCCTGCAGGCCTCAAAACCTATGCCTCTGTTTGCTCCAGTGACTAGAACTATTTTTTTGTTTTCTTGCATCTTAAAAAATAATATGCGGAGGACAGGACTTTCGTCAGCCTCTTGTATCGTTCCGAGGAATTGAAAATTCCTCATTGCATGGTTTTTCCCAGGCTTTTTTCAAAAGGCTGTTTCGAACCTGCGTAGGCACTAAGCCAATAGATGACTTACAAATGATTTTTCATCGCACTCATTATGAGCACTCAACACCCAAATGCCTTGAGTCTATCCCGTTTGGCCACTCCGGCACCTCCGCAAATGAAATGAGCGGAGACCAGCGAAAACTTTTTTCGCGCTGCCTCCGCACAATAATGCAAAGAATCAGCATATAATTTAAAAATATTGCTAAATGAATATGCGAGGCGGAGCGTGTGAGTGAGATGCGAGTGAGCGAGCAGTAAAGATGCAAGTGATATGCTCAATTGTTCACTCGCTCACAATTCACTGACAGCGACGCCTCGGACTATATTAGCGGAGCAGATTAAAATTTATAAAATAGTCGAATAAAAATTAACTGAAAAGAACTAAAAATTAGAAAATCAAAATAATCTTACTGCAAACCCCTTAGTTTCTCCTCTATCGCCCCCAGCTCGGATTCAAGCCTTTCCACTTCAGTAATTGGCTTTGGCTTCTCTTCAGCTTCCCTGTGGGCTTTTTTGTGTTTTCCCTTTTTTGGCTTTGATTTTTCCCTGCTTTCTTCCTTAAGCACTGCTTTTATCTTTATTTCCCTAAGATTTGTTTCCGGAATCGTATTTTTCAGATCAGAAAGCATCCTGTTTATTCCTTTTAAATCGCTGCTGAGCTTGTTTATGCTGTGTATTTTTTCTCTCCTTACATGCCTGAACCTTTCAAACCTTTGCAGCGTCTCCACTATCCCTTTCAGGGATTCAAGGATATTCCTCCTTACTTCGCTAGGCCCCCTTACCTCTACGAAAAGTACGTTTTCCTCTTTCTCCATCTTGGCTTTCATCTTAATAGGTGCTCTCCGGCTCGAACAGCGTCCTGTCGATGCTCTCTATTTTTTTTTCTATCTCGTTTAGCGTGGAGCTCCACATGCCAAGCTCTTCGTCCTCTTCATTCTTCATCTGGTTGATGTCAGCCAAAGTCCTCTTGGCCTCGCCCAGCCTGTCTTTTATCAGTTCCAGCACATCCAAAATATCCTTGTAGTCCTCGATTTTCACGAATACCGGAGCCTCTCCAGACTTGTAGCTTCTCATAAGATATCACCTCTTGTTTTATTGTGCTTAAAAATGCGCCATGCGTATTGTTTGCCGAATGCAAACACCGGAAATCGCTCGTGATTTCACTCTTTTTCCTGCCTCATTTCTTATCGCCTTTGAATAAAGTTTTATCGACAAAAACCAGTTTTTTCTGCATATCAGCCATTATATTCTTCCATTTTTCGAATTCCTTTTCAGCATTTACATCAATATCATTGAGCTTTGAAAGTATCTCATTTGAAACCTTGAGGCTGCTTCTTATTTCGCTTACATTCCTTAAGACATTCCTGAACCTGTCAACTCTCATGAAAATAGGGCCTTTTGCATCTTTATGCTCCAAAACTTCCCTTTCTTCCCTGACAGCAGCCCTGGAAAATCTTTCATAATAGTCTGTTTTTTTTGGCCTCAGCTCTGTCTCCTGGACATCCTCTTCAGTTTCCTGCACCGGCTCCTGAAGCCCTTGCATGCCAAAATCAGGTTTCACGCTCCCAGCAGGCTTAAAGCCCTTGAATGGCCGAAAAGCAGGCTCCTCCATATACCTCGGTTGTGGTAATGACGGCACCTTAATCCCGGAAACAGGCTCATTTTCCTCTTCCATGCCAGAAAAAGCCTCATCACTATCTTGCATTTCAGGAATCTCAGGAAGGTCTTCAAAGCCCCCCTTATCCATTCCTGGAGGCGAAGGAGGCATAGGCGGGACATCCAAATTCCCAAAATCCATGTCCAGATCTTTGCTTTTATCCCTTTTTAAGAATTTTAAAAACCCCACTATGCACCTCTTATTCCCGTAAATAAAAAGAGATTCTTTATTAAACTTTTATTATCATTCTGAAATGGTAAAGTAAATGTCAGCCAGGAGTGAAAAGTTTTTATATTAATTTTTTAAAATTTGCTTAAAATGAGGCTTTTGCTCCTTTTATCGGCTTTTTTAATTTTTATCGATGCGACCAACGGCATGCTGATTAGCGAGATAATGGCAGATCCTGTAGCGGACGAAAGCCTGAATGAGTGGATAGAATTATACAACAATGAAAGCGTGGAGATAAATGTAAGCGGCTGGCTCATAGGGGATGATAGCGAGAATGACACGCTGGAAGGTGGCCTATACAATAAGGAAGGCACGATAATTCCAGCATACGGCTTTGCAATAATCACAGATGATGCAACCAGAGTTTATGATAATTTTAATGTAAGCATTGATGCTATGAGGCTTTATGTCGATGATTCCTCAATTGGAGGCTCCGGGCTAAAAAATGACGGGGAAAACTTATCTCTTTATGATAATCATGGCAATCTGATTGACAGAAAAACCTATAATTCAACTACTGATGGCTTAAGCTGGGCATTTGTAAACGGCTCTTTGCATAAGTCAAGCCCCACCCCTGGATTTTCCAATGATGGGAGCGCCATAATAAATGAAGGATGTGATTACGCAGTGAACTTTATCCTCTCGAAGACTTTGTTTGACAATTCATCTGATTTTACATTCAAGTTGAGGGCTTCAAAAATATCCGGAACACCAACTAATTTCACCATGAAGGCAAAGATAGAGGACCTTAACGGAAAACTGATGAAGGAATACAGCCCCTTTACCAATGAATCAATATCAACGCAAAGGACATCATCGGAATTTACTCCTAATCTGGATGAAGGCAAATCTTACATCCTGGAGTCCAATATAACTGCTGAATGCGATGACGGGAATTCAGAAAACAATTTTGACACCCAGATAATAACTATAAAAGGAAAGCCATTGGACGAGAAGTCATCGATAAGCATAGAGAATGTGCTCGATCTTGGAAATGACAATCAGGCAAAGTTCGGCCAGGTGATAAGGGTAAGGCTTAGCGCCTATAAGGGCAACACCAACAAGGAGAGCATTGCAGTATGGATAGAGGACAATAATGGCAGGAGCGTGAGCAAGCAGTCAAGGACCGGCCTGAAATCGAAGTATATGAATTATTCCATCACTATCCCGGTGCAGATAGACCCCAACTGCGATGAATCATTTGATAATGATAATTACATGATTAAGTCAGAAGGCCTTGACTCCCAGGATGAAGAAGAAGTGAGAATAGAGGATTTGACAGATTCGATGTGCGATGTAAAAATAATAGAAAGCAAAAAATCAGCCGCAGCTGGCTTTGATTTCGACTTGGGCAATTTCAATGAAATTGTTGATGCTGACAGCAAATTAAGCGCAAATATAGTGCTTGACAACAATAACAATGAGGACATGGACATGAAATTATGGAGCTATGTCTACCGCGGCTCAAAATCATATTCCGGCGAAAGGGAGGAGAATATGAAGGAATTTACCCTGAAGGCAAACTCATTGCAGGTTGTTGAGCTGAGCAATAGCCTTGATGGCATAGAGCCTGGTAATTATAAATTCAAGGTTGTGCTGAACAAAAACAACCAGAAAACAAACAATGAGATAACAAAAGACATAGTTGTTAAAATCGGTAAGGACGAAAATAACGGCCTTGAGGATTTAGAGGGAAAAGAAGTTTACGGTAAAGCTGAAAATAAAATAACAGCTGATTTTGCAGATTCCGGCATCGTATATGAGTCAACCACAGAAAAGGCAAAGAATCTCATCCCGGCTTTCATAATCCTGCTTTCAGTTATACTGAATATAGTGCTGATATCGAGAAGATAAACCATTTGATTTTCTGAGGTTTTCTTAAACAAAACCTTTTTAAACCTAATTCCATTCTGAAAACTTATGCATGAAACCAAAATCGCTGATGATATGACGCATCTGAGGTGCAATGTCATTATAGAAGTTCTTGGAAAGCCGAAAGAGCATGTTGAAAAAGCCCTTAAGATGTACGTGGACAGGATAAGGCAGGACTCAGACCTCATAATCCTAAAGGAGGAATTTGCCGATGCCAAGGAGAAAAGCGGATTATGGGCAACTTTTGCGGAATTGGAGATGGTTGTCAAGGGAATAAGGAAGCTGATAGCCTTCTGCTTTGATTACATGCCCTCATCCATCCAGATATTGAAGCCGGAAAACTATAGCCTTGACAGGTCCATGATAGAGGATTTTGTTAATGATCTGCAGGCAAGATTGCATGATGTAGACATGATTGTAAAGAAACAGAATAACGAAAACGAATTTTTGAAGAAAAACATGCAGACAACTGTAAAGAACCTTATTTTGATATCCTTGATTTATGGCAGCCTTGACAGGGAAAAGCTGTCAAAAGTTACAGGAATAAAACCTGACGAGCTTAAGATATTTTTGGACAGCATGGTAAAGGACAGCAAGATAAAAGAGGAGAACGGCTTTTATAGCTTGATTAAGCAAGAGATGGAAAATGCTCAAGAATAAACTGGAGGCATTGCTTTTTTCTTCAGGCAGGAAGATGAGCATAGAGGAGCTCTCAAAATTGGCCAGGGCCAGGGAAGATGAAGTCCAATCTGCGCTGGAAGAGATGAAGCAGGAGCACGATCAAAAGGATTCCAGCACCATGCTCATAAATGAGGGCAATTCATGGAAGCTGGCTGTAAGGGAGCAGTTTCTTTCTTTGGTCAGGAATATAGTTACTGAAACAGAGCTCAGCAGGACAATAATGGAAACTTTGGCCGTAATAGCATTCAAGTATCCTATCAAGCAGTCCGATTTGATAAGGATAAGGACGAACAAGGCATATGATCATCTGAAAGAGCTTGAAGAGATGGGATACATAACGAGGCAGAAGCACGGGAGAACCAACCTGATTAAATTGACCCAGAAATTCTTCGAGTATTTTGACCTTCCAGAGGAAAATCTGAGGGAGCAGTTCCAGGACTTCCAGAGCATTGCAAGAGCCATAGAGGAAAAAGAGAGAGAAGTTGATTCAATAAAGTCAGAGCAGAGAAGAAAAGCCATGGAAGAAGAGAATAAAGATGAGAAAATAAAAGAGCAGATAGATTCCTTGGATGATCTTGAAAGTGAAGAAGGAGAAAATAAAATAACGGAAAGCTTGGAAGAAGAAAGTCCTGAAATAACAGAATATAAAGAAAAGCTTGGAAATTTAGAGGTTGTTGACGAGCCTTCTGAGGAAGAGCTTGAAAAAGACAGGGAAAAAATAGGGGAGATTAAGGCAGAAGAGGAAAAAAGGCTTGAAGAAAGTGCGGAATGGCAAAAAAGGCCTAAATTCAGTGGCAAAGGAATACAAGTTGATAAGAAAATGGAGAGGATAATCGACCAAAAAGTGGAAAGAATGTTGCATCCTCCTAAAGAAGAAGAAAATGAAGAAAAGATTGAAAGCCATGGCCAAAGTCAAAAAAACAAGCCTGAAGAAGAGCCAAAAGACCTCCTGGACGCATCAATGGAAGAAAAACAGGAAGATGAAGACGACAGCAGCAAAACTAACTAAAAAAACAATCTTTTAAAAAATAACATAAAAACGTTCATTAAAAATAAACAATACTTATAATTTAAGATTAGTTCCCGAAATTAAACCAAATTGATAACAAAATATTGATTGAAAAAACCCTAAAAATGATGTTCCTTCTGCAATGCCCGAAATGCAAAAACAGGATGAAATATAGCTCTGCAGGATTGATTTCTGAAAAAAACAAGAAGAGATGCGTTTATTGCGGGAAAAGTTTTTCCGTGAGGCAGAACACAATCCAGAAAATATGATTTCTCATGCAGAAAAATCGATAAAATAACATGGCCTAAACTTAGTTATTTTCCATATAGAAAATAATAACCGAAAATCATAACCCTTATAAAGCCGAAAGCATACCTATTTACCGTCGGTAAAGTGCATATTTTCTGGTTAAAAAATGGACAAAAAAACTGATGAAATCAAGGGGCAGGAATCTGGCCAGGGAACTATAATAATTCCGAGAGTTATAGAAGAGGAGATGAAGAAGAGCTACTTGGATTATTCTATGTCTGTCATTGTTGGAAGGGCCTTGCCGGATGTCAGGGATGGCTTAAAGCCGGTGCATCGCAGGATTCTTTACTCAATGTATCATGCCGGTTTGCTCCACAACAAGCCGTTCAGGAAATCAGCATTCATTGTTGGCAGGACCATGGCTGAATTTCATCCGCATGGCGACGCAGCAATATATGATTCCCTTGTGAGGATGGCCCAGAATTTCTCGATGAGGTATCTATTAGTAGATGGCCAGGGGAATTTTGGAAGTCTCGACGGCGACAATCCGGCAGCAATGCGATATACCGAGGCAAGATTAACAAAGCTGGCAGAAGAGATGCTGCAGGACATAGAAAAAAGGACAGTAAAGTTTGCCTCTAATTTTGATAATACTTCCCAGGAGCCTTTAGTTCTGCCGTCAAAAGTCCCTAATCTGCTTGTCAACGGCTCATCTGGCATAGCAGTCGGCATGGCAACGAATATTCCTCCGCATAACATGTCTGAGGTGATAAGCGCGGTAATAAGCCAGATTGACAGCCCGGAAATTACCGCTGAGCAGCTCATGCAGCACATAAAAGGCCCGGATTTTCCCACAGGGGCAATAATATACGGTGTCAGCGGCATAAAAGAGGCTTACAGGACAGGAAGGGGAAAAATTCTGGTAAGGGCAAAAACAGAGGTAGAGGAAATAAAGGACAGGAAAAAAATAATTGTGACAGAAATCCCTTATATGGTCAATAAGGCAGAGATGATAAGCCATATTGCTGACCTGGTAAGGGACAAGAAAATAAACGGCATATCGGATTTGAGGGACGAGTCTGACAAGGAAGGGATAAGGATTGTTATCGAGCTCAGGAAAGACTCCAATCCCGATGTTGTCTTAAACCAGCTTTACACTCATTCAAGGCTGCAGGTTACATTCGGCATAATAATGGTTGCCTTGGTTGGCAATGTTCCGAAAGTCCTTGGCTTGAAGCAGATAATAAGCCACTACATAGACCACAGGAAAGACATTGTTAGGAAAAGGACCTTGTTTGACATGCACAAGGCCCAGAACCGCGCCCATCTGCTTGAAGGCCTGATAATCGCGCTTGATAATATTGACAGGACGATAAAGCTGATAAAGGAAAGCAAGTCCGTTGAAGATGCAAATAGCGCTTTAATCTCAAATTTTAATCTCTCGAAGGAGCAGAGCACCGCGATTTTAGAGATGAGATTGCAAAGATTGACATCCTTGGAGCAGGAAAAGGTGAAGCAGGAGCATATGGACCTTCTCAGGCTTATTGAGGAATTAAAGTCCATATTGCAGTCTCCGCAAAAAATTCTTGACATAATAAAGAAAGAGCTCCTTGAGCTGATGGAGAACTATGGCGATAAGAGAAAAACCCAGATCACAGGAGAGGAAGCAGCCAGCCTGGAGACAGAGGACATCATAGAGCAGCATGATTGCGTCATCACAATAACCCATTCCGGCTACATCAAGAGGCAGCCTCTTGCTGTTTACAGGCAGCAGAATAGGGGTGGAAAGGGGCTTATAGCAACAACGACAAAAGAAGAGGATTTTGTAAAGGACATATTCATAGCAAACACGCACTCCTACATTCTCCTGTTTACTGACAAGGGTAAGGTTTACTGGCTCAAGGTCTACAGCATACCCGAGGCATCAAGGCAGGCAAGAGGCAAAGCCATAATAAATCTTATTAATCTTGAAAATGATGAGCACGTTACAGCATACATCCCTGTAGCCGATTTTGGCAGCAGCCATTGCCTTATCATGGCAACAAGGAAAGGCACCATAAAGAAGACGGATCTCGCGGCATATTCAAACCCAAGAAAGACAGGAATCATAGCAATATCCCTTGATTCTGACGACAGCCTTATAGGAGTGAAGCTTACAGACCCCAATAAAGAGATCATTTTAGCTACAGAAAACGGCATTGCGGTAAGATTTAATGAGAATGATGTGAGGACCACAGGAAGGTCTGCCCAGGGAGTTCGCGGCATTAAGCTTTCTCAAAATGATTATGTGGTTGGAATGGTGGTTGCGACGGATGACAAGACCTTGCTCACAGTAACGGAAAACGGCTATGGAAAAAGGACAAAAATATCGGAGTACAGGCTGATAAGCAGGGGAGGCTCTGGTGTCAAGAACATAATATGCTCCGAAAGGAACGGGAAAGTAATCTCGATAAATTCCGTTGATGATAATGATGAGATAATGCTCATAACAAAGAACGGAATAACGATAAGGATGCCTGCTTCCCAGATTTCTGTAATAGGAAGGAGCACCCAGGGAGTAAGATTGATGAAGCTGGAAGATAACGATAAGCTAGTAAGCGTGGCCAAAATCATAAATGATTGATTTTTTTTGTTTCTGTATTGATAAAAAATTTAGATGCCCTGAGGGCTATAGATGAAAGGATTATCGAATAAAGCATGAAAGCCAGTACCAGATTGAGTATCGTGTCAATGCCATCCATGCTCAAATTCGCGAGCGAGAATACAACTACTGCCACAGCAATGCCTTTCTGGACGTTTAGAGACATAAATATCTTCTCTTTCAGGTCAAAATTCATGCCCCTTAATGAGAATACTATCGCAAAGAACCTGATCAAAAGGTACAGGGCAAAAAGTAAGGCTGATTTCAGGAAAAATTCTGCTGTGAATGGTATGTTTACTATGAGCCCTATCAGCACGAAGACCAGTATCTCGAGGGAGCTTGAAAAAACCGTGGAAAATTCCTGCAGCTGGAATTTCTGCTTGAGATATACATTTCCAAAAAGTATGCCCATGGATGTAACTGCCAAAACCCCGTTGCCGTGCAGATTCTCGGCTATAGTATAAGCCAATAAGGCAGAGGTGATGACTGCTAATGGTGAGAGTATCATAGAATACTGCTTCTTCATGAACTTGAACATTATCAGGCCTATCAAAACTCCCGTCCCTATTCCGACAATGAACTGCTGCAATAAGGGGACAAACTGGTCTATGAATGTGCTTATTAGAATCTGGTCCTGCAATGTTCTTTTCAGGTCTAGTATAAGGAATGGAAGCAGTACAACCAATGGTGTATTCAGCAAAGCTTCCAGTTTCAAAAAATCAAACACCTTGTGGCTCGTGCCCTTGAGCATCGAAAGGACAGCAGCCGGGTCAGTGCCTGACATGAGCGTAGCGAACATGAATGAAAGGAATATGGACTTGATGTCAAAGATCATTGTAGTAAAAAGTGTCAGGAAAACAAGATTAAACACAAGGAAAATGATTGACAGCCACAGCGTATGCAGGGAAAAATAGTCCAGGTTCCTGAGCTTGAACCTTGATGCTGCATCAAACACTATCATCACTAGGGCAAGTATGCTTATTCCTGTAAGGAAAAGTTCCGGGAAAAATATAAGAGGGCTTCCTTTGTATTCTACTTTTCCGATACCAATCCCTATCAGCAGGAGCAGCAGTATATGTGGTATTTTGAGCTTATTGCTTAAAATTGATGTAAGCAGGCCTATAAGAAGGATTATTCCAAGATAAGTCAAAAACACCAAAACAGTAGCCATGCTTCACCTCTTTTGCTGTTTTACTTAAAAAACACCTATTTATAGTTATCGCAAACAAAAAAAGGCTTTGTTGAAAATGAAGGTTAGCATCAATTTATGAGCGTTTATTCATGTTGAACATTAGCTGCGGAAGAGGAAGTCCCTTACGGGAGGGAACCCGCATACCGCTTTTTCCAGCAAAGAAGCGAATCGATGCTAACCCAAGCGTAGTGAGATTTTCAACAAAGCCTCAAAATAAAAAACAAATGTTTTTATATGGACTTAGACAACGGGAATGGCATGAAAACCATGCTTTCAGAAGTCATAAAAGAAATAGTCCCGGACAAAAAATATGAGGATGAGATACTCAAAAAAGCAAGCGACATAATAAAAAAAATAAATTCCGGCATGAAGGACGCAAAAGCGACGCTTGCCGGTTCCGGGGCAAAAGGCACTTGGCTCAAGTCATTTGATGCGGATATCTTCGTCAGATTCAGCTACAATAAATTCAGGGACAGAAGCCAGGAGCTTTCGGATATCCTTGAAAAATTCCTTAAGAAACACTACAAAATAATAAGGCTGCACGGCTCAAGGGATTATTTTCAGATCAAAGAGGGAAAATTTACTTTTGAAATAGTGCCGATACTGGACATAAAGAAGGCAGAGCAGGCAAAGAACATAACTGATGTCTCCCCGCTTCACTCTGATTTTGTGCTTAAGCATAAAAAGCTGAAGGACGAGATAAGGCTGGCAAAGCAGTTCTTCAAAGCAGCAAGAGTCTACGGCGCGGAAAGCCACATAATGGGCTTCTCTGGGTATGTATGCGAGCTGCTTACAATACATTACGGCTCGTTTTTAGCGCTCATCAGGGCAATGCCAAAATGGAAAGAAAAAACCGTCATAGACATTAAGAATTATTACAGGGGAAAGAGCGTTTTTTCTGAGATAAACAAGTCAAAGCTTAACAGCCCTATAATTGTCATAGACCCGGTGCAGAAAGACAGGAATGCTGCCGCGGCATTAGACCATGAAAAGTTTGAGATAATAAAGCACCGCTCCATGGAGTTCCTCAAGAATCCTTCAAAGGAATTCTTCGAGGTAAAAAACCTGGCAGAGCAGGACATCAGGAAAGAATTCGGCAGCAATCTTGTGATGCTGAAAGCCTCGCCTTTAAGGAAAAAAGTGGATGTTGCCGGGGCAAAGATGCTCAAGGCTTTCCATTATATTGAAAATGAGCTGTTAAGGCATGGCTTCAAAGTTAAAGAGAGCGATATGCTGTGGCATGCTCAGGACTCTTTATTCTACTATGCGCTTCAAAGCGACAAGCTGCCTGTAATGGCAGAAATTACCGGGCCGCCTGCAAAAGCCGAAAAGCATGCCTTGGCATTCAGAAAAAAGCATAAGAAAGCTTTTGTGAAGGGCAAAAGGCTCTTCGCAATCGAAAAAAGGAAATTTGCAGATGCAAAAAACCTGGTAAGGGAGCTCATTAAGGCTTCTAATGTAAGGAGCAATGTAAGCAGTATAAGATTGGTGTAAAATGCAGGCAGTAATTCTGGCAGCAGGAAAATCAACAAGGACTTACCCCCTTACATTGACAATGCCGAAGCCGCTGCTTAAGATTGCCAATAAAGCAATTCTCAAGTATAGTTTAGAGGCTGTTAAAGAAATGGCAGATGAAATAATCATAATCGTGGGATACAAGAAAGATATGATTAAAGACTTCGTCCAAAAAAACTATCCGGAACTGAAAATAAAATTTATAGAGCAGAAAGAGCAGCTCGGAACCGGGCACGCTGTTTCAATTCTTAAAGGCCACATAAAAGACAGGTTTGTTCTTCTGATGGGGGATAACATCTACTCGAAGGGGGATATAAGGGAAATTGCAAAGCATAGGTACGCCATCCTTGTGAAAAAAGTCAAAAACCCGGAATCTTTTGGCGTTGTAATAGAAAAGAACGGCATTCTTGCCGATATCATTGAAAAACCGAAAAAATTCGTTTCTGATTTGGTAAATTGCGCCTTGTATTCTTTAGACAGGGAAATATTCAGCGCTCTTGAAGCAATAAAACTGTCTGAGAGGGGGGAATACGAGCTTACAGATGCGCTAAAATACTTATCTGAAGAAGAAAAGATATATTGTGTTAAAACTTCTTTTTGCCTGCTGATCAGCTACCCTCAGGATTTGCCGATTGCTGAGCGCGAACTAAAGAAAAAGCAAATGGAGACATAAAAAATGACCTTGCTTAGCGATATTCTCATCATAGCGGCCATAACCTTCATCCCTTTCCTGGAATTAAGGGCGTCAATACCTTACGGAATACTGGTCTTGAAGATGCACTGGCTTCCTGTCTTTGCAATAGCGTCCATTGCAAACATAATCCTCGGACCTATAGTCTATTTTTTCCTTGACAAGCTAATCCACATTTTCCTGAGAATAAAATTTATTGACAAAATATACCAAAAATATGTTGAGAAAACGCAGAAAAACATACATAAGTATGTGGAAAAATACGGGGAATTGGCAGTTGCAGTATTCATCGGCATACCTCTGCCGGGCTCAGGCTCCTATTCAGGCGCTCTTGCATCCTATTTAATAGGGTTGGGGTATAAAAAATTTATAATTGCAAACATCATTGGAGTCCTGATAGCAGGGATTATAGTGACTGCTGTTGTCGTCACAGGAATAAACGCATTTGATATTTTTGTAAAGATTTAAAATGCTGACTAAGCTGGAAATAAAAAGGCAGGTAATCCACGCATTGCTCGGTGTCATGATAGTGACCCTTCTTTATTTTGATTTGATAGGCTCAACGGTTTTGTTTATTGTTTTTGTTGCTGGTTTAATGTTTTCATTCATGAGCAGGCATCATAGGATTCCTGTAGTTGATTATTTTTTGAAAAAATTTGACAGGGAAAAAGACCTTGAGGAATTTCCCGGCAAAGGCGCAATTTTCTATATTTTAGGTGCTTTTCTTGCAGTCATGATTTTTGAAAAGGAAATTGCAATGGCTTCCATACTCATACTGGCTTTTGGAGATTCAGTTTCAAGATTAGCCGGGCCTTATGGCTACTTGAAGCACCCGTTCCACAACGAAAAATTCTTTGAGGGCGTGATTGCAGGGGCTATAGCGGCTTTCTTAGGGGCATTAATCTTCATCCCGTGGCTTCCTGCGCTTTTAGCATCCTCAGTCTCTATGCTTATCGAGGGCATTGACTTAAGGATAAAAGGATTCAAGATAGATGACAATTTGACCATCCCCTTGGTTTCATGCATTATAATCTACGTCACCGGGATTATAATCCCTTTCTGATATACTATATAAAAATCCCAACCTTTTTAAAATAGCAAGCCTTACTCTTATGTTTTAATTATTAAAAATGATAACAAAGGAACTTCAAAAAAAGCTGCTGGAAAAGGACAATTTTACGGATATAATCGGACAGGACAATGTCAAGTCAGCTGTAAAATCCGCATTGCTGGCAGACAGGCATATTATTCTTGTAGGGCCGCCTGGAATAGGAAAGACAACATTGGCTAAAAATATTGCAAAGCTTTTGGGCAAAAACACGCCTTTTGTCCGTGTACAGGGAAGCCCGGACCTTACTGTAGAAGACCTTCTTGGAGACATAGACCCGGTAAAAGCATTGAAATTCGGCCCATTGAGTATAGAGGCATTCACAAAAGGAAAGATATTCAGGGCTGATAAGGGCATTTTATTCTTTGACGAATTGAACAGGTGCCCGGAAAAAGTGCAGAATGCGTTATTGCAGGTTTTAGAAGAAAAAAAAGCAACTATAGGCAGCTATGATGTCGATTTTGATATAGACTTAATATTTATGGGGACAATGAACCCCGAAGATACATCCACTGAAAAATTGTCAGACGTCCTGGTTGACAGGTTTGATTTCATATACATGCATTATCCGGAAAATATAAGCATAGAAAAGCAGATAGTAATAGAAAAAGGGAAAAAATTTGATAATATCGCAGTTGGCA
Organism: Candidatus Woesearchaeota archaeon; assembly: GCA_016180235.1. Taxonomy (GTDB): domain Archaea; phylum Nanobdellota; class Nanobdellia; order Woesearchaeales; family GW2011-AR4; genus JACPDF01. The sequence continues at coordinate 207,732 of JACPBQ010000004.1, read as the reverse complement.
ATAAGCTGTTGGAGCTGATGGTCTATTTCGTGAGGCTGTTGAGGGAAGACAAGAACCTTGAAAAAAAGCCTTCTGTAAGGGCATCTTTAGGACTTTATGAGCGTTCGCAGTCAAACGCGTTGCTGCACGGAAGAAAATCAGTTGATTTTGCCGATTTAAAAGAGATAGTTGTTTCTGTCCTGGCCCACAGGATCAGGCTGAAGCCTTCTGTCAAATATCTGCAGAGCCCGGAAGAATATATAAGCCACCAGTTCGAGAAAAATATCCTGGATTCCGAAGTCCTGGAAGAAAAAAAGGGTGATTTACTTTGACAGCTCGCAAAATTTCGATGAAAAAGACGGCATTGAAGAGCTGAAAGGCAGCCTTTCCACCCAGAATGCAGAAGACAAGCTGATGCGCTCTGTCCTCGAGAATGACAGGGAAACTATAGATAAAGGCAAGCTGATCGCGGATTCTATAAACCAGGGCCTGCAGTCTTTCACGCCGGACTTGATGTACCAGCAGCTTGTCAAAAACTACTCCATGGCAAGCCATATTTACGGCCCTTCTTTGCTTAAATTGGCTACTGGCTATCATCCGGATTATATCAAAAAAAACATCAACATCCCGGAGTTCAGGAAGGAATTGAAGTTCAGGATTGAAAAGAACATTGAAAAATTGAAAGACGAGGGCCTTCTTGATTCCAGTTCAGATATAAGCGAAAAAGGCTATGAGCTGGCTTCTTTGGTCATGTATTTTGAGGAGCTGGACAAGCTAAGCCCAAAGGGAATCTTAGGGGAAAAAATCCACAGGAAAGCCTCTGTTTATGGGAGCAAAGAATCCTCAAGAGCCTACAAAAAAGGGGATAGGTACAGGGACATAGCGATAAAGCAGTCAGCCAAGCTCGCAATACGAAGGGGTCATGACTCTCTTGACAAAAAAGACCTGCAGGTATTTGAGAGGCAGAGCAAGGGCCAAACCTGTGTCATCTACGCCTTGGACGCATCCGGCAGTATGAAAGGAAATAAGATTGATGCGTGCAAACGCGCTGGAATTGCATTAGCCTACAAGGCAATACATGAAAACGACAAAGTAGGCCTTATTGTTTTCGGCTCTGAGATCAGGACAACAATAGAGCCTACAAGCGATTTTACATTTCTTTTGAGGAATATAGCTGCTGCCAGGGCATCAAGGCAGACAGATTTCAAAGCTACATTAAACAAAGCAATCGAATTATTCCCTTATGATCATGTGACAAAACATTTAATCCTGATAACAGATGCAATGCCAACAATAGGAGAAGAGCCGGAAAAAGAAACAATAAAAGAGGCATCAATGGCAAGAAACAAAGGCATAACCATCTCATTGATAGGGATAAATCTGGATGAAAAAGGAAGAAAGCTGGCAGAGAAGATAGTGGAGTTGGGCAACGGGAAGCTTTACGTAATCAAGGATGTCAAGGATGTCGATCGGATTGTTCTCGAGGATTATTACTCAATCTCCTAAAGAGAAGATTTACCAAAGAATTTAGCCTATCAGCAAATTTTCTGGGTTTTTGTGTGTTCCACTCATGATAATTCTCAATGAAGTAATCAAAAAAACCTTCCTTGTCATAGTCTTTTTTCATGAAGATATAAAAACGGTCTCCATAGCCGACAACAATAGCTTCTCCTCTAAACCCGTGCCTATCTGCTATATCCGTCCCAATGCAAAAGCGGTGAATTTTTTTCTCCAATTGTGCTTTCCTATAATTCTGAAAATCAATAGCTTTGGCATCCATAATATCTCTTAGCTCAAGATAGCTGAAGCCTGCCTGCTCATTCCCCATCTTATACTCTCCGCTGCCAACTTTATAATAAAGTGGAATTTCGGTATGATGTGATGCTCCATTTCTGGCCTTTAAGGTATCGACTATATCTATCGGCAGATTTATTCTGGCTTTACCATCTACACTTAAGTTGTATTTTCCAACGAAAGGATCAATTCTATTTTCCAGCATGGTTGCAGGGTGAAAAGACTGGTATTAAAATCTTTCTATTTTTTCACCATCTAAAAGTAATTACACAAAACATTTATAAATAATCAAAAATAATCAAAAGAATGAAAATCCTCGCATTTACGGACATACATCTCTCAGCCATAGCATTGATTAAAATAAAATCAAAGATAAAAAAGGATAATCCTGAATTATTGGTATGTGCAGGAGATTTGACGATATTTGAAGAAGGTCTCGATGTTATACTGAATAAGCTAAGCAAAATGGGCAAAAAAGTCCTTTTGGTGCATGGCAACCATGAGACAGACACTGTCATGAGAAGGCTGTGCAAAAAATACGGCAACTTGCTATTTATCCATAATAATCATTACAAAAGCAATAGCTGCATATTTTTTGGCCATGGCGGCGGTGGTTTTTCTTTAAGGGAGCCTGGATTTTATCTAACTGGAAAAAAATTCGTGAAAATAATAAAGAAAAACCAAGGCAAAAGAATAATTTTTGTAACCCATGCGCCTCCTTACGGCACCAGGCTGGACTTAATAGTTGGTGAGCACTGCGGCAACAAGACATATAGGGATTTCATTTCAAAAAACAAGGTAGATTTGCATATTTGCGGCCATCTGCATGAGAATTTCAACAAAGAAGATAAAATAAAAAAAACCAGGATTGTAAATCCGGGGCCTTACGGGAAGGTAATAAGATTATGATCCTTTCAGCTCAACACCTGCTTTTTTTTCAAGTTCCTTGACTATTGTAGACATGTCTTCATCCCCTCTTTCCATAGATTTCTCAAATATTCCTTTTATGTGCTTCGCCAGCGGCAGGTCAAGGTTTAATTTTTTCATTTCTCTCTCGGCGAAGGAAAGGTCCTTGTGCATCAGCTTCAGCATGAAGTGCTGCTCAAAATCCCTTTTCCTGATGTAATTCATCTTGAAGCTTCCAATTCCGTTCTTTGCAGCGGAATTTTCCATTATCTGCTCCATTGCACTTAAAGGCACTCCGTTCTTGACAGCAAATACCAGGCATTCAAGATAGCTTTCAAGCAGCATGGACATTGCCAGGTTAAGCGCTAATTTAGCCCTCTGCCCGTAAGTCGCAGGGCCGCAGTATACGTGCACTTTTCCCATCGCCTTTAAGACAGGCATGCATTTCTCAAAAACATCCTTTTTGCCTCCGATCATCATCGTCATTGTGCCTGCCTCTGCCCCCAATTTGCTGCCGGTTATAGGAGCATCGATAAATTCAACATTCTTCTTTTCACAGGCCTCTGCTATCCTCGCAGTCATGTCAACAGAAGTTGTCCCACAATCTACGAAAACCTTTCCTTTAAGCTTATCAAGGATATTTTTTTTGAAAGCGATTTCCTCTATGATATCATCGCTTGGAAGGCATGTCATCACCAAATCAGCCTTGCTTGTTTCCTCCAAAGAATCAGCAACCGTTACCCTGTCGCTTTCAATATCTCTTATTTTTTCTTTTGTCCTGTTGTACGCGATAACTTTAAAGCCGTTTTTTGCAAGGTTGTTCACCATTCCCCTGCCCATGGTCCCGACCCCAACAAAACCAACAGTCTTTATTTCCATAATCACTACCCTATAAACCTTCAAACTCCATTTTCCTGCCTTCAAAATCTTCCCTGACCAATAAAACAACCCTACTCTCTTCCTTGCTGTCAATCACTTTATAGGATGAATTTTCTGCTATTTTTTTCGTGAATTCTATTATCTCATGATGATATGGCATGTTATTGACTTCCAATCTTTCCTGTGAATGGCCTACAAAACTATAGCCTTTTGCCTCAACAAACATCGGCTTGTATTTTTCAATCAAAGCAGCATATCCTTCAGGATCCATAAAATTATAGCCTTTTACCAAAGTCAGCCTCATGACATTTCTATTGAATTTATTCATAATCGAAAGGCTCTTGTTTAATTTTTCCCATGCATCTTTTGTTATTGGATTAGCTGTTCTTTGATGCATCTCCTTGTTGCAGCCATAGACAGAAATATAAAGCTGAGTTGGCTGGTGAGAGATTAATTTTTCAACCATATCAGGAATAGTTCCGTTAGTGACTAAAAAAGCAGTCATTCCTTTTTCTTTTATATAATCAATCATTTCAGGAAGCCTGGGATACATTGTTGGCTCTCCGGTTAATGAAATTGCAAAGTGCAATGGCTTGCCCATCTCCTTTAGTTTTTCGGCTATAGCCTTGGAATTGCCTTTAAATCCCTGCAATAGCTCAACATGAGCTTTTATGCATCCTTCCACAATGTCCTTCGGTCCATCTACGGGGCCTTGCCATTTCGGCCAGACATAATCTATGTCCCTCCAGCAGAAAACGCATCTATGGTCGCAAAAGAATGTAGGGCTCATCTGGACGCATCTCCAGCTTTCTATGCCATAAAAAGTGTTCTTGTAGCAGACATCTTCTCCTTTTATCGCTTTCTTGCAGTAAGCGCATATCTTTACAGCAGAATGATTTCCGACAAGCCTATAACCTTCATTATGCCTTTTCTTCTCCTTCAGATCCTTTTGCTCTTCCATCACATTAAGCGCAATTGCCATGAATCAAGGCAATATACAAACATATATAAATTTTTACCACAATTAGGCAGGATATGGAGCTAAAAGAAGCATTAGGAAAATTAGAAAAAAGCAAAGAGCTCATGGCATGGAAGCAGAAAAACCCGGGCACTTTCTTCTCTTACGCCTTGAAAATCATTGAAGAAAATAAGGAGGAGCCATGGAGCCTGGGCTTTTACAACAAATCCACGGACAAGGTTGTAACATTTGTTGTAGGCAGCGATATTGAAGTGCAGGAAGAGGAGGAAATTTTCAAAAAGCCGGAAACTGTAATAAAGCCTATAGAAACAGAAAAAGCCAAAATATCATTTAGCGGTATTCTGGAAAAAGCAAGGGAATTTACTGATAAAACCTATCCAAATGAGCTGATAAGCAAGACAATAGCAGTAATTCAAAATCTTGAAAAATACGGCACTGTATGGAACATAACCTATATAACCCATTCTTTCAATACCATCAACATAAAAGCCAGCCCTGAAGATGGCAAAATACTTTACAATAATATAGAATCAATCATGGGCATGATAAAAAAATAGCATTGAAACTATATTTTGGATGCCCACATAATTTAAATATAACCTTAAGCCTTGAAATCAAGGCTTCTAAAATGGTAATTACTGTAAAGATGCAGAAAATTGCTGATGTTCCTACGCCTTCTTATGCTCACAAAGGGGATGCTGGAGTAGACCTTTATTCCACGGAAGATTGCGTCCTGAAGCCGATGGAGCGCAAGCTTATTCCGACGGGCTTAAAGCTCGAGATTCCCCATGGCTATGAGGGCCAGGTAAGGCCGAAATCCGGCCTGGCCATGAAGCACGGAATAAGCCATGCAAACGCTGTTGGCACCATCGACAGCTCATACAGGGGAGAGATAAAGGTTCCAGTGATAAATCTCAGCGCTGAAACTTACAGGATAGAGAAAGGCAAAAAAATAGGCCAGCTTATATTTGCCAAAGTTGAGGAAGCTGTTTTTGAAGAGACAGAGCAGCTTTCAGAAACAACAAGGTCAGATAACGGCTTTGGAAGCACTGGTCTTTAAAAGAGGTGGAAAATGGCAGTCAGCTACAAGACGATGCAGAAGAACAAGAAGCTTGATGAGTTTACCGAGGAAAGCAATGAAACAGAAGACGAAGAAGAAAGCTAATTCTGATTTTCTACTATAAGGTAGTCATTAACAGAAAAATTTATAAATCTTGTCCCAATAGCAGGATTAATATGAAACTTCTGAAAAGCAGGAAATCCGAGGCTATAACCGTAATCCTGGTTACTTTGATAATCATAGTGTTTCTTGGATGGCTGATTAATGTCGGCTCAAGGGAATGCAGGTCAAATTCCCAATGCGGCTCTGCACAATATTGCGGGAGCGATTTCGCATGCCACGAATTGCCGACAATAGAGAAGACCATAGTGAAAAATAACCTGATAGTGCCGTCCATGATAGTCGGCATAGCAATAATCATAGCAGCGGCAATAATAAGGTTCGGCAAATCTCCATTAAGAAAAAATTCCAACGCAGAAATTCCTGCTGAGCAGAAAAATCATTTGAGGATGCCTTAGAGCATTTTAGCAATTTCCTTTGTTATTTCTTCAAAGACTCCATTGGCGTCTTTAGATGCATCTACAATCTTTATATTATCTTTCAGGACTTTTGGCAGCTCCAGGAACCTTTTCCTCAGATTTTCCATGAAGCCCATATATTCAAATTTCTCCTTTTTTCTATTTTTTATCCTTTCCAGCGCAGTCTCGGGCTCCAGGTCCATGATAAAGGCTATATCCGGCTGCGGGAATTTTTTGTTTTTCTCAATGAGCATTTTCATGTCTAATCCCTGGGCAGCCTGGAAAGCAATTGTGGAATAATAATACCTGTCACATATTACGATATTTATATCCCCATTTGTTTTTTTTAGGAAAGGCATTATTGTATCGTTTACATGCTCTTCCCTGTCTTTGATGAAAAGCCCAAGCAGCTTTTCCGCATTATCTTTGGGATCCTTGTCTGATGCAAGGATTTTCCTTATCTCTTTGCCGTATCTGCCGCTTGTAGGCTCCCTTGTTGTCAGTATCCTGTAGCTTTTGCTTTTTGAAAAAAGGTAGTTGTGCAGCAGTTTTACCATCTCGCTCTTGCCGCTGCCGTCCATTCCGTCCAGGACTATAAACAAGCCTTTAGCCATGGATGTCAAGGAATTCGGTTTGTTTATTAATTTTATGGAATGCCTAAAAACAGAAATAATCTATTTCGCGTATTTCTCAGCAGACTTCCTCTCGTAATACAGGTCTTTTATGTCAGGATAAACCCTGGCTTTTTTCTTGGCGTCCATTCCGCTATAAATTTTCATGATATCAATATAGATCCTTTTTGCATCATCAAACTTGAAATCCATCAAAGCCAGCCTTGCCTTGTGTATCTTTTCCTCCACAAGCTCAACTTCATCCGCAACTTCCTCAAAGCTCGGCATTACATCAGGAGTCTCCATTGCCTGCTCTTTAACCTCCTTTTTCTCAAATAATCTGCCGAGTATTGACGGCTTCTTCTCTTTTTTCTTTATACCCTCTATGGCCTTTTGTATTTCCTCTTCCGCTCCTGCAGCATCATGCGGCTTTTCTATTTCTCCCGGGGCTTTTTCGGACTCCTCGGGCTCCATGATTTTTGGCTCCTCGATGCTCTCTAAAGGCTCTGCTCCAACTTTATCGAGCTCTTCAAGCTCTTTTTCGAGCTCCTCGTCCTTTCCCATGAAAATTTTTCTGAAAATCGACTTCTTCTTTACCTTAAATGCCGGTTTTTCTTCAAGCCATGTTCTTTCTGCCTTTCCCCCAATCTGCTCAATCTCTGGTTTTTCCTCAATTTCAAAATCCTTTTTCTTTTTGATGCCTTTTTCCTTTTTATCCGCAATCTTAGCCTGTTTTTTCCTTTCAAGCTCCATCAGTCTCGCTTCCTCTGCATGTATTTTCTCTGCATTTTTCCTTAGATCAAGATATTCTTTTCTTTGCCTGTGATGATCAGCTTTCTCTTTTTCTGTTTTTGAAAGCCCCACAATATTCAGGAAATGGAATGCTTTTTCCTTGGCTTTTTGTACCCTTTGCTTCATCAGCTTTTTGTTTTTCCTCTTTATCTCTTCTTCTCTCTTTTTATTTTCCAATGCTTTCCTGTTTTTCTCCTCTTCCTTCTTTTTCTTCTCGAGTTTCTTCTGCCTTATTTTCTCTTCCTGCGCTTTTTTCTTCTGCTCCTCAAGTTTTTTCCTTTCCTGGTTTTTCATCCTCTCCTTTTCTTCCTCCACCCTTATCTTTTCCAGGTTTTTTCTCTCCAGCTCCTTCTGCTTTTGTTTTTCCTCCTTTAAGCGCAGCCTTTCCTGCTCCTCTTTCCTTTTCTCCTCTGCTTTCCTGTTTTTTTCCCGTTCTGCCATCTCCTTTTCTTTCTCCCCTATATGCGGAAAGGGCGGCGGAGGCGGCAATATGTCTAGCTCATCATCCTTTTTGCCGAAAATTCCAGAAATAACAATTAAATTAAGCAGACTCATTAACCGAATACACCTCTTTTTGACATAATATTTTGAATATTATATTTAAATGTTTATTATTTAGCCCATAATTTCAATTATTTTTTCCCTTGACCTTAAGCCGGATTTGATTTTTACCCTTTTCCCCAGCTCTTTGGATAAGAATTTTATCAGTTCTTTGTTTGCCTTGTTTTCCTCAGCCTTTTCTTTTATGTTTATTTTATACACTTTTTTATCATCATCATATCCTATAATCTCATTTTTAGGGGAATTTGGCCTTATAAGGACTTTAAAGGTTTTTTCCGGCAGTTGCATATATATCTTAAAAACAGAAAGGTTTATATACATATATCACTACTAAATAATAGTTAAAATGGAAAACAAACCGGTGCCTGAAAGCTATGAAAGAATCGGGCAATGGTATGTCAATTTGGCTATTCCTCAGAACGCGAGAGATTTTCTTAGGCGTAGCTTTGATGCTCAGCTAAGAGGAGAAGTTCCTGATGGTGATTTATACTTTCATGCCAAAATGATAAGAAACTGCCTACAGGTTGGAATTCAGGATGTCATCTATGATGCTGTAGGAAATCAGAATTCAAAAGAGCTCGAATCATTGATAAAGAACTCAAATTCTGGGAAAGAACCTGGAGTTGTTGTGGATATAGCCCGGCTTTGGGTTAAAGGATCAGCAAGCCAATCGAAATCTTCTAAAACATACGCCGAACATTGTGTTAGTCTTTCTACGTGCGAAATTACACCAGACCCATTTGTAGAAATTAATTCATACTTAAATGGAGTGCAAGTTGATGCTTACAAAAGGACCGAAGATAAGGGAATAATCACAGCAACTAGGGTTTTATACACCAAATCTCCTGCGGAGTTTTTTATTGAGCAGGTTAAATCAGGAAATGACGTTTCTAATGGAGAAATTCTTTATCATGTAAAAATAACCATCGACTGCAAAACAAGGGAAGCAAGGATAGACCCAGCGCCTTCTTAGTCATAATCTCTCCACGTATGCCTGCATTTGACGCACTTGTGGAATTTTGTTTCAGGCTCGTCTCCCGCTCTTGTCTGCATCGTCCAGAAAAATGCTTCCTTATGGCCGCATTTCGGGCATTCAACTTTTGTCTTTGGCAGCGTCTCTATCTCCTTTTCAATGACCTCGACCTCTTTCGATTTCTTGTTTATCGTCTCGGTTATCTTCGTTTTTTCCGCTCCAGAAGACTTATAGCCGCAGCTGCATACAAGAATTCTTTTGCTGCCTTCCTTCTTTGGCAGCAGTACCGAGCCGCATTTCTGGCAGAACATGTTATATTAAACTTTTAATGCCCATTTAATAATCTTTTCATTGTGAACTTAGCAGCCTGAGCATTTCCACAAAGCCTATCTTTATGTATCCCAGCAGCGGAATCCTCAAAACAGCCTTCCCTATTATCTCATTTCCGTCTATGTTCGTCTCGTCAAGCTGCTGCGTTTTTATGGAATCCTTGTTATTGTCCCCTTTTGTCTGGAAGCGAATAATTTCATCTTTGCTGTATTTTTTCACGACTCGGTGTATTATCGGGTCTTTCCTGCCTTCGACAAAGACTATGACATCCCCTATGTTGATATTTCCTGCATCCTTTCCAGCCAGGACCATTATATCTCCTTTGTTGAAGCCGTTCTTCAGGGAAAATTGCTCAAAATCCGTCTTGTCAATCCCATTCTTTACATACCATTCCTTGTTTTTCTCCCACCATTGCTCAAAATCCATCCCGTTATGCTCCATGCTGCCGCTCACGACCGCAACAACCGGATGGCTCGTAGCCAATGTCAATCCCAGAACAGGATAAACTATGAATTTGATGAGAACAAAAGCCAGGATGATGTTGACAATCCAGCTCCATATGCTGTTGTCTTCCCAGATGAAGTGCCATATTTTCTTTAAAGCATTCTTTGTTTCCCTTTTGCCCATACCCCAAAAAACTACACAATAACATAAAAAGCTTTTGTTTTTGATAGATTAAGTAAAAAATCAATAAATTAATAAGATTAGGAAAATAATTCTGTTCAAATTGTTGTAGTGAATAAAAAATGGAAGCAAAGCATAACGAGTATTTTGAGGGGATTTTGCAGGTAAGGAACCCTAATGACGAAGTCCTGGATTTCATAGAAAAAGAGGTAAGCCAAAAAGGAAATGTGTTCATAGCAAAAGCAAAAAAAACCAATAACGGCATCGACTTTTACATATCTTCCCAGAGGTTCCTCAGGACTCTTGGGAATAGGCTGCAGGAAAGGTTTTCCGGGCATCTTGAAGTCAGCAGGAGGCTGCATACCCGCAATAGGATGACAAGCAGGGACGTTTACAGGGTAAACCTGCTTTTTAAAATGCCAGGTTTCAAAAAAGGCGACATCATAAAATATAGGGGGGATGATGTAAAAATAATCGGCATGGCCAAGAAAGTCCTTGCAAAAGACATCAGGACGGGAAAGAAATTAAATCTTAGTTATAAGGTGCTGATTAAATAAGTGATTAAGCAGCTTTATCAACTTCAAATCGGTCTTTATAAATAATTTCAGCATCTTTTATTACTTTTCTTAGAGTCGCTGGCATTATTGGTTTAGGAGAAATTAAATCTGCCTTTTTCATTGGGTCAGAAAAGTGCTGCTGGGCATAGGCAAGTCCTGAAATGGAAATGACCGGAATATCCAATGTTTCTTTCACCATCTTTATAATCTCGCTTCCGTCTCCATCAGGAAGCTGAAAATCTACAAAAGCCATTACTACTCTGCTATCCCTTTTTCTGCCTTCTCTGTCTATATATCTTGCTGCATCAGTAAAATTGCCATAAACTATGCTTTCGTAGCCTTCTCTCGTTAGCAACAGCTTCATAGCAGTAGCACTGCAACCTTCATCATCAACAACCAATGCTATGCCTTTTGTTCCCGAAGATACTAATTTTTCCGAAAGTCCAGAACCAGTCTTTCTAGCATCGTAAAACATTGTCGTTAATCTCTCTGCATTGAAAGTATAAATACTTTTCCCCAATATTCTCCTGCATAACCTTTATAAGCAAAATTATCATTCCAGATTATATGAGGCTGGTAAGATGGTTTTACACGGCATAGTGTGCACTGGCGTTGGGGACGGGGCCTTTTTCATGTCTTTAGGGCCGTACATTGCCGCAATGGAAAAAAATCTCGGCTTTACCCCTTTCAGAGGGACCCTCAACCTCAGAGTAGATGGGCAGCAGGCAAAAAAATTCACCGGTTCATTGGGTTTGATAAAAATCGAAGGTTTCATTAAAGGGACAAAAAGATTCGGGGGGGTAAAATGCCACCCATGCACGATAAACCAGATTCAGTGCGCAATAGTTGTTCCGGAATTCACAAGATACGGCCCTGAAATTGTCGAGATAATCTCAGAATTTAGTCTAAGGAAAAAATTAAGCCTGAAGGACGGGGATAAAATAACAATAGGATCATAGAAATGGCAAAAATCGGCGTCGCAGACACGACCTTTTCAAGGATAAATATGGCGGAATTTGCAATAGGCACCATTAAAAAAAACTCTAAGCATCAGATAGAGCGCTACACTGTCCCGGGAATGAAGGATTTGCCGGTGGCATGCAAAATTCTGTTCGAAAAATATAATTGCGATATCGTAATAGCTCTGGGAATGGCAGGACCGAAGCCAATTGACAAGCAATGCTCTCATGAAGCCTCTTTAGGGCTGCAATGGTGCCAGTTGATGGCAAATAAGCATATCATGGAAGTATTTGTCCATGCTGACGAAACAAATGATGATAGGGGGCTGTATCAAATAGCAAAAAACAGGACAGAAAAGCACGCCTTGAATGCCATAGAATTGCTGAAAGGCAGCGAAGCCCTGTCAAAATATGCAGGCATGGGAAAAAGGCAGGGCAAGGAAGATGAAGGCCCGGTAAAAACAAAATAATGCCATCATAAGCAATAACATTAGAAAAACCATAATAACCTAAAAACTATAAAAGCCTCTAAAAATGAAAACTAAACTGGTCATTGTTGTTTCAGGATTTAATGATGAAATAACCTCTGTAATGGAAAAAGCTGCTGAAAAAGCCGCAAAAAACCATGGAGCGGAAATAATAAAAAAAGTTTATGTTCCTGGAGCTTTTGAGATTCCGTTTGCTGTGAAAAATATCCTTGAAAAAGGCAAAGCTGATGCTATTGTGGCTTTAGGCGCCGTTATACAGGGCTCGACATATCATGATATCCTGATTATGGACGCTATTGTGCCTAAACTTATGGATCTTTCTTTGCAGTATAAGAAGCCTGTCGGCATGGGAATAATCGGTCCAAGAGTTACATGGAAGCAGGCAGAAGAAAGGGCAGAAGAATACGCTGAAAGGGCCGTTAAGGCTGCCTTGGAAATGGTTAAACTAACTAAAAAATAACTATCTCTTGCCTGCATTATACATATGCCATGACAGATAGCCAGCAACAACAACAGCTATATAGCTCAGCCAAACAGGCACGTGCCAGCCTGCAATCCTTAAATCCCAGCCCAAAACTGCCCTCAGCAAGTGCAGCAAAGCAACAATACCAAAAACAGCAGCTGCCAGCATTAAAGATTGGTTTTTATCCATTACATTCAAAGGGTACTTTGGGCTTTAGCCCAAATGGCACCTTTACCTCCGTAAATTATTTCTATCCTTATTAATAAAAATTTGAGCGTGCAGCGAAAATTTCGGCACGCTCAAACTCCAATCGTTTTAGCGCTAGCTTTCGTTGCACGGAGCAACGAAAATGAAAGGCATAAAACATTTCAGCCATTCAGTTGGCCAAAACTGCTTCCACTTCGTGTGGAAGCCTAAATACGCCAAAGACCCGATGAAATTCTTTGGCGTGCGATGCGACGTCGAAAACTTCATACGCGAAGTTTGCGAACGCCACAATTTCGAAATTTATGAGCTTAACGTCCAGCCGGACCATGTGCATTTGTTCTGCGACATTCCGCATACGATGGCAGTTTCAAAAGCTCTCCAGCTTTTGAAGGGCTACACTTCATATGCTTTGCTGAAAAAGCACCCTTGGCTTCGCAGGCATTTCCGCAAAGGCCATTTCTGGAGTCCTGGGAAGTTTTTCCGCTCAGTCGGAAATGTTACTGCCGATGTAATTCAGCACTATATCTCCCAATCTCAGGGAAGCTGGAATTTTGTTCAACAAAGGAAAGTTACTTCCTTTGCTTAGATACCCCGCACTTTAGTGCGGGGAGGTTCATTTTCTTATGCAAAAAATTTATTCAGTGTAGCTTCCTTTTTGATTGCTATCCTTTTCTTGTAGGCTTTTCCTGTTTTTTCCTGCTTAATCAATGAAGCGATGAAAGGCTTCCTGGTGCTTTTATTCAGGATGTCCTTCTCGAGCATCTCTGCAAGCCTCTCAGGCTTGATCATTGCCTGCTTCAGTATAATTGCAAGCCTCTCTTGATTCGTCTTTTTGAATTCCTTTATCACATCATCCCTGCCAAGCAATTCAGCAATAAATTCCCTTCTTTTTGCAGGGCTTAAATCGGAATATAAGATATCAACAAATTTTCCGGGATTTGCCATAAGCAGAAACTTTACAAGCTGCAGCGTCCTCACAACATCATCCTTGAAGTATTCCGTTTTTAGCCCTTTCATAACATCAGAAAGAATATCCTCAAACTCAAATAATGCAATATTGTTCTTCTCAAGCTTTTTTATTACAGCATCTTTCCCTTTTGGCAATGAATTGAGCACAATGGCATTTTCTATATTCGCTTCCCTGCCTATATTTTTTGCATATGCGTTTATTGCATCCGTGATATTCCTGTCACTGAATTTTTCAAATATGATCTTCTCAAAAATGTGGTTTTGGTCTATGAAGCCTGTTATTGAGCAGCATACCTCAACATGCATTATCTTGTTTAAGCTTCCTTTGTCAAACTTCAATGCAAGAATTCCAATATCCTTGTTGCGGCTCTTAATATTGCTCAAAGTAAAATATCCTTTCCTGTTAAGCCAGAAATTAACTATCTCTTTTTCAGCAGACATCTACCACACCCCTGACAGGCTTAAATGACTCAGATTTATAAGGTTTTTGATTTCTATTCTTTCTTCTCCAAAACTATAATATTTCCCCTTCCCTTCTTGATTTTCTTGATAATGCCCTTGTGCTCAAGCTCAGCTATCATCAGGCTTATCTTTGCCTCAGAAAGCGGGATTTGCTTCCTTATCTCTTTTTGGGTTGTTCTTCCGCCTTCTTTTCTTATTATCCCAACAACCCCATCCAAATCTGATTCGTCATCTTTCGGACTTTTTTCTTCAATATGTGCCTTCTTATCTCTTTCTTTTTTGCCTTTGAAAATGACAAATACTGCTGCAGCAAGCATGATAAGGGACAGTATAATGATTAATGGCACAAATCTCCCGTTTTCTGCTTCAGGAAAGCTCAGCTCCGGCGTTTTTGAAATATCATCCTCTTCTTCAAAACTTGGAAACAAAATAAGGTCTATAATATATCTTCCTTCCTGGCTTACAGAGATATTCCTGCCCTCTAAAGCTTTAATTCCATTTTGCTCAAGCTCTGCTTTTATTGCATAGAACCCGTTTGGAACATCAAAAGAATAGCCTCCATCCTTGGACACTAGAAACTGCTCCGGGCTTGTATTGACAGCAACCCTTGCGCCGGAAACTTTGTCCAGCGACAGGTCATAGATATTGCCATAAATTGTGGCGGCGATAGCAATATTGGAAAGCAAAGATAATACAGCAACAAATAAAAATCCCATTGTTAATGCTCCCATGACTCCAAAAAAACATGCCAAATATTTAAATTTTTATAATCTTGTCAGTTCAAAAAATAAAATTAACCCACTTTTTTGATTTAAAGCCCTAAATGAGCTTATTTTCCGATAAAAAGAATGGATGAAGCTTTGTAAAGCATTAAACTTTCCTATAAACCTCCGATTTTCAGGCTAAAAAAGTATGTTTATAAATGAATTAATCTCTATGTCAAATTACAATTTGAAAATTATAGTTAAAAATAAAATTGGAGGTATAAAAATGAAAAAGATATTGTCATTATTTGTTCTTGCGCTGTTTTTGGTAAGCTTGGTGCCAATAGCAATTGCAGATGAAAACGAAGATAGTTCAGGGACTAATATGGAAGTAAGAGAGGAAACTAAGATTGATGATGATAAGACTGAAACAAGGACAGAAATAATAGCAGCAAATGGCGAGAAAATAAGGCTAAGAACTGAAGTTGAAGATAAAGATGGAGTAACTAAGGCAGAAGTAAGAAGCCGATTAGAGGCAAGAAATGCAACTTCGATTACAAAAGAGGAAATAAGGGCCAGATTTGAGGATAGGAGAGAAGAGCTTAAGGAAAAGCTGAGGATCATGGACCCTGAGAAGCTGAGAAGGCTTGAAGCCCTGGATAATGTTGCTATAGACAAGATTGCGGGCCTTAGCAAGGATGAAGTGGAAAAGCTGGCTGCTCTTTCAAGGGCAAAGCAGGCAGAGCTTGCAGGCCTTGATAAGGTCCGGATAGAAGAAAGGCTAAGGGAAATAAGGATTAAGACTATTAGGACTGCAGATGACCTGAAAGAAAGAGTTCTTACAAGGCAGAAAATAGAGCTTTCAAGGGAAAAATTTGAGAATGCAAGAGAAAGATACGAAGAAGCAAAAGAAAAATATCAGGATGCCCGGGAAAGATACCTTGCAGCTAAAGATTCAGGAGATGAAGAAGCTGCTTTAGGGCATGCAAAAGAAGTCCTGCTTAAATCAGCAGACTCTATTATAGGGCATCTTGAAAAGATAAAGGCAAAGATAGATGAAAATGAGCAAATCTCTGACGAAAATGCGGCAAATCTTATAGCAAGGATAGACAGCCAAATTTCAGAGATAAACACAATCAAGGAAAAAATAGCGGCAGCAGAAACAAAGGATCAGATCAAGGAAGCTGCAAAAGAGCTTAGAAATAAATGGAAAGATACCGAGCAAAAAGCGAGAGCATTTGCCGAAAGGGTTGTGACAGCTAGGGTTGAAGGGGTTGTAAACCAGGCGGAAGTCCTTGAGAAGAAGCTTGATGCGGCCTTGGCAAAAATGGAAGAGCGGGGCATTGAAGTTGATGTAGATGCTGAAGTAGCAGCTTTTAGCGCCCTTGTTCAGAGCGCAAAAGACAGCTTTAACCAGGCCCAGGAAAAGCTGAAGCAGGCAATAGATGCTACCGACAGGGAAACCCAAAAAGACCTTGTTGCCGACGCTAAATCCATGCTTGAGGATTCAAGGGAATTGTTGAAAGATGCCCATGATAAGCTGAAAGACATAGTGGAAAAATTAAGGGAAGCAGGGCAGGAATTGGAGATAGACGATGATGACACAGTGGAAGTTGAAGAAGACGAAGATGAGAGCGAGGATGAAGAAGAAACTAAAGATGACGAAGAATTAGAAGATGAGGAATAGCAAGAGGAGGTAGAGAAATAATCTCCTTCCTTTTTTATTTTTTTTTGTTGGCATGCGAAAAGTTTAAATACCAACTGTTGGTAAGCTTAATATTGAAAGAGAGGTGCATTAATGATGATTAAAAACCCAGCAATCGCTTTTTTAATGATTTTCTCGTTATTGCTGTTTGTTGGGTGCGCTAAGACCCAGTTCCAGCCAGAGGAGCAGGTTAAAGCCCCGGAAACACCATCACTACCAACTGCAGGAGAAGCGCCTGTTGATGAGGTAGCAGCTGGAATTTCAGGCATAAACAGCGCGGAAAACGAGCTTGATACATCCGGTTTGGAAGATCTTGACGATGTTTTGGCAGACATAGAGAACATTTAACTTAGGCAATTTTTATATAATCTCTCTTATTCTTTTGTTTTGATGATACACATTGATGGCAGTCATGGGGAAGCCGGAGGCAGTATTGCCCGCGTGGCATTGGCTTTATCCACATTAACCCAGCAGCCTTTTGAAATAACAGACATAAGGAAAAACAGGCCGCAGCCGGGATTAAAGCACCAGCATTTATACTGCGTCAAAGCCCTGGGGCAATTATGCAATGCAAAGGCAGAAGGCGCAGAAATCGGCTCTACTTATCTTAAGTACATCCCTGGAAAAATCGAGGGGAAAGCCATAAATATCGACATAGAGACGGCAGGCTCTATCCCGTTATTTTTGCAGTCTGTCTTATTGCCATCCATGTTCGCAAACAAAACTGTCGCGCTGAACATTATTGGCGGCACAGACGGGAAATGGGCAGCGCCAATAGACTATTTCCAGGAAGTTTTTTTGCCTCAGGTTAGAAAATATGCAGACATAGACTGCAGATTAATAAGGCGCGGCTATTACCCGAAAGGAAATGGCAGGGTAGAGCTGAAAATCAGGCCAAAATACAGGATATCAGACTTCAATAGCTTCCAAGAATTCCGCAATTATCTGAAAGAAAACGCTCCGAAAATAAATCTTGTGGAGCAGGGCCATTTGATACAGATAAAGGGGATTTCCCATTCATCTGCAGATTTGCAAAATGCAAACGTCGCTGAAAGGCAGGCCAAGGCAGCGGAAACGGCTTTGAAGAAATTCAATTGCCCGGTAAATATCCGGATAGAGTATAATGAAACACTGTCAACGGGCTCCGGAATAACCCTATGGGCAATATTCTCTAAAAATAAGGATGAAATTGACATGCAAAATCCCATAAGGCTTGGAGGGGATGCTTTTGGGGAAAGGGGAAAGAAAGCTGAAATTGTAGGTTCGGAAGCCGCAAACAGCCTGATCAATGAAATGGAAAGCAAAGCCCCTGTTGACGGGCATCTTGCCGATCAGATCCTGAAATTCATGGCCTTGGCCGGGAACAGCAGCATAAGAACATCATCAATAACCGACCACGCAAAAACCAACATATACACAATAGAAAAATTCCTAGGCAAAACTTTTGAAATCAATGAAAAGGAGAATATCATTTCTACAATAGGCTAAATTGGTTGTGAAAATAAAGATGAAATACAAGCACTAATGCCAACTTGTCCTTAATGCAGAATATCCAAATGATGCGAGGCCGTAATGTTTGCCGAGCCTAGAATTCAAGGCATAATCATGATAATTAAAAATAATAACAAAATTTTAACTGAACAATAACCTTTATAAACACCCCTTTATTCCAAAAACTCATGGCAAATCAAAAAATAGTATGCTCGTCATGCAAGAAGGATATTGCAAGTTCAAAAGGCACTACAAAGTTCAGCTGCCCAAGCTGCGGCAAGACGGAGATAATAAGGTGCCTGCACTGCCGCAAGATAGCAGCCAAGTACACCTGCCACAGCTGCAATTTTGAAGGTCCAAATTAAAATGGTTCTCATACCCGGAAAATTCTGGAGGAATTTTTGAATGGCCCGGGTAGTAGCCACAATAAAGATAATGCCGGAATCTCCTGATACTGATTTAAGCAGCATAGAAGAAGAAGCCAGGGAAAAAATAAGGTCTTTTTCCGGTAATGATGATATGAAATCAGTGCAGGAGCCCATAGCCTTCGGCTTAAAGGCATTAAAAATAACTTTTGTCATGGATGAGAGCCAGGGTTCTCCGGATTCCTTGGAAGAGGACTTAAGAAGCATAGAAGGCGTTAATTCTGTAGAGACTGTTGATGTAAGAAGGGCAGTAGGTTAGAGATATTGTCGTCTTGGGTATAATGATCTTCCATCCGGAGAGTAATCTGGCTGTGAATTCCTCCCCCTTGCTATGCCATGGCCATTTACTCTTTTCTCAAGAGGCGCAGGATTCAGTGCTGGCAGCCCAATGACAGACATAGGGGTATGGAACACTACATGACTTCCAGTATTTACAGCGAAATACGGTGGGGGAATATTACCAAGCCAATATTCCAAGGCAGCTCTCAAACCATAAACCATTTTATCTCTAGGAATTGATATCTGATATTTATATTTTTTCAATTAAGCTATAATCAATGTCCGTCCTTATCCCGGTGCCAAGGAAATGGGTCGAAGCAGCTTTATGGCCTTTTTTCCTGATTTTGCCAATCAGCTCCTCTTTCCTCCCAATCTTGCCCATTCTGTGGGTGTCAAAAAATCCGACGGCATTTATCTTTGATTCGTCTTTTATAATCTTCAGGAATTTTAGTAATTCGTTATAGTTTTGGTTATTGTCTATTATTATTTTTTTATTCCCTACTGGGTTTTTTGATAATGCCTTTTTTTCTTTTGTTGTTTTTGATAATTGGCTATGCATCTTATAGGCTAATTTTTTGTCCCACAAGCTGCCAAGCCACAATGGCCCGGCGTCATTGAGCATGCCATGCTGCTTTGCAATATTGTCGCATTCTTTCTTCCCTTTGATGCATCTGAAGAAAACCCTCATGTAATGGTCCTTATAGTATGAAAATAAAGGGATTAAGGCTTTCTCGTACTGCATCCCTATCAGCTGTATTTTCCTTATCAATATCCTTAATCCTGTTTCATGCATCATGTAATCCAATTTAGGCTTTGCCCAGTATTTCCTTATGCATGATTTTGGATAAGTGCCCGTCATGGCAGCAGTGTCAGTGTTTGTCACAGCCAAAATGCCGTCTCTAGAAATTCTTTTGACAGCGGCATCCAAAAATGGGTTCGAAGAGCCAAAAGGGTCAACATCAATATAATCAAATCCTTTTGAATCCAGCAAAAATCTGTTTGCATCATCATTAAAAACGCTGAACTTAACCTTGTTATATCTCATATTTTTCTTAATCAATGAAAATGAGTTCTTATTGTGGTCATTTGCAGTTATTGACTTATAGCTTAGTTCCTTGGCTATCCTTATGGCCCTTATGCCTGTGCCTGCAAGCAGATCGCATATGTTCATCGCAGGAAACTGCTGCAGCAATAAGATAGAAATATCCCTGTTAAGCTTCATTACGGGATTATAGAACACGGGCAGCTCTCTTGATATCTTATCTCCTTGAGGGGCAAAAATATCTGCAGAGCCCTCTCTTATTTTTTTTAAGGGAAATTTTTTTATCATAAAAATCAGAACTATTGTTTATAATAAAAACTTATTGAATTAAATTATTGTAACCAGCCTGTGCTTCACTTCCCTCACGTCATCGTTGCTCACTGTAATCCTGGCCCAGTAATCTCCGGGCTCTGCATCTTTTGGCACATCCCAGTAAATGAGCTTTCCTGCCGTGTCATGGTCATCAAGATCAAATTGGCTTGTCTTCAATACAACCGCCAAGTCATAAATGAATATGCTGACTTTTAGGTCATCCAAATCTTTATCTCCCTCATTGTTCACATTGACAAGCATATAATTAACATCTCCCGGAACAAAAGAATCAAGGCCCCTTATCATTCCAATTAGTCCAAAGGCAAGAACCATTGCAAAAAATATCTTATAGCTCTGCATCAAAACACCTTCACCATTGTAAAATGGTACCACCTATATAAAGATTTCTTTGGTTTAATCGGTAATTCCGTGTTTCTTTGCCGGCTCTAAATATAACAACCTTTAAAAAACAAATTCCATTCCTTTTCAGCATGAAAATCAGGCAGCCAATAGTGACTTTTGTAGGGCATATTGACCATGGGAAGACAAGCCTGCAGGATTACATTAGGCAGAGCACTATTGCAAAGACAGAAGCAGGATTGATAACGCAGCATATAGGCTCCAGCAACATACCAATCTCTGTAATAAGGAAGATATGCGGAAATTTATTGGATAAGCTGAATCTTAAGCTTACAATCCCGGGACTGCTTTTTATAGACACTCCGGGCCATGCAGCCTTTACCAACTTGAGAAGGAGAGGTGGAAATCTGGCTGATATAGCTATCCTGGTGATTAATGTCCAGGAAGGCATAATGCCCCAGACGCTGGAATGCATAGAAATACTGAAACAATACAAAACGCCGTTTATAATCGCCTTGAACAAGATTGATTTAGTCTCGGGATGGCAAAGCAAAAACACGCTTTTGATTCAAAACCTTAATCTGCAGCCTGAATCTGTGCAAAAAATTCTTGAAACCAGGCTTTACGAAATAGTCGGAAGATTATCCGAGCTGGGCTTTAATTCCGAAAGATTTGACAGGGTGGAAGATTACACGAAACAAGTTGCTATTGTTCCGGTATCGGCAAAAACCGGGGAAGGCATTCCGGAGCTTTTGATGGTCTTAACCGGGCTGGCTCAAAAATACCTGGAGCAAAGCCTGAAAATAAATGTTGAAGGAAGCGCAAAAGGCACCATTTTGGAAATCAAGGAGGAAAAAGGCATTGGAAAGACCTTGGAGGTCATATTGTATGACGGCAATCTAAAGCAGAATGATACAATAATCATAGGAACGCTTTCTGAGCCGATAGCGACAAAAGTCAAGGCGCTCTTGGAGCCTTCGCAACTGAAGGATATGAAGGATAAAAAAACCAAGTTTAAAAAAGTTAAAGAAGCGTCAGCAGCGATTGGAGTGAAGATTTCAGCTCCGGATATAGATGACGTTGTAGCAGGAATGCCGCTGATGTCCTGCAGTCCAGATGAAATAGAGAAAGCAAAAACAGAAATAAAAAGAGAAGTTGACGAAGTCATAATAGAAACCAGGCAGCAGGGCATTGTCATAAAAGCAGACTCATTGGGAAGCCTGGAAGCATTGATTAAGCTGCTTAAGGAGAAAAATATACCTGTAAAAAAGGCAAGCATAGGAAACATCTCAAAGAAGGACATTTCAGATGCGCAGATAAACTATGAGAAAGACCCCCTGAATACCGTAATCCTGGGCTTTAATGTCGAGATGATGCACGATGCTATCTCTTTGAAAAATGCCAAAATTATCACCAATACTGTTATCTATAAATTGATTGATGACCTTGAAAAATGGCAGGAAGAGGAAAGGAAGAAGCAGGAAACGGGAGAGATAGACTTGTTGGTCAGGCCATGCAAACTGCAGATAATGAAAGGCTATGTTTTCAGGCAGAACAATCCTGCCGTTGTGGGAGTGGATATCCTTGCAGGAACTTTGAAAGTAAACGCTCCCCTGATGAAAAAAGACGGCAAAAAAATAGCAGAAGTGAAAAGCATACAGCAGGACCAGGAAAGCGTGGAAAAGGCCGAAAGGGGCAGGCAGGTCGCGATTTCATTGCCAAAAGTGACGGTTGGAAGGCAGATTAATGAAGGAGACATTTTGTATTCAGCTATTCCTGATAGTGAATTCAGGAAATTCAAGGAACTGAAAAAGCACCTTAACCAGGAGGAAAAAGAGCTTCTGAAGGAGATAGCAGCAATAATGAGGGAAAAGAATCCTGTGTGGGGGATTTAAAAAAGTTAATTCTCAATAGAATCTTTAACTTGCCTTTTTTCCTATTGTTTGATTTTGTTCATAGGAAAAGAGTCTACTTGGGCATATTTCAGTTAGTGATTTACACCTTTCCTTTACCTCCTTAGGATCAAAAGCAGTAATTGTTAACCCTTGTCTATGATTCCATTGTGATAAATGATATTGGTGCAAAAAGAATTTATAACTATCTGTAAGATCACTCATTTGTTCTTGGGAAATATTTATGGCACCATCTACTTCAATTGAATTCAACTTGCTGACAGTATTCTGGGGCAAATAAAGAGCCCTTTTTCCTTTTTCACTTTCCCTTATTGCCGCAGAAACATCTCTTACTATTGTGAATTGAACATACCTTAGTGGACCCTGTTTAAACGACCATAAACCTTTTTCTGGATCATAAAAAGCTACACCATCATCTAAATCGAAATGCTGAAAATACTCTTGCTTATATCTTTGAGTGCCGTTTAAAGTTACCACTTTGTGATGCCTTACTTTATCTTTAATCCTATCATAAATAGATCTTCCTTGTCCGGATTTCAATTCCTCAGCTAGCTTTAATTTAGCTTTTTGATGCATCTTTTGGTCTCCAAATAAAGAATTGACGTCAAGAATCCTATTTGGGGAAATTAACCTAATTTGGGTTTCTGCTTCTCCTATTACAGATTCTACCATGCTGTCTTCGTCAACACTTTTTCTCTCTATGCGAGGGTCAAATATACCTCTGTTTTCATCAGTTACCAACAATTCCAGCCTTCTCCTAATTCCACGTTTTACAGATTTAGAACTTAACAAAATAACCTCTACCAAAGAGCCAGGGCCTTTTTCATACCTAGCGTCGCTACCGACTGTCGCAATGCAAAATCCATCTTCACTACCTTGAAATTCATCAAGAACTAACTTAGCTACCTCTCTGTGCAATATTTCATTGTAGGCAAGAATATGGTCAAAATACTCCCTGTAGTCCTTTGCTTGTGGATTCACATGCAGCGGATGTTTCATGAATATAATTTTGATTTATAGTATATAAATCTTTCTATTTTTACCACTTTTAAAAAGTAACAAATCTTACATAACTAAGTTCTGTATTGAAAGTAAATTATATTAATGTTTATTAACTTAATAAAAAATATAAACTACTTATTTAATACAACTAAAAAAATGCTGCAATTAAAAATCCTCAACAGCAAGGAAATCAAGGAAGTTTATTCGCTTATTGAAAAGCAATGGGGCTCTAAACTAAAATTGGATTATGCATTTCTCCAAAACAATAAAAACAGGGTTTTCATTATAAACAAGGATATTTCAAAAATAGGCCTGGAAAAGCTGAGAATTAACTCAATTGGTATGTATTTTTGCGAAATAGACAGGCTGGGAATAAGGCTTAGCATAGAAGGAAGCCAGATAGTTGGCCCAAAAGCAGCAAAAAACATGGTAGAAATTGACGAAGAGCAGGCGAAAAAATGGCTCAAGGGGGAGGATTTGGAAACCGAAGAAGAAAATCTCTCGGGTTTTGTAATATTAAAGCATAATGATTATTTTCTTGGGACTGGAAAACACAGGGAAGGAAAAATTCTTAATTATGTCGGCAAAGAGAGGAGGATCAGCGCTTTCTAGGTTCAAGCCTCTGTCCGTAATTATAGCAGAGCTTCTCCACATTTGTCAGCAAATCTGCACTGAAGCCAAGTCCGCTTGCATGTAAAAAGTAGCTTACAGCTGATGGATTTTTAATAGCATACAATAAATCCACATTATGGATAGCCTGTCCATCATTTGATCTGGCAGGAACAATGCCTAAATCCAATTTTTTTCTTAATTTTTTTTGTCTCCATCCGTGCTGTTTGCCAAAATTGTTGAGCAGGCCGCTATAGTGTCTCTGCACAGCACTTTCTATGGCCTGAGGATAATAGGAGTTGTAGTCTGATATCAATCTGCCTAAGAAAATAGCCGCTATTGCACTATTTTTATCTCCAGCAATTAAGTTGCTATAGGCATCAAATAAGCTTTTGATGCGTGATGAGTGAATTTCTGTTTCTAGGGCCCTTCTGTCTTTCCAATATTTTGGCCTTATTCTGTGTCTTTCTGACATATCCGCAACAGCATTTCTTATATGCCACAAACTATCTGCGTATGAAAGCGCATCCATGCCTTTACTTTCCATATACAAAGTTAGGATAGATTCAACTGATATGCCGATCTTCGGTAAATAACCAGCTGCTCTCTCGGCGGCATTGTGCAGGTATCTATTCACTTTGCCGATTAGTGCATCAAATCTTCGTTTATCGTGTTCTATCACGCCTATAGCGGAAATTTGATGGGCAGTTTGTTCAATTATCCTGCTGTAGAATTCTCCGTATAACTGGGCGCGGCTTTTTTCTCTGGCTTGATCCTGCCCAAAAAAAGCATCCACAAACAAAATATCAGTCATGCTTAATTTGGCCCTCCTGTCTTTTTTATATTTTGAATGGGCTGCTTTGCCAAATTCGGAGTCAAAATCGCTGTCTGGAGACCTTATCTGCAGTTCTGCGCAAATCTGCACCTTTTCAGGATCAAAATTAGGATAGACTTTGACGTCGCGATGGCCTCTGGCAGCAGCTTTTGGATCAACAAGAGGATCAAATCTGTTCCTGATGCATGTTTCTACCAGCCTTCCATTATCAAACCTAACTCCGTATTTTCCTTTGATATTTTCAACATTATTTTGGATAGAAGCATACAATCCAACAGGCAAATCATCCGGCTTGAGGCTGATATCATCCAAAATGTGGCCATCCAATAAATCCAGGATAGCCTTCCAGTCCTGATCTTCTTCGCTTCTGTGTTTTCCTTCTTCTTGCTTTCTTTTGAGCTTATTCTCTGACTTTTCAAACTTGGAATAAATTAAGCCTGCAAGCCTTTTTATCTCCCCTATATCGGCTCCGGTTGCAGTATGAAAATTCAAAATGAGGTCGCCATAATCAACTAAATATGAAACTTTTCCATTCTTATCATCATAAACTACAACTCCCCCTTCTTCTGACTTTAAAGTTCCGACTGCTCTGCGCTTTACAGCATCAAACAGGCTCTCGCCAGAGCCTTTACCTGTAAATCTCCTGATAATGTAGTCTAATTCAAATACTTCATTGAATCTGGCATCTATAAAAGTTTGAGTCTGGACTCTGGCTTCTATGCCGGTGCCCAAAGAAATATATAAGGGCCAAATCGGCACAAAGTGCATACCCTTGCTATTCCCCGCTAGCTTTTGTGCGAATTCTATGCAAGCATCTTCATTTTTTTTCGCGAATTTTTTCCTATAATCTCCCTGTTGGTCGGGCCTTAGATCTTGAAATTCTAGCACCTGGACCCTATCGCTGAAATCCTTCATCTTACTCAAATATTCAAAAATCTCGGAAAAATTATGAAGCCCAAATTTCTTCAGGATTTCATCTTTTTTGCTATTATCCAGCCTTTTAAACGTCTCTTCATACCTGTACCTGGTAGCATCACGATGCTCAATAATCGCTCTGAAAGCGCTTACATCAAGAAATCCTGTGGGAGTCTGGTTATTGACATTAAGGACGGTTTTAAGCCCGTATTCTTCAAAATCCTTCACTCTGCTATACATATGCAATACCGTTGTATCCAAATCATGCTCAAAAGTCCTGGCGCTGACAGGTCCATCTCCTGTGTATATGCC
This sequence comes from Candidatus Woesearchaeota archaeon, assembly GCA_016180235.1. Classification (GTDB taxonomy): domain Archaea; phylum Nanobdellota; class Nanobdellia; order Woesearchaeales; family GW2011-AR4; genus JACPDF01. Next base: position 181,717 of record JACPBQ010000004.1, on the reverse strand, counting down.
TTTCACGCGTGTATATTTTGTTGCTGAGAGTCCAGGTATAAAATCCAGAACATTTCTTTTGGCAGTTACACCTAAAATCCTATCAATGAACTTTTCCAAATTCTTTTTATTTGATTGGTATTCTTGATCATATCCTTCTTTTGGAATGTTCATTTCTCCAGCAAGATGAAGAAAGTCCATAAGTTCTACAATATCGTCCAAAGCATGCTCTGGAATCTCTTGCCTAGAAAGAGCAATTCTGGCTAAATGAAACTTGCTTAAAAATTCCTTGAATTCTGGGCTTAAAACTCCAATTGGTATGTCCTTCTCAACCATGGTTTATGGGACAATTTTAATCTTTTTAAACCTTTCCATCTATACCACTAGAAAGTAGTGTTAATATTTAAAACTATGTCGTATAAGGTGTGGCTGCCAAGGCAGGGTGACCAGTCAGGCCCTCAATGTAAAACAACTGAAAATTCCCATTATTAAGGTCGATTTTGTTTTTCTTGGGCTCTTCAAAATGTGTAAGCAATCGTCCGAATACCAATGCATCTTCATAGTTGCGTGACATTCTAAGTACGCTGTTGTTGCCTTTATGGTCTTTATCTAAATCTGCCCAATCAGCTGGATGATCTGTATCTAGGCCAAGGCCTCTGCTTACCGGCCCTTCTCCTGTTAGTCTTCTGTAATATCCTTTTGGTTTTGCATTTACAAGAGTTTTTACTTCATCAACAGTTTCATTCGGTAACTCTTGCTCATAGCTCGTAGTTAATTCACCTACTATTTTTCTGCTTTCTTCAATTAGACGTTTTCTTGCTAATTGGATTGCTCTCAAATAAGCAAAAGCGATAGAATCGTTACTACTTTCTCTTACAATTTGTCTGCCATACTCATTCAATGCATAACCCATGTTGCTTAAAACCACCATGTTCCTATGCAGCAAGTTAAGCAAGTAAGGCCTTGGCATTTCTGAGCCTCTGAAATCAACATGTCCGTAAATATCTCTTAGCCGCTCATTTTGTTCAACAAGAGATCCTAGTTCTATGGCTTCAGCTTCTGTATATCTTTGTTCTCTTTCCCTTGATAATGCAATTCTGTCTATTGCTTTCCCCAATGCTCTCATTAAGTAATATTCCGTAGGCTCTGTACCACATTGAATTCCAAAACTGTGCATTAGCCGAGATTGCAAGGGGCTCCCTTTTGCTTGGTCTGCATAATCTTCTACAGTATTCATTCTGTGCAGAAGATAAACAGAATCGTGAAAGAATCTTTGCTCTACATTCCTCGTAAGCCATTCAGCAATGCCAACTATAGTCTGAGCATCAAGCATAAGCTGCCTTCTTTCTTCATCACCTAAGTCATGTTTTCTGCCGTATTCTTCTAAAAAAACCTCTTGCTGTTTGGATAATCCAGAAATAAGCTCGAATCTTTTTTGTCTTATTTTACTCAACATTCTTTCTATATTCCCATTTTTTTGAAGCTTATCATCTTCTCTATATCTCCTCATCATTCTGTCAAATTCCTTTAACAATCCTCTCATCTCTGGATGATCTTCAAAATAATCATGTATAATTATTGAAGCGACAAACTTATAATCTGGCTTTATTTTTAGTTGGCTTGTTATATCAAAATAAATCTGGAGCATATCTTTAATATGTTCTTCGTAAACTCCGCCCATATGCCTTGACTGGCCTTTCTGGACTTCTTTGACTTTAGAATCGTAAAATGAAATTAACGCTGATTCGGCTTCCGTAAATGTTTCTCTTAACGTAGAATTTCTACCATTAATCATAAAGCTCATGTTAACAATATCTCCTAACTGATAGCCGTTGGAAGTTGTTACTACATTACCATCATCTACTGGGGGCTCATTATCGCCACCTACATGGTTTGCAATATGTTCTAATCCAGGCCCATGGGTTTTCGGTTTAACACCAATATTATTATCATCGGTTACCAATTTCATAAATCCGCCAATTGCAGCAAGCCCTAAAAGCCTTTCAAAATTATTCATCCTTTTTCCTCTAACTCAATTTTCAGTCTTTCCTCTACATCTTCTTTCCAACTGCTAAAAGAACACTCCTTTTCTATTAACAATAGTTAAGCCTTCTTAATTTAAAAATCTATGTGTTTTTGCCACTCATTGGTTTATATAGATTATATAAAAATATTCATGTTTTGATGATTCCGATAGGTCTTACCTTCAATCAATAATAACCTCAATTTTGTTTTCAGGATTCTTGAGCAGATTAACAAGCTCATTGCTTAAATCAAAAGCAGCCTTGTCAGATTTAACTGCAAAAGTCCTTCCGGAAGCAAAATCAGTCTTTCTTATTACTATCTCATTCTCATCATCAAAATCAGGATTCAGGAATCCATTTATCTCTTCTTTATGGTTATTGCTCTTTATTATAATTTTTACCGGAATTTCATTTATTTTATTTTTTTTGTTTATTGTTTTTTTATCTGGCGGGATATTTTTTAATTGATTTTTTTTATTGGCATTAATCCCGTTTTCAATGAATTTTTTTAATTCCGGAAATGAAAAATCAGCCTTGACTCCTATAATGCAGTCGCCTTTAAGGCTGACTTCAGCATCCCTTGTAAATTCTAATGTAGTCCTGTGTCTTGCAGTTATATTTTCATGCCCATAGCAGTTAAATGAATATTGCATTTTAACCATAGAATTAGGAATTATATTTTTATTTAATAATTATCGGATTTTATAATGCTATTTTAGTATTGGCTTTGTTTTCAGAGATATGCTATATTATCTATTGAAAAACCTAATTATCGGCTTTATGCACAAAAATCAAAGACACAAGAAAATCGAAGATTTTCTGTGTCACAGAAAAGCAATGCTTTTCTCGTGATTTTTGGCATCCTAAAAATCCGTTTTGCGGATTTTTATGATTTAAGAATATCCTCTATGGGCTTTTTCTTGCCGCTTTTTTTGCCATTTGGGCTTTTTGCCTCTTGAGCCTGTTCCTGCAGGTCAACCCCAAGCTCCTTTAGCCCCTTAAGGTGCATCTGCATCAATTGCTCAACTATCTGCAGTATCCTGAGCATCTCTTCCCTTTCCTTGGCCAAAGTGGTCAAAGCACCCTTATGGAATCCTATCTGCTCCTCCCTGCCGGAACTTTTATTTGCCATATAATTCAAAATTTATTCTTAAATATTTAAATCTACCTAAAAAGAGTAATTTCAAGTTAAGCGGCAAAAATTAATGTAATAGATGGCGAGCCTGAGCGTTATGTAGGAGAGCGAAGGCGAGCACTATATTTGCCGAAGGCGGATTGAAAATATAATTGAAAATGAATTTATCGTGAGCCCGAAGGGCGAACAGATTAAAATGTCGGAAATTTTCCACCAGTTTTGAACTAGTGGCTGGAAGTCAATGTGCTTCGTGATTGTGCAAAATTTCCGAGCATGCTCAAAAACCACTCAATGTTCAACATAAACAAAAACATTCCACCAGTCTTTGACTGGTGGTTTTTGACAAAACAAATTTAACTCAAAATTCCCTAAAAAGATTTTTAAAAGCTTGCTTTTTCCTTTTGCATGTGGAAATATACCTGAAAAACAATAATTTAGTTGAGAAAGAATCATGGGAGAAGCTCATTTCTTCAATGGAATCTCCTTTTGATAGTTTAGAAACCAACAAGGAAAGGGCAAAAAGGAAATTAAGGGAAGCAATAGAGAAGGCAATAATAAAAAGAACCCAAAATATTGGGCATTTCGGGATTCTCTTTTCCGGAGGCGTTGACAGCACTTTGCTGGCATTGATATGCAAAAATTACAATCTTAATTTCACTTGCTACAGTATCGGCATTGAAAATTCCCAGGATCTGGACTTTGCGCAGCAGATAGCAAAAAAGCACAGCCTCAATTTAAAATTTAAGTTAATGAATCTGGAGGAGATGGAAAATTCAATAAAAGAAACCCTGAAAATCTTAAAGAGCGATGACATTGTATGGGCCTCTGTCGGCTCTGTTGTATATGCAGTTTTAAGACTAGCTTTGCAAAATAATGAAAAAATTCTTTTCTCCGGACTTGGAACAGAGGAGATATTTGCTGGCTACCAAAGGCATGAAGAGGCATTCCAAAATGACAATTTTGAGGCTCTCCACAAAGAATGCTGGTCAGGCCTGAAAAATATGTGGCAGAGGGATTTATTGCGGGATTTTAAGATAGCATCAAATTTAGGGGTTGAAGTAAGGACGCCTTACATGGATGAAAGCGTAATAAAAGCAGCAATGTCAGTTCATCCGATGTACAAGCTGGACAAAGAGCAGAAAAAAATAATTCTTAGGGAGATAGCAGCTGATTATGGCCTGGAAACAGAATTTGCATGGAGAAAAAAGAAGGCAGCCCAATATGGCAGCAATTTCGTGAAAGGGATGGACAAGCTGGCAAAGAAAGCGGGGTTTTCAACAAAGAAGGAGTATTTGCAGCATATTCTAAATCAGGTTGTGAAATAACGGCATTAAATCACGGAGTATTGCGAACGTGTTCTTAATGCAGTATATTCCAATATTGCGAGGCATTGAGATGCGACGAGCGACTTTTTAGCGAGTCGCTCGCAATTCACTGCGCCGAGCCTATAGTCTCAAATAATAATAATCAATAAAACTTTTGAAATCCAATTTATTTAATCCTCAGCTCTATTATATCCTCATCTTCCATTGCATGATCAATCTTAGTTATCTTCATTCCCGGATATTTTGCCGACTTTCCCCAAACCTTGGCAAACTTAAACTTGCTCACAAAGTCCTTATGCAGTTTTGAGCACAAGTCCCTTAGTGTAGCCCCTTCTTTTATTATCAGCGGCTCATCCAGATCTGCTTTTTTGTTGTATTCTTTGAGGTAAATCCTCATCAGCCTTAATCTCCGGAAAATCAGCTCTTTCAGCTCATCGATATTGATTTTTTTATCAGCGGAAATGCACAAATCAGGGTTTATTTTTCCCTTGATCCTGTCCAGATCCTCCTTATTGACCATGTCAATCTTGTTCAAGACGCATATCGAAGGGATATAAACTTTGTTTCCCTCGACAATGTCTATCAGCTGGTCAACATCGATATCCTCCCTTAAGACTATGTTTGCATTGTTCAGGTCGAATTCCCTCAATACGCTCTCAATGGTCTTTTTATCCAGCTTTGTCAGCTTGACAGTTGAGCCTATGCTTATGCCGCCCCTGCTTGCCTTTTCAATCTTTACATCAGGCTTTTTCTGGTTTATCCTTACCCCGGTGTCATAGACTTCCTTCAGCAGCGCCTTGTAGTGCTCTGGATTGAAAACATCAACGATTATCAGCACTAAATCTGCATTCCTTATCACAGCCAGAACTTCTTTTCCCCTTCCTGTTCCTGCAGCGGCTCCGTGCACAACTCCCGGAACATCAAGAACCTGTATCTTTGCGTGCTTATATTCCAGTGTGCCCGGTATGACTGTTAGCGTGGTAAAGGCATAAGCCCCGACCTTTGACTCGGAGTTTGTGATCGCATTCAGCAGCGTGCTTTTGCCGACAGAAGGAAACCCGAGCAATACAGCAGTCCCGTCTCCTGTCTTCCTTACCGAATATCCTTCCCCTTTTTTCCCCTTGCCCCTTGAAGCCTGCTTTTCCTTCAGCTTTGCAAGCTGCGCCTTGTACAGGCCGATGGCATGCTGCGTCTTTTTGTTGTATTTTGTGCTGGATATTCGTTCCTCAAGCTCCCTGATTTTATCGCTTGCCGTATCGTTTTTCCCCCTTCCAGGCTCGGTTTTCTGCATATTTTGCATTGTAGTATCTGTTAATATAAAAATAGATTGATTTATTGGGATTATAGGGAAAGAAAGGCGGATCAACATTGAATACGCTTATACCCAACCATTCATAACTATTTATTTTGTCATTCTTTACTGCAGTCTTTTTATCATCAGGGCAATAAAAGATATTTTTCATTACCTGCGTTTTTGCCATTGTGCATGCCTGCACACTAGCGTATGGGGTGATGTTCGCTTGTGCGTTCCCGCACACCAGTAGTGGGGTGCTTTGCACCCCACAGTGTTTTCATGAAAATCTGTAAGATTTTCAGGACACAAGCGCGAAGCGCTGTGCTGAACTTCGTTCATGCACCGAAAATGCTATGCATTTTCGCGTGTACGGCAACGTAAAATTCGCTACGCTCAATCACCCGAGACTTCGTCGGCTATTATTTTTTTAATTTTTATTGTATTTTAATATAACTTATACCTTATCTTTTACTTGCTCAAATTGTTGTGAACTTATTTGTGAACCGTGATGGCATTTTTTATTTAAATTTATTTGGCTAATTTATTGTACAATTGCATAACCTCGTCATACGCCTCTTTCTTCTCATGATACTCAAGCTTGGTATACAGGTCTCTGGCTTTCAAATAGAGTTTCTTTGCCTTTTCCTTGTTGTTTTTCCCCAAAGCTTCTTCAGCTTTTGCAAGCATCTTGTGGCACTTTCCAAATTTCCAGCTTTTTCCCTGTATTTTTTTCTTAATCTCTTCTTCCGGCTTCTGCCATTCTTTTGCCTTTGCTTCTGTTATTTTATCTCTTTTTTCTTCTTTTGGCTTCTTTTTTATTATGCTGCTGATCAATCCTTTCTTCTCTTCTTTCTTCTTCCCGAAGCTTTCCCCAAGCATCCTTATGCTCTTTTCAAGGTCATGTTCCGATTTTGTTTCTTTGGATTTCTCAACAGCAGCTTCTTCTGTTTTTTCTTCCTTGGCTTCCTTCTTGCCGAATAATCTTGAGAGCATTCCCTCCTTCGCAGGCTTTTCTTCCGGCATAGCTGATTTTTTCTCTTCTTTTTCCGGAACATCCTCGAATATAGCCTCTTTCCCTTTGCTGCTTTCAAATCCTGATGCCAGCTCCTTTACCTCTTTTTCCAGCTCTTCAAGCTCTTTCTCTTCCTTTACCCTTTCCTGGCTTTTTGCCGGTTTTCCTTCTTTTTTCTTGAACAATCCTGAGAAAAACCCTTCATTCTTTTCCCTGAATTCTTCTTCAGGCTTTTTCCCCGCTTTTACCCTGCTCAATTCCCTCAGTTCTTTTTCTATATCTATTTTTTCAGCAGATTTTTCCCCTTTTTTCGGCTTTTCTTCTATTTTCTTTTCTTCCTGCTTCTTTCTGAAAATCTTTGAGAATAATCCTGCTTTTTCCTTTGGCTCTATTTTCCTTTCCATTTCAGGCTCTAAGGATACTTTAAGTTTTTTTGCCGGCGTTTTTTCTTTCTCTGCTTCTTTCTTTAATCCTAGCTCTTTTTCCCTGGCTTTGCCTTCCTCAGCTTCTTTTTTTCCGAATAATTTTGAAAATAGCCCTTTTCCTTTCTCTTTTGGCTTTTCCTTAACTTCCTCTTTCTTCCTTAAGGCCCTTTCAATCTCTTTTTTTGCTTCTATTTTCTCTTTTCCCTTAACCTCCACTATTATTTTTCTTCTTCTGAAACTGAAGATTGATGTTATATAGCTTATTCCTCCAAGTCCTTTTTTCTTTTCAGCAGCCTCGTCCTGCAGCCTTCCCTTTTCTTCTTCTGCTTTTTGTATGCTGCTTTGAAGGGTTTTTATTGCCTTTTCCCTGCCAGAAATTTTGAGCTTTAGCTCTTCAATAGCCTTCTCGTTCTTCTTTATCTCGCTATCGAGCTCTTTTATTTTTTGCCCTTTATCTTTGCCTAAAACTGGTTTTCCCGCAGCCTCTTTCCTTTGTTTCCATCTATCCTCAATCTGCTGCTTTTCTTTTAGAAGGCCGTTTAATTCCTGCTCTAATGCCTTCCTCCTGTCTTTTTCCTGCAGCTTAAACCTGGCTTTGAGCTCAAGCTTTTTCCATTTCTCGTGCTCTTTCCTTTCCCCCGCATCCATTCCCTGCAGCTCTTCTTCAAGCTTCCTTAGCTCATTTTCATACTCTCCTTGGGAGCTTTTGCCTAGCCTTTGCTTTTCTTTTTCGTCATACCTCTCTTTCCATTCTGCTATATCTGACTTATAGGACTCTTCCAGTTCTTTCCTTTTCTGCGCTTCCTGATTGTATCCCCTGAGGATGGCATCTTTCTGGTTGCTGAACTCTTCTATGCTCTTTTGCAGCGAGTTTATCTCTTTGATCAATCCTTCTTTCTCAGAAATTATTGATTTGGCATCCCTGTTTAGCTCATTTATCTTGTTGTCTTTTTCACTTATCTGGTTTTCAATATTCTTTATTTCATTTAATATTTTATTTTTTCCCTCCTGCTCTTTCCTGCGCTCTTCTTCCTTCTTTTGCTTTTCAAGCTCCTTTTCTTTTCTCTTTTGCTCTTCTATTTTTTGCCTTTCCAGCTCTTTCTTCCTCTTCTCTTCCTCTTTCTTCTTCCTCTCTGATTCTATTCTTTTAAGCTCCTGTTGTCTTTCTTCCTCTTTCTCTTCCTCAATCTTTCTCTTCTCTAAATCCCTTGATCGCTTCAGCTCTTCTTTTTCCTTGAGCTTTGCATTCTTTTGCTTTTGTTTCTCTTCCTCTAAACGCAGCTTCTCCTGCTCTGCTTTCTTCCTTGCAATCTCCTCTTTTTTGAGCTCTTGTTCTTTTCCCTTATTTCTCTCTTCATCCAGCTTTTTCTTGGCCAATTCCCTTGCTCTCAGCTCCCGTTCTCTCTTCTCTTTCTCTTCTCTTTCATAGTTTTCTTTTTGCTGTTTTTCACGTTCCTTTAGTTCTTTTTCTCTTTCCAGCTCTTTTTGTCTTTTTATTTCCTCCTCGGCTTTTTCCTTTTCCTCTTTTTTATGCTCTGAATCATGTTTCTTTAGCAGCATGCTTTTGTAAAAAGAATTTACCTCCTTGAATACCTCTACCTTCCTGTCAGTGGGAAGATGGACGTAAACATACAGCAGTTTTTCATAAATCTTCTCGGCTTTCCTTATCTTATCCCTCTCTAAGGCTTTGTAGCCTTTTTCTATGAGCCTTCTGCATTTTCCTGCCCTGCCTCTTTTCCCTTCCTTTTCCTGTATTCTCCTTTCCTCTAGTTTCTTTTTGAGCTCTTTTTCCTTCTCCCTTAGCATTAATTTTTGCTTCTTCAGTTCTGCTTTTTCTTCTTCTGTTTTTATAAGTCCAAGCTTACGGAAGAACTCTATTCTTTTTCTCCTTCTGATTTCTGCCTGCTGCAGCCTTTCCTTTTCCCTCAGCTCTTTCAGCTTCTCTTTTTCTCTTTCTTTCCTGTGTTTTTCATTTTCTTCCTGCCTCTGTTTCTGAAGTTTTAGCTTTATTTTCAGGTTCTCCTGCTCTTCTTCAAGCCTTAGCTTCTGCCTGCCAATCTCGATTTTTTTCTTTATATTCAGCTCTTTCTCCTTTCTTCTCCTGTTTCTCCAGTCCCTGAAAGCCTTGGCCAAAGAGCGCCTTTCTTTTTTGACAGCTGTGATTTCGGCAACCGGCCTTTCAACCCTTCTTGCCTGGGCCACTGGAGCGCCAAACAGTTTCCTGTAAATGTATGCCCCTATGAAGAAGTACAGGTATGCGCCTATCGTGAATATAAGCAATAAAACAACTATTGACAGCGACCAGCATAGCGGATCATTCCTGCAAAATCCTATGAATCCTGCGGTTCTGCTCTCTTTCTCGCTCTCTTCAACCTCAAAAAGGTAGCTTGCCGTTCCTGTGGAGCCTCCAAAAGAGGCTTCGGCAGCAAAGACATAATTGCCTGCTTTCAGGTTCTGTGGTACTTTCAGGGTCTTGAAAAATGATGCCTGGGTCTTTACAACGACATTCTCTTTTTCGCTTATGATCGTGTTGCCGTTTATGTCCTTTACGAAATAGTTCATGTCTATATTGTATGACTCTATGTCTTTCAGGTTGAAGACCTGGATTTCAAAAGTGGTGCTTTCCCCTTTGCTTACTGTGCGGTCCCTGGCCACAGGATTTAGGTTTATGTCGAACAGCACATCCCTGCTTTCTATCTCAACAATGATTGGAATCTCAATTTGATAAGTGCCTGATTTTACGATGATTTTTCCGGGATAAACTCCGCTGGCCTGTTCAATTCCTTTTTGCTTGTCAAAGCTTGAGAAATTGACCCTTACAACCTTGGTCTGGCCCGGGCTTATTTCAAACTCCTTGTCAATTATGCTGACAATGCCGGCAAGCCCTTTTGCATCTGCCTGCACATTTTCATTTTTCTCGGCTATATTCATTACCCTTAATTCCTTCTCAAGAAAATCCCCTGATTTCACCAATACTTTTATCAGGATCTGGTCAACATCAAATGGCGCAATGCTTTCTTCTGCAGCTATCCTGCTGAGCACAATTGACCGGTTCTGGACAAAAAACAGCGCAGAAATTATTATGAGCAAAATGAAAAGAAGGGCTATTGTTATCTTTAAAGGTCTTTTTCCTTTCTCGCTTACCTTCCCCAGGTAGACGCTCTTTACCTTGCCGCTTTCATCCCTTACATTCTTGTAGTAATAAGGGCCGTGGCTTTTCCCATGCCTTTGGATATACCTTTTATGAGTCAATAACACCACCTAATCCTGGATTATTTGGTTTGACAATACATATTCTAGAATTCCTGCTTATGATGCTGAATAAACGGATAATTACCACCTCTTTTTTTAATCGCAAAAGCACTACTTGTAGTGTAACGTAGTATAATTAATTGTACTAGCCTGTTTTTAATTTAAATAACTTTCGGTAAATAGGGCTTATTTATTCCAATAAGGTTGTACTACAATCTGCTTAATGATTGAATCTAAAACGCGGCCAAAATAAACAAATCCATAAATTTTAAATAAGACCTTTGTTTTTTTCCCTTTTATGGCAAGGGGTGGAAGCAGAAAAGAAGACAATTCAGATAAAATAATAATATTTTTATTAATTATAATAGCAGCAGTTAGTGCAATCTCCTTGCTCAACACTCTTGAATTGAAAAAATCTTTAGTTCCGCAGGCAATAAATCTGGATTATTTCCTGCAGAAGCTTACAGCCCATGGAGAGATGCGGAATTACGTTGGTGTTTCTCCATCAAATATATTGCAGATAACCAACAGCAACCTTGCCACATTACAATCCCAGATTTTAGGTCTGGACGTCTCTTATGTTGGAAGCTTCATTGTGCAGTATAATGACGCAATAGTAATCTATGATTACAGTAAAGACATGATCAGGGGAACAATAGCACTGCAGCCTCAGCAGAACATTTCAAACTGATTTCTGAAATATGGGGTAAAACTAAATAATTGAGCAGATTATTCCGCCACTATCATAAAAATCACTTTGTGATTTTTAGGACACCAAAAATCTATGATTTTTGTGTGTATTCGGGAACACAAGCTATTTCAGTCAATCGTTTGCATCAGCAAACCTAGAAAATCTTTTAGAGATTTTTCCGCTGATTTGTGCTCTCCACTATAGCTGATCATAGAAATTTATTTAAACATGCCTAATAAGGGCTGATTTATGGCTGCTGATGTTTTGACAATGCTCCTTTTGCCTGCATTGCTGTTTGTAGGCATTGTTACTTCCTATGAAGACATCAAAATAGGCAAGATAAGGAACAAATGGATAATTCTGGCTTTAGTCTATTCTTTGGCAGCTGTGCTTTTAACAATAGTGCTTTTATACATGCAAAATGAGCCGATAAGCAGCTTCTATATAAAACAATACTTCACTAATATGGCTTTTGCCCTTTTTGTCGGCCTTTTAATCTGGCTCTCAAACTTATGGTCCGCAGGAGACGCAAAGCTGTTTTTGGCTTATGCAGCCCTGATTCCCCTGTCTTTCTATCAGTTCGGCTATATAAACTATTTTCCTTCATTTATTGTGATGATAAATACCTTTACGCCTTTCCTGATATTTTATCTGTACAGGATATTGTTCAAAACCAGCACTAAACTGAAGCTCAATATAGTAAAGAATGCAATGAAGCCTAAATTTCTTTTCGAGAGCCTGATTTTTATTTTTGCTTTTATATGGCTGGGAAGGCTAATAGCACTGTATTTTATTGAAAGCATCCCGGTTCTTAACAATATGTTTGTCATTCTTCTATTCATGCTTTTCGCATTCTACATCTTAAAAAATGCCCTTAAGGCAAACTTGAGAAATCTAAGCATAACATTGTCAATTTTAGCTATTATATCCTCGCCAGAAATAATCTTCACTTCACAATTCCTGAAAACTTATGCTTTGGTATCTTTGCTATTTTTGTTTATAAGGTATTTTATCCTTAACCTGTCTTTTGAGCTGTTTTCTTATCCAATATATATAGAGAATCTGAAGCCTGGTATGGTTATTGCAGAGAATTTCTCAAAGGAGAAAAGTACATACAAAAAAAAGAAAATAGCGCCATTGGGATTCATGTCCTTGTTGATGGAAAGGTCAGAAGGAAAATTGCTGTTAAGCTCTTTGTCAGAAGGTTTAACCAAAAAAGATATAGGCAAAATCAAAAAACTGCATAGTAAAGGCTTCATTAAAGATCATTCAATAAGGATATTTCAGACAATACCATTTGCACCTTTTATTTTCATTGGTGTGTTATTAACCTTGCTCTCCAAAGGTAATATATTCTTTGCATTCTTCTGAACGAAACATTTTTATAGGCACTTTAAGTGATTATGATTATGGGGTCTGGTTTTGAGGTAAAAAATGGTGAATTAGTCCTGAGAATTAACCCTGAAGTTTATTCCCTGGAAAGGGTTTATGCTACAGCATACATCTTCTTAGACAAATATTATTTTATTCTGGATGGAGATAAAAACAAAGAAATTATCGTAAAAATTAAGCCAAAAGATGCAAAGCAGGATTTGGAGAAATTTGCATATAAGTTCTTTGAGGAAATGCTTTCCATTACCAATTATTTTAACCAGTTTGAGAAAAATAAGGACGTAATAAGCATGGTGCTGCAAAGGGCGCTTTTTTCCATAACTCCGAAGCCGCTTACAGGAAAAGAAGACAAGGAAATAAAGAAACTTGATGAAGAGATAAGGCAGGAAGCAAATTTATAATATTTTTAAATGGAAGATATCAATAAAAATAGGGAGATTTGGAAAGAGATGATGCATGAAGCAAGCGCTAAGGAAATAGAAACAAGAATTCTGCCTTACGCTTATGAAAGGCTGAGCAGCGGAAAATTTGTTGTCACTGGTTATTTTGGAGGCTGGGTTTTGCTTTCAGAAGAGGGGCTGGATTCTCTTAAATCTGAAGATTTCTATGAAAACAAAGATTTATACGAAAAACTAAAAAATTCCTGCATTATCATTGACAATGAAAATCTGGATCTGGCCACTGGAATCTACAGCGCCATAAACAGGAATCTTTTTCTTCAGCCGTCTTTGCATATGATTAATGTAACAAATACCTGCAATTACCGCTGCAGATATTGCCATGCAGGCGTTTCTCAGGGAAAGGATTTTATGAGCAGGGAAACAGCCCTTAAAACCTTGAAGTTCATTTTTAAGTCAGGAGGCCCCTACATCACCATTGAATTCCAGGGCGGCGAATGCCTGCTAAACTGGAAAATTGTTAAATTAGTTGTGGAAAAATCCAGAGAGATGAATAAAATTTTCAAAAAAGACTTGCATATTTGCATAGTGTCTAACCTGTCTTTATTGAACGAAGAGAAGCTCAGGTTTCTGGCACAGCATGATGTCGCGATTTGCACCTCGATTGACGGCTCAAGGGAAGTTCATGATGCCAACAGGAGAACTTTAGCCGGGCATGATACGTTTAATGTCACAAACGACAAGGTGCTCTTTGTGAAAGATTACTACAAAAAGCTGAATTTAGAAAGAAAAGTGGATGTCCTTGCAACTATAACAAGATTGGCTTTGGAGCATCCTAAAGAGATAGTGGACACATATGTCAGATTGGGAATAAGGACATTACATCTTAGGCCAGTTCAGAATTTTGGGGATGCTCTAAGCAGATGGCCGGAGTTGACCTATACTCCGGAAGAATTTTATGATTTCTGGGTTAAAGCCATGGAATATGTTTTTGAGCTGAACAAAAGAGGCATAGACATAATGGAAAGGGGGTCTTTCAATATAGTTTGCAAGGTCCTCAATCACACCGATCCTATGTATGTTGAGTTAATGAGCCCGACCGGGATGGGGCGCACAGCGCTTTTATATAATTTTGACGGGGCAGTTTACAGTTCCGATGAAGGCAGGATGATATTGGAGCCGGTATTCAAAATAGGGACTGTGGATCAGGAGCCCATGGAAGTATTGGGAAGCGAAGACAACATAAATACCTGGGCTTCTTCATTCTTGGACCTGACTTGCTACAACTCCCCGTTTAGGCCGTGGGGCGGCATTCACCCCGTTAAGGTTTATCAGGACCAGGGAACTATCATCCCAAATGTTAACATGCACCCTGAATATAGAATTTATGCCATGCAATGCAAATATCTGTTTGATAAGATAGCAGAGGATGGTTTTGAAAAAGAGCTGTTCATGAAATGGGCCGGCAGAGTAATCAAATAATCTAGTTTATTTAAATGATCTAATCTGCCTTGATAACCGGAACAAACTCATCCCATCCGTACATTTCCGGGTATTCTTTCCATGGCCCTTCGCAGATATCGTAATATATGCAATCTCTGCATTTTTCCGGGTTCTTGATTTTTCCTTCATTTAAGCGGAACTCAGTGTAATTCTCAATAGTCCATGTTGCGTCCTCCACCCTGGTTGATGGGATTATCCTTTCAGCAATGTAATCTTCATAGCCTCTCATGAAGCAGTAAGGTATGGCTTCTGTCATCACTCTCTTTCCTGCATTTATGCCTATATCAAGCCCTTTTTTTACATAAGGCATTATCTCTGACTTCTTCGGAACAACCAAATCTCTGTTTTTATCAGCGCTCCCAAGGATATGCACGAATGCAAACTGGTATTGGTCAACATCCAATGAAACCAGGAGCCTTGCAATATCCGGAAGGTCCTTATAGTTCTGTTTTGTAATTACTGTATTTGTCATAACACGCTGTTTTAGCTTTTTTAGGTTCTTTATGCCTTGAACTACCTGCCCAAATGCACCCGGGGCTTGAGTCATGACATCATGTATTTCAGCGCAGGAACCATGTATAGAAGGGCTGAATTCTGTAGCGCCTGCCATTACAATAGCTTTGCAAAAATCCATATAGCAGAACCTTCTTCCATTGGTTTGTATCTGTATCAGCTCATAACCTGTTTTTTTTGCATGCCAGACAAGCCTGACAATATCTTTCCTGACTGTTGGTTCTCCTCCTGTAAAAACTATCTCCTTTATGCCCCTTGCGTAATTCTCCTCAATCAGCTTCGTTAGTTCTTCCGTAGTTTTATCTTTATAACAAAGACGCTTGTCCCCCTGCACGCAGAAATTGCAGCGCATATTGCACGAAAAACCAACCTTTAAATCAAGCCTCATTTTAGGGCATTAGTGATAACTTTGTATATAAATTTTATGGCAGAATATTACTGACTGCTCTTTTACAGAAAAATTTAAATAAAGCCCTATACCATTGCTGACAGGTGGTTTGATTTTCATGAAAAATTCTCAAATAAAAAAATTGGCCAATATGGAATTGAATGAAGATGAAAACTATGCCATTATCTCTTTAAATCCGGCAATTTTTCCTGTTGACGCTGTCAAATCAGCTATAAACTCAGCTATGTATAAAGCGCTTGCAGTTATTGCAAAAGATTCATCAAGCGAAATTATCGTGGAATTAAGGCCCAAAGGAAATGGTAAAGGCTTGGAAGAGCTTGGCAGGGAGTTTAATAACTGGCTTATAACCAATGCTTTCGATAAGCTTGAAGCAGAGAAGAATAAAATGGAAAAAATAGAAACCTGCCATGAAGATAAGATGTCTATTATAGAGGAAAACTTGGCAGAGCTGGAAAAACAAGCCATAAATGATCCGCTTGGCATTTCAAAATTGTGGAAAGAGGCATAAACCTTAAGCCAAATCTAAAATGTTGAAAACAGAAAATATACGGATTGATAAAGTTAATAGCCATGTTACCTTGAATTTTAATATGGATATGTACAATTACCATGCAATATTGCAGGCATCAAAAGAATTTACCGAAAATTTTTGGGTTGCTGTCTATGGAAGCAGGAATGATAAGATTATTATAAATTTAAAGCCAAAACCGGAGTTTATTAATGATGTTGATTTGGAAGAGCTAGGGTATGAATTTTATAATTACACTTTAGGATTAATGCATGAGACATAAAAAATGGCAAAAAAAGACATAATACCCCAACTGAAAAAGAAAATTTCCTCATTTGTAAAAGAAGAAAAAGGTACAATTTCCAAGCAATCAATGGTATCATTGGGCACTTTTATTGGCACAATAGCCGCTTCTAGCTTATTCTCCACAAAGGATATAGAGGCCAGCGCAATCACAATATCCGATGTAGATGACGGAGTATCATCAGTGGTGACAGGCTCGCATTCGCATCATTCAAGCCACTCCAGTCATTCAAGCCACTCCAGTCATTCGAGTTCTGATATAAGGTTAAAGCAAAACCTTAAAAAAATACAGGATCCATTAGAGAAAATACGGCAGATTAATGGCATTTCCTTCGAATGGAAAGATGGAAATGAGAAATCTATAGGATTGATTGCCCAGGAAGTGGAAAAAGTATTCCCCGAGTTAGTATCAACAGATGAAAAAACAGGTTTAAAATCTGTTCAATATGGCAATCTTATTGCACCTTTAATTGAAGGTATTAAAGAGCAGCAAAAACAAATAGATAAATTAAATTTAGAAATTCAAAAATTAAAAGAAAGAAAAATTATAGAATTGAATGAAGAGATATCCGGCCTCAAATAATCTTAACTGTATTTGAAAACATTTATAAAAAATTAGCCTTATTCTCAAAATATGGACTTAATCGCTATATATAAAAATTATATAGTTTTGATATTATACATCCTTTTAATTGCAATAGTAGTTGCGTTCCATTCTGTAAATTTTAAAAATATTCTAAAACCATTTAGTCAAATTAAGAAGAAAGGATGGGTATACTTGCTTCTAATATTCATTTTAGGCTCTGCCTTGAGGCTATTTGTTTTCCCCCATTACCATATTATGTATGTTGACGAGCCCTCATATTTAGAGGCAGCAAAAAACATAAACCAAAAATTTCAGCCGGTTATTTGTGAATACGGCCCGGATTTAAACGAAAATTGCAGAGTTTCACCAAAACCTCCTGCCTGGCCATTTTTAATATCCATAGCATTCAAACTATTTGGGTTAAATAATTATGTTGCTCTGTATTTAAGCAGCATACTTGGAAGTTTATCGATAATCTTGGTATTTTTATTTGTGTATCTTTTGTTTAAAAATGAAAAAATAGCTTTATGGTCGTCTTTTTTTCTTGCCCTTACGCCAGTCTACATCATATGGTCGAATTCAGCAGAAACAAACAATCCTTCTTTATTTTTTGTCCTGCTAACTTTATTGTTTTTCGTTCTTTATCTAAAAACCCAGGAAAAACCGGCTTTAGTAATGACCGCCTTGCTTCTAATTTTTGCACCGCTTGTCAGATTCGAGAATATTATTCTGATTCCAGTGTTTTTTTTGATTTACATTAAATTTTATAAAAATCATAAAAATAAACTTTTTAGTTTTTTAAATTCTCATTACACAATAATTATCTTTTTTGCTTTAATTGTCATGGTGATTTTAGAGTGGTATTTAATTAGTTTTTTCAGAAGAAATTTTCTTGTTTATGCCATTGACTACTATTACTTGAATATTTTTCATTTTTTGAAGGAAGTTTCATTTAATTATATATACCTATTCTTGGCAGCACTGATAATATTTTTTAGAAATAAGGGATACGGAGACAAAATAGTCTTTATTTTTATTCTATTTATCAGCTTTTTTATTCTTTACCTGCCTATTTATTCTGAAAGCAGGATGGCTTTGGCGCCAGGCATTTTCGTTATAATTTTATCGGCATATTCTCTGGAAAAAATATGTAATTTTTTCATGAAGTATTTGCCAAGAATAAGAATTTTTGTTTTGCTAATGTTTATTTTGATATTTTCATTTGCTTTAAGCCAGGCACACAGAAATGCTGAAGATGTCAATAAATCACTGGAAACAGAAAGCGCGGCTCAAATTCAAGGCATAATTCCTGAGGGTTGTTACGTCATCTCCGAATTCCCAACGGTTTTGAATTCTGTTTCAAATATCAAGGGCCTGAGGACATTAGAGGCCCTTAAGAATGCAACTGTTGTCGACGAAATATTGGATAAAAATGAATGCATTTATTATTTCTATGATGGATACTGCACAGAGCTGGTAATATCTCCAGTTGAAAATTCAAAAAAAAGATGCAAAGATATGCTGAAAAAGTTCCATTACATAGAAGAAGCAAGATTCAAGAAAAATGACACAGAATATCTCATTTTTAGAATTAATGGCTCTGCTAAGGTTTAATGCCGTAAATAGATTCCTCAAATTTTGGTTTAATTGACTCTGCTATTTCGAGCTCTTCTTTTGCTTTTTTTATATCGCCTTTTTTTTGATATATGAAACCCAGTCCGGCATGAATCAATACCAGGTTTTTCTCGTTTTCTACTCCATATAGATTGAATTGTTCAACCAAAAACCTGCTATAGTTTAAATATTTGAAAGCATTTTCAAAATCACTGATTTTTAAGTAAGTTAACCCCATGCCTATGTTAGCATCAATAAAAAGTGGACCAATTCCAATTTCAATGGCTTTTTTATAATGAATTAAAGAATCGTTTAAATTGCCTTTTTCTCTCAAAATCTCCCCAAGGTATAAATGGTAAAAATAAGACTCATTAATTTCCTTTAAAAGAGAAAGCTCTTTTTCAGCTTCATCAATCAGCTTCAGCTTATTATAATAGACTCTTACTTTCAATTTATGGGCTTCAGCTCTGTTTTTGTCAAGGCTAATTGCCTTATTTATATATTCAAGAGACCTGAGATTCTGGTCAAAGTCGTTGTCAGATATTTGCATATGCTTCTCTGCCAAGTAAATGTACCAGGAGTATCTATCTGCAAAATACAGATCTATTTTAAAATACCAACCCAGGCTGATAATAAAAGAAAATACGAGCGCAATTATTAAAGATTTTATCAAAAAATCAATCTTTTTTTGTTTTTTCATCATTAAAATATTATTATAATTGTTTTTATTTTTTTCTGTATTTTTATGCTATGGATGGTGTATTATTGCAATAAAACCATAGGTTTTAAATATTACCTGAAATTTAAAAAATATTATGGTGGGAAACTTTTTTAAAAATGCGAGTTACACCTCCTTAGGTTTTTTTTCCCAGATTTTTATAGCAATAGTCTCCTCTTTAATCTATATTAGGTATATAGGGACTTCGGGCTATGCACTACTAGGCATAGTATTTTCACTAATATTATTGGTGTTAAAGCTGGATATACCTTATTCCTTAAGTCTGCTTAAGCATAATGCTGATTATTGCGGCAAAGATAAAAACTTGTTCCAAAATGCCTTTAATTCACTTTACAAATCTGTTCTATTGGGGAATATAATCCTTTTTATTTTCTTGTCTCCATTAGTTATTTTCTTGTCGAGTTACGTGTATGGCGATAAAAACCTAATCCCATTTTACTTTATGGCAATTTTCATACTTTTATTTTTACGAACCAATAAATTTTTAAGAGATTTTTTACGAACCAATAAATATGAAATTTTAGTACAAAAAGCCACCATACCAAACTTAACATTTGATTTCTTAACAACCTTAGTTTTTTTATTTATTTTTGATTTTGGAGTTTTATCAATTTTTTTTGGGTCATTCATTGGAAATGTTCTGGAATATTTCTTATTAACTCATTATACTAAAACATTAATAAATTATTCACCATATTTTTCTTTGAAATTAATAAAGAGAATTTTTCGAGAACACACTTTTAAAAATTATATGTCTAGATCATTGAACGGATTAATATTTACTATGGGATTTTTAATTTCAACGTTATATTTAGATACAAATTCTTTGGGTATTTTAGCTGTGTTCATTTCAATAGTTTATAAGCTCCAAGACATATTTTATCAGCTGCTTTTTCATATTTCACCTATTTATTCCTACCAGATATTAAAAAATAATTACCATAAAATTGAGGAAGTCATTAGGAATTTTACCGCTTTGAGCCTTGCCTTTTTTATAATTTTTTCTATTTTTTTATCAGTTATAGGCAAAGAAATATATTATATCTATTTTGGAAGCAATTTGTACGGAACATATTTTTTGTTTCTTTTGATAGGATTAGGAACTTTATTTTATCTTTCGTTTTTGCCAGTTGAGAATTACTTATTTGTTTCAGATATAAAAATATACAACAATATTTTAGGTTCTTTAAATTTGATTTTTTTTGCGCTTTTATTTCCTTTATTGCATTTTTATGGATTAACCGGGGTAGTAACTGCGTACTTTATAGTTAATTTGCTTAGGGTAGTTATATTTCTATATTATACAAATAAAAAAATGGTGAATTTATTTGACAATGATCTATTTGCATTTTTTGCAGTAGCATTGGTTGCCATAATAATGACTCTGTTGATTCATTTGAACAATCAATCTAGCCTTTTGTTAATCAGTGCAATATCCATGACCATATCTTTATTTTTGTTTATAAATATGAAAAAATTAATTAATGTGGTTAAATATGTATGTTTTGAAGTATAGTCAAAAAAGTTAAATTTTGATTGATATAGCCTAATTTGATCATGAAATCAGTAATGGTTCTGATGGGTGAAAATAGAGGCGCGGCAGGGAAAGAAGATGGCGTGATTCACAAGATTAGAATTTGAATTTACAGGATTTCGTAATCTACCTACCGATGCTTTTAGATGGCTTGAAGAAAATAAAAATGAAAAAAGCAATCATGCAGATATTATTCTATTTTGGTATCCTAATGATCTGGCAGATAAGTTCTATGGTCCTGAATATACCGGAATATATTCTTCCATCCCCGCTTGAAATCGGAAAGGAAATATCAGCCAATTTATCTTTGCTTTTGAAGCACGCTTCCATCACTTTCTTTGAAGCGATTACTGGATTCATATTGGGCACGGTTACTGCCATAATATTGGCATTAATAATGGTTAATTTTAAAATCTTTGAAGTATTAGTTTATCCTTTGCTTGTTATGAGCCAAACAACGCCAAAAATTGCAATTGTCCCATTCCTGATACTATGGTTCGGGTATGACCTGTTGCCGAAAATTATAATTGCTGCTATAGTAAGCTTCTTCCCAATCCTTGTTAATAGTGTCAAGGGATTAAAAAGCGCTGATTTAGAGCTATTAGACCTGATGAAGTCTTATGGAGCTACGAACAAGCAGGTTTTTCTTAAAGTTAAGTTTCCATATGCATTGCCGTATATTATCACCGGATTGAAGATTGGCGTGGCTTTTAGCGTTATTGGAGCAATTGTAGCGGAGTTTGTAGGCGCGGATAAGGGATTGGGATACCTCATAATGCAGGGAAACATTAACCTGGATACTAGCTTTATGTTTGCAGCATTGGTCATACTTTCCTTATTAGGGGTGGCCTTATACAAAATTATGAGCATTATTGAAAAAAAGGTATTGTATTGGCATCCATCTGTCGAGTAGCTTGATACTGTATGGTAAATTCGGCTAACCTTATTAGCAAGATTTATAAATATGATAAAAATACTTTTGATGTATGAGAAATACAAATCATCTAAGAAATATTTTTTTTGTTGTTTTTGCGGCTTTAGTTGTTATAATCGCCAGCTTGGTTCTGTTAGAGATAAAAGGCACAACATCATCGACTTCATCAGAGAATAAGCTGACCAAGGTGGCATTCCGCATCGGCTGGCTTCCATCCATAATGTATGCCCCACACTTATTGGCACAGGAAAAAGGCTTTTACGAAGAGGAGGGGCTGGATGTGGAGATATTGTCCTCTCAGGGATCTTCTCTAGCAGCTAAGCTCATAGCAAATGGAGAAAACGAGTTTGGCATGGCATCGGCAAATGCAGTTTTGATAGGGATAACAAAAGGAATGCCCTTAAAAGTCATAGTGGTACTTGACCAGGAAACTGCTACAAGCGCTTTATATTTTGATGCCAATATAGAAGACCCGAAAGATTTTGAGGGAAAAACGATAGCTTCAGACCCAAAAAGCACCAAAAGGCAGGAGTTCACGGCATTTGCAGAGAAAAATGGCATAGACCTGGATAAAGTAAAGTTTCTGCCTGCTTCCGGAAGCTCTCAGGAGCTACAGGCACTTATGAATGGCGATGCAGATATCGCACTGTCCTATTTCTACTATGGGCCGATTATAATTGAAAACAAGGGATTTGAGAACCTTAATGTGCTAAAGTTTTCCGATTATGGCCTGGATATATATGGCCAAACGCTGATTGCCAATGAGAATTTGATCAAGGAAAATCCGGATTTGGTCAGAAAGTTTGTAAGGGCCTCTGTTAAAGGATGGGAATACTCATTAAATAATCCCGAAGAAGCAGCAGATGTCCTGGTAAAGCGCTATCCTGAAATGGATAAAGATGAGGAACTGGAGAAATTCAAAGCGATGCTGCCTATTTTTGAAAATGCTGACACGCAAGAACATGGCTTTGGTTATCAGTCCAGAGAACGATGGGAAGAGATGCAGGACTCATTGCTTGAACTAGGGCTTATTGATAAAAAAACCGACACCGGCAAATTATTTTCCAATGACTTCTTGCAGTAAGTTAAGATTTAAATATCCCTTCTGATTACAGGAATCTTATGGGCGCCAATACCAAGATTATCGAAATAGAAAATTTAAAGAAAACCTTCTTGAATAGGGAGAAGAAAAAACCGATAAAGGCAATAGAAAACATAAATTTTGATGTCAATAGCGGGGAATTTGCTGCAATTGTCGGGCCAAGCGGATGCGGTAAAACCACATTGCTCAAAATTATAGGGGGATTGTTAAAGCCGACAAGCGGCAGTGTCTTGGTCAGAGGCAAAGATGCTGAACATGCAAGACAGCATAGAGAGTTTGGATTTGTCTTCCAGAATCCTGCCTTGCTTCCCTGGAGAACAATTTTGGAAAATGTTTATCTGCCTTTGGAGATAATAAGCAAAGATAATAAAACGGCCAATATAAAGAAGGCAGAAAGGTTATTAAAGCTTGTTGGCCTGATTAAGTTTAAAAATAATCTTCCTTCTGAACTGTCTGGTGGCATGCAGCAAAGAGTGGCCATAGCCAGAGCTTTGGTCTTTGAACCCAAGTTCCTCCTTATGGACGAGCCGTTCAGCTCATTGGATGAAATAACCAGGGATAAAATGAATATTGAGCTACTGAGCCTATGGCATAAGCTTAAACCGACTATAGTATATGTCACGCATTCGCTTAAAGAGGCTGTTTTTCTGGCTGATAAGGCAGTCATTCTTAGCAATAGACCGTCCAAAGTAAAAAAAGTGGTTGAGATTGACCTTCCGAGGCCAAGGGGGCAACAAATTATCTATACTCGCAATTATAGCAGGATATTAAGGAACATTCGGGGTTTATTGAAAGATAAATAAGCCAATTTGGCAAGGTTTAAAATGATGCTTTGGAAGCAGATGATCTGGCTGCATAAGAATCTGCCATACCCTTTCCTAAAAATGTGGGGATCTTCCGAGAAACTGGTTTCTTGGTCAAGAAAGCTTGCATTTGGCGGAGATGATTATGTAAGATGGCACAAATTGCTGCAGGATATGGAGAAATGGCCTTTAGATAAAATTTATGAGTTCCAGACTGAAAAATTAAAAAAAATTCTTGAGCACGCATATAAGAATGTTCCTTATTATAGGGAGACTTTTGATGAGGAAAAAATAAAGCCTTCTGACATAAAATGCCTGGAAGATCTGCAGAAGCTTCCAATAATAACTAAAGAGGACATAGCGAAGAATTATAGCAAGTTCTTTGCCAGGAATGTAAAGGGCAGATATGACATTTACAGGGAAACTTCAGGCACTTCAGGAAGATCGATGAGATTTTACCTGGACAAAAACATTGTGTCTGCAAACTTGGGGGCAAATTGCTACTTCAGGAATATACTTGGCTACACACCCTGGAAGAACGTGATTTTGCAGGCCCCATGTATCAGCCGTCTGCCATCCTTGCTCCCGGGAGACCAGCTATCCTTTGGCTATTATAGCCCATTTACGCAACAAGTTTCATTTCCATTAAGGTTTATTGGGGATAATGAATTTGAAAAGTATGCTTATTTCATCAGAAAACTTGATATAAGGCATATCGAGGGACATCCTTCAAGCATCTTTGCCTTTGCAAGGTACATAAAAAATAAAAATAGGAGCATCAAGATTAAAACAGCGCTTTTAGGAAGCGAAGTTCTTTATGCGTTCCAAAGAAAATTTATTGAAAAGCACCTGAAATGCGAAGTTTTTAATATCTACGGCTCTGCAGAGTCTACTATAATTGCAGGAGAGTGCCATGAGCATAAAGGCATGCATATTGCTCCATATGGGATAGCAGAGGTTGGCAATGGGGGATTGAGAGGGAGGGGAGAGCTTATCATGACTAATATCGTAAACTACACTTTCCCAATCATAAGGTATAGGACCAAAGATGAAATTAAACTTTCTGGAAAACAATGCAGATGCGGCAGGCCATTTCCAAGGATCATTGATGTCAAAGGCAGGATTAACGATTTCATAATACTTCCTGATGGGGAATATCTGCATCCAGCCACGTTTGCCTGGTTCTCTGTATATCTTAAGGAAATAAAAGACATTCACTTTTTGCAGCATGAAGATTATAGCCTGGATATTCTAGTTGTGAAAGAAGAAGGCAGCGATGCCCAAAGAATATCCAAGGAGATCAGAAAAAGGGCAAAAAATTTAACCAAGGATAGATTAAAATTCAAGATAATCTTCAAAGATGAAATAAAAAGGGGCTCAGGAAAGCGTCGGGTTGTTGAAAGCAAGATACCTTCGGATTTGAACGTAGGCAAACAGGAGTATTAGTGATTGTTTATCTCTCTTGTGCGTATCAAAAAGCTTTAACGGCCCTATTAATCCTAATAGTTATACGCATTGTTAACAATATAATTATCTTCTATGAAGAATTTTTTGTAAGAAATCAAAAGCATAGTAACAATAACAAAAATACAGCAAGCCATATGCCAGTCAAAAATAGGATATCTTTTCAGGAATTCCAATATTTACTGCTAAGGAACATTAATATAGAAGCAAGAGTGGACAGAAATTTTCCGGCATGCTGCTGATAATCTCTAATGAATTGGATAAGTGACTCAGCTTACTCAGGCGGATTTTTATGATATAATAATGCAATTTGGTAAAAATAATATTAATTATTCTGCCTTTCCGGATTTTTATAATACCTGCAGTTGTAGCATGGCATGTCTCCCCTGGGCTTTACTTTGCCCAAAACCATATTTTTTGCGTACACATACTTCTCACTTTTCAAACATTCTTTCAGACCATTCTCAAAAACATTTCCAAAATCAACCTTTCTGTTAATGCAGCATCCGAGCAGCTTGCCATCCCAGTTTATGAATGGAGAAACCCATAATTGGGCGCAAGGGTTTAAATAATTATGTTTATATCTTTGCTTAAACTCTTCTCTTGAAACGATTCCTTTTTCACTAAATTTTCTAACTAGCCTTTTATCATTTATAGGAGAATAAGAGGAGGTATGGTTAAGCTTAATTACCCTGTCAAAATCACCACCTATCCTGTAAATCTTGTATGTGTCATTGCTTGCCCCGTCTATTGAAACCAATAAGTGTTTAAATTTGTATTTGACTAAATCTTCAATTAAATCTTCCCTCACGGAATTTAAATTAACTCCGATGCTTGCACTAATATTGATTTTTTTATCATAAGCGTATTTTATTATCTCTTTTAATTCCGGGTTGAGAAATATTTCTCCCCAATGCGAAAGCTCTATATTTTTAACATTTGGATTTTGATCAACAAATTTCTTAAAATTGTTGAATTTCAAATAGCCCCATCCCACTGCTTCATTTTTTGTCAGGCCTTTTCCAGTTGGGCACACAGGACATTTGAGCTGGCAAATACTAGACGCTTCTAAAAAAACCGTGTTTATTCCAGATATATTATGCTTTAAAAATAATTTTAGATTATCAAAAGAATTGTTTCTCTTGGGGCTGCTCGTTCCGTATCTTAAAAAAGCGCTCCACATAGAAAAAGCTCCTTTTTTTTCATCGAACCAATACTTTAATTTGGCAAGCATTTTTTAAAAAATTTTTAGTCAATTTTAAATAATTATATCATTTTTAATTGAGTTATTTCGATTTTTTATATTATTAAAATACTTGCAATTATAGCAAGGAATGTCTTCCCTGGGCTTTACTTTGCCCAAAACCATTTTTTTAGCATATCTATATTTCTCGCCTTTTAGGGCTTTTTTAAGCCCTTTTTCAAAAACATTCCCGAAGTCTCCATACCTGTTGACGCAGCATCCTAAGAGTTTTCCATCCCAGTTAATTTGCGGAGAAAACCAAAGTTGTCCGCAGGGTTTAAAGTTTGCATTTTGGTAATTTACATCAAATTTTACATTTTTGCCTATTTTTAAATAATCACCCACAAATTTTTCATCTTTTATTGGGGAGTAAGATGGTGTATGGTTGAGTTTTGGCAAAAACTCCATCCCAAGCTCTTCAGCCATCTTCTTGGCCAAAGGCAATTCATGCTCATTATGCCCGAAAATTACAAACTGCCAGCTGAGCTTAGGATACTT
>JACPBQ010000004.1:0-155024 GCA_016180235.1 Candidatus Woesearchaeota archaeon | reverse complement strand
AATTACCCTGTCAAAATCACCACCTATCCTGTAAATCTTGTATGTGTCATTGCTTGCCCCGTCTATTGAAACCAATAAGTGTTTAAATTTGTATTTGACAAGGCATTCAATAATTTCCTCGCTTATGTTGTTAAGATTAACACCATTACCTGCTGATAAAAACACGCCTTTCTCATAGGCATATTTTATGATGTTTTTTAAATCTCTATTAAGGAATATCTCTCCATAATTGGAAAGCTCTATATTTTTTACAGATGGATTATTATCGATGAATTTTTTAAAATCAGTAAATTTTAGGATTCCCCACCCTATAACTCCTTCTTTGTTCCTCCTATTTCCTGTAGTGCATGCAGGGCATCTTAGCTGACATACGCTAGATGCTTCCAGCCTAACATTTCTAATTGATATGTGTGCAAATGAGTATTTTACGAGATTGAATATGCTCAGGATATCATTGGCAAAATTAAATTTTGTAAAATGCCCGGAATTG
The DNA here is from genome assembly GCA_016180235.1 of Candidatus Woesearchaeota archaeon. Classification (GTDB taxonomy): domain Archaea; phylum Nanobdellota; class Nanobdellia; order Woesearchaeales; family GW2011-AR4; genus JACPDF01. Next base: position 154,534 of record JACPBQ010000004.1, on the reverse strand, counting down.
TACCTGAAGAAATTGTACAGGAATAATAATTCTTCAATCTTATTTTTTATTTGTAAACTTAATTGTAGTGGCATTCTATGTTATTCTTATCTTAAGTTATATAAATATTTAACTTATGAAAATTTATTTTAATTTAAATTATAGGAAAATTATTAAACATCTATTATAATGCGGTATTATATGCTTTTTTTAAATAAGCCAAATTTGGTCATGTACGAGCTGACGAACTTATGCAATCTGCGCTGTGTAATGTGCGGCATCTGGGCAGAGCCAAACAAAAAGATGTTTAGCCTGAATCTTTTTGAAAACTTGTTAAAAAATAAGGTATTAAATAATGTTCAAACAATAGCCCTGACTGGAGGTGAGCCTTTTCTTATACATAATTTAAAGGATTATTATAGCCTTGCTAGAAAATACTCTCCAAAATCACATGTTAATATAAGCACTAATGGATATTTTACGGACAGGATACTTAATTTTCTTGCTAATTCAGACCAAAGTATGACTTCAGTTACGATAAGCTATGATGGGGTTTATTCCCATGATTCTGTAAGAAGAGTTGATGGCTCACAGAAAAGATTATTAGAAACAGCAGAAAAAATAAAAAAACTTTTTTCAAAAGTAAAACTAAGCCTCAAGCTTACAGTTACTCCTTTAAACTATAAAGAAATATTTGATACAGCAATTCAATGCAAATCTTTGGGCATACCTTTCCTGTTTAAGACTATGGAAAAGATAAACTGCCATCAGAATAGATATAAGTCCGATATAGACGAGCCAAATTATAACCAAGATATGATAAATTCAATAAAAATTCAATCTGAGAAAATATTAAATCTTGGAATAGAAACTAATAGTAAATATATAGAAAAACTTATAACTCAATATTCTGGAAAATATATATCATGTAATTGCTCAGCAAAAAGAGTTTTTATAGGGATTGACGGGAAAGTCTTCCTGTGCAGAAAAAAGGAGCCAATAGGCGATTTAAATAATTATACTTTTGACCAGATATGGTCTTCTGACAAAAAGGAAAAAATAGCCGAAGAAATGAAAATGCAGCATGGAGATAATAGAAGCCTGCCTTTTATTTATAATTAAATCAATCTATTTAAAAAAATCCTTTATTTTTCTAATTGTATAAAAAATCTCGTCGTTTGCAAGAAAAGGATTTACTGGCAAGGATATGGCCTGTTGGCAGATGCTTTCGCTTACAGGAAAGTCGCCTTTTTTATATCCAAGATATTTGTAAGTTAAAGATAAATGCACGGGTTGTTCATAATGTATATTTGTTTCTATGCCTTTCCTTGAAAGGTACTTAACTAACTTGTCCCTTTTATTTGCCCTTATCACAAAATCCCTGTAAACATGGTAGGCTTTTTTATCCTCTTTTGGCAGAATTATAGGCAAATGGGCAAGTTCTTCGTTATACATTTTTGCAATTTCCCTTCTTCGCTCTAACCATTCTCTTAAGTGCTTAATTTTGCATTTAATGAAAGCAATCTGCTCCCAATCAAGATAAGCCGGAGTCCTTAAACTTTTCAAAACAAGGGGGTCATTAGACTCTGGGTTTCTTAAAATTCTTATTTTATCTTGAAGTTTTCTGCTCTTTGTTATAACTATTCCTCCATTGCTAATACCTCCTAAAACTTTGTTTAAATAAAAACTATAGCAAGCAGCATGGCTTTTGTTTCCTGGCAATTTTCCACCATACCTTCCCAGGTGTGCCTGTGCAGCATCTTCTATAACCATAAGATTATGCCTTTCTCCTATTTTTCTAATTTTGTCCATATTTGCCATCTGCCCGTAAAGATGCACTGGCATTATAGCTTTGGTTTTTTCCGTTATTCTTTCTTCTATTTTATCTGGGTCAATCAGCATAGTATCACCTAAAACATCAGCTAAAACCGGAATAGCGCCAGTATTTGATATAGGCAGCAAAGTTGCTATGTAAGTATGAGGTACGGTTATTACCTCGTCATTTTCACCTATTCCCAAGCCTACAAGGCAGAATTGCAAAGCGGCAGTTCCTGAAGATGTGCCTACAGAATAGCCACTACCAAGCATTTTCCCTATTTGTTTTTCATTTTCATATTGATACTTAAAAAGCGCATAATCATTGTCTAAAGAAAGCAGAATTTCAAGTTCTTTCTTAATGTCCTGCCTCAGGAATTCATTCATTCTTTTGTAATTGTTATAGGAAACTCCCATAAAAGCAGGTATTGACAAGATATATAAATTAGTTATCCTTGGTAAGCAATATGAAGGTGCATTTTATTAGCATAGTTATTCCAGCTTTTAACGCGGAAAAAACCATAGCTAATTGCATATATTCTCTTATTAATCAAAGCTACCAAAAAAATAAATATGAGATTATAGTAGTCGATAACGGCTCAACTGATAACACGCTTAATATTCTTAAAAGATTTGAAAATCGAATAAAAATCCTAAAAGAGCGAAAAAAAGGAGCCTACTATGCGAGGAATTCCGGAATAAAGAGTGCCAAAGGCCAGATAGTGGCATTTACAGATTCTGATTGCGTTGCCGGCAGAAAATGGCTTTTTTATCTTAACAAGTCATTTCAAAATAAAAATGCAAAAATTGTCGGAGGCAAAACCAGAAGCCTGCTTTTAAACAACAGCTTTCAAAAATATTGCGATAGATTCTGCAACACTCAGGATATTTCTTTTAGCTGCAAAGCCCCGTATTTTGGGGCCGGAAATATGGCCATTAGAAAAAGTGTTTTAGATAAAGTTGGGCTATTTAACGAGTCACTAAAATCTGGAGCTGATGTCGATATATGCCATAGGATAATTAAAAGCAAAAAAGATGTTTGCTATGAACCAAGAGCTATAATAAATCATTATTATCCCAATTCATTAATATCTTTTATAAAAAAATATTATAAATATGGCAAATGGAACAAAATAAGGAATAAAAATGTTAGAGTTATGGATGAAATTCAAGTGCACGGCTATACCTATGCCAAATTTTTCAAGAATCACGGATTATTTTTTTTGTTTTTTAGATTATTGCAGGATTTGTCATATAATCTGGGGTCTTATGTCGGCTCTAAAAAAGCTGCTGCTATGCAAAATCTCTGAAAGTAGTGAATTGAACATTTTTTTTTGTTAAAATCCAGCTAATAAAATCATTCCAATATTTTATCATAAAATAATCATCAAAAAAATCCCAATGATGGTTGATTATTATGAATGGCTTATTAAGCCTGTAAAATAAATTAAATTTTTTTTTAGCATATTCATAGCAAATTTTCGGGTTTTTATATTTGCTTAAACTGAAGCCAAAGAGGCATTCGTCAGAAAGGAAAATTTTGCTTCCATTATTTTTGATCACATTTCTAAAATAAAATTGTTTGAGCGGGAAAAAGTAATCTTTGTAATGATTGTCAAAACTGCAGGCAATATTAATCTTTTTTCTGTTAAGAAAATTTATTCCGAGGTCTGATATGACATTAAATGGGGCTATATAGGTCTTTACCTTGAACTTGCAAGCCTTTTTGATGATATTTATTCCTTCATTAAATTTATTCTCGATGCCAGCGTTCTCAAAAATGTTCTCTTCTCCTATTTTGTGGTTTATCCCATGCATACATATTTCATTTCCCTCTAACGATAGATTTTTCAATAATTTGCATAAATCCTTATTTTTAGAAATATCGAAATTTTTATTTGGGATGTTTTCTGGTATGTCCTTTCTCAATTTTCCACCAATAGCATACTGTAAAGGCGTAACGCCAAAACATATTTTAACTCCATTTTCAAAACAGTTTCCATATATCTTATTAACCAGCTTCGGATTTGTAAAGAAATTAATATCATCATCTCTTATTATAACTCTCATTTTTTGTATGACCCTGTCCTAGTTCTTATATTTTAGTTTATACAGTCCTATTGTAACCCCGAAGCGAAAGGCCAATTCATCAATTATTATGTAGGGAAAGAGCTTAAATTTATTAATGAGGCCATTTACCGAAAAAATTTTTGAGGAGATTGAAATAGGAAAAGCTACCAGAAAAAGTATAGTTGAATAAATATTTTTAGGAACAAATAAATTTAGCTTTGGATGATTTTTTCTTATTAATGGTATGTATAATCCATATGAGTAGGATTTTTTTATTAAGCCTTTTACAGACATTGGATAATCATGATAAACTAAGATTTTTTTATCCAAATAAACAGATTTGCCGATTTTTAGTAATCTTAAATTAATGTCCACATCCTCTCCAGATGCCAACTTGAAGGACTCATCAAAATAACCAATTTTCTTGAATACATCTTTTTTGTAAGAAATATTGCAGGTGGGCATATAATTATAATTATTCTTTTTTATTAAGCTTCTTTTCAATGTGTACTCTGTAACAAAATCTCTAAACTTATGGAATATGGTATCTGGATTTGAGCCTAGTATTCTGCCGCCTATTGCAAACTCATTTGAATTTTTTTTATGGCTAAAGTCAATTTGTTTCAGCCAGTCTTTATTCACAACACAATCATCATCTGTAAGGGCTATAATATCCCCTCTTGCATTTTTAATGCCAATATTTCTTGAATAGGCGGGGCCTTTGTTGCTTTTATTTGTTATAATCTTGATGTTATCATATTTTTTGATTAAATTCCCAGCAAAAATTTTTGTTCCATCAGAACCCCCATCGTCAATTATAATTATTTCATACATTTTTTTAGCATATCTTTGGGATAATATACTATTTATGCATCTTTCTAGTTTTTTTATTCTATTGTAGGTAGGTATAATTACAGATATCTTTTTTTTCATTTACATTTAAATGGCACTTTGGGCTTTAGCCCAATGGCGCCTTTACCTCCGTAAGTTATTTCTAACATTCTTACTTAAATTTGAGCGCGATACGTCATTAAGTATTCTCTCTGCCAAATTCTCTTTTATTTTTATCCTTGGCTCTTTTTAGGTTCTCAACCAACTTCTGAATTTTCCTCTTTTACATTACGACTGGCTAAAATTATCAGTAACATTAATGGCAAAAACAGAAATATTAATGAGATGCTCCTTTTATTCATAAATTTCTTATTATCCGCAAATTTAAAAAGTTTTTGATTAATTAGCAGATGGCATCAAATGATAGGCCATTTTGTAGGATGTAATTTAAATTTACCTAATGGGCAAGCTTTTTGTAGATTCAGAAACTTTCCATAAAATATTATCTTTTTTTGAGCAGTAATATCGGCAATAACCTACAATCCTGATATATATCTCCAGCAAAATAGCCAAAAAAATATAGTGAATAGACTTTAACTGAAAATTTTTTATCAACGCACCTATAATATTTGTAAATTTATGTGTTGATGTTACATAACCTTTTTTCATAAGTCTCAAATGTCCTGCAACATTTCTGCTTCTTCTTGAAATGATCTCTTTTATGGAATCTGGTTGCTTGTTATAGAAGATAGCATTGGGGCAATATTTTAATATATACCCTCTTTTTCTAATCAGCATTGCTATATACTCTTCATCTACTGCGGTATTTGGGATCTTTTTGAGGAGGTTTCTGAAAGCTATAAGCTCCCCAAATTTTGGCTCTTTCAATGCGATTTCATGATGGAGCCTATATGTGAATGCACCAAAAAAATTTGCAAAATCTTTTATTTTGTTTATAGGTATCGCATGTGCACCGACTATCCCTATTTTTGGATTTTTCAAGCATTCACATAAAATCCTAATTGAATTTTTTCTTGGCAGGGTATCAGCGCTTTCTATAATGAGTATACTAGACTTCGCCATCCTGAGAAAAAGGTTTATTGCTTTAACTTTACCGCCTCTTCTTTTAAGATTTACTAACTTTATCTTTTTATTTTTTAGAAATTTGGATACTATTTTCGATGTTCCATCTGTGCTCCCGTCATCTATGACTATTATCTCTTTTACAAAATTGAGCTTTTGATGTAATAAATTTTTTATTAGATTTCCGATATTTCTTTCTTCGTTGTAAGCCATTATACCAATAGAAACTTCCATAGGATAAAATATTGGATGTGCCTATAAAAATTTTCCGCTATATAGGTGATATAACTACGGACCACAATTGAGGCCCTATATTAAAACTCAAAGTTGGTATTCTTGGTGCCTTTCCCAACATGGCAAAGAATGAGGCTTCTTTTTGTCTAGATTCCTACTTTTAGGCGTTGTCAGTTCATTTTTATACTATGAATAGCCCTTTATTTTGATTAAGCTTATTGCTATTTGCTACAATGATTATAATTCCTCTATAAAGTTCTCCAAGTAGTATCAGCGGAAAGCAAAACAGAAATCTTATGAGATATCCGTACCTAAAACACCTTAAAAAGACCATAAAAATTCTAGGGCAAAATAAGTTTAAAAACTTAAATTTTATAAGAATTCTTCCTATTTTTCCATGTACTTTATAACCGCCTAATGCAAAGCCTATTGCGGCCTTTTTTTGTATTTTGAAAAACTTTTTTAAGCCATAATCTTCATCCCAAGTAAAATGCCAAATCCGTATGTTAGGGCAAAAAAGAATTTTTTTATTGTTTTTGTAAAGATCAAAATTGAATATAGAATCCTCATACCCCCCTTCACCAAGATATTCTGGAAAAAATTTATTTTCTATTGCTCGTTTGCGGTAAGCTATATTAGCAGTGGGAATATCTTTCACATATCTGTCGGTTCCTCTTGGAAGCCATGATGAAAAATTTAGTAGATATTGAGACCATGCTATATAATGATTTGTCGGATTTACAATAGATCCTCCTACTGCACTAGACTTAGTTTTTTTAAATGCCTTTTCAATTTTATTTATCCAGTCTTTTTCAACAATACAATCATCATCAGTAAAGGCAATAATATCCCCTTTAGCTTTTTCCAGCCCCCTATTCCTGCTATAAGCAATACCCCTATTTTTTTTGTTGATTATGAGTTTAATGTTCTTATTTTTTTTTATTAAGTTTAAAACAAAATGTGACGTACCATCGGAACTGCCATCATCAACTATTATTATTTCATAAATTTTTTTGTTGCAGTTCTGGCTCATTAAATTTTTTATGCAATTTATGAGCATATTTTTTCTGTTGCGGGTTATAATTATTATTGACACTCTCATGCTCTTTAATTGTTTTGATTATCATCAATAATTAAGATATTATTATGCTCTAAGCTTCATAGCTTAAAAATTTTTTGATTCACTCGGATTGTAGAGTATAAATATCAGTTTTTAAATCGGTTAATCCCAATGCAAAATTATCTGTTATTATGTGGTCATTTTTTATGAATTTATTAACTACCGATGCTTTATCTTTTCTTCTTTGTATAATTAACTTTATTTTTTCCAGAAAAATCTTTAATGATTTTACTTGTCATACCTGTACTTCCTGATGAAACTGCAATTATCTCTTTTATCCTTGCTTGTTTAGGCCTTTGCTCAAATAAAGATTTATGAAGTTTTCTTATATCCCTCTTTATTTAAGCCATTATCCCAATCGAGGCATTCATAATTTTTGATAAATGGAAATTTTTATAAACTTATTGCTGTTTTGCCTTTCATGGGAATTAGAAAACTAATAATTGTAATATTGTTCTTAATAATAATTTTAGGATTGAATTCTTGTCAGATACAACCCGAAGAAAACAAATTCAAAAAGCCTGAAAAACTTTATTGGTTTATTCCGGATGGTATGAGAGCAGAGCCTGATTTGTTTAATATTTATGAATGGGCACAAAATGGAGAGTTGCCTAATATAAAGAAAATGATGGATAATGGGGCATATGGGTATTCAGTTCCTGTGTTTCCGACACATACTCCGGTTAATTTTGCGACTTTGCTTACAGGCTCGTATCCGAAAACTCATGGGGTAGCAGATGGGCCAATGCATATAGAAGGCAGGCCTTTGGACAAAGTAGCAATAGGTGGATTTAGTTCAACTGCCAGAAAAGTGCCGGCAATATGGTCAACTTTAGAAACAGACGGCAAAAAAGTGCTTGTTTTATCAACACCAGGCTCTACCCCTCCAGAAATAGGGCGAGGCATAGTAATCAGAGGCAGATGGGGCGGCTGGGGAGCGGATATTTATTCTGTCAATTTTGAGTCAAGAGGGAATAATACTCAGAGAGTTAAGCAGGGAAGAGGCTCCAGGCTGTTTTTTTTCGGGCCGGAATTGACAAAATATATTGATTCCAAACCAGCAGAAGAATGGCAAAACATTCCAAGTTCTTTTAGCCCAGCTTTGGAAATTGAAATGGTAGCATGGGGAAAAAAAATATACGGCTATATTTATGACTCAACTGATGACAGCAAAATCAATTATGACGGAATAATATTTTCATTTGATAAGAAGACAGTATTAGCGGATCTTAAAGAACAAGAATGGAGCAGCTGGCATCAGCTATTTCTGAATTGGCAGAATCTCGAAATAGAATCTGATATGATGTTTCATCCTATAATACTGGATGATGGTGGGTTTTTTAGAGTAAGGGTTTTTTTTAGCAATCTCAATGACTACATAACCCAGCCATCGGAGGTTTCTGATGAGCTTGTGGCAAGCATAGGCCCGATGATAGACTTTGTTGACAATTTTCCAGCTCAACTAATCTATTATCCTGAAGATAAAAAAACTTTTTTGCAGGAAATGAACCTGTCTTTCAGATGGCACACGGCAGCTATACCTTTTATGATGTCAAAATACGAGCCCGATGTTGTTATACATGATGTTTACAGTCCAAATCAGATGCTCACGAGCAGATGGTGGCTTGGCTATATAGATCCTCAAAGCGCCAGATATAACAAAGTAACAGAAGAAGAGCGCGAGCAGTTAATGGGAGAAGTAAAATGGATGTACAAGCAATTGGATAATATGGTAGGAGAAATAATGGAGAATGCGGATGAAAATACCCTAATTGTTTTAAGCTCTGATCATGGAGCTGCACCTTTGGATAAGTGGGTTAGGCTCAATAATCTTTTTGCCAAAGAAGGACTCTTAAAATTTGAAATAAACAAGGAAACAGGAGAGCCAATAATCGACTGGAACAATTCAAAGGTAATATACCTTAAGATGGATAATATTTATATTAATCCAAACGGTCTTGCAGGCGACTATAAAAGAGCATCAGGCCAGGAATATGAGAATTTAAGAAACAAAGTAATTGATATTCTAATAAATTTGCAAGACGAAAACGGCAAAAAGCCCATTGCTACAGTTACAAAATGGGAAGATGTTGAAAAATTCCTGGATTTGCCGAAAGATAGGGTTGGGGATTTAATTGTGGCAAATGAAATTGGATACGGCTGGAACGAGGAAATGACGGAAAATTTGGCAGTATTTGACACTCCTTTGGAAACTGGATATAAGCAAGCCGTGCTTCCTGATGAAAAAGCTATGTGGACACCCTTCATAATAATGGGGCCAGGAGTAAAAAAAGGATATGAAATTAAGGGGCCTTTAGAGCAAATACACCAATATCCCACAATAATGAATCTTCTTGGATTAGAAATACCTGAATTTGTTGATGGCAAGCCCCTGGAAGAGATTTTTGATAATCCGTAACATTAATTTATACTTTATCAAAATATAAATAATTTATGAAGTCTCTCTAATACAGAGCTTCTATTTTTTATTCTGACTTGTAATCCATCTTTCCAAATCATGCTTTAATTTGTTTTTTATCCTTTTTAAAATTATGCTATTTTTTTCAATCAGGTTATTTTGTTCTTTAGAATCATTCAAAAGAAAGTATAGTTCTTCGCTTCCATCATTATTTAGCATATATTTCCATTTTTCTGATCTAATATAATAATCACCTAATGAATAACCATAAACATACTGATTTTTTTTATTATCATTATTTCTTATATTAATTAAACTCTTGCCTTGCATTTGTTGTGGGATTTCTATTTTCAATAAATCAAGAATAGTGGGTAAAATATCTATACTCTGGGCTAATTGTTCAATTTCTATTTTTGTTTTAACTCCAGGGACTCTTATAATCAATGGAATATGAACAGTATGATCGTAAAAATTACCGTGATCAAATCCTTTATGTTCATAGAGTTCTTCACCATGGTCTGATGTGATGATTATTATAGTATTGTCCCATAAATCCTGTTTTTTTAGTTCTGTAAAAAATTCCTCAAGGAGATAATCCATATAATATACTCCATTATTATAGCTTCCAGATAGCTGAATAATATCCTCTTCGGACATGTTATTCCATACAGTTTCGTAATACACAAAATTAGCCCACAAACCGGTAGCTACAAATAATCTATTTTCTCCTATATCCCCAATTAAAGCTCTAAATTTTTCCAAGTCATTAGAATTTATAGCATCAATGAACACCTTTTCTTGCTCAGGCAATAATCCAAGTTTGTCAAATAAAGTTTTAGGATTTTCCCTAAACTCTTTTTTTATTTTATCAAACCAAATTTCATCAATTATACTAAAATTTTTTGGCAATTTTCCTATATAACCAGAATTTGAAAATTTATAATTAAATTGCTCTGGATATGTATAAGGTGCATGATTTATGGAGGAGTGGACAAACCAAAAAAACTTTTCATTATTATTATTTCTAATAACCTCAGAAAATATATTTTTATTAAATCCATTCTGCTTACTAAATATTTTTTCATAAAAATAATCAAAACCTCTTTCAAACCCCCTATTCAAATCAAGGTATGAGCTGGTTAAAGTGCCCAACCAACTAGTTTTATAATTATTTTCCTTTAAAATTTCTGCAATTGTTTTGTGTTCTTTTCCTAACTTATTGAGTTGTTCGGTTTCTTTACTTGCTGGGTTATTTATTTTATGTGTAATGGGATAAAGCGAGGTAAAGATAGACATATGACTAGGAATAGTAAAGTATCCATTCGCAAATGCTTCTTTGAAAACAATATTTTCTTCTGCAAATTTATCAATATTAGGGCTCGTATTTAATCCATATCCATAAATTCCAAGACGATCCGCTCTTAAAGTATCAAGAGAAATAAGTATTATATTGCATTCTTGGCACGTTGGTATCTCAATATTTTTCTTCGTAACTTCAAAATTTTTTATGGTGTATAACAAATCATTGGTAATATAAGTAATATCACTGGTAATATAAGTAATATCTTTTAATATTCCTAAACTTATTAGATATAATATTGCTGAAATAATTATAACCGCTGCAATATCTTTAAAGTAGTTGTATTTTTTTAGCTTTATTTTCGTTCTCATATCCGATATTTTTCTGGCGTTCAATATAAAATTCTTTATTCTTCCCTATGAGAGATATTCTGGGCTTTAGTCCCAGGAGGATGTCATATTGCAGTCTTAATACCTTAAACTATCATTTATTAATAATGGCATATCCTGTTCTAAATTCTCTAATTGTGAACGTGCAAATTCATTATTTGGATAGATTTCTAACATTTTCTTAAGAATATCCTTAGCCTCTTCCAGCCTATCTTGTTTAAGATAGATGCTCCATAATCCTACATATGATCCATAATTAATAGGATTTCTCCCTAAAGCCTCATTAAATGCCTTTTCTGCCTCATCTATTCTACCTTGTTTTAAGTAAACCTCTCCCAAAGAAGAATATGCCCCAGCATTATTGGAATCTATCTCCAAAGCCTTTTTTAATATCCCCTCAGCTTCATTAAGTTTTTCTTGTTTTTTATACAAAGCACCAAAGCCTATGAACGTATCTATATTGGGGTTTATTTCTAAAGCCTTTTTATACATTTTTTCCGATTCTTCAAGTTTATTTTGTAAAAGATAAAGATTTCCCAACCCATTATAAGCATCTTCATTGTCTGGATTTATGCCTCTTGCAATTTTAAGCGTATTTTCTGCCAATTCCAGCCTATTTTGTCTAATGTAGACTTGTCCTAATTGGTTATATGCTCCATAGACATTTGGGTTTATCTTCTTTGCTATTTCATACAATCTCTCTGCTTCTTCTAATTGGCCTCTCAGCAGATTAACCTTTGCCAATCCTATATATGTCCATTCATTATTCGGATTTATCTCCAAAGCTTTTTTTAGAATAATCTCCGATTCTTCCAAGCTTTTATTTGTTCCAAAAGGGTAACCTAGCCAAGTTAGGGCTTCATCATTATTCGGATTTATCTCCAAAGCCTTTTCATGCATACTTTGAGCTTCTTTAAATTTCCCTTTCCAGTTATAGATTTCGGCCAACCATACAAATGCATTATCATTATTCGGATTTATCTCCAAAGATTTATTAAACATTTCTTCAGCTTTTTCTGTATTTAATTCCTTAATTTTTGAATAGTTTTCATCATTTCCATTGAAGTCCAACTCTTTTTTGAGCTGATAGCCTATTCCTGTCTGCTTCCGCTTGCTTAAATACAATTTTCCTAATTCTAGGTATGTCGAATCATTGTTGGGGTTTATTTTGAGCATATTGTTTAAGCTAATTTCTGTAGAATCAATCTCTTGGTTTTTCTTATCCCATTCTTTCAATTTTACGTGCGCCCATTCATTTTCTTCCTTTGTTTGACTACAAGACGTCAGAATTAATAGTAGAATAAGAATAGAAGATATTATCACTTTTTCTTTGCAATTCATGTTAATCTATTCTCAGCTTATCATTTTAAATAATTTTCGGTTTCTACTTTTTCAAATCATTAAGATAATACCGCGGATATAATAAGAAATCTCCATCCAAATAAAACGAAAAGTTATGCCATGCATCTTTTCCTCTTATACACTCATCTTTAAAATCATTTGCTATGCTTAAGCACGTTTCATTTATTTTTGTGTCATTATATTTTGATTTAAATGAAACAAATCCTCCAAATCCATAGAAGAAGTCCTCATTAAATTCCTGAGGAATTGAACTCATCGCCTCTTTTAATTGTAATTTATTGATATTATTCTCTCTAAACTCTCTTGAATAGCTCCACCCAACTCCAACTGCAAAATCTTTTTTGTGTTCTTCTCTTATTAATTCAATATTATCCAAAATCTTAGAAATTTGAAAATTAAATAATTTTGATGCTTCGTTACCTATTCCAATAAAACATATGCTGTCATATTTTTTAGGCAATTTTAAGCAGTTTTCATTAGCCTTAACTAAATCTTTCTCCCATTTTACTATAAGAGCACCGGTTTTAGCAGCATAAGTAATCAAACATGTTTCATTAAACTTATTATTTATTTTTCTGCATTCTCCAAATGCCTCGTTGTAGTCGTTGAAGTTTATTGCTAAATTATGCCCTATCCCAACATAGCAGCTAATTTTATTGCTTTCATCCGCAAAATTGCAAAATTGATTTCCTTCATTAAAATTAAGATTTAGAGCCACGTGGTTATAGCACTTGAAATCTTTATACTTAGTTGAATTTAAACATGCATCAGCCGCTCCCTTAATAAAACCATCAGGCTTTTGAAATGACAATTCATCAGCTATGACATAAAAGCATTCCGATTTCCAATTATTGGTTTTGATGTCCTGACAATAGTCAATCAGAAATTCTTTTTTCTTTGAGATATTATTAGACCCTATTATTAAAGAAGTTATAATATAAAAATAGCATTCATCCCTAATTGTTTTGTTACTTATGCTATCACATAAGCTTTCAGCTTTTGATAAATTTGTTTTTGCATTTTCTGCGGCCTTGACATATAAGCATACAACCTTATTGAAGCGATTATAATCTTGGCAATCCATGCCTTGAATATCAATATCCTTTGTTACAGACCTTTTTGAAATGAACTCTTTCATATGTGGTCTTGGAGAAATTCTCAAGCAGACATACTGTAAATATCTATTGTCTAATTCACTGCATATATATGATGAATTATAAATACCTTCAACAATAAGACTAAGATAGCAAGCATCCTTTATTAAATTATCATTAATCTGCCTGCAATAGTCCTCATTACTATTTTTATATGCAAGTTCTGCAAAGCACTCATCTTGTTTAATATCATTCTCTGTTTTGCATTTAAAATTTGGTTGATTTAGATAATATGCGGCTAAAATGACTGCTATAACAAGTAAAATCAACTCTTTTTTCAGTTTATTTTGTTTCTTTTTTTCTTTAACCATATTGATTATTATTAATCCTAGGCAAGGATACTACACCATAAATTTTAAGGATACCGCAGTTTATATAATAATATATTTAAATTAACCTGCTATTTCCATAGGATAATAAGATGAATAAGAAGTATAAGAAATATATGCCCTTAGTGTCGTTGTTATTTATACCTTTTCTAGTTTTATTATACTTAGATTATAGGTCTGCAAACAACAATGCTTACGAGCTTCAAATATCCAACAACTTCATAAAAAAATTCAATTTGGAAGATGTATCTTACGGGCAGGATTTCAAAGCGTTTAACGGCAGATACGAAGATGTCATTCTTAAAATAAAAGTATTAAATAACCTTGATTTTAATCAAAGTATGGATTATATTTCAGGTAAAATTTTTTTAATTAATTCCATTTACAGGAATATGGATTCCCCTTATCCGGGACATTTATCAAACATAATAAAATGTGAAGAGGAATTTAAGCCAAGAACTATTGAAAATTCACCCTTTGACTATTACATTCTTTACGCATCTGATCGTTTTATCTACGGCGCATGTTCATTAGATTTAATCAGATACACGAGCATGCTATATTATATTCATTGTAATGAGACCGATGAGCTTTATCAGATTGAACTGTTTGTGCCGCTTTACAAGAAACTCTCCGAATACGAAAAATCTTTAATATCAGTCAGTTGTTAAATGGCTAAAGCAACAAAAAAATTTGATAAAAAGCGGCAATTAAATTATAGGAAAATTTCAATTGCATTAGTAATTGCAATCTTTGTTATTCTGGTATTATGGTTCCTGGAATTTAAAGTTAATAACAATATTTACTATAGGAAAAAATATCTTCAAAAAACGTCAACCAAAAATATTTTTCTCAGCAAAGCAAATCCATAATTTGGCTATATTTGGAGACACATCTATTTTGAATATAATAATCTATTTAAATAGTTTTAAATCTCTTAATTAGATGAAGAAAAAAACTAAAGTTTTCATAACAATTATTTTTATCATAGTCTTTTTTTTAGGCGTTAAATTCTGGAATTATAAAGTTTATGGCATAATTTGGAATGATAATATGGTTGTTGATGCAGTAACCTTCAAGAATATTAAATCGGAAAATTCCTCAAATCAGGAAAAAATAAACAAAAGCCAGTTTGGAGTTATAAGGTATAATATCTCCAATTCATTTAATGGCTATAACTTATATTCTAACAAATTGATGGATATGGATGGGAATATAGTGCATTCTTGGCAAAATTTATCAATGGTTTTGATCTTAGACAACAATGATATTGTAGGAATTACCAATGTAACAATTGGAAGGTATGGCTGGGATTCAAATTTAATCTGGAGAAAAGATTTGTTTTCACATCACGAATTAATAGAAACTTCTGAAGGAAATATAATGACAATCTCCAGAGAAACTCATGAGTATAAAGGAATGAATGTTACATTCGATACTATATACGAACTATCTGCTGATGGGAAATTACTCTCTAATTGGTCAACTTTTGAAAACTTAAATTACATAAAAAAATTCCATATGCCTTCTAAACTAGACTTGCCAAAATTTATCTTTGATTCATCTATATATAATAAAATCCATAATAAAAGCGGACGGTTTTTCTATGACTACTACCATATTAATTCTGTTCAATCTTTGCCTGATACAGAAATTGGCAAAAAAGATAAGCGCTTTCAAAAAGGCAACTGGCTGGTCAGCTTGTCTTTTTTTGATTTGATTGTTATACTAGATAAGGATACTAAAGAAATTGTCTGGAGCTGGGGTCATGGAAAACTGGATTTTGTCCATATGCCAAGGATGCTGGATAATGGAAATATACTTATATTTGATAATGGGGAGTTGAGAGGTTACAGCAGAGTCATAGAATTAGACCCTATTAAAAAGAAGATTTTATGGAAGTATGAGTCAAATCCACCTGAGTCCTTTTTTTCTCGAATAGCTGGCTCCGCTCAAAAGCTGCCTAATGGAAATACCTTGATTGGGGAATCTATGGAAGGCCATGCTTTTGAAGTTACCAAAAATGGGAATATAGTGTGGGAATGGCTTAATCCGGAAATAAATGCACAAGTAAAAAGAGAAAGATTCTACAGAATAACCAGGCTGCCAAAAGAAAAAATCGATGCTTTATTGGCTAAAAATCAATCAAGTTATAGCAGTAATTCCACTATTTTTTTAAAGCCGCAGGCTGATGAGAGTTATATTTGCAGTAATTGCAATGTTATTCTGATATCTTTTGATGCCCTTAGGGCAGATCATCTTGGAATCTACGGATACGGCAAGAATACTAGTCCAAATATAGACAAATTTGCCAAGACATCATATGTCTTTAGAGACTCTTTGAGCCAATGCGGCTCTACATCATGCTCTCTTCCTTCATTATTTACATCTAAGTTTCCCGCCAAAGATAATATTCTTAAGGATGGAATAATTTTAAAGCCAGGGGAAATAACAATTGCTGAAATCCTTAAAAAACACAATTATTCTACGAAAGCTGTGGTTGCCCATGAATATGCGGAGTCAAAATACGGATTAGATCGGGGTTTTGATTTTTTTGATGAAACTTATCAGGCTCCGGAAAAAGGAAACGAAACAATTTTGAGAGTTTTTAATGCTATTAATAACACAAAAAAACCATTTTTCTTATGGGTTCATTTAAGGCAGCCGCATTCTCCTTATGACCCAGAAAAAGAAATTTTTGAGGAGTTTTATGAAAATCCATATAATAATCCAACATTATATGCATCTAATCTAAAAATTAAAGAAAAAGGATTCGAAAATAAGCTGGAATACCTTTTAGATTATTATTCAAAAAAAGAACCCATTGAAAAATATGTTATATTCGGAAAGAAGCTAAATCTGACGAAAACAATTATTGATCAGTACAAAGCAAGTTACGATGGAAATATTAAGGAAGCTGATAACGCATTCGGGTTTTTATTAAGATATCTTGAATTTTTAGATTTGTCAGATAGTACTATAATAATCATAACATCGGATCATGGAGAAAGCCTTGGTGAGCATAACGTATTTGACCACAATAATGGCCATTATGGAACGCTCCATACACCGCTGATATTCCATTTGCCGAATAATGAGCACCAAATAATTGAAGAGCCTGTTATGAATATTGATATTTTTCCTGCAATAATTGATACATTGGGAATAAGATATAACGATAATATAAGAGGCAAGAATCTATTTGGAATTTTAGAAGATGATAGGATTCAGCTTGCAGAAGTTAATGGCACAATAGTAAAATTAGGAAAATATAAACTAGAAATGCTTCCGAATGGAACTGCTTTTAAATTGTTTAACGTATTTGATGATCCTTCAGAACAAAATAATCTCATTAATAAATCACCTGAAACTATAGAATTAATAGAAAAAAGGCTCTCAGAATTGTATCATGATGACATTGGTGGTTTATCCGCAAAGTCAGATGAAACACTCGACCAATTGAAAGCTTTAGGCTACGCAAGTTAATGGAAAAATGGTCTTTGGCATTTTTATCATTAAAAGTTAAAATGAAAAAACTACAATTAAACTATAGAAAAATTTTAATTGCATTAGGAATTATAATTTTGGTTATTATGATAGTCTGGTTCCTGGAATTTAAAGTCAATAATAATGTTGTAACTGCAGGTAAACTGAAATTTGAGCACATCGAAGGTAATGAATATGCAGTATTCGACATTAAAAATCCGACTGGCCAGGAAAAGAACTGTTCGTTTATAATCAAAACGTTAATTGGGGAATATAGCCTGAATAACCAGATAATGCCAAAAAACTCGGATAGCAATATCAAAATGCATATTGGTGCCCCTTCAGGAAAGTCGAATGCGAATTTAATATATAGCTGCATATAAAGCTCTATTTTATCATAATACCAGTAAAACCAACATGCTAAGCATAATAAGCAATGCAAGTCTCTATGCGTATAAGCTTATTCCTTTATTTATATGGATCAATTTTTTGTTTTTGGTAATATTAATCTGTATTAACAGAAGATCAATTATTGAAATTATTAAAAAAATTGATACTAAGACTTGGGCGGCTTTAATAGCAATATTCTTTTTGGCTTTATTAATTCGTGTTTATATGCCGCCGCATCAGCACATAATGTATGTTGATGAGCCATGGTACATGAAAGCAGGCAAAGACATGCTTAATTTTGACAGCACTGGCTGGTATCCGAAGTCAATAGGATGGCCCTTCATTTTATCTGTTTCATTCTTATTGTTCGGGACCAGCAATTGGGTTGCAATTTATGCCTCAATTTTTTTGGGTTCTTTAACTGTCTTTTCGTTGTTTTTTTTGGCTTACATCATAACAAAGAGCCAAAATGTCAGCTTGGTTTCTTCCTTAGTCTTCTCCCTGTTTGCAGCGCATATAAGATGGTCTGCAGCTGCGGAATCCAATATCGCATCATTGTTTTTCATTACCCTGGCATTGTTTTTCTGTTTTTTATATTACAGGAAAAGAACCATGCCGCTGCTCTGGCTGAGCGTTATAAGCCTGGCATTTGTCTCGCAGATCAGGCCGGAAAACTGGATTTTTCCGCTGCTATTTTTATTTGGGCTGTTTCTTTTCGATAAAAAGTCAATTAAATTTAATCACAAATTTTTATTGCCATGGCTGGTGCTTTTGGTATTAATTGCTCCGGACAGCCTTAATGTACTGGATGCAAAGCTGTCAACAAACTGGGTAGCCAGCGATACTGAAGGCAAACTACAGGGAAAAAATTTTGGGCTCGATAATCTGTATGGCAATTCAATTAATTACGGGAAATATATTTTTAATGATAAGTTTCAGCCCCTGCTGTTTACTTTGCTCTTTATTGCAGGATTTTTTTATTTATTCAAAAAAGAAAAAAACGGGGCTTTATTCCTGCTGTCATGGTTTTTGCTTTTATGGTTTGTTTATTTCTTTTCATGGTTCCAGACTTTAGGCGGAAATACCGATATTTCAGCAAAGACGCGCTTTTTCATGGGCTTTTATCCCGTAACTTCGATGCTAGCAGCTTATGGGATATTGTTCATCTCAGATTCATTTGCAAATGAAAAAAAGAGAATTAATATCAAAAGTATAATTTTCATCTTTATGACTGTCTTGTTAGTAATTTTATTCATTCCTTATTCTTTTCAGGCATCCTCTCTATATTCAAATTCAGCCCAAAAATTGGAGTCGATAATCCCGGAAAAAGCTGAAAAAGACATTCCAAATAACTGCTTAATAATTGCAAATCTTCCTGCTATTCTGGAATCAACCACTGATTTGAATATTTTGGATCTAAGCTTATTTCTAAAAAATGAGGAAAAGCAAAAAGAAATTATTGAAAAAAATCAATGCATTCTGTTTTTTGAGGATTACACCTGCTTGGACCTGGATATCCATGAATTTGATATCGGATGCAAGACCATGAAATCAAAATTTAATTTGGCTCCATTTAAGTTCTATCAGGAAAAATCAAAAAAATACACATTTTACAGAATTATCTCGGAAAAAGACAAATAGCGGCAGCATATTTGATTATAGTCATTTTTTAAGCTGTTCCTTAATTAGCATTGAAAGCGGTTCTATGTACTCTTTCTTGATTTTTTTTTGCAAAAGCTGCAATTTCTCATTATCAGATTTCTCAATAACCCAGCACAAGGTATAATACTTGACAATTGTTGTTAGCCCGTTTAGAATGGCATCAACAAAGTCATCTGAATTAACATTATTCAAGTCTTTATTAAACATGTCAAATTTATTTTTAAGATTTTCTCTGGTTTTATCCAGAATTTTAAGCTCATCCTCAATCTCTTCTTTGGTTTTCATGTTTTAAGTTAATTGGCTTTACAATAAAAGCTTTACTACTTTATAAAATCATTTTGAAGAATAAACCAAAAGTTTATAAATCAAAAATATTATAAGATTAAACTTGTTTAATTAACCTAAAAAAAAAATCTTTAGAAAGCCTAAAAATATTTATTTAATATGGGATCTATTCAGAAAAAATTTCTATTTTTTATACTCCTATTATCCGCTTTAGTGCTAATTTTTTATATAATTTTAAAATTTCAAGTTTCTCCCCAAGAAGAGAGGTTAGTTTTAGATTGTTCGGGAAAATGTAATAAAACTAACGATAGCGTGAAGCTTTCCAATGAATTCAATTTTTCTGTATTTGAAAAAACAGTTACTGATTGTTCTGGAGTGCCTCCACCTTTAAAATGTACCACAAAAAAAATAAGGCATACCATAAAAAACTGCAATCACTGGATTCCTGAAATAAATGCTTTAAATGATTTAAAATGTGATAATACCACAGAGGACTTAAATCTCATAAATTTAATTTCAACATATGCAAACCATATAAGGGCAAAGATTACAAATGAAAAATATTCTGTAACAGTACTGCCTATAAACATAAATGAAACGAATGCCGACATCACAAATTTAAAAGTATACACTGGTAATTCAGTGCAATCTGGCTGGGATATTGAATTCTTACCCGATGGCACATTTTTAGCAACAACTAGGGGGGGTGCTCTAAAACATTACCATAATAAATACATACACACCATAGCGAAAATTCCTGTAATCACTGACCAGAATGCAGGATTACTGGGCCTTGCGATTGATATATCATATTACTCAGAGAATAGGTACATATACATGCTATACACTTATTCATATGATAATATCTCTGGAAAAGACAGGATTTTTAACAGAA
This sequence comes from Candidatus Woesearchaeota archaeon, assembly GCA_016180235.1. Classification (GTDB taxonomy): domain Archaea; phylum Nanobdellota; class Nanobdellia; order Woesearchaeales; family GW2011-AR4; genus JACPDF01. The sequence continues at coordinate 133,731 of JACPBQ010000004.1, read as the reverse complement.
TCTCACGCTTCACTTACAGCAATGATTTATTACGTAATGAGGTCGTTTTACTTGATAAAATCCCAGGTACCTCTCATCATGCAGGCGGAAGAATAGCTATTGGTCCGGATAATAAATTGTATGCAACTACAGGAGACACAGACCAACCAATACAATCACAAAATCTCAGTTTTCTTGGAGGAAAGATATTACGGATGAATTTGGATGGTTCAATACCTGCTGATAATCCATTTAATAATAGCTATGTCTTTTCATATGGACATAGAAACCCCCAGGGCCTTGCTTGGCATCCAGAATAAAAAAAAACTATTCGCCACAGAACATGGATCCACAAGAAAAGACGAAATAAATATAATTCAGAAAGGAGCAAATTATGGATGGGGTTTTGTTGATTGTCAAGATGATGGATTACATTATAAAGATAGAAATTTCACGTTCCCGGTATTTTGTACTATTGATTGGTCTCTTGCACCGGGAGGAGCTGTTTTTGTAAAAGACAAAAACCATCCCTGGTACAATAATTTGTTTGTAGCAGGATTACAAGGTCGGCATGTTCATCGCTTTATTATAGAAAATGACACTATCATTGACAGTGAAATTTTTTATTTTAGCAATGAGACGATTAAAGAAAATACAGATATGAGGACATATGAAATAATGGGTAGAAGAATAAGAGACGTTGCATACTTCAATGGATCATTATGGGTTTTATCAGCTGAAGCTGGCGTTGCAAAACTCACTCCGGAGAAATACACCTAAGATATAAAAAACAATTTTGACTTCCGAAGTTAATTTCTAAATTACCGAAATATATATAAACTAAGGAATACATTTCTATTTCACAAAAATGGGTGGCAATTATGCAGTTAAAATGAATAATTTATGCAATCTAAATTGCCGTTTCTGTGCAGATTCTGTTCCAATTAGACAAAAATCCAACAAAGAAAAATCAGTAAAAATCAAAATATGATGGAATATTAGTCAGTTTTAATTCATAAAATGGTTCAAGTCAATTTGCAGATATACAACAAATGCAACCAAAGCTGCTTCTTCTGTCAGGCACAGAACTGGATTAAAGAAGGAAAAATGACGGAAACAACAGAAGACGCTATCAGGAAAAGGATAGAAAAAGCCGCTTATGAGGGAAATTCTGTTCTATTTAGCGGAGGAGGTGAAGCGACAACATTAGGAGATCTGCCGGGACTTATAAGGTATGCAAAATCAATAGGGGTAAAGGAAACTGTATTGGAAACAAATGCCGTTCGTTTATCGGATGTTGACTATGCCAATGAATTAAAAAATAGCGGCTTGGACAGGTGCATTGTTTCTATACACTCCCATAAAGCCGAAATTTCAGATGCAATAACTCAGGCACCAGGCACATTCATTGAAACCATAAAAGGCATGAAGAATATAATCGAAGTTGGAATAAAATTTGATGCTATCCTGCATACAATAACAAAATTGAATTACAAAGACTTGCCAATATTCATTGATTTCATTCACAGAATCTTCCCAAATATCAGGAACATTAATTTAAGTTTCGTGCGGCCTTTCGAGGAAAATAAGAAAAGCTGTGATTTAACGCCGTCCTATACGGAAGCCCAGCCATATATTTTAAATGCTTTTGAGCTTTGCGCAAAAAAATCTATCGGCCTCTTTACTTCCCCCACCTTGGGCATTCCTCCGTGCTTTTTGAATGGATTTGAGCAATTTTCCGGAGAGCTGCGCAATTATGCTCTGGCTGGTGAAAAAGCCCATCAGAGCCTTATGTCAAATTACAATAAAATTAAGCCGGAAAAATGCAAGTCCTGCTCGTTTGATAAATACTGCTCCGGCATAGAAGCCTCTTATGCAGCTCTTTATGGAACTGACGAGCTTATGCCTTTAACAAAGGATCCAGAGAAATATATAGGGCTTATCAGGAATCAGCTTAGTTTTGAAAACAATAGCAATGGTTCTAACCAAAAGCAAAATGAAAAATCTTATTCCGGCAATATCAAAAAGCATAATCTCGGAAGGCTGGAAATTAACAGGTTCTGCAACCAAAGGTGCGTCTTCTGCTCTAATCCCCCCAAAGGCGGGGAATTAGGTTTTGATGAAATTAAAAAAAGAATGCTCAAAATGAAAGATGAGGGCGTGACAGATTTGATGATAACTGGCGGTGAGCCGACACTTAAGAGGGATTTAGCGGAAATTTTGGAGCTTGCGCAATCGCTTGATTTTGACGAAATAACTATCCAGACAAATGGCTCAACTCTCCATACGGAGGATAGGGTAAAAATGCTTTCAAGATTCAGGGAAATTCTGAAAGTGAATGTTTCTTTTCATGCATCTGACAGGGAGCTTTTTGGGGAATTATCACAAGCCCCCCATACTTATGATAACACGTTAAAAAGCCTGGAGAATCTGGGAAAGTACAATATTTCAACCCATATAACAATTGTTATACAAAAAAGCAATTACAGGCATCTTAAGAGCCATATTCAATTTATCAGAAAAAATTTTCCTTTTATAAGGCATTTCAGCTTTAATTTTATAGATCCAATCTATAATGCATGGGAAAATAAATGGACTGTCCCTACTTTTACAGAATCAGAAAAATATATCCATGAAGCTTTTGAGTACATTATTGGGAGCAATTGCACGTTCCGCATAGAAAAAATGCCTCTTTGTCATTTGCGGGGTTTTGAGCATTATCAGAGCAATTTAAGAAGGCATTTGTTTGATGAAACGAGAGTTTGCAGCTTCTTAAGGATAAAATCTGATTATGATTATGAATCTTTTTTAAAATTAAAGCCATTATGGAAAAAAGAAGAGGGGAAGAGCGAATTTTTCTATGCGCCGCAATGCTCTGAGTGCAATTTGAAAACTATCTGCCCCGGGATAAACTCCAATTATGTCATGATCCATGGCTACAAAGAAGCAAGGCCTGTATTCGACAGGGATCCTCAGGAAATCCTGCAATTGGCGGTAAAAAGCAAAGCAGATTCATTTAAAATTCAGAATCAAAACTTTAAAGAAAACAATGAGGGTATGCTAAAAAATAAAACGATGGAACCGCAGATAAGATTATCAGATGCTCTTTTGCTGTAGGATCAGTGTAGGAGTATTTTATTCCTTTTTTTCGCCTCTTCAAGATGCTCATTAACTTTCTGGAGAATCTCGTCATAAATCGCGCTATGTATATTTTTTAGCGCATAAAAAAATTCCTTATCATAGAAATATTTTGTCTTTATGTCGTTGAATAATAAATTCCCTTCATCGGTAAAATCGGCATATTTCTCAAGAACAGCAATAACTTTTGCATTTTTCAGGTAAAAAGTAAAAAATGCTTCAATATTTTTTGCATCTCCATTGCTCTCTATTAATCTCCTGTAAAAATTCTGCACAGCCACAAAGGCATGCAGCCCGATAAAGCAGCCGTGTATGTGCCTTGCATCAGGCCTGTAAGCGGAATAGTACTTTAACGATCTGTCATTGTTGGCAAGAATATATTTCCACGCAATGACATTAAAGATGGTGTGGTGAACTTCATGGATTATTGCTTCTGCCTGGGTAATGTCTTTGTCAGTGTAGGACAGGTAGAGTATTCCCGGGCTTTTTGAATAGCTGGAAGAGAGCTGCTTGCCCTTTTCATAGCCATGGGGGACAATAGCATCGAGAAAATTATGGATTTCATCATAAATTTCAGGGACTTTTTCCTTAATTAGGCTGTAAGCTTCCCTAAACTGCCTTACCCACTCTTCTTTTGGGATATTTTTCAGGTCATAAGGGGTAAAAACAGGCGCATCAGGATGGTCATTGTTTTCATTAAACGGATTCTTGTCTTTCTCAAGAAAATCAACATTTTCTGTTATGGTGCATTGTCTGTTTTTTTCCAGCCTTAAGGCCTCCTTGCCATTCTTATAAAAAGCATAAACTTTGCCGTTCTTCGCAATGGAATCAAACTTAGCATTAACTTTCTGGTTAAGGTACAGTGAAAAAAGGCTTTTGTCTTCATTTGGATAAAAAACTTTTTTCTCTAAACCCAGGTCTAAAATGCCTACGGCAAGCTCAAAAATTAATTGTTTTTTTAAAGCCTCTATTTTTTTAATATCATTTTCCAATAAAATTCTGTTGGAAAGGTAGATTATGTGGGATTTTCTGTAGAAATTTTCTATGTCATTAACTTCGCCGGTAGCTATGACCAAAATATCCTTTTCTTCCTGGTCTAATGGGGCTTTCCGCATCAAAAGCCTTACAGCATCGCAGAACGCAAGCTTGGCATAATTGTTGTATAAGGAAGTAGCATTCTCTTTTGTGAAATATATCTTTTTTAGCTCCTGCATGCCTGTTGGCAAAGGCTTGTTTTTTAAAAATCTTCTGGAAATCCGGTAAAAATAAAAATTACCAAATTATGCCGGTTTTGGCGCATATGAAAAATATTTATAAACATTAAATATTTATATGTTATTTTATAGCTTATTGGGGGTAATAATGGCACTCTTGGTTTCCAACATACTAAATCCATACATCCCTAAGAAATTTGGCAGGGAGTACTATGACGTTAATGGCTCATTGCAATACCCCATGTTTGCTGCAGTTGCGCTGGGGGTCAAGCCGCTATTCGATGACTGGGTTAGTGCTGATAAATATCAAGAATATGCCGATATGTGCAGCAAATATGGCTTGGAAGTGGTCCCTGACATCATTTTTATCGCTCCAAAAGACGGGAAGAAAGGAATAATAGGTGGTGAAAACATTACTACCACCTATGCAAAAGGAATAAAATTTGGCAAAAATATAGATAATGGGAATGTCCATGTCTTTGTCTCAAAAACCAGAAGCATGGCTTTGGAGGCAAAGAAATTCGGCTGGTACCCCGCTGTCATAAACAACAGGGCGACAAACAAGCCTTACATAGACCATATAAGGTTTGGCAGATGCCTGGGATTCCCTAACTGCTGCATTGATTTCTTCAGAAAATACAACAACTGGCACTTGTACAGCAATCCTTACGAGACTCTTAAAAATACCCCTGCAATAAACAGGAAAGCCAGAGGATCTTATTATTGCAACAATTTTTTAATGGACCACACATATTCGCTCATCCACCATTTGCCATGTTCATATCGCTGCCAGGAAACGATTATGTTTGCGAAGAAAGTAGAGGAAAAAATCATGGATGTTGAGCCGGATTTTGTTGAAAAGGCAGCTGAAGCCCTGAAAAAGCCGCTTCTTGTATTTTCTGAGAGGAATTTTATACTATTCGACGGCTTTATGGCAAAGCACGATGATAATTTTAGTATAGACTACAAAAGATGCCAATATTTTCAAAACACGGCGCGTCCGGAAGACGCAATCGATTTTTTTGATTATGTTGGAGAAGGAAACAACATTATAATATCCAAAGGCAAAATAATGATAAGGGATGATAACTCGGCCTTGAAAACCATTGAAAAAAAGCCGGAATGGTTTGCCATAAATTTTGACTAGTCAAAAATGAACCAAATAGAATCTCAAATAAATGAACTGGAAAATTATCTGGGCTTTTCCACAAACAGGCTTGAAATAAATCTTGAGTCAAAATGGAATGAGATATTTTCCTATGACTTGCTGCAAAGATTTTACAATAAAGATGATGAGCTGAAAACAGCCATTAATAAAGCCATAAATATATTAACTATGCTGATTAAATCAAATAATGGCAATAATAAGCAAATTTCAGACCATTTTTCTTTGCTGGGAAATATGTACTATATAATGGGTGATTTTAACAAGTCCATAGGCTGCTTTATGAAATCTCTGAGCTATAATAAAAATGATCTGACTGGATGGGTCGAGCTTATGTTCTCAATAAGGGCCTATGGGGATTTCAGGATTTTTGAAGATATTATTTTTAACCTTGAAAAAGCCTACAGGCTGTGGAAAAATGACACGGGCCATGAGCTGACTAAGGAAAAGATGCTGAGCCTGATTGATAGAGCCAAAAGAATAAGCTGATTTCTGTAGCAAAATTCAAATTTTAATTTATATTGTGTCCGTCCAGTTGTGGTATATTACCCCGCTGAGGACCAGGTTGCCTGAACTGTCTATGTATGCAACGTCTTTCCTTGTATCGTTTCTTATTATAAAGCTGTTCAATGGCGCGCTTACAGTCGCCTGTGACATTGATACTGAGCCGGCAAGCATAAGGTCTCCGCTGCTGTTTATATAAGCCACAACCTTTCCGGTATTATTCATGAACACATAGCTGTTCTGATTTGGGTTTAGGACTGCCTGGTTTGAATAGTTAAAGCCTCTTAAATATACGTATCCTTTCTCATCGAATGCTGCTATGTTGCCTCCAGTAGAATTTTTGATTATAAGCCTGTTGGCATTAGGAGCCTGGCAAGTTATAACATTTGTGTCAGCAACATTCGACATAACGGCGCAGCCATAGCATGTTACATTTGCCACATAGGTCCCGCTTGTCTGACACGATACATCTAAGTTTGTACTAACAGTCGTTGGTGTATCGCATTCAACGCCTCCAGTAGGTGTAATTGTGATTATAGAAGAATTTCTGACTAAGTTTCTGCTGGGGTCATATATCTTGAGCGACCATAAGTCTGATCCTGAGCACACCGCGGCAGCATAGTTTGCCTTTAAAGCCAAAAACAGGCCGGAAATTAAAATCAAGGCCATTAATGAAAATAAAATATTCCTCTTTTTTATTCTTATCCCCATTTTTACCCCAGCTGGACTATTATGCTGCCATCAGAACTTGTGATGCCTGTGTTAAAATATATAAACAAAAATATAATTAATACCAGCAGCAGCACTATTACCAGGCTTAAGGTAATTATTACCCTGTCCTTGCTTGTTCTCTTCATTTTATAGTATATGCTGTTAAAATCCTATATAAACTTTATCCAAGCTGTATTATGACGCTTCCTGAGCTGCTTGATATCGTTATGTTCTGCCCCGTCGTGTTTATTGTGGGGTCTTTTGCAGATGGATCAACTGTCAATGCATTTGTAGTCCCGTTCACGCTTAGTTTTTTTGTCGGGGCATTTGTGCCTATTCCTGTGTTGCCATTCTGGTCTATTCTTATCCTGTCTGCTCCGGCAGTAACAAGACTCATCGCTCCGTTTTCATTATTGATGAAATAAAAGCCGCCATCAGCAGAGCCGAAATTTGATAGTAAGCCGCCTATGTTGGAGATAAAGCCCGAACTCTTCACTACGCTGGTGTTTGATGGTGTTGTTGAGATGTTTCCGCTTACTTCCAGTATCGTTCCTGGAGCAGATGTCCCAATCCCAACCCTGCTGCCATTGGCAAATAAATTATTATTAATCCTTAATTTAGTAGCATTTATCTCAGAAGCATTCAGGCTTCTCGAAAATCTCGCGCTGCCAATAACATCCAAAACATCACTTGGTCCGGTTGTCCCAATCCCAACCCTTGCATTTGCCGAATCAACAAATAAAGTTCCGGAAGTTGCTCCCAAATCAACATTTCCATTTACATCCAATGAAGAGCTAGGAGCTGTCGTCCCAATCCCAACCCTGTTATTGGTCTTGTCCACAAACAAGCTGCCGCCAAAAGAGAAATTCCCCAAAGCGCTGAAATTCCCGGCAGTTATATTGCTTGGATTAATTCCTCCAACACCGCTCCTGAATCTGTAAGAACCTCCAATCTGCGTTCCAGAAGTTCCGACATATATGCTGATATTATAGTCCTGGTTAAAAGTCAGGCTTAATGGATTATCTATGTTGCTTCCCAATAAAAGGTCAAAGAAGCCGTTGCTCACTCCTCCTAAAAATGTCTCGTTCCACACAGTTGCCCCGGAAGTGTCTGAAATATTTACCCTTAAGTCGGCAGTCACTATAGTCGTTCCAGTGGAAGTGTTTGTCAATTTGCCCTGCAGTGAAATTAATGTAGGCAGTGTTTGCTGGGCAACAACAGAAGCGGCCAATATTAAAAAAATGCCGATTAAAAAAACAATATTTTTATTTACTATGATCCTATTATTTTCAAGCCTAATCATTTTTTGTTTATTGGAGGGAATTTTATAGTCTTCTTGGTTAATTATTGTCTTATCTGTACTATCGTTTGCTTTTATTTTCCCGCTATTGGCATTTATTATCTTTATCATTGGCTTTTTCTCTTTTTTATCTGCTCAACAAAAAGAAAATCCTTGTCAGGATACTTTGAGATTATTACCTCTGTGCTCTTGTCCCATCCCATCAAGTCCACCATGTCTTTCGGGATAGTTACGACATATTGCTTTCCTGTGAATGTTATCTTGACCATTAGTAGTAAAATAATATTAAAATTAGTATACTAATTTGTATATTAATATATAAATATTTCGAAAATATTTGGAAAAATTTCAAGCTAATAGTAGTAAATTATAATTAATCAAATAAAAATTAATAGTTATATTAAAAAATTTAATATTATTATAATAGTATACTGATGATGGATTTATAGCTAAAAAATTAATAGTAAATTAATAGTAGTTTTTCTCAACCACCTATCTCGCCCAAATCAATGCTCTGGATCCCAAATTCTGCTATAATCTCATCATGCTCAAAATCATAAACCAATAGCCTGTCCGGCAGCTCGGCAATATAGTCTCCGTCTTCTGCATCCTTGAATATTGCGCTGTATCTCATCTTTAAATCGCTGGCATTTGTTATCCTGGTTATTTTTGCATTGCTTATATCAGCATGCATCGCAAGCCTTTCCTCAACAGTATTGCCGGTAATTTCTTTTATTTCAAGCTCCGCAACCTCAATTCCCCCTTTCTTGGATATTTTAAGCAAAACAGCAGCCACTAAAATAACAATAACTATAGAAACAGCAGCCACTAAAACCAATTTTTTTCTTTTTGGCTTATTCATTCTTTTAATATTAAAAGGTATTTATGCTCTAAATCCTTAACAAGCTTCAGAATCTCTTCTTTGTGTTCTTTTGACTCTTCTTTTGAAATGGTTTTTCCGTAATAATTTACATTATTGCGCAGTTTCCTAAGCCTGTCAAATTTCAATGCAGCATTCTCCTCTTTCTTGTTCTCTTTAAAATAATAAGTGAAGGCTTCATGAGAATATACTTTATATCCATCTAAAGCGGCAATCGCCTCTGTTATGGCTCTTAGCACATCATAGTAATTGGAAAATATTTTTCTGGAAGACAAATCCGTTATTTCCAGGCTTCTCAGGAATTCGAGATCCTGTTTCGCAGCATACAGCAATGCCCTTGCCAGCTGAATATCCTTTTCTCCTTTTTTAACCTGGCCTCTTTTTATAAAATCATCGAAGTTTATCTAAACCACCTCTATAAATCCTGACAGCTTCGCTCCATTGATTATGTTGTTTACGAGCTCTTTGCTTTTCTTTTTCATTTCATTAAGCTCTTTTTTTGAATGCACAAAAAGCTGTATTTTAGCCCCTAATCTATTTTCAAATTTGTCCAGTATAATCTGCTTTTTTGCCGCCCCCAGAATAAAAATATCTATGTCGCTTCCAGGAATATTCTCAGCTTTTGCAAAAGAGCCAAAAAGGATGATGCTTTCAGGATGATTCAATTCATATTCCAGATGTTCAATCAATCCGGATTTTATTATTTTTATGAAGTTATAGTGCCTCTTTTCCTCTTTGAATAACCTGTCTTCCGTATTGGCTGAATATAGCACAAAGCCCCTTTCATTTTTCCTGCTCAGCAGGCCGTCTTTTGCAAACCCTTCGAGGTACTTTGTGGCTGTCATAGGATTTATTCCGGTTAATTTTGCAGCTTCCCTTATATGAAATTCCCTCTGCGGCTCGTTGAAAAACAGCGTTAATATTCTTCCATTATCTATTTTTTTTGACATCTGTATATTTAGATTTACATCTGTATATTTAAATCTTTTTATTTTCTTCTCTTGTCATTTGCTTTTTTCTTTGGAATGAGCCTGGACAGCATAACAATGACAAATACTATGAGCACAAGCGCCATGGCCATGGTTAAAGCTGTATTCTTTGCCACTATCTGCTCGGTTATGCTCTTTTTCTCCTTTACCTCGAACAATTGCGAGGAAACAGCAAAGCTGTCAGCATACCTTACTTCCATTATTGCAACATAGCTTCCTTCCTCGAGGCTTTCCGGAATTTTGAATGATTTTGCTAAAGATGCCTGCTTCTCAACCGCAAACGTCTCTGTTTCCTGGTAAACAACATTTCCCCTTAAGTCTTTGATCAGATAAGTGACAACAACATCCACTTTTTCCGGAGCTCCCACATTAAGAAGCGTTATCTGGCTCTTTAAGGTGCCTCCGGGGCTTACAACAGCGTAAGCTGTGGGTATGTCGAGCTTCGCATCAAACAATACTTTCTCTGATATGGATTCTATTATGACCGGAATCTCCTTCTCGATGCCATCTGCCCTTGCAAGTATCCTTCCTGTGAAGCTTCCCACCTTCTTTCCTATGAAATTTATGGTGACATCAGCAGACTGTCCGGCATCAAGGCTCAATGAACTGTCTGACAGGAACAGGTAATCTCTGACACCGTCCACAGACAGCAAGACAGTAAGGTCAGCATCACCTGTATTTGTTATTGTAAGTGTTTGTTCGCTGCTTTCTCCCAATACAAGTTTTGTCTTGATGCTGCCTGGGCTGACGCTGAAATCTTCCTCCTGGCTTATTATAGCGCCTCCGCCGCCTCCGCCTGCGGCTCCTCCGCCCCCTCCACCGCCGCCTCCGCCGGTATCACCTCCTCCGCTTGGTTCTTCCGATATTGGTGGTGTTGTGATTGTGGCATTAAACTCAAAATTAAATAAACTGCCCATTATAGGAGCACTAAAATAATCTGTGGTGTTTATGAAAATGCTGTAATTAGCATTGGCTGTTAGGTTAGTGGTAAAGCTCCTTTGTGCTGTAAGATTAGTTAGCAGTATCGCATCACTGCTTGAATTATAAAATATAAGGTAGTATATTGTATCCGAATCAGCATCAGATGCCGATGAGAAGTTTAAGGTAAGGTTCGTTCCCGTGGTTATTATTGTTTCATTGGCTATATTGCTTGCATTTGGCGCTGTATTGGCTACTGTAAATGTGTTTATAATTGACGAATTGAAGATGTTTACAACGCTGTCATTGGAATAAAATAGCCAGCCAACAACCTGGCCTCTTGCCAATCCAACTGAAAAATTAACAGTATAATTTATTCCTGTTGAACTTGAGGTTGTATTGCTTACATTAATCCATGCTCCTGTAGAACTGCCATTCCAAGAGGCTATAACCATGCTCAATGCATCGCTGTCATTAGTCATGGAAGACAATTGCACAACCTCATTTATTTTTGCATTTGTGTTGTTATTCGCTAGCTCAAATGTTGGAGCGGTATCACCAACCACGAAAGTATTAATTGCCGAAGCATTAAATGTGCTCACAGCGCTGTCATTGGAATAAAACAGCCATCCAATGACATTTCCTCTTACCAAGCCAACGCTCGCATTAACTGAGTAATTTATATTTGTGGATAATGATGTGCTATTGCTTATATTTCTCCAAGCTCCATTTGTCCCGTTCCATGAAGCAATAACCATGCTTACAGCATCATTATCCTGAACTAAAGCCGATAGCTGCACAACCTCATCCATTTTTGCATTTGTATTATTGTTTGCTAAAGTAAATATAGTTGCAGTATCAGCAACAACAAACGTGTTGGTGGAAGATGCAGTAAATGCGTTTACAACGCTGTCATTTGCATAGAACAGCCATCCAATGACATCGCCCCTTATCAATCCAACGCTCCTGTTTACGCTATAATTGATTCCAGCAGAAAGCGATGTAGTGTTGCTTATATTGATCCAAACCCCATTTGTCCCGTTCCATGAAGCAATAACCATGCTCAAAGTGTCAGAATCATTCACCATAGCCGATAGCTGCACAACCTCATCCATTTTTGCATTTGTGTTGTTATTCGCTAGCTCAAATGTTGGAGCGGTATCTGCAACTGTAAGCAAAGTTGAGTTTTGTATTGTTGTTCCGCTGGTATCATTGTAAAATACAGTAAAATTTATCACATTATTCCTTTTCAGGGTTACAGTAACAGCATTTGAAAAGTTAAACCTTGTACCAGACCCTGCAAAAGTGGTGTTTACCATTGCTCCGGTCTGGTTATTGGCAGCCATGCCAAATGAGACATCTGCGTCTTCCTCTGTTATGTTTCCTGAGACATTTACTATGTCATTTGCCCTTATCGTTGAGGAATTAAGCCCAATTCTTATGAAGCCTAAAGTATCCGCAACTGTTATAAGTGTTGAGTTCTGCTTTACATTATTGCTTGTATCAGTCGCATAAACAGTTATATTCAATACATGGCCTCTTGAGTCTGTTATTCTTGTTGCATTGCTTATTGTTTGGGAAGTGCCGGATAAAGTATAATTCATATACACTCTTCCTGTTGAGAAGTTTATTGTTATGTTTGCGCTTGAAAGCCCGGTCTCATCTGTTATGTTTGCGCTTATGTTTATAACTTCGTTAATTTTAGGAGAAGTGTTATTGATGGTGGCGTTAACTGTTGGAAATGCTGTATCTACGGTGATTGTGAAATTTGTGTCATTGCTTCCGGTATTATGTATGCCAAAAGTGTCCACGGCAGTGTCATTGCAGCTTACTGTCCACCTGTAGACGCCATCCCCCAGTGTTGCGGTTATGGTATTTGTCATATTCCTGTCAAGGCTCGTGGTTGTGGCATTTACGGTGCCGTTGATGAAAAGAGTGCAGCTGCCAAGCTCATTTAGCTCATACGGGATAAACTGGAAGCTGTTTGAGGCAGTATTGCTGTAGGAATTGTTTGCCGGGCTGTTTATCTTTATTGCAGGCGCAGTATTGTCAACTATAGCAAATCTGTTCTCAAATTTGACGTTGTTTGCCGTGTCATTCCCGTAAATCTTCATTATATACTGCTTGTCTGTTGTATTTGTGGTGTTCCAGTCAAAGAAGTAATCCGATGTTATCTCAGGAGAAGTCCTGTTCATTGTGAAATTGCTGCTGCCGTTGAACGCAAAAGTTAACCCGGAGACATTGCTTAATGCGTCTGTCGCAGTTATATTGACCCTGAATATTCCCCTCACAATCTCGTTTGCCCCTGGCCTGTTGAACTCCGCGATTGGCGGAGTAAAGTCAATGATAAACTCAAGCAGCATCCTCTCTATATTGCCGGCGCTGTCATTTGCCCTTATGCTTACATTGGTCTTTCCTTCAGGGAATTCGCTCGTGTTTATTGCATACGCGTCTATTAGGCTTGTTACATCAAGAAGGTAATTGTTGCTCCATGTCACATTCCCTACGCCTGCACCTGTGTCTGTTACAGTGAAATTAATGGTCTTGTTTGCCCTTATTGAGCTTCCATTAGGCGGGTCTATAAGAGTTATTACCGGCCTTATAGTGTCTATCTTTACAGCCCTTCCGGATGCATTTGTGCCTGTGTTTGAGACCTCATCTGTGCAGTTTATGGTCCAGGTGAATATTCCCTCCCCGAATTCGATATTGCTGAAGTTGTTGCTCAGCCCGTTTAGTATGGATACTGTGCTGCGGTTTGTGGTGCCGTTTATAACCAATGAGCATGTTGTTATGCCGCTCGCATCATTCGGTGTAAAGAGGAATTTCACGCTCGAGTTCTTCCATGTGTCATTTAATGGGCTGTCCAGCCTTATTGCCGGGCCTGTATTGTCTATGGTTGAGTATCTGTCCTCCCTCACAACTCTTCCGCTTGTGTCGTTACCGTATACGCTCAATTTCAGCAGGCCGTCTGAGACGGTTGTAGTGTCGAAGTCATAGTAATAGTCTGTGCCTGCCTGTGTCATTGTGAAATTTTGCGCTGCGCCATCATAGGTGAAATTGACAAAAGGTGCGTCATCTAAATCAGAGGTTCCTGTTACATTGACCCTTATAGTTCCACCTATCTTCTGGTTTGCTGCCGGAACATTATACTGGACTACCGGCCTTACATCGGTAATATTGAACCTGTAGTAGGCTGAAATCAAGTTTCCTGCAGAGTCATTCGCGTAAACTGTTATATTTACCTCGCCTACTGCCCATCCGGAAGTATTTATGTCAAATGTCCCGTTGAAGTCTGTCCTGTTTGGCGCATTAAAGCTGCCATTATTCCAGCTTACATTTGACACCCCGCTCAATAGGTCTGTGATTGTAAGGTTGATGAAGGTCCCGTTAGTGAAGCCGCTGCCATTGACAGGATTGTCCAGGGTTATAACGGGCGGAGTACTGTCAATTATGAAGTCGTTATCGCTTGCGTCGCTTGAAAATTCAACGCTGTCGTTGGCAACAGCCTGGACTCTCGCCTTGTCGGTGTCTATTGATGGCACTAGCCAGTCATAAGTCCCGTTATTTGTCCTTCCGGACGCAATCCCGTTAGGGAAAGTAACCCCGGAATCAGTGGAATAGAGCAGGTTAATTTTTACTGTGTCCCCATCAGCATCGCTTGTTGAATTGTCCCAGCTTATGTTGTAGGTTTGCCCTCCCCTGAGCTTTATTCCTGTAAGGTTCGGGGTTATGACGAATGGCGTTGGAGGCGCAGTGTTCTTGGTGAACTGGAACACTGTAGAGTTGCTTGAGTTCTCGTAAGTGTCATCTGCCTGCGCCTTCCAGAAGTATGTCCCTGTGCTGCCTGTGTCAACTACGAATGTCTTTGATGTCCCCCTGTATACAAGATCTGCGGGATTTGCATTGGTATCAAAGTACACATTATATATTATTGAGTCTGTATCATTGTCCTGGGCCGTATAGTTCAGCACTACGCTGTTTGCCGAGATTCTCGAGTTGTTAAGGGGCTTTAATAATGTCGGTATTTCCGGCATTGTGTTTTCCCTGAATGTCAGGTTTTCTGTTGAGTTTTGGTTTCCTGTCGTGTCGTTCACATACGCCTTTAATGTATAGTTATAGCCGTCAAGAGTGTTTATTGTGACATTGCAGTTGCTTCCTATAAGCTCCATTGTAAGGTTCTGTGCGGCATAGCTTCCGTTATTGACTTCTATAGTTCCGTTGTTGATTTCCAGCGTGCATGTGTCTATTGCCGTGCTTCCTCCTCCTACAACGCTGACATTTATAACGTGCACATTGCCTATTGCTCTTGAGTTGTTTGTTGGTGTTGGAGCAGTGAAATTAATCCTCGGATTTCCGAAGTTTATGGTAAAGTTGAAAACTGCCGAAATGTTGTCTCCATCCAGATTCTGCAGCACTATGTCATTCTCATCAGTTGCAGCGGCAAACACCCTGTAAGTGCCGCCTCCATAGCTTGCATTCGCGCTCGTGTTCCATCTGCCGTTAAATAATGAGTCAAATTTAACCAGTGTTCCGTTGCTGTACAGCGTCCTGGGGCTGCTGTCATTTACCATTACAGTATTGTCCACCCATACGCTGCTTGTTTTGTTGTAGAACTGGACTTTGATCAGCAGGTAGACAGTTGCGTTTGTAGTGCCATTATTCTGTATCTTGCTCTGGTTTGCCTCTGTGGCATTATAGATGCTGAACGAGCTTACGTTGAACTTAACTACTCCTGTATCTGAATCCCAGCTCAATACGCTGCAGTCAGTGCACTCTGCATTATCTTTCAGTATCTTCGGGTATCCCAGATTATCAAGCCCGGTTAAGGTTATGTTTGCGCTCCTGTTGAAGGTTGAATGCAAATTCCTGGCTTTAACCTCAGCATAATTCTTCCTTATGAATATGTTGCTGCTTATGTCCATTCCCTCTGCATTTAGGCAGCTTATGTATTCTATCTTTCCTGCCGAGGTATTTTCAAAAACAGCATTGCACACGCTCTGCAGGTTTGGCTGCCCGGAAAAGTCCGTTGTTGAGCCGTCAAAGCCTGTTGATGTGGGCTGCACCGGTACCCCTGCCGATATGTAAATCTGCCCAAGGGTTGCATTTATTCTGCTTGCATTATCCCTCCCATACGCTTCTTCATTGAGCTGGAAGCTTATATTATATCCCGACGCATTGGCATCATGCACCGATACATATGGTGTGTTTGCTATGCCTACTGTGTAGTCATTTCCGCTTCCGGAGAATGCATAAACAATAGGGACTAATAGCAGCAAATTGATTAATATCAATAATGGCAGGTTAATGCTTCCTTTATTGGCTATGTTTATTCCTATTATGCTTACATTCAATAAGACGGAAACCAGTAATATTAATAACAATGAATAATAGCTGTTTTTTACTGGCTTTATTTTTTCAGCTATGCTTGCTTCTGCTGTTTTTTGTATAATCTTATCAGCAGCTACATTGTCTTTCAGTTGGTAATTATTGTTCTGGTTGTCAATGGCCAAACCAATGTTATTGTTTTGGCTATTATAGCCCAAATCTTCTTCTAATCCCGGAGGATCAGTCAAATTGACAAATTCATTGGAGCCGTAATTGTCGTTTACAGTCCTTACCTGGATTGTCAAATTGACAAACATGTCAAAGGTCTTGTTGCTGCTGTTGGTGAATAATCCTGAGCTGTTCGTATATACCCTGAAGGCATAAGTCCCATTTGTGAAGTCGGTGAAGTTGTACTTCCACAATTCATCTGCCTGCAGCGCCATTGAGAAATTAAGGGTTGTTATCCCGTTTGCCTTTACTTCCACCAGGACATTGTCAACCTGCGCAGCATTGTCAGTAACATTCGCTGTCAAAGTTACATTCTGCCCGAAGCCCTGTATTAATGGAGAAGCATTTATTATTATATTTGTGGGCAAGGTAACAACCTCCAGATTAACAGTGTTTTCTCCAGGTATAGTATCAGCCCATGTGGCATTTACCTTTATTGCATAAGCGCCCGTAGCAGCAGGCGCATTAAACGTAAAGTTATAGTTGCCGTAAGAGTCTGTAAATAAGCCAGTGTAATTAATTGTTATATTGTGCAAAACAGGAGTATACTTGCCATCTGTTGTATTAAACTTAGCTAAATACTGCAGATACCTTGCGCTTTGGTTTCTTGTTATAGGAGATGTCTCATTGTCATAAGGAGTCCATTCCGACCATATTGCATTGTCATTGCTTGTTCTTGTGCTGATATTCAGCCTTAAAACTCCTCTTTTGTATAATTTTAATACTTCATTCGTGCTTAAGCTTCTGTTCCACATCGCAACCTCATCAATGGAGCCGTTAAATGGAGACTCATCAATAGCATTACTGGCCATCCATGTGGTATAGAATCCAGTAGCCAAGCCTCCGCTCTGGGCAGCGCTGGAGACATTAGTTCCATCAATATACATTGTTATCCTGCTTCCGTCATACACACATACAAGATGGTGCCATTCATTTAGTTCTGTATTCGCAGCAGCATAGTTTGCATTGGCCCATCCACTTGTCCCAATCCAGCAGCTAGTGCCTTGAGAATTTGAGTTCATCCAGTCAATCTGGATTCCAAGTCCTCCTCCCGGAACTCCTGCCCCGGAAGTGACCCTCGAACTAAACAGATTCTGGCCCACTAATGCGTTTGCCGCATAATCTCTGGGGTAAAACCACAGTGCAACAGTATTGACAGTAGAGCCGCTTATGTTTGTGCTGTTGCTTATGTTTATCCTTACACCATTTTTTCCATTGAATGTAACTGAATAATCCCCAAGTTTTCTGATGGAAGAGTTGTAAACCGGGCACGTATTTTTAGCCGGATCGCAGGTGCCGTTATTCGGCTTATTTCCTGCCATTTCTGTATTAACCTCAACGCTGTAATCCTTGAACCTGCTGTTATTCTCCCCTGTCTCGTTGTTGAAGTGCATCAGCAATATTAATTTGGAAGTGTTAATATGCCCAGAATCCTTAGGAGCATTATTATTATCTAAATTAGCCCTTCCAATCTCTTTTCCATAAGGAGCTTCCTGGCTCCAGGAAATGTAAGTCCAGTTTCCAACACCTCCGGCATCAAGTGCTTGAGATGTAAAGTTGCCTTTATATGGTTTGAAAGTGTTGCCAGAAACATATGGGTAACTTGAGACGTTTGTGCCGTTGTATAGTATGCTTCTTTCTTTTTGAGTTAAAATTCTTTTCCAGAAGCCGACTTCATCAATTCTGCCGTCCCAAACTGCAAAACCATCAGTCTTTCCTATTACAAATGCGCCTGCACGGTCACTTGGGCCTGTTCCGGATGCAGCGCTGACAGCTCCATTATTGTTGACATCTAAGTTTATTGTATTGCCTGCAGAATCATGCCAGGCAACAATGAAATACCACCTTCCTGCTGTGAGCGCGTCTGCCCATGCAACACTAGCAGTTTCAGTGCCCCCTGTGGATGAAATTGCAAATGTTGGCTTATCTGCGCCGTCCAA
The DNA here is from genome assembly GCA_016180235.1 of Candidatus Woesearchaeota archaeon. GTDB lineage: Archaea > Nanobdellota > Nanobdellia > Woesearchaeales > GW2011-AR4 > JACPDF01. Next base: position 115,440 of record JACPBQ010000004.1, on the reverse strand, counting down.
TCTTAAGTTCCATTCCTGCTGGCTGTTCTCATCGCCTTTTGAAGCTATAGACCTGCCAGAAGCTGAAAAAGAATCCGCATATACCCAAGCAGCAATCGTAAAATCAATATCTCCAGTGCTTAAATCAGCATTATCTGAAGTGTTTAAAAACTCGCTGTTAGATGCTGTAAACTGGGCAGCATTTTCCCTTACTCCAGGATTGCTTGTTACTGTATTTATGTCTCTTAAGTTATTGCTTCCTTTATAATCAGTTCTGTTGCTGGATGTTTCATCTAATTTCCAGTAAGCAGTTAAATTAGCGCTTAAATTGCCATCCGGATCATAGTCCCAGTCTGCTAAGGTAACATTTGCTGCCCCTCCGGTTCCTCTCACAGATGTTGCATTTTTATCAGTGCTCCTATTAAAATCACTATCACTGTCATCAGTCTTATTATGGTAAAATTCAGTAATATTGGTACTTAACAATCCACCATTCTGGTAAACATTGACTAAATTATTGCTGACATTCGTCCCATTGCTCAAATTAATGTGCCCGGAAACATAAACAGCGTCTTGTGTAGCTGATAAAACAGCAGTGTCATTCAGGGCAGCAGTCAATTCCATCAGTATTATAGTCTGTGCAGTTGAATTGACAACAAACCCACTTCCATCATAAACAGAAACATTCCACCTGTAAGTTCCATATTGTGAAACATTAAATGTTACGTTCCAGTTCTGGTCATTTCCATTATTGCTTCCATTGGTATAATTATAAACTAAGCTTCCGTTCGGATGCAAAACGGTAAAATTAACGCTCAAAATATTGCTGTCCTCATCCGAGACATTAACATAGAAAGTCACATTCTCATCCTTCCTGGGATATGTTGGTATTGTGTAGATATTCTGGATAACAGGAACTGAAACTACAGTCAAGGTCTGTGAATTCTCCCCGGGTATTGTTGAATCCCAAGTTGAATTTACCTTTATAGCATAAGCGCCCGTAGCAGCAGGCGCATTAAACGTAAAGTTATAGTTGCCGAAAGAGTCTGTGAACAAGCCTGTATAGTTGATTGTTATATTATTCAGTATCGGAGTATAACTCGCATCCTGAGTTGAGAATATAGCCTTGTACTGCAGATACCTTGCAGTTGTATTCTGGCTTATATAAGACAGGGTTTCGTTGCTATAAACCGGGCTCCATTCAGAGTAAGTTACATTATCATCGCTTGTCCTTGTAGAGATGTTTAGTTCTAAAGCTCCTCTTTTGTATAGTTTTAGGATTTCATCTGCTGACAGGCTGCGGTTCCAGATTGCCAGCTCATCTATCAGGCCGTCCCAATATGAGCCGTCTGGCCTTCTTCCGATGCTTATTTGGGCATCATTTTCTGTTATTCCGGTAAACGTCCCTTCTTCGCTTCCTGTTGTCCCATAATCAGCCCCATCCAAATAATTCTTTATGGTCTTTGAAGTTTCATCATACACAGCAGCAACGTGATACCATCTGTTTGTGCTTAAAACCGGACTGGCAGGGGTGTTTGTTACCTGGTTGCCTGAGGAAGTAAACATTCCTGAAAAGAATCCGTTTGTACCGCTTAATCTCAATTCCCATCCATTTCCATTATTCACGCTGCTTTTAGTTGCAATAACCTGGGCTCCGGTCTTGTGTGTAAGCACCCATGCAGAGACAGTAAAGTTGCTCAAAGTATCGTAATAGCCTTCATTCGAAATATTGACCTGGTCATCGCTGCCGTCTAAATTAATGGAAGCGTTTCCAAATTTTCTGTCAGTTATATTGCTGTAAGCGCCATTGTAAATTGTCCCATTATTGATTTCAGTCTTCCCGGAATTTGCATCTGCGCTAAAGTCGTAAGCCAGAGTTGTATTCTCTGAAAATACGGATTCATTATTAAAGTGCATCAACAACACTAAACCAGAAGTGTTGATGTAAGGATCCTCTAAAGTAGCATCATTATTGTCTCCAGTAGCCCTCCCAATCTCCTTCTGGTATGGAGCTTCCTGCTCCCATGAAATATAAGTCCAGTTCACTAAATTTCCAGAGTCAAATGCCTGGGAAGTGAAGTTGCCTTTTCTTCCAGTTCCGTTCTTTGCAAAATATTTGTCGGTTGAATTGGTTAAAGTCCCGTTATCAATAAATCCACCACCACTACCTTTATTCGTAATAAACGAATCTGATGTGCCATTAAGGAAAATAATAGGAGCAGTACCTGTCGGCAATGATCCATTCCAGCCTAAATCTACAGGGTTTCCATTCTCATCTATGAATTTTCTTCTGTTGCTTTCGTTGCTTATGTTTAAGTATTCTGCAAAATTCATATATAATTGTGACAAGCTTCCATCGAGTTTTGGAGTGCCTTCATCTGCCGCTCCGATTGTGTGCTCTATGCGGGTGTAGTCAATGTTTGCATTTGTTTCTGTACTTCCAGCAGCCTCATCATCCACATCATTAATGTAAAGATTGAACACTGGAACGTTTAAATTCCACGAAGCAAGAATGTGAATCCATCCAGAGTTATTATTATACTTTGTTGCTGAGAAAGCTTGTATTGTCCCAGAACCGAAATAAAATCTAATGGTGTTGTCTGTATCCATCTGGATATTGCTAATAGTTCCCTGTGAATCATAAATGCGCTGATAAACTCCATTAACATTGTTGAATTTAACCCAAACGGAAACCGTTCCTAATTTACCATCAGCATTTCCCGTTAAATCAGCTCCTCTTGTCAAAAAATCATTAGCTCCGTCAAACACAACAGCATGGCTTTCCAATAATGAGATGTTGGCGCTGCCTCCGCTTCCGAATACTTTCGTTGTATTCAAAACTCCTTTATTAAAGTCTGTGTCAGAGTCATCAGTCACATTATGCGGATTCAGCAGTTCGCTCTCATTCAGGAAAACACGTATAACATTATTTGAAACATTCGTCCCATTGCTCAGGTTGATATGCCCGGAAACGGCAATTGGCTGTGAAGCAGTAGTTAAAGTGACATTCAAATTAACAGTTATATTCAGGCTCGGATAGACAGTGTACTGCTCCAGCACCTGCACTAGATTATAGCCCAAAACAGTTGCATCGCACGTTACATTGGCAATGAATGTTCCCGGATTTGCTGAGCTGTGGTTGTATGAATACAATCCATTGCTCGGATCAAATGACATGTTTACTGGCGCAATGAATGTTCCGGTGTCATTGAAAGTGATTGAGCAGTTGATCCCGCTTCCGTTTATTGTATTCACAAAATCAGTAAAGTTCGCATAGAACGCTATTGGCTGCGTAACAACTCTTACCAGAGTGTCAGTATCATCCCATATGGAAAGGTTGCTTATTACGGAGTAGTTAAGCGTGGCATTCAGCAGCAACGGTGTTACAGAAGTGTCAGAAGTATTCAATACAGCCTTGTATTGTATGTACCTGTTGTTTGAATTTATCGGGCTCGGGCTTGTCCCGTGCTGCCGCCATGCGCTCCATGTTGCATTATCTGCCGAAGTCCTTGTGTATAATGTTAAGTTTGTTTTTACCGGGGTTAAATTCTGCCAGCTAATGTAAGTCCAGTTGACTGTTTTGTTGGCATCAAATGCCCTTGAAGTGAAATTTCCAGATTTATAATAAGTCGTTGCAGTGGCAAAATCCAGGGCAACGCTCATGTTGATTCCGTTCTCGCCCCACGTCAACCCAACACCATGTATTCTTAATTCCTTGCTGTTATTGACAGTCAAGTTCCACTTCATTGAAGTGCCGGATGGCTGCGATGACAAGTCAGCAGTTCCCCTCAAAAGCCTTCCAGTGGTCACATTCTCATTTCTATTGGCTGCAAGCGTAGCCTGTGACCATGTCGTTCCGGCATCCCTTGATACATAGGCTTTCAAATCAGTGTTCAGCGTTACCGCATCAATATCTTCCTCCCATATGTCTATTGTCGCTGAATCCGGCTGTGATGATGCGGGGAATATGTTTGAAACAAGAGACATATTATTGGGGGAGTCTGGGGTGAAATTGAGCATTTCCATCTCCGCGATGCTGAGAGAAGTGGAGGCCTGCATTGCAGATACGTTTATCCTGTAGTAGGTAAAGCTTCCTGTCGAGGCGGTTGTGAATGTTTTTTTGTCTCCCCCCGTCCAGGATGTTATCCCACTTTGGGTATCCAAGTTAGTCCATGTTGAGCCATCATTGGATCCCGAGAAATCCCATGCAGAAGCCATTTGCTCAGCCGCACCAGTTCTGCTCGTAAGGGTGTATCTTCCAATGATTTTTGCCGATGGGAACTGGTACTGCACCCATACAGGAAGTGTTGGTGTTGTTGCACCAAAGAAAACATCTGGATCATCATCAAACATATTCCAATTGCAGAATCCTTCTCCGCATCTCCCTGCTGTTGAGGACGTAACTTCTCCGCTTGGAGCAGTGGCAGATGTCATGTCAGGGACCTCATCAGTCGAGGCATAAGTCCCCGTGCCTGGTGAACTAGTGTAGTAATCACTCGTCGCATCATACGTCTCCCCTGTTGAATTGTCTGCGCTTGTCCCGGTCTGGTCTTCAAATTCATCTGCTGCCCCATTTACCAACGTCTGGTAGGATAATGAGTCTTTTTGCTGCAGCTTGAGGAAATAAGGTGTTCCTGTTATAGTATTGTTCGATAAGTTTCCTTGCTCAAAGTCAGTGCTGTCATCATCAACAAACTTGTTAGATAGGTTTGATGTAGTCCCTACAACAGAAGCGAAATTATTCGCATAGGCAATCTGCCCGGAAAAGTTAAACTGCTGCGTGTGCACTCCTTCTGTCAATACTTGTGAAGTCCAGTATCCTGTCCCGTTGCATGAATAGTCCTCAACATAGATTCCAGAAATATTAAGTGATTTCCCAATAGTGTCAGCTAAATCAACTTTGGAATTATTCTTCAGTATAATGTAGAAATTGAAATTATTGATTAAATTATTTCTGTCATAGTATTCATAGTCATTGCATAATAGCGCCAATGGAACCAAATCATCAATTGTTGCCTCATTATCATTGTATAATTCCGAGTAAGTTGTCCCATTGCTGCCCAATATTGTTAAATTCCCTACCCCAGTAGTATTGAACCTTACAGTCCAGTTTCCACCAACAGTGGGATATGACTGTATATTCAAAATATCAATAGAAACCTCAAAAGTTTGATTTGACAAATGCGGAATAACCCATTCCAGCCTGTCAATTAAGCCGTCCAAATTAGTGTCTAAATAATCAATATCAGCAAGCTCCTCTTTCCCTGTATCCTTGACCCAATACAGCTTGATTGCATCTTTATTGCTTTCCTTAATATCCGTAAACGCAAGAACATCAGTATAGCCCGTTTCGGATATTATCTTTATCTGTTTTAAATTATCGTTAATGCCTTTTTCTATTGCATATGGCGGCTCTGTTATATATTCTATTGTAACTGAATCAATAGTCTCGTTTATCTCAATTATAGTCTCATTGGACGGAATTTCTTCCGTAATAACTTCAGCAACAACTGCCCCTGCAATCAGGGAAGTCCCTGCCAATTCATTTTCAAGCTCTGTCTCATCGCTTTCCAGCTCCGATATCTTGCTGTCAATCTCTTCCTTCCTGACTTCCTCATCCTCTATGACAACTTTTTCCGCTTCATCATTCCTGGCCTCTTCCAGTATGCTTATCTTCCTCTTTACCTTGTCAAGCTCCTTCCCCTTCTCAAATATGTCCTTGGTCTTATTCTTGCCTTTGTCAATGACCTTTATCTCATTGTCCTGTATTGTTCTTGCCGTTTCATTCAGGGATCCAATTAAAGTTATGTTGGATGCTGCCTTGGGTATGGATAATTTTACTGTCTCATTGGTTGCATTGATTAAAATAGTCTCTTTCCACCTTACAGGCTTTCCTAATTGGACTCTTGGAGTGCCTGAGGCATTTACCTCTATCTTAAAGATGTTTGAAGCAACACTTCCATAAGAATCGTTTGCAGTTATGTAAGTAAACCTGTTCCCGATAAAGCCAATATCCGGAATTATATAGGCAAGATTATTTTCAAACCTGATTGATATATTAGCCGTTTCAAAATTGGAATAAACCAAGGTATCATTGTCGTTGTCAAGGAAATACCCGGATAAATCAAGGGTATAATTCGTATTTTCAACCAGGCTTATATTATCGATATTTTTTATTAATGCTGGATTGTCATTGGTAATCCTCTGCTCGATTGAATAGTCTATATTGTCAATCTTCAGGGTTGTATTCTCAATCTCAACTATTATCTTATAGCTGCTGGAATTGAATCCTGAAACCAGGCAAGTATCCACACATACATTCTCAAACTCAATAAGATCCTTCTCGAATCCAGCGCTTAAATTGGCCCAGGAGGAATAGGCAATATCGGTATAAGGATTCTCCAGGCTCAAATTATAGTCAACATGCAGCACCTGGGCATATACAATATTGTCAAAAGTGCTTCCATAGCCTCCGTAAGTCAGATACAATGAATCATTCCACGGCTCTCTTGAGCTTGCAAGCTCGACAAATGCGCAGCAGTTTCCGGAGCCATAGCATAGGAAAGTGCTTTCTTCGTTGTCTAAAGAGCTTACCTCATATCGAGTGCATAATTTGTCCTTATCGGCTTCCCAGCTAAATTCTGTATTGGCAGTTTTGAAGTCTATTACTCCGTTTAGCTCTTCTATCCCGTCATTATCGGCATCATAGGACTCATCATCCCCGTATTCAAGGCTGATATTGATTATTTTTTCCGCTGTTTCATTGCTTGTTGTTTCGTTTATAGTAGTCTCATTGGTCTCATTTATTGGAATATCTTTTATAGTATAAATCACCAATGAAACCGTCTTGTAAGTTATGTTAATGCCGTCATAAGCCGCAAAAGTAACAGGTTTAGTGTCATCAATCTCATCATCAGGGGCTAAAGCAATTATTCCGTCATTTATTGTTATTGAAACATTTTCAACACTGCTGGAGCTGTAAGTTAAAGTGTCATTATCCGCGTCATAATAATGCTCATTAAGGTTGATTGCTGTTGTTGAATTAACATCAAACGAATCTATATCGGAGTTCCATATTGGAGCATTGTTTTGCTCCTCCTCTGGTTCTTCATCATCACCTTCCTCTTCCTTCTCAAACTCTGCCTCAACCTTTATCTTTATCTTTTCAGCTGCATTTTCCAGTAATGATGATAAATCATTGACCAGCTCATTTTGCTGGCTCGTAACTCCAACAGCATCTGTCTGCACTTCCCCTTCCTCAGCCTCTATCTCAATCTCAACATCGTTCCTTGTGTCATTTATGTCGGAAATCAATAAGTTCAGCAAATCCTCCTGCTCCTGCGTTAAAGTCCCATCAACTTCTGCACTTATCTCATCAATCTCTAAAACAGCAAAGCCCGTAATCCCGAATATGCCTCCGGATTTCTTGACCAGCTGAGAGCTGTCAAACACCAGATATTTAATTCCATTATTTTCGATATAGACCTTAGCATTGCCCTGCTTATTCTTGCTTCCGTCTATCTTTATGCTTTTTAGGTCTCCAATATTCTGGATATTCCATGAGTATTCTCCGGATTCATTGAATTCCAGGCTCAAGACATCCGTATAATTAAGATGCTTCGTTACTGTGGCAAACCCTGTTATTGCCGGCTCCATGACATAAACTCCAGCTAATAGCAGGGCAAATATGGAAAATACTGCAAGTGCCTCTAGCAGAATCTTGTGCTCTACTTCCCTGTGGAATATTGGTATTTTAGCCATTTTTCTTTTTCTTTGTCCTGTCGTACACAGACCATATTGTCCTGTCATCCCTGTGCAGCCTTACGCCTATCTCATGGTTTGTCAGATTGATTGATTTCAGATGGTCAACAAGTATTTCGAAAGTGGTGAATTTCCTGTTGGAGAATTTTTCTGTTGGGATATTGATGTCAGAAACAGATGAAGAAAAAGGCATGGGCATTTTCTGCCTTGATTTTTGGTATGTGGTCCATATTGTCTTGTCGCTTCTTTTTAGCATTGAGCCGATCAAAACAAACCTCATCTTGAGGTTCTCCTTCATATACTTGACAAGGGCTTCAAGGATGCTCAGTTTGTCATTGTCAAAAATAGAGACCGGCACAGAATCCCTGGAAGCTTTTTCCTTGAGGGAAAGCATCAAAGAAGCAATCAGCTCTATTTTTTCATCCCTGCTCAGGCTGTCAAAACTAGAAAGAAGCTCCTCTCTACTCTTATGAGTACCCTTATCAGCCAATATACGACCTCTTTTCTTATAAAAATTCTTATTATATAAGTATTTATTTATAAAATTTACTATTTTTTACATATAAAATACGATTTAGAACAGGATTTTATGATACTAGTATAATAAAAGACTCAAAATATCAGAATATTTAATCAATATATCTTATCATATAAGTATTAATTATTATTAAATATGTAATTTATCCTATTAAAAAAGTAAAAAAACTTATCATATAAGATTATATTTATGAAAATTAAAAACAATTAACTTTAAATATACTCCGGCTTTCCCAAATAAAACCCGTTAAGACTACATTGAACAGTCTCGGGGTGTCGCAGACACCCCTATACACTGGTGTGCGGGTACGCACAAGTAGGAGGGAAGATGGACAAGGCATTAGTAGCAAAAACATTAAAGACTGTAAAAGAGACTTCTCCTAAAAGGAACTTCATGCAGAGCATAGACCTAATCATAAACCTAAAAGACATTGATATTAAGAAACAGGAGCAGCAGCTAAACACTTTCGTGGCTTTGCATCACAGCGGAAAAAAAGTTTCTGTGTGCGCTTTAGTGGGTCCTGAGCTTGAAAAGCAGGCAAAAGAAGTCTGTGACGAAGTAATCCTTGCAGAAAGTTTTGCAAGATACAAGGATAAAAAGGAGCTTAAAAAACTGGCAAACAGGCACGATTTCTTCATTGCGCAGGCAAATATAATGCCGCAGATAGCCACAGCCTTTGGCAGGGTTTTTGGGCCAAGGGGAAAGATGCCGAACCCGAAGATTGGCGGTGTTTTGCCTCCTAACGCAAACTTAAGGCCGTTATATGAAAAGCTTGTGAAAACAGTGAAGATAGCGGCAAAAAACGAGCCCTGCATAAAGTGCATGGTTGGAAAGGAAAACAGCAATGAAGATGAGATTATAGATAACATATTGACAATTTACAATTCTGTGATACACATTCTTCCTAATGAAAAGCATAATGTCAAGAATGTCATGCTCAAGCTCACGATGGGGCCTGCATTTGTAGTAGGAGAAGAAACCAGGCAGCAGGAAGCTGAAACAAAAGGCAAAAAAGGAAAGCCAAAGAAAAAGGAAGGCAAAAAGCCTGGAACAAAAGAAGTGCCAGGACGAAGTCCGGTGCCAACCGCGTTGGAAAAACCAAAGCAGGAATCAAAGCCGGAAGAAGCAAGTGAAAACAAGGCTAAAGAAAAAGCCCAGAAACCGAAAAAGAGCAAAGAGCCGAAAAAAGAAATCGGGGAATAAAAAAATATTTTTCAATGGTTTTTGTTAAAAAACCCAGAAAAAACAAAGTTTTTTCGTTGCATAATAAGATTTAAAGTGAAATTAAAGAATGACCGAACAAATGATTGGAAACGATAGGATAAAAACAAACTAATGCTCAAATAAAATGGCGCATGTATCAGACTTCAAGAAAAAAACAGTAAATGATATTGTTAAGCTGAGCAGGGAGTATCCTATAGTCGGAGTTGTGAACATGGAAAACCTTCCCGGGCCGCAGCTGCAGGCAATGAGGGCCGAATTAAGAAACAAAGTTGAGCTGTTCATGACAAAGAAGACCATCATGAAAGTTGCTCTTGAAAAGATAAAGCCTGACAGGAATGGCATAGAGGAGCTTGAAAAATATTTTGTTGGCATGCCGGCTCTTATTTTTACAAAAGAAAGCCCCTTCAGGCTTGCAAGAATTTTAAGGAAAAGCAAGACTCCTGCTCCTGCAAAGGCCGGCCAGACAGCGCCTAATGATATCATCATTCCTAAAGGCCCGACTCCTTTTGCTCCGGGCCCGGTTATAAGCGAGTTTAGCAGTATAGGGCTTAAAGTCGGCGTAGAATCTGGAAAGGTAGCTGTAAAGGAAGACTCTGTAGTTGCAAAGAAAGGGGAAAAGATAACCGGAAAAGTGGCTGATGTCCTTACAAGGCTTGGCATAAAGCCCATGGAAGTCGGCCTCAGCATGATGGTTGCTTATGAAAACGGCGTAATCTACCAGAAGGAGATACTTGATGTTGATGAGCAGCAGTACATAAGCAGCGTAAACCTTGCAGCTCTGCAGGGCTTTAACCTTGCTTTTAATATAACTTATGTGACAAAGGATAACGCAAAACTGCTGATCGGAAAAGCATTCACCGACGCAAAAGCTTTAGGCTTGTCGCAAAATATTATTGACAAGGAAATAATCAATGAATTATTGGCAAAGGCGGAAAGGTCAATGCTGAGCCTGAAAGGAACGGCTAATATAGAGACTGTTGAAAAGCTTAAAGGAAAGCACAAGGCAGAAGAGCCAAAGCAGGAAATAAAACAAGAAGAGCCTAAGCCCAAAGAAGCAAAAGAGCCGGCAGAAGAGCATAAAAAAGAAACGAGGTATGCAGAAAAACCGGCAGAAAAAAAAGCTGAAATTGAGCCAGAGGTAAAAAAAGAAAAGCTGGCGGAACCGGAAAAAGTTGAGTCAAAGCAAGAAGAGCCTGTAAAAGAAGAAGAGGACGAGCTCCTTAAGGAAGAATTGGAGGAGCTGGATAAGGAAGCCAGGGAAATAACGGAGAAAGCAAATAAACAATCAGAGTTCGACGAAAAAGAGGCTCAGATTGAGGAAGATTTGAAAAGGAAAAAAGAGGAAGAGGAGCAGAAAAGAGTGGAAGGCTTGGCAAAAGAGCTCTTGAAAAAAGGCACTTTGAGGAAATAAAAAATGCCAATAAGGCTCACAAACAAATTCACAATTATTTGATTATGATTAAAGTGATATGCAATTTAAAATTAAGCGCAATAAATAAAAAATCATACCCGGCGTTTTTGCGTGCGTTTTTGCGTTAACAAGGCAAGAGAGCAAAAACGCAGGATAAAAATTATTTTTATTTCAATGCTCAACAAGATAAAATTGTAAAATTAAATGAATGACCACACAAATAATTGTTAGCGATAATATAAACACAAATTCAATGGAAAATAAAAAATAAATTTGGAGGTAGCGGAAACAAAGTTTCCAAACCTCCTCATAAAATTCGGAGGTAAACAAGATGGAATACATATACGCAGCAATGTTGCTGCACAAGGCAGGGCATAAGGTAGATGAGGCACATGTCAAGAAAGTGCTGGAAGCGGCAGGAACAAAAGTGGAAGAAGCTCGAGTCAAGGCTTTGGTATCTGCTTTGGAAGGAGTGAACATTGACGAAGCAATTGAGAAGGCAGCTATGCCGGTAGCAGTAGCGCCAGTGGCAGCTCCAGCTGCAGCAGAGCATCCAGGGAAGCATGACACCAAGAAAAAAGTAGAGGAAGAGAAGAAATCGGAAGATCAGGCAGCCGCTGGATTGGGAGCATTGTTCGGATAAATATTTTTTATCCATTTCTTTGATTTTTGGAATAATTACTTAGCTTAAGGCCTTTTTTATTTCTTAAAATAATAAAATTTATAAGCAGTTAATGCGATTATAGCAGTAATGAAAGCCTGGCTCAAAGCATTGTTGATAACAATAATCTTTGGAGTCCCTGCATACTTTCTAGCGCCCATGATTTGGCCCACTTCTTCTGAGATGGTTCCTACCCAGGCGCAAGAGCCGTTTTATGTCTTGCTGGAAGTTATAGAAGCCCTGTTTTTCGGCCTTGGCATGGCTTTCATTATTTTAGGCTGGCCGTTGGTAAGGAAATTTTCCCTGAAAAACAGGATTAATGCAATATTTGCATATTTTTCCATTTCATGGCTCCTTGTTTCCTGGTGGTCGCATGACGCCTTCCACCGTCACAATGCCATGGAGCCATTGGGACTTCTGCTGATAGAGTATGAGTTCCACGTTACCCTTATGATTGCAGGATTGTTGCTTGCATATTCTTTCTTCGGCTTCCTGAAAAATGAAAGGAAGGCAAAATAAGATTCTCTTTAGGTAACTTCAACCTCACAGATTATTAATTAACAATATTTTTATATTCATTGTTTTAAATGAACTAAAATGGAAGCCGCTGAAAGCAGTGCAAAGACTGAGTCAAAAAAAGACCTTTTCAGGCAGCTCGACATTCTTAAAAATCAGATAATCTCCCTAAGGAAAGATCTTAACAGTATTAACTATGAAAAAGAGCTCTGGTTCTCCAAAAAAGAAGAATATTACAAGCTTATAAGGGAAAAAATAAGCATAATGAGGGAAAGCAGGGAAAAACGGGACTCCTTGACAAAAAAAGTGAAAGAGCTGAAGGAAAAGCGAAATGCCTTTTCAGGAGAAACCGGAAAGAAGATTTCTGAATTCAAAAAGCTCAATGACGAAAAAAAGAAGCTGCTGTCAAAATCCAGGATAAGAGACCCTTACATGCTTAAAGGCGATATTGAAAAGCTGGAATTGAAGCTTGAGACAGAGGTTATGCCTTTTGACAAGGAAAAGCAGCTCTCCAAAAAGGTCAAAGCCCTCAAAAAATCCCTTCTCGATGTATCAGATTCCATGGGAATCCTGGAAAAAATAAAAGCCCTCAGCAGAGAAATAAATGAAAGCAGGAAAGATGCAAATAACGCCCATGATGAAATCCAGGAGCTTGCAAAGCAAAGCCAGGCCCTGCACGAGGAACTATTAAAAGCATCAAAAGAAGTTGATGGGCTGAAAGCAAAAGAGGAAGAAGCGTTCAGGAATTTCGTTATTGCAAAAAGTGGATTTACTGGCATAAACGGCCAGCTGAAGGAAAATCTGGCTAAAATGAGCGGCATAAGGGAGAAAATCAACAAATTCACTTTACAGGAAGAGGAAAAGAGAAAACTGGGAGAAATGATGCTCATCCAAAGCAAGGAAAAAGAAATAGAAGAGAAGTTCAAGGCAGGTAAAAAGCTGACGACAGATGATTTCTTGATGTTTCAGGACATTATTAAGAAATGAGGGCCTGCTTTATTTGGCTATTTTCTTCTTAACAGCCTTTTTTGGCATCCCGCTCATAGCCTGCCTGTAGTAAAAAAACCCGAATGCCATCAGGATATATTGTACATCCCACAAAACCCCGAAAAAGGAGCCGCTTTCATATAAGCTGGCAATCTGAGCAAACATTATGTCTGCAAAAGTCGTGACAAAGCCCGCTATCAGTATCACAACCCACGGCTTGATGAGTTCCCTGCCAAGCAGCGATACAATTATTATTATTTCCCAGACTATTATCATAAAATCAAGGGCTACATAGCCAATTGTCACAATTTTTTCCATTAATGTAAGCCCTGGGTCGATTATAGAGGGGAAGACTCCGTAGAATATCGATATTGCAAGGGCAGCCAGGACAGTCAGGACAGCCGCAATCACCCTATGCCCAGGTACAGACGTTCTTGTTGCTTTCCAGATGTAATAAAGCCCCATGCCAAATAAAAAATAGCCGGCATACCAGAACATATCGGCTATTGACGGGAAAGGCTCCATTTTCAGCACAGTCTCAAGCAATGCCCAGAAAAGCTCTCCGAATGCCCAGAATAAGCTTCCCAAGACAAGGAACAGCAGGGCCTCGCCGTATGATGTTTTGATGCCGTGAAGCCTGTATGCATAATATCCCAAAGCCACTGCAGCAAATGCAAAAATTACAACTGCCCAGTCGGATATGATATAAAAATTCTCTCCCAGGGGCTTTAATTTGTATAATACCATATCAAGAATCAGTATTGCGGAAGTTATGATCAATGCAGTTTTTGTCTTTGCATCCATGCTGTCAGTCTTTTTTTTATTATTTATATAACTTTTTATTTTTCTGCCGGTAGGCTGCTTCAGCTGGAATTTTCCTGTCATTTTGATTGGAATATCCGCTTTTATCAAAAATTAATCGGAAATTTATCAAAATGTTAAAAATCTTCATGGAAAGCCGCAATTTATGGAAATTTATATAAATATGCCGGCAGCCCTGTAATGCACCTGTTCCCGATAAACCAGATAAAGTTCCCTAAAATGGAGTTTGCCCCCCTGGTAAAGAAAATTTTTGACTTAATGGTCGATTTTTAACTTTTTGACAGCATACTCTTATTTCTGCTTTCATGTAACCGGGTTTGGGGGCCAAACTTAACTTTTGGATATTATTTTTAGGAAAATATATATTGTTGCTGTCAAAAATTAATCAAGCTTTGGCAAAATCCGAACATTCTGATAAGGAAAAGTTTAAAAGTAAGTTAAACAAAGATAAGCAAAGAAGCGCAATGAAAAGAGGCATAGCAATTACCGTGTTAGTAGTTATTATAGCAGTTGCATCGCTCTTTTTTCTGAATCAAAACACAAATTTCCTGACATCTTTTGCGATAGCAGAGGACAATGTCGGGGTTAATGTTGATCTATACCCTTTGTCGAGAGAAATAAAGCCTGGCGATGACATAAGGGTATCCACAAGGATAGACACGGGTGAAAAGGAGATTCTGGACGTGGCGATAAGCTACACAATAACAGACAACAGGGGCATACAGGTATTCCAGAAATCAAGGACTTTTGCAGTTGAAAAGACAGCAACAGTAACAGACACATTGAACATACACAGGACTCTTGATCCGGGGCCTTATCTTGTGGATGTGGAAGTGAGTTACAAAGACAAGAGAAAGTCAGAGAAGGACACATTCAATGTCGTTGCAGAGCCAACTGAAATAACTTTTGGAAACAGGGAAGCTATTTTATTATTGATAATATTAATCATGCTTATAATATTCTTTGTCCTGCTATGGATACAGAACAGGAGGGTGAGCAGGATAATAAAAGAGCACGAGAAGTATGACATAGAGCATATTATGAAATAATGAGGATAAAAAATGCCGATAGAATTTATCATAATCAGGATGGTCATTCTTTTGGTTCTGCTGTTTGTCATATTTGACACAATAAGAAGGGTAAAAGGCAAGTTTAACCAGGGATGGAAAATCATGTTTTTGGCATTCTCGCTTTATTTTATACTTATGACTGTAGCTCTTTTGACCTCATTAGAGCTTATAAGCCCTGGAATGCTGCTGTTTGATGTTCTGGACACGACCTTTCTTGCGGTAATATTGGCAACTGCCGTAATAATAAACAGAAAAGTCAAAGAAGTCCATGACGGCCACAAGAAGGTTAAATATAGGAAATAGCTTATGGGGTTATACGCTCTAACGAAAAAAATGAAAACCTGGGTTAAGGCGTTGCTGATAACGCTCATATTCGGCATTCCTGCATACCTGTTGAATCCTGTGCTCTGGCCCCCTTCCATAGATATAAATGTCACCCCCAGCCAGCTGCCTTTCTATAAGCTGCTTGCGGTTACAGAGGCATTGGCTTTTGGTGCCGGTTTTGCTTTTATCATACTCGGATGGCCGTGGATTAGGAAGACATCCTTCAAGAACAGGAATCGCGCAATATTACTGTATTTTTCCATCTCATGGCTTCTGGTATCCTGGTGGCCTCATGACAATCTGCATCTCCATATAGGGCTTGATTCTCTGGGCTTTCTGCTGGTTGAATACGAGTTCCACGTCACCCTTATGGTTGTGGGCGTTATTGCAGCATACTGCTTCTATGGCCTGCTGAAAGACAAGAAAATGTAATATCAGAAATGGAATTTTTACATGCCATGTTTTCTCAGCTTATCAATCTCCTTCCCAATCCTCTCCTTGCTATTTAAGTAAGATTCCTCGGATATAAGCCCGGATTTAAATGCTTTTTCCATGGCTTCCAGTTCCTTCTCAAGCTTCTGCAATTTGCCCTCTTCCTTTATCATTTTTGCCTCTTCTTCCTTTGTTTTTGGAGCTGGTTTTCCCCTTGGCATGAAGCGATAAGCTAAGAATATTGAAATGGCTACAACAGCCAAAATTCCGATTAATAATTGGGTTGTAAGGTCCTTTATGGCTATCGGATACAGCCTGATAGTTTTTGCCTTGACCTCGAAAACATCCGAGCCTATGCCAATAGAGTTCTCAAAAGTAACCTTTACCGATGCTACATAAGTTCCCGGCCCCAGGCTTGATGGAGCCAGCATCTCCCTTACAAACTTTGCTTCAGTCTCCACTGCAACTGTCTCTTCCTCTTTTGCTGCTACATTGCCTTCAAAATCTTTGATAGAATATTCAAGCACAACATCCACTCTTCCAAAGCCCCTTACATTGAACAAAGACACTTCTATAAATATATCTTCTCCGGGAAATATGCTTTTATATTCCGGCAATACCTCGACATCAACATCAAACAATGGTTTTGCTGAGTCCACCTCCACTATGGTATTGACTGTTTTTTCCTTGCTCCCGGACTTTACTCTGATATATCCTGTATAAATATCCGGCTGCAGGTCTTCCCCAGCCCCGAAAACCATATTTATTGTCTGCTCCTCACCGGGGTTTAATGTTGACTTTGTATCCTCAGAGCTTGGCGACACAATTAAGCCTTTCAATGCATCTAAATAGGTTGTTATATCAAGTGTGGTGTCTCCAGTATTCTTGATGCTGAATTTCTCCTCTTTTGTCTCTCCCTGCCTTAAGACAATCTTGATTGTATCTTTATCAATGTCAAAGTCTGATTTCGTTTGAGCTGTACCACCTCCGCCTCCCCCTCCACCGCCGCCTCCAGTCGAATCCCCGCCGCCCGGAGATCCCAAATCTTCTGCTGATGCAGCTGCCTGCTGTATGATGCCGGTATGACTTAGCCCCGTTATCTTGAATCTTGTATTATCATCAACTTTGCTGCACGTGTAGCTTCCAGAACTTCCCGGGCATGTGATTGCAGTCTCGTTTGCTCCGCTGCAGTCGCTGCTTATTTCAGATATTAGATCTATTTGCGCATCCTTTATGCAGAGCCTGTCTATGCTTGTATTGGCATTATCAACATACATTGTTTTTGTGTTTCCTGCAGTTAATGTTATGCCTCTTACCAGTACAGAGCCTTTGTTGTCAACTGTAGTTCTTTCCATGGTAACATTTGCCAGGTTCAGGGTCTTTTCGCTGAAACTAAAGGAGAAATTGACTAGAGTGACATTTACATCTTTAATAAGCACGTCTAAAGCCTGGCTAAATCCTCTTGTTAGGTTTGCAGTGCCGTTTACGCTAACATTAACAGTCGCAGTGCTTGATTGCACGGAGTTTGAATTTCCTGTCAAGCTGTCATCTGCATCTTCGATTCCGTCATTATCATCATCTTCATCCTCAGAATCTGGTATCCCATCCCTGTCAGAATCAAAAGCGCCTATTGTCAGGCCTACGGAAGCGCTGCCGCTTTGGCCATGGGCAGCTTGGGAAATTATCATTGCAAGGGTTATTAATAAAAATAATGCTCTTTTTCTCATAAGAACTTATGCCCGGCATTACCATTTATTTATTTTTCCTTTTCTGAATGCCTTACTTGACCCTTTGCCCCTTCTTTTCCAATAGCCCTTTATGCCATTTATATTCTTCCTTAAAATATAAAGCAGGAATGCCAATGCAGCAGCCCCAATTACTGCATATTCAATATCGAAATAAAACCTGTTTGGATCCCTGATGACCTCCAAATTAAAATTTTTGCTTATTCTCCCCAAGAATGATGTTCCTTGCCCTCCTGCTCCGGATACTTGATGGACTGTATAGCTGATAGGAAACAAGTTATTATTTTTTACGTATTTCGGGGCAGTAACATTGAATTCTACCCTTGTAGAGGAGCTTGGCGGTAAGGTAAACTCTTCCTTAGAGCCAATGATCTTCATGTGGTCTTTATCGTAATCTATCCTGACTGCCAGCTCGCCGGAATCCGGATTTTGCAGCCTGATGCTGTAAATTTTTGAAGTGCCATCCGCTAAAATTAATCTGTCTCCTTCAAGATAATCAGAGGCGACAGACAATGCTCTAGCATCTAAAACCAGAGCCAGGCTTAACAAAATTAAGATTACCACCCTCATTTTAGCTAAGTAAGAGATTTAAGATATAAAAACCTTACGGCAGGTCAGTCACGGTTATATTCCAGGTGTTGTTGTAACTTCCAGTTGCTGTGCCGGCTGGAATATCCACGAAGAAGATTAATGACTGGTTCCCTTTGCTCTTGAAGTCAGCCACGCCATTATACGGCACTGTATCTCCTGATTTTCCCGGGCCGTGCAGCAGGGTTGCGTTTGCAGTATTATCATCAACACCCCTTATTGTTTGTGCAGCAGTTGTTAAAGGCAGGCCTCTTCCTCCTGTGTTATTGGTTGTATTAACAGCAAATTGCCCTATATCAATAGTGCCGGCTCCTCCAACCTGGAGCAAAGTAGCGCCTGTTAAAGTTATCCTGTCAAAGTCCGCATTTCCTGTATTGTTAAGCAAAATAGGCGCTTTTGCAGTTTGGTCGTTTACTCCTATATTTGCGCTGCTGAAATTCAGGTTTGCCCCTTCACTTACATCTCTTGCGATAATTGAAAATGAGGACAGGGAGTTATAGGTAAATGTGTTTACCGAGCCTGCAAAGCTGGCGTTATTTATAGTTGCGCCGTTTGCATCTGTTACTGTCAAATTAATGACCCAGTTGGAGCTCGCGTTGTCATAATATTTCATCTTAACAATGCAGTTGAATACAACCATTCCTGCAGTCGGATTTGTCGTATTCGTGCAGCTGGACTGTGTCCTGAATTGGGATGTGCTTGGAGCTCCCAGGGTAAAGTTAACATCTGCTCTGGCATTTCCATCAGTCCCGTTGACATTTGACAGGCCGTCTGGATCGCTTACATTAAATGAAACTAGGACATCCACAGTAGTGCCTGCTACAGGATCCACAGAGAAGTCAAAAGATATGTTCCTTAACGACAGGTTTACCGGATTTTGGTTGCTGATAACCACCCAGACGCCAAAGCCTGCAGTAGTGGTATTAACAGTCTGGGAATAAATAACCGGGATTGACATAGAAATAATTATAGCTAAGACAAAAATAGTGGATAGCGACGCTATTGAGGCATCTCTCTCTTTTATCTTTATAATCATTTGGGGGCTTTCACTCTTTTTTTCTCAATGTTCCGCTCCAAATTCCCCCGGGACTCACAGCCAAGAATTTGCTGGAAAGCTGCAAGCCAACCATTTAGCGCGCAAATGAGCATTGATGCTTAAACTGCATTTTTATTGCACTTATCTTATGACAACCCCTATATAAACATTTCGTTTTTTATATATTGCAGGCAGTATAGGTTTTTGTATACTCAGCTAAATATCAGTTAGGCAGCATCCTCAATCTCCCTTTTTATGTCTTCTAAATCATATCTTAGCGGCATCTTTTTTTCTTTAAGTATATCTAAAAATTTCCAGATTGATATGTCTGCAAGTTCCGCTGCTTTCTCCATCGAAACCCTGCCTTCGGAATATTTTTCTACAGCCTTGCCTATCATATAATGCTTTAGCCCTAAAGCCAGAAGTTCTCTCATTACTGTTGATCTGTCCTCTAATTTTTCTTTTGCTATTTTTTCAGACTTTTCCAGCAGCTCTTTCGGTACTGTTAAGCTTACTCTGCCCAATTTCATCCTGGTTTCACCTCGCGTTTTTATGCACAAAAATGTTGTCAAACATTTTTGGCACAAGAAAATGCTTTGCATTTTCTGTGCTGGAAACTTTGTTTCCATGCATCCTAAAAATCCGCTATAAATAAAAGTGCTTGTCAAACTCAGTCCTTTAGGGCTGAGTAGAGCACTTTTGCGGATTTTTATGATCTCAGTTTATACCCCTGCTCTAAAAAATATGCAACAACATCTCCTGAAAGCCAGGCGTATTTTGAAAGCTCTTTGATTGCAGATTCGTATTCATTGGATGATATAGCCTTTCTTTTGAGGGCTTCTAGCAGTATCCCCGGAGTACTTCTGCATTTTATGCCTTTGACCTGGGAAATTTTCCTGGGTTCGAGGTTGTCCACTAAAAATAATTTTGCTTTTTCTTGCAGGCATAAGGCTATTGCTTCACTCTCGCCTGATCCCAGGATATTGCTTAATTTTTCTGCCTCCTTTTTATATGCTGAATTTAGGTTTATCACAAAAATAATTTCGTTTATGTGCCCTTCGATAAGCGCTGCATCGCTGTAGTTTTCTTTTTTACCCCTAATAACAGTTTCATTGTAAACTTCATAGGGTATGTGTATTTTTTTATACAATTTTTCTAGCACGCTTAACTTGTTTATTTTCGCCAAAAGTATTAATGGCGAGCTATTGGACATAATCATTTATCATCACTTTACATCTAATAGTAATCATTTATCATCATTTATATTTAAATCTTTCTGTTTTCAATCTTTCCTTACGGCAAGTCAATCACAGTTAGATTCCAGGTGTTATTGTAAGTTCCAACGCTTAAAGCTGTAGGAAATATTAACCCAGAAGAACAATGTTTTTTATACCTTCCTGATTCCAATTTTACCTTCAGAAGCCACAATAAAATTCTTATTAAGTTTTGTCCCCAGCTTTTTAATGAGCATTTATTGTGCTTTCAAAACCTTTAAATATTCCATCGCCGTTATTTCCATTATGAGAGTCAAAATTAGCAGGCACATCGTTGCTGATACTGAAATCTGCCATGGAAAGCCTACTTTTAAGGGTACAAGAGTTTTAGTTAGTGACATTGTTGAATTGGTTGCTGCTGGGGAAAGTTCGGAGAAATTGATGAAGAGTTATCCCGGTCTGAGCAAAGAAATGATAAGAGAAGCTTTGGAGCATGCCGCCAAAGTTATCAGTGGGGAACGTTATGTTAAATTCTCTAAAATTCCTGCTTGATGAGAATGTGCCAATAGAAGTTAGAGAGTTTCTAGAATCTGAAGGATTTTCAGCAGAGTACGCAGCCAAAGGCATAAGCAATGGGAGATTGGCGGCAGTGGCAAAAGACAGAGAGCTTGTATTATTGAGCAGAGACAGGGATTTTCTTAGAATCTCTTTGTTTCCACCTAAAGAATATTCTGGGATTGTAGTTTTCCAAATACATCCACCTAAAGCAGAAAAGCTTGTGAGCGCTTTGTCGTTGCTTTTAGCCGACGTTAAAGAATTTAAAGGCAAAATATTCGTAGTTGGGGAAGAGGGATTTGAAGCTGTTGGTTGAGCATAATTTTCCCTATAAACTTTAACCGAATGAGGATAATTTTCAAATGTTAACGGTTCTCCACTTACAACCTCAGCACTGCATAATAAAGCTGCTTTTATATCTTCTTTTGTTAATTTTTATAACCATTTAAAGCTTATTCTTCCCTTACGGCAAGTCAATCACAGTCAGATTCCAGGTGTTATTGTAAGTTCCAACGGGCAAAGCTGTTGGAATATCCACCCAGAAGAACAGCGTCATGTTACCTTTAGTCTTGAAGTCAGCCACTCCCGGATATGGTGCACTATCTCCAGAAACTCCTGGGCCGTGCAGCAAGGTTGCATTTGCAGTATCATCATTGCCGGGTATTGCTTGCGCTGCTTTGCTTAAAATCAATCCCAGTCCAGAGCTGCTGTTTGTTATATTTATAGTAAAGTTGCCTATCCCGATGAAATCATTTCCTCCAATCTGCAGTAAATCGGCTCCTGTAATGTTTATCTTCAAAAAGTCCGTGTTTCCTGTATTATTAATCAAAATCGGCGATTTTGCCGCTTGATCATTTATCCTGATGTTTGCGGTAAAGTTTAAGTTTGCTTTTTCCCCTAAAACATTCTTGGAAGTAATTGAAAATGATTGCAGGGAATTATAGGTAAAGGTTACAGTGTCATCCCTTCCAACTAAGCCTCCTAAATCCTGAACACTCACATTGACAACCCAGTTGCTGCTTGCATTATCGTAATATCTCATTAAAACAGTGCAGTTAATCACCATTACATCAGGCTCCGGGGCTGTTAATGTGTGGTTGCTGCAGGTTCCAAACTCTCCTCCTTGCTCAGAAATATTAAACCTGAATTGTGCAACACTTGGAGGGCCTAAAGTAAAGTTGACTATAGCTTTGGTGGCATTTATATCTCCTATGCCCTGCTCGTCTGTGACATTAAACGAAATTGAAACCTTTACACTGTCGCCTGCTACAGGATCAACCGAAAAGCTTGCATTGTTAAGCCTTACAACCGGCGCTGTGGCAGCAGAGGCAACCGTTATGATAGTATCATTGGTCCTGAAATTGCCTGCAGTGTCATTGGCCCTTATTGTGAAATTTATAACGCTTCCAGCTGTAAGGGTTATTGCAGACACGTTATAGCATTGCGCGCTTGTAGCCCCATTCAGGGATATATTCTCATAATGGATGTTTGTGGGACCGCTCTGGTTGATTATAATTTGGCAGAAGCTCAATCCCGAGGGGTCAGTCAGATTTGCAGAGAAATTTATCACATCATTCTGGAATATGCTTGACAGGGATTTATTCAAGGATGTATTTACCGTAGGTGCTATTGTATCAGCAACAGCAAAAGTATTCAGCGATGATGCGGTAAATGTATTGGCTACACTGTCATTAGCATAGAACAGCCACCCTACTGTATTGCCGAATGTCAGCCCAACGCTTCTATTCACGCTGTAATTTAATCCAGCTGCCAGTGTTGTCGAATTGCTTATATTAATCCAGACACCATTCGTCCCGTTCCAAGATGCTATAACCATGCTCAATACATCGCTGTCATTTACTAATGCTGAGAATCTGACAAACTCGTTTAAATTTGGAGATGTGTTGTTTATCGCCATAGTAAATGTTGGGGCTGTGTCATCCACAACAACTGTATTTAATGATGATGCGGTAAAAGTGCTGACTACACTGTCATTCGCATAAAACATCCATCCTATTGTGTTGCCCCTTCCTAATCCGACAGTCCTGTTGACGCTGTAATTAACACCTAAGGCAAGTGAAGTAGTATTGCTTATATTAATCCAGACACCATTCGTCCCGTTCCAGGAAGCAATAACCATGCTTAATGTGTCAGAGTCATTCACCATTGCCGACAATCGCGCAACTTCATCCTTTATCAACGAAGAATCATTTATTGAAGTGTCGAATGTCGGCGCGGCATCAGCAACTACAAACGTATTCAATGAAGAAGCTGTGAAAGTGTTTACAACGCTGTCATTTGCATAAAACAGCCATCCTATTGTATTTCCTCTTACTAAGCCAACGCTTCTATTTACACTGTAATTTAATCCAGCTGCCAGTGTTGTCGAATTGCTTATATTAATCCAGACACCATTCGTCCCGTTCCAAGATGCTATAACCATGCTCAATATGTCTGAGTCATTCACCATAGCCGATAACTGCGTAACTTCATTTATTTTTGCATTAGTATTATTATTTGCCAATGTAAATGTTGGGGTAGTGTCTGCCACAGTATAAGTTATAGTTGCAGATTGCACAGTATTTGCAGTTGTATCATTTGCAGTAAATACAAAGCCAACTGCATTCCCTCTTACAAGAGTATTTGTCAGATTAATGGAATGGTTCATGGAAGTAGCTCCGGAATCTGCCTTAGATGGTGTCTGATTTACAAAAGTTCCTGTCAGGTTGTGTGCAACCATGACATTGTAAATTGCTGTTTCATCAGAGGCATTTGCAGAAACCTGCACAACTTCGTTTACTTTAGGAGCAGTATTGTTTATTGCCGTTGACTGGATTACTGGGGCTATTATGTCCGGAGTTGCAGCAACAGTAATTATCGTGTCATTAGTCCTGAAATTATTAGATGTGTCATTAACCCTTATTGTGAAGTTAATGACGCTGCCAGCCGAAAGGGAGATTGAAGATATGTTGTAGCATTGCGCGCTTGTAGCGCCATTAAGGGAAATATTCTGGATATTTAATGCAGTTGGCCCGGACTGGTTTATAATTATCTGGCAGAAGCTCAAGCCAACACTGTCTGTTATATTTGCGCTTATATTAATCACATCCCCCAAAATAATATTATCAAATGACTTATTCAAGGTCGTATTAACAACCGGGAAAACGGTATCCAAAGTAAAGTTAATATAAGATGTGTTTGCAGTATACTCTTCCCCGTCAAATATGGTAACATTCAGCCTGTAAGTCCCGTCAGAGCCGTTGAATGTTGTATTTACGCTTGTTGAATCATTTAATTTGCTGTTTATGTAATACTGGATTGTTATTGCATCGCTGTCTGCGTCAGCAGGGAAAGTTACATTCAGCCAGATTGGCTTTGAGTTAAAGTACTGGTTATTGCTTGGGAATGTTATTGCCGGTGTTGATGGCGGTGAATTTGCAACAGTTATCAAGGTGGAGTTCTGGCTTATCAAGCCTGCAGTGTCACGCGCAAATCCGGTTATATTAATAACATTGCCCTTTGTCAAATTTATCGTTATGTTTTGGGAGATTTGCCTTTTTGTGCCGCTAAGCTTGAAGGAAAAGTTCTGGACAGGATTGCCGCTTATATTTATTGATATATTTCCGGTTGATAGCGCCCCTCCCGAATCGGTTATGTTGTAGGTTGCATTTATAACCTCCCCGAATTTAGGCGCTGTATTGTTTATTGTGCCGTTGATTACTGGAGCCGTGGTATCCGGCGGAAGCACAGTTGACCTGTAAGTAACATTAAACCATAATGCGTCAACAGTAAATGTCCTTGTGCCGCCTCCTCCTGATTTCTGACCTGCTGCCTTTGCCATTGCCCTTGTTCCTATTTCTCCAAAGAAACTGCCGCATGCCCATGTTTCTAAAGCTGTTACATCAGTGCATATAACTCCAGGATCAGCAACAGCACCGGGGCAAGTGGTTGTTGCAGCAGTATATGAAGTTCCTCCGTCAGCATCAACGCTTATGTCGCAGCTTTGTATTGTTGTATCAGATGCCCACCACTCGTAGCATAGCCTTACAACACCAATATCCTCGCAATCAGTAATTAAGTCATTGTAAGCTGATATGTTCAAGCCTCCCCAATTAGAAGTTGTGCTTGACGTAAATGTTTCCAGCTCTGTGCCGTCATTGCAGCTTACTCCGTTTACTCCGGTAGCGCAAGTCCCGGGATAGGTTGTATCGCATGCAAGATCAAAAGTTCCCTGAGTTGCTGCAAGATCCTCCAGGTTGCAAGCCTGCGCTGTTAAATTGTCCCATGAGCCTCCGGAAACATCTGCTTTCTGCCTCACCCTTATTATCTGCCCTATTACTTCTGCGCCGCCATCGCTTCTGTTAACGCTTAAATTAAAGTTTGCTTGTGCGTCATTAACCTTGACTGTAAAGTTAATTACATTGCCTACTGTCAAATCAATAGTGAAGTTCTGGGAGCATTGGTCGTTTGTGCCAGCAACAGTCTTATTCAAAATTATAAAGCTTCCGTCAGCAGTGCCGTTCATAAAGAAGTTGCAGGTGCTTAATGCCTGATTGTCTGAAACATTTGCCGTCATATTAACAACCTGCCCCCTGACGGGCCTGAAGTCATCCAAAGATGCATTTATCCTTGGCTTTGTGCTGTCTGGCGGTGCAACATCGCAGGTTATGTTGAACATTGAGACATTTATAAATTCAGTGCCTGATGTAAAGCCCTGGCATTGAAACCTGAATTTGAATGTTGAAACTAAATCAACATCTGGTATTTCGTAGCCCTGAGCTTTTTTGAATGTTGTTTGGGCAGGGTCGTCGCAAACTGCTGTGGCAAGAGTGCCCCATGTTGCGCCTCCGTCAGTTGATGTCTGATACTTAAGGCAGTCAATATTGTCGCTTTGGGTTCCTGTATTTTGAGTCCAATTAGCCCTACCTGTTCCTGCTGTGCAGTCGCTCAAGTCAACACTAGTTGCAATGGTTATATTTGAGCCGCCGGCTGCTGCTAGCGGGCAGGCAGTGCCGCCGCCAACAATTCCAGCAATTGCCGCGTCTCTAATGGCAACCCAGTCATTTTGAGGGCTGCCGCTTTCCGTCCATTGGGTAAAGTCTGCAAACTCGTCAAAAAACTTTACATTTCCATACAGGTCATTCGCAATCTGCCACTGCCTTGCTTCCTTAAAGCTTCCGATATCCAGCGGACCTAGTAAATAGAATTCTGGTGAAATGTCAGGGGCATCAAATTCATAATTTAATTCAATCTTATCTCCGGCATTTAAATTGGCATTCCATGATAAAATATTGGTGTCATTAATTGTTGTTACTGTCAATCCATCTTGAGGCGTAATGGCAAAGCTTGAAGGCACATATTCATTTATTATTCCATTATAATTTTTATTTGCTTTAATCGGAATCTTCATTGTATATGCAACCGCTGGATACACTCTTGTCGGCCCTTTTCTTGCAACATCGAAGTCAACTTCCCGCATAACTGAGAAATTGTCCTGTATGCTTCTTACTCCATTAGAAGTTATCGCAGTTAAATTCATTAAATAAGTTCCAATCCCGCCAACAGAATAAGCTGTATAATAATCAGGCAATTCTGTTATACCTAAAACTTGGCATTCCGGGCTTATTTTTATTTCATTATTTGAAGTAGTTAATGTTGTTTTTTGGTTTAATGGGTTAATGATTTCTAATGTTACATCCGCACTGCATACAATCTTTCCTTGATCATCCAGAACCCCAATGCCGATAAATGAGTCTTCATTCGGCAAGTAAATCGACTTATTTGTGTTAATGGCCAGAACTCCCCAGGTAAAGTCCTGCTCCTGCGTATATGTTATTCCATCTTTAACTAATTCTAGTTTTATTGTGTATTTGCCGGCTCTGAATGCTCTTTGTTTTTGCAGCTTAATGTCAAACTTGCCTTCTCTTAATTCCTCTATTTCAATATTAATATCCTCTAAATTGCCTTCATTATCAACTACAAATGCTTCAATAGTTTCGGTTTCTTTGATGAACTTTTTCTTTTGCTTTTTGATTGCTTTTTCTGCTTCGGAAAGCAGTTTTTCTTCATCTTCAATTTTTTCTCTTAATGTTTTTAATTCCTGCTCTGTTTTATCCGTTTCCTCTTCATAAACTTCATACTCTTCTTTCCATCTTCCTTCTTTAATTAATTCTTTTTTGCCCAAATACTCAAAGTCTATTTCAACATCCTCATCAAGCCTGAAGTCTTTTTTCTCCAGGATTATTTCCGGTGTTATATTTATTGTCATATTGCTAACTGTAATGGAGAATATATTTGAAATTGCCGAGTCATCATCATTTGCAGCAGTTATAAATGTAAATTCCTTTCCAATGAAGCCTTTGTCCGGAACAATAGTTGCTGTATTAGCGTCAAATAACATGCTTATATTATTCATCTGGTTGTATGTATAAATTGTACTATTGTCTATATTTGAGAAATATTCATTCAGGTCAAGGGTATAATTATTATTTTTGCTTATTGTAATGTTTGAAATATCTTTGAATAATGCCAGCTCAGTTATGTTTATTGGAATTGCTGTTACATTTAAATTGCCCTCGACAAATCCAGGATCATCAGCTGTTAAGATTAAATTATATTCTTCTCCGACAGTTAAATCCTTTATTTTTTCCCAAGTGCCATAGCATACTTCCGTATCATAATCCCACTGCTTGCATTTATACAATGAATTGGCTTCAGCAGTAGCAGTCAAAGTGCCTGTTTCAAACTCAACCCCGGAAGCGTCTATGGCATATTGTTTTTTAATCTCGACATTCTCAATTTCCTGCTGCCTGCTGACATTGTCAATACCGATATTGGCAGTTAAAGGTTTTGTTATGTTTGCATTATTAATAAATAATTTTTCAATGACCTTGGCATCCGGTATAACCTCAATATCATAATAGTCAGGCTCTACGAAATTATCAACCACATTAACCAGAACATTGCCTTTATACAAATTATAGGTTCCGGATTCCTCCCCTTCATTATCCTGGACATTTAAATTGACCAAGACCTGGCTTATCGTCTCTACAGTCGTGTAAATCAGCTTGTCCAGCTCCAGTACAGCACCCTCAATCTCGAATATTAAGGTATAAGAGCTTTCATTAAAGCCGGTTAATAGGCAGGTGTCAGCGCATACATTCTCGAACTGGCTGAATGCAGAGTAATAAGAAGCGCTTAAGTCTTTCCACTCTGAATTATAAATCTCGGCATAAGGCTCGTTGGCGCTTATGCCGTAATCTACATGCAGTACCTGAGCGCTTATTATGTTGTTGTAAGTGGCTCCATACTGCCCGTATGATGAGTAGAAAGGTTCGTTCCATACCGGCTTTGCGGCTGCCAAATCAACAAAGCTGCAGCATTTGCTGCTTCCATAGCATACAATGGTTGATTCCTCATCCTCAACAGAATAGGTCTCCCATCTAGTGCATAAATTTTCCTCATTAACTTCCCAGTTAAAGCCGGTATTCTCAGTTGTTAAATCTATTATCCCGTATGTGTCCTCAACACCGTCATCATTGCTGTCGTAAACGCTTCCGGATTTATATTCCAGTTCAATTGTTATCTTTCTTTCCGGCACTATCAGTATAACTTCTTTTGCTGTTGACTTATCCCCATCCGAAGCTGTAATCGAAACAGTCGAATTGAAGCTATTTCCTTCCGGCTTGAATGTAACCATGTTATTATCAGCCTCAATAGTTATTTTTTCCGCTGCTCCCAAAGCATAGCCTATGGTATCATTATTCTTATCCGAGAAATAATCATTCAGGTCTATTATTGTTATTCCGTCTATAATTATTGAGTCAGCATCTGCTTTCCACACCGGAGGCTGGTTGGCTTCTTTTTCTTCAGCAGGTCCTTTATCATCCGGTTTTCCTTTTTGGGTTTCATTTGTTATTTCCGTTGTTGTCTCATTTATTGTTGTTTCAGTCGTTGCATCGGTTATTGGAGTTTCTGTTGTTTCCTGGGTTGTTGTTTCATTGGTTGCTGTTGTTTGCTCTGTTTCATTGGTCGTATTGTCCAAAACCGCAAATCCTGTTATTGCATTGTTTAAGCTGCAGGCTGATATGGCAAATAATAAGAGCAGCAATCCGGCTGTTAAAGCCAGCTCCTTTTTGTTTGTTTTTCGTTTATTGCCCATGTTTTCTCTTTTTTATTGCCCTCTGGTAAACAGTCCAGATTGTCCTGTCATCCCTGCTCAGCAAAACAGCGATTTTATGGTAGGTAAGCCCGAAAGTATCTTTTAGGTAAGAAACAACATTTTCCAGAACAGAGAAATTTCTGTCCTGTAAAATTGCAGCAGGAATGGAATAAGGGGAAATTTCCTCAACAACAAATTTACTTTCTAGCTTTTTCCTTGCGTTCCTGTAGGTAACAGCTAAAGCAATCTCATTCCTGCCGGTTAAAGAAGCAATTTGCTTGAATGAAAGAAGCAAATTTTCCCGCAAATACTTTACAATGGCCTCTAAAGATCCTAATTTATCATTTTTGAAGACAGAAATAGGAACTTTAACTTCCTCTTTAACTTCAACTTTCAACAATTTATTTACTAAATTTATAATCTCATTAGAACTAAAACCAGACTCTTTCAGATAGCTTATCGTATCTAAAAGCCTTTTTTCAGTTCCGCTACCCTCTTTTTCTGGCATTAATCTATATTATGTAAGTATTAATTATATTATATAAGTATAATATCCGTAAATTCATTTTATACCTCTTTATCTTTTCTTTGAACTATGCACTAGCTCCACCCCAAGGATTCGCAGCCGAGAAATAGATTGGGGGTGGGCTGCGAATCCAAGCATAGTAAATAAAAAAATATCATGTAAGTAATAATTTTTGGAAATTAAACTATTAAACACCATTAAAAACATATTATGTAAGTAGATAGTATTTAAATTTTTCGATTATTTAATGTATTTTTCTTCTTTGGTTGTTGAATTAAAAAAATTGAGTAAAATTGATTTGTTTAAGAAATATTTAATGAGCCTATGCAGCAATAAAAATTTTTGATCTTTCCAGAAAACACGAATAAATTGCTAAATATAATTCATTCAAATATTCATTCAAATGCTCATTCAAATGTTCTTAATATTATATAAGTATTAAACTATATTATGTAAGTAAATATGTATCAATTTAAATAAAATTATTGGCAGGAAGAATAAATTACCTATTCCTTGGGTCTTTCCAGTCTTGATCAAATATACCCTGCCCATTAACCTCGTTCTTTGGCAGCCTGTATTCAAATGCGCCGCAACTGGCAAACATCTCATCATGGCACACAACAAAGCCGGAGACATTAGTGCATATAGCCTTAGTATAGAGCCTGAAATCAGGCAGCTCACTCCTGTTTTCCTGCTCAGCTACAGCAAACCCAGTTGGGCTTGTTAAAGAAGGCAACATAACAAAGGCTAAAGCAAATACCGCAATTATGAACAAAAAAACCAAAATATGCCTCATCATGTTTTCAGGGTAATAGTATGATATTTCTAAATCTTTTGGTTTTTGGCATTTATATCAAATCATTCAAATGAGCTTGAGGAATCCTGACTATTTAATCATAATGAGGGCCAGAACATTGTACTGGTTTAAACGGATATTTTTGTTGAGGCTTATGATAAAAAAATTTATATAGTAAATCATTCAAATAACTATTCAAATAATCAATCAAATGGCTAAGATTAACATACCTAGTGATAAACTGGAAAAAGAGGCATTCAAGACTTTGCCGGCTAAAGAGAAGGAAGAGTATGTAAGCAACCTTCTTAAGAAAATACTTGAACTTAATCCGGAAGGCATTACCATTTCCCAGATAAAGGAAGCAACCGGCCTTACTTACTCCACAATCTGGCACCATCTGGAAATACTAAGCTGCACAGCGCAGGGCCATAAAATCAGCAGGGGAAACTTGGATGTTTATTATACACTCCAAAGACTGCTTGCTATTCAAATAGAAAACAGATATTGATTTGTAGATTCTTACTGGCAGAAAAATTTATATAGTAAATCATTCAAATAACTATTCAAATAAGCAATCAAATGGCCAATATCAACTTGCCTAAGGAAATTTTGGAAAAGGAAGCTTTCAAGACTTTACCAGCTAAAGAAAAGGAAGAATATGTAAGCAACCTGCTAAAGAAAATACTGGACCTTAACGAGGATGGCATTACGATATCCCAGATAAGGGAAGCTACAGGAATGACGTACTCCACAATCTGGCACCATCTGGAAATACTAAGCTGCACAGCCCAGGCCCACAAAATATCTAGGGGAAACTTGGATGTTTATTACCATAATGGAACCATGAATCATTTGAATGAATATGATGGCGGCAAAGCCAAATATTCTATCAGCTCAGTTAAAAACAGGGAAGGAAACTTTGTATGCATACACGAAAAAAGGCAGAATAGGCTTGGCAATCACACAATCACCACAGGCATCTCTATACCGGTTGAATTAATAGACAACCTCGTTGCAGAGCTTAATAAAGTGAAAAATTCCAATATTAAATAGATTCTTTCAAATAACCATTCAAAAGAGCAATCAGAAAATCGTTCAAATATAGCTAGCCATCATATTGTTGTTGCTTTTTATTTTTTATTTGACTTGTATGGTAGTTTTATCGGATATTATAATTGGCATGGGTTTTGGCTGATTCCTTATTGGCATTTTTTCGTTGGAATATATCTTTTGTTCTCCATTATTGCTGGTTTGTATATTATTGGCTCAGTTGCCATTTTTGGCTTTGTCTACCTTCTCAAGAAATCATTTGAATGCAGCCTTATTTTCCCAACCTGCCAAGTTGCTTCTCAATCCTCCCCTTATCCTTCATATAGGATTCCTCAGAAATAAGCCCGGATTTAAACGCGCTTTCCATGGCAGCCAGCTCTTTTTCCAATTTTTCTGTTTTCTCTTTTGGCATTCCTTCTTTTACCTCTATGGCCTTTTTCTTCTTCTTAATTCTTTTAAACAAGTATGTTAAGAAAATAATTATAATTATTAATATAATAAATATAGCAAGGCCGGATATAACATATTTAATCTGTATCGGATGTTTTTCCTCAAACCTTGAATTTACCTCAAAAACATCAGAGCTTGTCCCGACCAGGCCGTCAGGCGTCTTTACTTCAACAAAAGCGACATAGGCTCCCGCCTTTAAGTCAGAAGGTATAAGCAGTTTCCTTACAAACTTGGCCTGGGTCTCCACAGTAACAATTTCCTCCTCGGCAGCTATTAAGGCTCCATGCGGGTCTTTTATGGAATACTTGACATCCACATCAGCGCTCCCAAAACCCTTTAAATTAAACAGTACAATCTGTATAAGCAGCTCCTCTCCCTGGAATATTTTTTTATAGTCCGGCAGCACCTGCACATTCACGTCAAACAGGACTTTGGTGCTGTCAAAGAGCAAAACCCTCTCATTGTCTTTCTGGATATAAACTTTAGCGCTTCCGTTCCTGCTTATAGCCCCGGTAGCTTTTATTGTTTTTAGGTCTCCGGGATTCCTTAAGTTCCATATAACCTCTTTGCTTTCATTCACAACCAAATTTAAGTTATCATCATAAGTCTTTTCCTCGGTCAGCACAGCAAATCCTGTAATGGAAGGCTTTTTGAAAATAAGAATCCCGGATGCAAGGACAATTACGGCCACTAGCACAATTGCTGCATTTATCCTGTTTTTGTCCCTCTTTTTCGCTTTTTTGCGCATATTTTTGCCTTAAGATTATTTATTTCAAAGTAACTTAATAAAATTTATTGTTTTGTCGGTTACTTTTATTATTCACCTGCTTAATCTCTATTATTTTTTATTTGGTATTTTTTCGGTTATTATTTTTGAATTATTTGCCGGTTTTTATTTTTTTGATTTTTTATTATTGCCGTGTTTTTATTGATTAATGATTGGTGTTTTTTATATTGAATTATTCCCTATTGGCATTATCTGGCTGATTGTTTTTATTATTGGCATGCTATTTATTGCCATATATCAGATGCCTTTCCCCATCTTTCTCGATATAAACTTTTACACTGCCATTGCCCTTGACCCTGCCGCTGGCTTTAATGGATTCTATATTGCCGGATTTGTCAACAGCCCAGGTATAATTCCCGCTCTCGTTAATAATAAGATTCAGGTTATCCTCATAGGTGTTTTTCTCTGTCAGGACTGCATAACCGGTAATTTCAGGTTTCGAGACAAATAAAACGCTTACAAGGAATACAAGCATAATTGCAGGAAGCGCATACCTTATTATTTTCTGCCTTTCAAGTTTGCTTATTTTTTCAGAAATATTTTCAAAGGGTTTTTTGGCTTTTGCCAACGGCCTTATAATCTTTTGCGCGTCAAATTCCTTTGTTTTTTCAGCAATTTTCCCTATCGGTTTTAATATTGCCCCTAGGGCCTCTTTAAGATTTAATGGTTTTTTTGCCTCTTTTCTGTCCGCAAATAATTCCTTTACCTGCGCCCTTATCTTTTCTGTTTCTTCATATTCTGACCTAATTCTTGCTGCATCCTCCTCAATTTCTTCCGGGCTCGGTATCCTTGCAGGTATTTTTTCATATTCTTTCTCTATCGATCCTTCTTCTTCATCCTTATTTTCTTCCCATGATGTCCCTGCAGCTTCTTTCTCTAAATCTTGCAGTTGCTGGCTTAGAAGCTTGTCCTCAATCTCCTGCTGCGAAATTTTTATCTTTAACTTCTCTATCTTGTTTTTAAGCCTCGGAACATTCTCTTTATGGAATTTAACCTTGTCATCCAGATAGGAAATTTCTTCTTCCAAATTCAGGTCTTTCAGCAGAATGCTTAGGTTTACATTCCGGTTTGTCTTTGCCTCATCAATCAGATTAAGAAGGGCTTTTCTGTTATTTTCCAGTTTTTTGACTTTATTCTCTAGCTCAGCCAGCTTCCTCTTCCAGATTTCGAGCAGTTCCTTATTTTCCATTTTTCTTCTTGTACCTGTTATAAACCGACCACATGTTCCTCTCATCCCTATTCAGCAAAGCAGCAATCTCGGTATATCGCAGCCTGAATTTATCCCTAAGATAGCCGACAATGGCCTCAAGAACGCTCAGTTTCCTGTCAGTAAAAATTGAAGCGGGAATAAAGAACTTAGATTCCTTTGCGGGCAGTCTTTCTTTTCTTTTTTTGCAGGCAATATTATATGTTGTCCATATTGTTCTGCTGTCCCTGCTTAATACCGAGGCGATTTTACTGTAATTAAGATCCAGCTCTTCTTTCAGGTACTTGCAAACAGCTTCCAGAGCGCTTAGCCCATCGGCTTCAAAAATCGAAGCCGGAATCAGTGTTTCTTTTGAGAATGGTTTTTTTCCGATTAAATTGAATATTTCCTCAGAGCCAACACCATAATTCTCTTTTATTTCATCTAAAGCAAGCTTAAGAATCTGGAATGATTTATCGCTCTGAATATTCAAGATATTAGAATTTGCAGTAATTTTACTTTCTTTTTTCTTCATTCTTAAGTTATTTTACTTAATATTAATGTATTTATATTTAAATTTTTCTAATTTATAAGAAAAATTACTTAATATTAATGTATAATCTGTCTAGAAATTTTAGAAGTATGGCTTATAATTGATGTACCGATAAATAAAGAATCCGATTTTATTTATTCTCTTCCTTTTTAGAGCCGAATTCAGAATAAGAGCACTTGCCGCAAGTTACTCTGTCTTTGTGCGTAGCCAGAAAAACCCCCACACCGCACTTTGGGCATGACCTGTTCTTCCTTTCAGCTTTGCCGCCAGCAGCCTTGTAGAGCTTCCACACCTGCATGGGCTTTCTCTTGCTTTCCTTTTTCTTTGCCATCTTAGTTATTATCTCCTTAGTTCACAACTATTTGTTCTTTCATTGCTTTCTGGAATCTTTATACCATTTGGCATGGAAAAAATATTTTCATCCGGAAATTTTTCCTTATTGGTTAGTTATAGAAAAATTTCAGGCAATAGTTTTTTTATTTTTGAATTAATTTTCATTGGTTTTTATTATTGTTTTATTAATTTTTGAATAATCATTATTTTTGTTGTTTATTTTTTATTGGGATTAATTATTGTTTATTATTTTTTAATGTTATCTTATTATTGAATTCTTTTTATTGGCATTCGTCTTTATTCTTTTTTCTCTTTGGCTTTTTCCTGTTTAGCCTCTTTCTTTTCCTCTGCCTTGCCTTCTTTAGCTTCTGCGCCTTCCTGCTTTGCTTCTTTTCCTGCTTTCTCCTTTGTTTTCTTGCCCTCAATCTTTATTTTTTTCAGAACATCCTTGTTTTCATAGGCATAGCACACGACCTTTGCCTTTTTCTGCCCATACTGGTTATAGATTCCCCGTATATCGACTAAAGACTCATCCTTGCCTATGCTTTTTGCAACATTGCTTTTGATCTCTTTTGTTGACGGGGTGGCATTGTCAAACGTGACTTCGCCTTCCAGCCTTGTCCTTGAAAGCAGCGGCTCTTCCTTTTTATGCGAGATTTTAAGTTCCATAGAATCTTACCTTACCTTGATTGCATATTCGCCTTTTGCACCTATGCCTACTTTATTCCCGATATTCGATTTGTTGGCATCCAGTATATATAGCCTTCCCTGCCAGTTTGTTGAGAACTGGTTTCCTTTGCATATTGGGCATTCGTTCCCTTCAACAAAATATTTGCATTTCTTACATACTTTTTTTCTCATTTTAAATCATGCCTTTTTTATTTCCCCTTGACCGGCCTTTTGTGCTCTTTCTTTGCCTCTTTCTTGCCTTCTTTTTTTGTATCTTTTTTGGGAGCTTCCTTCTGCTCTTCATCCTCTATCCAGTCCAGTCTTCCCAGGCCTTGCTGCCTCATTGTAAGGCCGAGCTTGGGATTCAGAGGATCCTTAAACGAAACTGCCACTATCCTTGCCCTGCATACGTCATTTACCTTTAGAGTTCTCTTGCTTTCCTTTCCTGCTAAGGTTTTTTCCTTTGAAAAAGATACAAAATCATCCATTGTTTGTGATACATGTATCATCCCGTCTATGGGGCCTAATGTAATGAAAGCCCCGAAATCAACTATGTCCTTTATCTTCCCGGCAACAACTTCCTGCATCTCCGGCTTGAAAGTCAGCAGCTCAAAAACAGCCTCGTAGTAAGCCGAGCCGTCTCCCGGAATTATTACTCCCTCCCCTATCTCCTTGACATTGGAAACATCTATGACTATGCCTAATTCATTTGAGATATACCCGTCATACTTCTTTTTTACCCTTGCCAGTATTGCCTCTTCCTTATTCCTGTCAAAAAGGTTTGGAGGAACCCTTATATGGTCCTTAATCTCGGTTTTGTAGTACATTTTGATTCTCGGTATGAATTTTACTCGATTTGTGCAATATATTGCTAAAAATCGCGCCTGCTTCCCCTTGCACCGGGAGGACTTCATTCAAAGCCCTTTTCATTGGCAATTGCCAGGAACTTTTTCTTTCTCAGGACAATAACCTCGATATTTTGGTTAATCAGCTTCCTTTTTAAATCTTTGTCTTGGGTAGCTACCAAACAGCCTTCTTTTACTGCATAATCGAGTATAATATCATCCGTTCCCCTATCATTATTGGTTTTTATCATTGCTGGCTTTTTATTTTCTATTAATTTTAATGCAAACTTTGCTGCTTCCCTGTCCTTGCCTTTCTGATTCTTGATTATTTTTTCCAGCTCCTGGACAGTTTTATCAAGCACAATAATCTCATATTTGGCGATTATAATCCGGTCTATCTCAGAAAATATGTCTACTTTGAATTGATACGGTGCTAATAAAAAATTAGTGTCAAGCAGTATCTTTTTGGATGTTTTCATTTTGTTATTATATTTCATTCGGGTTATTGCCTTATTGATTTTTATTAATGGCTGAGTATTGGCATTCTAATTATAAACATTTTTAAAATGAATCAACAAACAATGCATTATGAAAGGATTTTTGACAACGCATAAGGGGATGGAAGACATAGCAGCTTTGGAAGTAAATGAGCTTATAGGCTCTAAGGCTTCTGTTGCTGAAGGGTGCACCAAATTCCCAATCAAAAAATACGACGACCTGTTCACTTTATGCTACTTATCCCAGTCAGCAAAAGGAGTCTATTATCTTCTTTCTGAATTTGATTTTAAGGATATTTTCAATGATTTCAAAAAAAACATCCAAAAAATTGATTTTAAGGAGTGGCTGAACAAAAGCATCTCCTTTAGGGTAAAATGCATCAAGGATTTCGATGAAAGCATATCAACCCCGGAAATTGAAAAAGAGCTCGGAGCTATTATAATTGGTGAGATAAAAAATAAGTCGGATTATAGCCAAAAAGTTGATTTAATGAATCCCGGCATTGTCATTTTTGTCTATGTTACTGGAAAAAAAGGTTATATTTGCATAGACTTTGCTGGCTTTGACTTGAGCAAAAGAAACTACAATATATTCACCCATCCCGGAAGCGTAAAAGGGACTGTCGCCTACTCATTGGTAAGGCTATCCGGCTACAGTGATGATGAAATCCTGCTTGACTGCTTCTCTGGCTCAGGCACTATCCCGATAGAAGCGGCTTTTTTTGCCTCTAAATTCCCGGTAAATTTCTACAACAAGGAAAAATTTGCTTTCCTTAAGATTGAAGCGTTCAAAAGCTTTGATTTCAAAAAATTCTTCAGAAAAATTGATGGTAAAATAGCCGATAAAAAATTGGATATCTACGATGTTGACAGCTCGATGAAGTACATAACTTATGCGAAGAAAAACAGCAAGATAGCGGGAATGGCAAAGAAGATAACTTTCAGCCGCATGGACCTGGAATGGCTTGACACCAAGTTTGGCAAGGGCGAAGTAAACAAGATAGCAGCTAAAATCCCTTCCGGCGCAGAAGACATTGAAAAGCTTTACAATGAGTTTTTTTACCAGGCGGAATTTATCCTTGAATCCAGGGGAAAAATTGCCGTTATAGGAAAAAAAGACCTGGTGGAAAAATATTCCTCAAAGCATAAGTTCAGGATAGAGGAAGAAAGAGCCATATACAGCGGCAAAGAGCGGTATGATGTTTTTGTATTAAGCAAAACCAAATAAGGCTTTGTTGAAAATGAAGGTTAGCAGCCTTAAGGTCAAATTTCTTTTTAAATTAATTTCAAGTTGACAAGGGGGACGTCCCTTACGGGGAATGTCAACCTTAAAGAATAACATTAAAAATTTGAAGCTGCTAACCCGAATGCAATGAGGTTTTCAACAAAGCCAAAACCAAATAAGAAAAATATATAAAGAAGGGAAATCAGGGTAAATGTCAAAAAAGATGGGAACTATAAGGAAGACAAGCTCGTTTGAAAAGATGCTGCTCATAGTGGGATTGCTCGTTCTCGTTATAGGCTATATGCTTATAGGCAAGGTTTATGCTATAGAGGGCAGCCAGCTGAGCTGGGGCTTCCTCCAGACGATATTCCTGTGGCTTCTCATGGTAATATTTATAATAATGCTTGCCATCGGAGAGGACATAAAGGAAGGAATCCTTCTCCAGCAGCTTGAGGAGATAAAGGGCCTAAAGGAATTTATGCGTGCTCAGGGCAAAAAAAAGGGTTAAATTTATAAACCGTGTTTTCTTGCTTTTTGCTGCAGGGTCAGTACTTAGCTGTCGGTTGCTTTCGAGGTAACTGAGGAAAGTCCACCCACTATAGCCAAAATCTATATGGCCATTTGCGGAAGCAAGATCCGGAAACGGATGGCAACCACTCAGAAACGGGACCACCCATATCGGGAATGATATGCAAGAAGGCTTTCGCGAGAAAGCTGAGATAACTGCTTGACCATCTTTATGGGAAAGGATGAAACGGTGAGCCCTGGCCGGTGCAAGTCCAGTGAATTCTCAATTCCGGAAGGAATTGAGGGCTTCCAGAGATGCTTAGTTAAATGCTAAGGCAGGCGATGACAGCCTTGCTGTCGAAAACGCCTGACAGAAGGTGGCTTATTCTGGCCCTGCAACCTTTATAATAATCAATAGCAGCTTAATCCAAAAAAAAACGAAAATCCAGGTAATAATTAATTATTTTTTTCCATGCCAAATAACATAAAACTTGCATCAAACAATGAAATAACAAATATTTGTGAAAGATCGGATAAAAATAAAATTGAATGGAAACTGAAATGATTGTCAGCATAAGATAACAAAAATAAGCTACTTAAAAATGGCTCAGCAAAGAATAAACTTACCATCAGGAAGCGGCGGCTTGATGAGGTACTTTGACGAGTATCACAGCAAGATAAGGATAAAGCCGGGCCACATAATAATACTCTCAGTTCTTGTAATAGTTATAATGCTGTTTCTATACAGTTTCGGGAACAGGCTTTTAGGCATTTAAGATGATACCGGGAATAAATCCAAGGGACATGGCCAAGGCTATGAAAAGGCTCGGCATAAAGCAGGAGGAAATTGAAGCTTTGGAAGTCATTATAAGGACTGCAGACAAAGAAATTGTAATAGCAAATCCGCAGGTAAGCAGGGTCAACATGATGGGCCAGGAGACTTTCCAGGTTTCCGGCATCATAGACGAAAGGCCTTTGTCTTCAGAGCCTGAAATAAGCGAAGATGACATAAAGACTGTCATGGATCAGACAGGCGCGTCAGAGAAAGAAGCAAAACATGCAATTGAAAAAAATGACGGCGATTTGGCAAGGGCCATAATGTATTTGAAGGAATAATTTATTCTTTTTTATGTTAATCTAGGTTATTAATTGTACACTAAGAATCCAACAATAATATTCAATCTGTCGCTTCGCGACATTATTTAGTGCTCGGCAAAAATGCCTCTCCACTATTTTTGCCTCGCCATTGATTCAATGAATAGCGAGGCGTTGCGATGTGCTAGACAGCAACGCCTCGCACTATAGTTGCGGAGAAGATTTTATATTATTGCTTGCCAAATTTACTGTATATTTCATAAAAATATTTAAACTGATTTCCACTATTGATGGTTTAATGGAGAAGTTCCAGGAATTGAGAAACGCGGCAATGAAAAAGCTGCAATTAGCAGACCACATCATTACTATGACTTATCCCTTGGTAAAAGACTCCCGCCTGCTGCTTTCATCCATAGAAAACCTTTTTCTTGCAATGTCTTATAGCATGGGCTCCGTTCTTCATTATGAGCTTACTTTTAAGCGCATTCCGCCTTTTCCCGATAATTTTGCATCAAAATTCGGGCTTTTCAGGGACAAATGCGCAAAAAAGTACAATATTCCTGATGAGCAGCTTAAAATAATGAAAGAATTGAGGGAAATAATAATAGCGCACAAAAAAAGTCCGGTGGAATTCTCAAGAAAGGAAAAGTTTGTCATATGCGAGGATAATTACAGGATGAGGGCAATATCGCCAAATGAGGTGAAAACCTACATTGAGAAGGCAAAATTATTTATAAAAGGCGTCACTACTATTGTAAGCAAAGGCGAGACAATCTTTAGATAGCAGCATGAAAGAAGCTTTAGACAATGCAATAACGGAACTTAAGCGGGTTGACCATTTATTCTATGTGAGCCTGAAATACACCAGGACTGCAGACATGATGAAGCATATGATAGAGAGGCTTATAAGCACCATTTCATACGGCATTGAATCCCTGCTGAAGAAAGCGAAGGAAGACAAGAAAATAGGCAGCATACCGGATAACATAGGATTAAGGTGCAGGCTTTTGAGGGACACGTTCAGCGATCCTGAGCTGACTAATTTTTTGAATTTCTACGTGAAATTGAGGAAGATTCAAAGGGCCAAGCATACAAGCAGGGAAGAGTACAGGAGGCATGTTACAATGACGGTAACCATAGACAATGGCGAGATAGTTGAGGTCAACATAGACATACTCAAGGAATATTACGAGACTGCAAGGAATTTCATAAGCTATGTAAGAAGAGCAGTCCATGGCGAGGAAGAGCTTTAATGCCGGACATAAAAAAGAGGCTCGAGCGGAAAGGATGGAGCAAAAAAGAGATAATCAGGGCATCTAGGATAATAGAGCATGCAAAAGCAAACAGGCATCCCAGGATAAAAATTCTTGACAAGCTGGTTTTTTGGATATCATTGCTCATCGCAATTATCGGGAACTTTATTATTTCAATATCATTGATTCCCATTTTATTGGCATTGAACAATCTTCCGTTATACCTTGTTTTGATAACCCTTGGGATTTCCTTTGGCCTGTTGTTTGAGCTGGTGATAAGGACGATCGAGCATTTGGAGGCAAAGCACCATATTTTTCTTGGAATAATGGTCCCGATAACAGCAGTGATTAATGTTGTGATAATCGTGGCATTTTCAAATAATCTGGAAAAAGCAATTAATATTCAAAACCCCCATAACCCTTTGCTGGTCGGGGTTGTTTATGCGCTTGCCTTTATCCTGCCTTACCTCGTCTATCAGCTGTTTTTGAAGGATAAATACCGGTAAGCATGAAAATGAGTTCTGTCGCTATAATTATACACGGCTCTTATGGAAATCCAAATGAGAACTGGTTTCCATGGCTGAAAGAAGAATTGAAAAAATTAAGCTATGAAGTTTTTGTCCCGGAATTTCCCACACCAAAAAGCCAGAAACTGGAGTCATGGATGGGAATATTTGATAAATATATGGGAAAATTGAATGAAAATTCCATATTGATAGGCCACAGCATCGGCTGCGCATTTATTTTGAGCGTTTTGGAAAAATTAAATGTAAAAATTAAAGCTTCTTTTTTGGTTGCAGGATTTTTAGGCCCTTTGGGAAGCGATTTTTACGATTCTATAAGCAAAACCTTTGCACAAAAGGATTTTGACTGGGAAAAAATAAAAAATAATTGCGATAAATTTTTTGTTTACCAGGCAGATAATGACCCGCACATTCCGCTGGAAAAAGGGCAGGAAATGGCAAAAAACCTTGATTCACAACTTATTATTGTAAAAAATGCCGGCCACTTCAATGAAAAATCCGGCTACAAAAAATTCGGGCTTCTATTGAAAGATATCAAAAAAATTACCGCAAAAGATTTATAAGGCAAAAGTTGATTCTCCATATTATAGCTGGTGGCCTTAGTTTAGTGGCAGAATAGGGGACTGTGGATCCTCTGGCGCGAGATGGTGCAAAACCACGCGATTTCGATTCTCGCAGGCCACCCCTTTTTCATTCAGCATAATTCTTATTACCATAAGCTTTATAAATACCCATTCTTTCCCAGAAAATATAGCCCGAGTCATTATGGCGTTTAAATAGGGTTAAAAGATACGCTATATTCTCGGCTATATATTTAAGATGGCAGAAGCTAAGCAGGCTAAAGAGGAAAAGGAGAATTTCAGGTACTTTGTAAGGATTGCAAGTACAGACCTGGACGGAAAAAAGCACATATCCCAGGCATTGACCAAGATAAAAGGAATCGGCTTTATGTTCTCAAATATGGTATGCAATCTTGCGGGCATAGACGGCTCAAACAAAACAGGCTACCTGACAGATGAGCAGGTAAAAAAAATTGATGATGTTCTTGGAAACCTTTCAAAATACAATGTCCCTTCCTGGATGATGAACCGCAGGAAAAACTATGAGGATGGCAAAGATTATCATGCCTTTACAGGAGACCTCGGATTTGCGCAGGAAAACGATATCAAAAGGCTGAAGAGGATAAGGTCCTATATAGGCATAAGGCACGGAATGGGCTTGCCTGTAAGAGGCCAGAGAACCAAGTCAAATTTCAGGAGAAACAAGGGAAAGGGGTCTTTGGGGGTAAAGAAAAAAGAAGCTCCAAAAGCAGCCCCAAAATCAGGTAAAGAATAGGAATAAAACTTTAATGTAAACAATGGGAAGTCCAAAAAGACAAAGAAAAAAATTTTCAACGCCGTCTCACCCGTGGCAGAAGGAAAGAATCCTCAGGGAGCAGGAGCTTGTCAGGGAATATGGGCTGAAAAGGAAATATGAGATCTGGAAGATGAGCTCTATCCT
Source organism: Candidatus Woesearchaeota archaeon (assembly GCA_016180235.1). Classification (GTDB taxonomy): domain Archaea; phylum Nanobdellota; class Nanobdellia; order Woesearchaeales; family GW2011-AR4; genus JACPDF01. Next base: position 72,620 of record JACPBQ010000004.1, on the reverse strand, counting down.
GAAGAACTTTACAAGCCAGGCTAAAAACCTTATTACTACAAAAACATCGCAATCAGAAAAGGAGAGGAGCCAGCTGCTGAAAAAGCTGTCTTCATTGGGTTTAATAGGCCAGAACGCAAAGATTGAGGATGTATTATCATTGAAATTAAAGGATGTCATGGAAAGAAGATTGCAGACTCTGCTTTATCGGAAACATTTGGCCAGGACCATTAAGCAGGCAAGGCAGTTCATCGTCCATCAGCAGGTTGCTGTCGGAGATAAAAAAATAACTGCTCCCTCTTATCTTGTTCCATTAAGCCAGGAAAACAGCATACAGTTTGCTCCCGGCTCTGTTTTTGTTGATGTGAATCATCCTGAAAGGGCAGTTGAGGAAAAAAAGCCGCTAAAAAAGGCAGAAGGCAAAAAAGAGAAATCAGCAGAAAATGCAGAGAATAAAAAAGAAGTAAAAGAGCCCAAAAAAGAAGCGAAGAAAAAGCCTCACGATAGCACTGAGAAAAAAACCCCGGCTAAAGAATCAAAAAAAGAAAGCAGGGAAAAAGGTAACTGAAAATGGCATATCAGGAAAGATGGGGAATAGCGCATATTTACGCATCATACAATAACACTATAATCCATATAACAGATATAACCGGCTCTGAAACAATAAGCAAAGCGTCTGGAGGAATGGTTGTAAAGAGCCATCGTATGGAATCTTCCCCTACAGCAGCCATGGTGGCAGCAAAAAGGGCTGCAGAAACTGCAAGGGAGAAGGGAATATCTGCTATACATGTCAAGATAAGGGCTGCAGGGGGCCATAACAGGCCGTCAAACCCAGGCCCTGGAGCGCAGGCTGCAATAAGGGCTTTGTCAAGGATGGGCTTGAGGATAGGTATAATTGAGGATGTCACTCCCCTGCCTCATGACGGTTGCAGGAAAAAAGGCGGCAGAAGGGGAAGGAGAGTTTAAGGAGGATAAAATGGAAGTCAGGGTCTTGGAAAACAAAAAGGATGAAGGGAAGGTTTCGTTTATAATTAAGGATACCTCGGCTGCTTTTGTAAATGCATTAAGAAGAATCATAATTGAAGAGGTCCCTACAATGGCCATTGAGGATGTTGAATTCAGGAAAAACAATTCAATACTTTATGATGAGATGATAGCGCACAGGCTTGGCCTGATGCCTCTTAAGACCGATTTAAAATCCTACAATTTGCCTGAAAAATGCAAATGCGAAGGCAAAGGATGCGCAAGATGCCAATTAAAGCTCACTATTCATGTCACAAATAAAAAAGCGGCTCCAATAACAGTTTATGCTTCTGATATCAAGTCCAAGGATCCTGCGGTAAAGCCGGTTTATCCAACAACCCCCATTGTCAAGCTGTTGAAAGACCAGTCATTGGAATTGGAAGCAACTGCTGTTTTGGGAAAGGGAAAAGACCACTCAAAATGGAGCCCTGCTTTGGTGTATTACAAATACAAGCCGGTCATAGAGATAGGGAATGTGAAAAATCCGGAAGAAATGGTTGAGGCAGCTCATGGCAATGTCTTTGAGATTAAGAACGGGAAATTGGAAGTGATAAAGGACAATCTTTTCAAGTATGATCTTGCCGGGGTTGCAGAAGAGGTTTCCAAGGGGGAAGTCAAGGTAACTCACGACAATGATTTCATTTTTTACATAGAATCATGGGGTCAGCTCAGCTGCAAAGAGATACTAGTCCAGGCATTGGACATTTTCAATGATACATTTGACCAGTTTGCCGAGGAGATAAAGAAGGTGAAATAAAGCAACTCTGCACTTCGTTTGCGGAGGTGGCAGAGCCTGGCCAAATGCGCAAGGTTGAGGTTGCAGGCAAAAGCCTTGTCCCTTAGTGGGTGCGAGGGTTCGAATCCCTTCCTCCGCATAACTTTCAAAATTAAAAATTTAAAATAAAAAATCCAGAAAAAAATGAAACGAACAGGTCCGACAAACACGGTATTGAGCGGCTTGATAACCGAGCTCAAGAAAAGAAGTATTGAGCAGTCTGTCGGCTTATGGAAAAGGATTGCCATGGATCTGGAAAAGTCGTCAAGGCAGAGAAGGGTTGTAAATTTGTCCAGGATAAACCGCTATACCGATGAGAATGACATAATAATCGTCCCTGGAAAGGTCCTCGGCTCCGGAGATTTGAATCACAAGCTTACGATATCCGCATACCAGTTTTCAGAGCAGGCCAGAGACAAGCTGGAGAAGTCAGGGGCAAAGATAATGACCCTTATGGATTTGAGCAAAGAAAAGCCGAATGGCAAAAAAATCAAGATAGTTGGTTAAAATGATAATAGACGCTAATAACACGATACTTGGAAGATTGGGGACTTATGCAGCGAAGAAAGCTTTATTGGGCGAAGAAGTGCATATTGTCAATTGCGAAAACTCAGTGATCACCGGAGACAGGCAAAGGATTTTCAAGGATTATGAGCGTGGATTTAGCATGGGCATACACACCAAGGGCCCGTTTTTTTACAGGATGCCCGACAGGTTTGTTAAGCGCGCTATAAGGGGGATGCTGCCGCATAAAAAAGAGAGGGGGGCAGCGGCATTTAAGAAGATAAGGTGCCACATCGGAATTCCGGAAACTCTTAAGGATCAGAAATCCGAAATAATAAAAGATGCCACCATAGCTAAGGTTCCAAACCTTAAGTATGTTACTGTAAAGGAGATTTGCATCCATGTCGGTGGAAAAATAAGATGAAGACAATAATGACATCCGGAAAAAGGAAAAAGGCCATTGCAAGGGCAACAATAAAGCCCGGTAATGGAATAATAAAAGTAAATAATCTGCTGCTGGATTTTTACGAGCCTGAGCTCTACAGGCTGAAGCTAAGGGAGCCTTTGATTATTGCAGGGGATGTTGTAGACAAGGTTGACATAAGGGTTAAAGTTTTTGGTGGCGGCATGTCCAGCCAGGCAGACGCATCAAGGCTCGCAATCGCCAAAGCGCTTTCAGAATATTCAAAGAATAGCAAGTTGAGAGAGCAGTTTTTGGAATATGACAGGAATCTGTTGGTAGCTGATGTTAGGAGAAAGGAGCCTGCAAAGCCGAACAGGCACGGGCAGGCCAGAAGTAAGCGTCAGAAGAGCTATCGTTAAAAAGCTTAAATAAGGCTTATTTCTTTAAAATAAGCTTAATTTTTTCTTAATTTACTAAAATAAGGTTAAATAATCTTTATTTATTTTTAGAACTCTTTATTCATCCTTTTGTATCCACAACCACTGGACATTTGCGCGTGAAACTTATAAAGGATAAATTCTACAAATCTTTTGATTGGCTCGTTAATTTAATCACCTTAACCAATGTTTCAACAGCCAAATTAAGTCTTTTGGTTTTCAACTCAAAAGCCTTTTACGCAGTTTCAACCAAATAAAAATTGGTGATTTAAAATGAACTCGCTTAGAAATCAAAAAATTTGTTTGAAAGAATTTATTCCAGATAAAGTTCTCTGCAATGATGATGTTAATAAAAATTATGATTTAAGTGTACTAGATGATGGAATTTATTTAATGTTTAGCTATTTTACTGATATTCATAATCAATTCGGTAAAGTTGGTCGCAAAGAACACAACTTATTACTTCCTAAATTTATCAAGAGAAATCAAGAAAATTTTGAAGTTTTAGGGTTGCTACAGGCTGAGATGGGAAAGCAGCAAGATGGAAAAATTGTTTTTTGTAATCATGAATACCAGATAATAAACAAAGTAATCAAATGGTTTGATAAAGAATTTAATTTTCCTAAAGAAAAATGGAAATGGTACATAAAAGTAAATATTAATGAACCTTTGGATGAAAATTATAAAAAAGAAATTGAAGAAAAAGTTATTAATTATTGGATTTCAAAGACAGGTTTATCTTTAGAACAGTCTTACCCTAAAAAGGTTAGTTACATTAAGAACACCACCAACAAAAAATTAGGATTTTATGACTATGGCACTTTAATAATTGAACGTAAAAGCAATCTCTTTAGCCAAATAATCAAAAATTTTGTCAAAAGAACAACTCAAAATATATTAAATTATGAAGAAAGTGAAATAAGAAGTTTTCTGAGGGGAATCATAGCCGGAGAGTCGTGTGTTGAAATTGATATTCCTTCCAAGAAATTTAGAGTACATATATCTTCTACTAATCCAGATGAAAAATTAATTTATCATAATTGCCTCAAAAAATTAGGTGTCAGTAGCATTATTTACAATGGCGATAAGCTTATAGTTTCCAAAAAACAAAACAATTTACAACTACTTAAACAAAAACTAATGACCTTAAGCCCTGAAAAGTATAATAAATTCCTAAGAATGATGAATCTTTATGGAAAATTTGAAGGCTTAAATGAATGGAGAAGTAATCTTCAGAAGCCACACAACAAAATCCCACAAAATAAAATTAACAAGATAATAGAGTTGCACAATTTGCATCCAGAATGGCCTGCTTGGAAGATTGCTGAGCAGGTTGGAGTTAGTGATATTAAAGTTCAGAGAGTAAGGAAAGAAAGATTAATAAAAAATAGCTAACTAACAGTGGTAGATGGAATCAGCAGAGGATTTTATAAAAAGAAAGGAAGAAGAGTATAAAATACAGAAAGAAATCCCTCTAAAAGATATTGGTCGAAAAGGCAAACATTTCTTTATTAGGGAAGCTTGGTTTTTTATGAGGCAACATAATCTACCAGAAAAAGTTTTTGTTTTTGAACGTTTAAGAAGAACGAGGGTAGAGGGGGACATAGTCCATATTAAAAGTAGAGAACTTGGAGACGTAGAGTATCGTTTTGGTTATTATATAATTGGAAAAACAGGAAATAGAAACGGTAAATGGACTTGGGGACAATATTGCCCATTGATTCCAATAAAAGATTTTGATAAGTTGATAGATTTAGCGAAAAAGAAAGGGGTTCTACTTTAAAACACAATACAAAACCTTTAAAAACAGCCAGATTTTCCTCGAGTAGACAATTAATTGCAAGGTGAACAAAAATGATTATACCGATACGCTGCTGGAGTTGCGGGAAGCCCATAGGTCATTTATGGGAGGAATTCAATGAAAAGCTGCAGAAAAATGAGGACAGGAAAAAAGCCATGGATGAATTAGGTCTGGAAAGGTACTGCTGCAGGGCGATGTTCCTGGGCCATGTTGACCTTATAGATACTGTGGCTCAATTCAAGAAATTTTGAGGCTAAACAAATATGGCACGAATGCATTCAAGGAAAAAAGGAAAGAGCGGCTCAAAAAAGCCCATAAAGAAATCCCTGCCTACGTGGCTGAGGTACAAGCCTAAGGAAGTGGAGCTTATAATAGCAAAGCTTGCGAAAGAGGGCAAGAACTCCTCAGAGATAGGGATGATATTGAGGGACACTTACGGGATTCCTGACGTCAGGCTTCTTTTCAGGAAAAAACTGTCCAGGGTAGTAAAGGAAAATAATCTGGCTCCCGAACTTCCTGACGATATCATGGCTCTCATAAGGAAATCAGTTAGCTTAAGGAAGCATATAGAGGCAAATGACAAGGATCAGACTGCAAAGCACGGCCTCAACCTTACTGAGTCAAAGATAAAAAGGCTTACAAAGCACTTCAAGAAGACAGGAAAGCTTTCTGCCGAATGGAAATTTGATCCCGCAAGAGCAGGATTCTTCATGAAATAGTGCTATGTTTTTCTTGTTATGGTATAGTCTGCAAAATTGCTGAAGAACTCATGGCCTTCTCTGCTTAAATTTGCTTTTTCCAGGCATTTTTTGGCTTCCTTGATTCTGTTTTTGGCGTAATCAGATGCATAGCTTAAGCTTCCGGTTTCTTTTATAGCATTGATTGCCTCTCTTGTCCGGGTATTTGTTGTTTTGTCCTTCCCGATTATATCAAGTATGGTCTTCCTTTGCTTTTCATCTCCTACCCGCAATGCCCTGATGACCATCAGCGTTTTATTTCCCCTCTTTAAATCGCTACCTATATCCCTGCCCTTATCCATTCCCTCGCTTATGTCAATGATATCATCCTGTATCTGGAATGCAAGGCCTGCCAGCATGGAATATTTTTCAAGGTGCCGAAGCTGGGAGTCAGTTGCATTGTTTAATGCGGCTCCGAACAGTATTGCTGCTGATAAGGGGCAGGCAGTCTTTCCCATTGCCATTTCAATATAGCTTTTCTCATCTATTTTTTCATCTGCAGCCATTAAAAGGTCAAAAACCTGCCCTTTGTTGGTATTGCAGTATCCGTCATTCAATATCCTCAGGGAAAGGCTTTTCCTTTTGTCGTCCAGCCCCGATTCCAGTATAGATGAGAAAGACAGGGAATAAAGCAGATTTCCCTGTATGATTGCCATGGACACTGAAAACCTTTTTGAGTGGCTGTCAAACAGCTCTCCGGGATATTTTTTGTCTTTGAATTTTTTTTTAAAATGATCCTCAAAGATCCTGTGCATTGTAGCCTTGTTTCTCCTTAGCCTGTCCTCGTCCATTATATCATCATGTATCAAAGAAGATGCATGGAACAGCTCGGGTGCAATGGAAACAGGATATATTGATTCTTCATAACTATCTTTGATTGCCTTGTAGGCCATAATCGCTGCTATGGGCCTTATCCTTTTTCCGGGCCTGAGTGTGAACTCCTTAAGGTGGCTGCAGCTGGCCTTCAGGAAATCATCTTTTTCCTGCCCTGTCTTCTTGTCAAAAAATGCGTTAAGCTCCCTATCAACAATTCTCCTGTATTTTTCAAGAATTTGTTCAAAATCCATTTGACTGCAAAAAATCATCCCAAAATTTCAGTGTTTATCCGCTTTTCTTTTTCTTGCACAGCACCTATATCTTTTATCCTCTCAACAACCTCATTAATCGTGATGTCCGGTGTCGATGCCCCGGCGCTGACCCCTATTTTTTCCCTGCCGTCGAACCATTCTTCCTTAAGCTGTCTTGCTTCTTGTATAAAATGCGTTTTTACGCCATAGCTTCTTGACTTTGCCGCAAGCTCTTTTGAATTGCTTGAGTTCCTGCCGCCGATAACAATCATTATGTCTGCTTTTTTTGCAATCTCCTCGGTTCCTAGCTGCCGCTGCTTTGTAGGGTTGCATATTGTGTCAACAAAAACATGGGGCTTTGACAGGTCATTAAGGCTCAGGTGCAATTCTTCAAATTTGCTTTCCATCAGGTCGTTTATATTCTCTATTAATTCCTTGTACCCGTTTACTGACATTGTTGTCTGCGATATTATCGCAACTTTTTTAAAATCATTTTTTTTAATATGCTCAGCTAGCTCTTTGGCATGCTCCGGCTTTTCCGCGACGAAAGTATCCTTTCCTTTTATGTGGTAGCTTGTGCCTATTGCTTCAGGATGGTCTTTTTTCCCGAAAAGAATTATGTCATAGCCGTTGTTTTTCAGCTTGATGGCAACGTTATGTACCAGAGTCACCAGGGGGCATGTCGCATCATTCAGCTTATCATTTTTATTGATGTTTTTTTCTTTTAGCTGCTGGTATGTTGTCCCGGGCTCTCCGTGGGCCCTTAGGACTGTGACTGCGCTTTGCGGGATATTTTCTATGTCATCAACGAACTCTATGCCTTTTTTTTCTAGATCCTCTATTACCCTTTCATTATGCACTAGCTGCCCATAGACGTAAGTCTTGCCTTTGTTCTTGCTGGCAACTTCCTCTGCTATGTCTATTGCCCTTTTTACCCCAAAGCAGAATCCTGCGTGCTTTGCCACCATAATTTCCATGGCCAGAAGTATCTTATCTTGGTTTAAAAGGTTTGTGGAAATCAGTTAGAAGGTTTTCGTTAAATAGACAAAAGGGTAAAGGTCCTTGAGCTTGAAGTAGGCTTCTCTTGCCGAGTATATGCTGTCAAACACGCCTATGACTGTCGGCCCTGAACCTACTACCATGGAGTTCAATGCATCAAACTTCCTGAAATTTGTCTTTATTTCCTTTATTATGCTGTGCTTTTTTTCTACTATCCCATCAAAATCATTGTGCATGCCCTCTGCAATTTTCTTTATGTTTTTCTTGGTTATCGCATCTATGACCTGCTTGGCGCTTTTTTTGCTTTTAGGCTTTGCTTTTGCCTTGTCAAACCACCCATATGCTTTTGTTGTTGCCACTTTTATCCCCGGGTTTACAAGGACTATGTTTATTGAGGCTGTTTTTTTTAACGGCTTTACCTTCTCCCCGATGCCTTCTACCAAGGCCGTATTCCCGAAAATAAAAAAAGGCACGTCAGAGCCTATTTTTATTGCAAGTTCAACAAGCTTTTTCTGGCTTTGCTTCAGCCCCCATAGCTTGTTAAGGAAAACTAATGTTGCTGCGGCATTTGAGCTCCCGCCTCCAAGCCCTGCAGATATTGGTATGGATTTGTCAACCCTTATCTTTATGCCCTCCTTTACATTGAATTTTTTCTTCAGCAGTTCAGCAGCCTTGTACGCAAGATTATTCTTGTTTTCCAGCTCCCTGTTGTTGCTTTCTATTATTATCCTGTCTTCCTTGAGCTTCTCAAAAGAAATAGAGTCATGAAGCTTGACAAGCTGCATTACGGATTCTACGTCATGGTAGCCTGACTTGAGCTTCTTGCCTATCTTTAGGTACAGATTTGCCTTTGCATATGAATTAACGTGCATATAAATTCATATTCTTGCTTATATATTAATGTTGCTGTATGGTTATAAAGATAATTTAACAACTTTGTAGTAATGATTTGACGATAAATTTATAAATCAGCCAATTTGCCAAGTAGTTATGAATCCGGCAGTTTTAGATCCAAACGCAGCCATTATTCCTCTTAAAGATAGGTCTCTTCTGGAGTCAAGAGTTCTTAGTAATGATGGCCTTACTGATGAAGAGGCAGCAGCATTCGTGAAAATGTTCAATGAAACGTGGCCATTTGCTTCAACCGATGAGGAAGGCTTAAGAGGCAGAATTTCAGATGGATTGACAATCGGGTCTTTTATCGATGGCAAGCCTGCCAATCTGCTTCAGACAAGATCATTGAATGTCGCTGCCGCTATTTTAGAAGCTGGATATGAAAACTACAGAGCCAGAGCTGAGGCAGTATGCAGGTATATTATTGAACATAAAATAGCTGGTGGGTGTTATGATGGCCTGATTAGAATAAGGGATGAAAGAGATCCCAGGGCCATGGTGCTTGTTGACTTGACCACAGCAAAAGAATTTGAAGGCAGGGGAATAGCCGGAGCTGTAATAAGCTATGTAAAAGCCCTTTATCTGAATAGGCACGGGCTGCACTTGCTGCCAACCCATAATGGCATTGGGTATATTTTAACCTTTTCTCCCATGCCCAAGGATTATTCTCCGGATGACAATTATATGGGCGGTGCTGTTGGCCTTCATAAGTCTCAGGGAGCATTTGACACAAAAGTTCGCATGAATGGAGCCAGAGTGGGCCATACTATGCCCGACGTTGTTTTTGCATGTTATGCAGCTCAAGGTTTTGAAACTGCAGAGCCTAAGCATACAATACTTAGAAAAGTAACTAAAGTTTTACAGCCTTAACCTATTTTTTTATTAAACTAACGACACAAATACACTCCATCCCATTCCCCTTTCCAAATTCAGTCATCTCTTCTCCGGAAGTTGCCGCAATCCCGATATTCTCTTCTTTTATCTTCAATAATTTGGAAAGTGATTTTTTGATTTTGTCAATATGCTCATCTATCTTTGGCTTCTTGCCCTCAAGCATTACGGCAACATTGCTTATTTTCAGATTTTTATTATCAACCTTATCCAAAATTAATTTTAAATATTGTTTGCTGTCGGTAATGCCTTTCTCAAACATTTTGTCGGCATAAAATCCCAATGATTTCATTCCAATTGCAGTACTAATTGCGTTAAAAAGCGCATGCAAAACAACATCTCCATCTGAATTTGCGTCAAATCCGTCTTTATCGGAAATTTTTATTCCTCCTATTATTAATGGCTTCTTTTTATCTGTAAACTTGTGGCTGTCGAGTCCAATACCGATTCTTGAAGCATTTACAAGCTTATTGGAATAAGCAAGGTCATGTTGGTCTGTTATCTTTATGTTGCTCCTGTCGCAGTAGACAACTTTTACCTGCCCTCCAATCTTCTCGACCAAGGAAACATCATCTGTGCCGTAGTAGCCATCGCGGTAAGCGATTTCAAAGGCCTTTTTCGCCAGAAAATACTTCATTGCCTGCGGTGTTTGAACTTGCCATAGCAATTTTCTGTCAATTGTCTGTCTTACAAATCCGTCTTCAACAACCTTGATTGTGTCTTTAGCAGGAAAGCCCACTACCGCAGCCCCGTACTTTTTTGCGGCATTTATTGAATTGTTGATAACATCATCATTTACAAATGGATTGCTGGCATTGTGGATTAGAATTATATCTTCATTACCTGCCTTTTTAATGGCTTTTATCCCGTTATATACCGAATCCTGCCTCTCTTGCCCTCCATCGACAATATCGGTTATTTTGCTAAACTTATTTTTTTTGATTATCGATTTGAATTTAGCCCTACCATCCGGATTTATAACAAGGATTATTCTATTGATATTTTTGCAGTCATTGAATATTTTCAGTGTATGGAATATTATTGGGTCTTTGTTCAGCAGTAAAAATAGCTTATTGACTCTTTTCTTCATCCTTTTTCCCTTGCCACCAGCTACAATGATTGCTATGTTCATTTTCAGGGTTTTTTATTTTATTGGTAATTTTTATTCGGCTTTTGTTAATTGTTTTTTATTTAATACGGCCATTTTTTATTGATTTTTGAGTATTGGCTATTTCATATTTATTCTATAGCATATTTTATCTTTGGCGTTTTTTATTGCTGATATTCCTTGTTTTCAATTGCTTTTTTCGCAGCTTCCCTTGTTTTTTTATCAACATCCAAAATCTGATTTAAATCAGGATTTTTTATCGTTTTATGGCCGTCTGTCATTGACTTGATTATTTTTGCAATATCCGGGAATTTAATTTTATTCTCTAAAAATGCATAGACCGCAATCTCATTGGCCGCATTCAGGACTGCAGGCATTGTCCCTCCAATCTTACCCGCTTCGTAAGCATAATTTAAGCACGGAAACCTCTCAAAATCCGGCTTTTCAAAGTTCAGGTTTTTTATTTCTGCCAGATTCAATTGCCTTTCCCTTGAACTGAATCTTTTTGGCCAGCTTAAAGCGTATTGTATCGGAATCTTCATGTTTGGATAGCCCAATTGAGCCAAAATGGATTTATCCTTAAACTCAACAAGAGAATGTATTATGCTTTGCGGATGAATGACAACATCAATTTTATCATAGCTCATTCCATAAAGCCAGTGCGTTTCAATGATCTCAAATCCCTTGTTCATCAATGTAGCGGAATCAATCGTAATTTTGTTTCCCATGGCCCAGGTAGGGTGCTTTAATGCATCTTTAGCCTTTGCATCTTCCATCTGCTCTTTTGTATAAGCCCTAAAAGGCCCTCCGGAAGCGGTTATTGTTATTTTTTCTACATCTTCAATTTTTTCCCCGTTTAAGCATTGAAATATGGCAGAATGCTCGGAATCAATCGGCATCAAGCTTGCTTTGTTTTTTCTGATTTCATCCATTACAATAGAGCCGGCTGTTACAAGAGTTTCCTTATTTGCCAAGGCAATGTTTTTTCTGCTTTTTATCGCTTCTATAGTGGGCAAAACCCCGATTGAGCCAACCAATGCATTGACAACGGTATCAGAATCATTCAGTTTTGCAATTTTTATTATCCCATCAATACCGGAATAAACATCAATATCCGCTTTTTCCTTTAACAAATCAGCTTTTTCCCTGTCCATTACTGCAGCTGCTTCCGGCTTAAACTCAATAATCTGCTTTTTTAGCAATTCAATGTTTTTATTTGTAGTTAATCCGGCTATTTTAAACTCAGAAGGATTGCTTTTCACAATATCCAGTGTTTGTGTGCCTATGCTGCCTGTAGAGCCTAAAATTGATAGTTTTTTCATTGTTCTTTTACAAACTCATAAATTTCCTGCTGTTTTTTTGAGTTTAATGATATATGAATCTCTCCAGTTGATTGCTTTGTTGTTATGAACTCTTTTGAAACTAATTCTTTAATAACTTCTTCAGTTATTTTTTCTCCCCTTATATGCTTGGGCAGCGCTTTCTTTAAATTGGTTAATTCAGTATGCCTTCCACCCCAAATATCAAGGTTGATAAGTTTTCTTAAAAACCTTTTCATGATAAATTCTTTGTCCATTCAAAAAGCAAATAAAGGTAAATATATAAGATTTTACTCCAAGAATGAAACACATATGTTCCAAAATAGAAACATTTAAATATTACTCTAGTTATTTAACTACTATGGAAACGATATTTACAAAAGCAGTAGGAAGCACGCCCAAAATCAAGGTTTTGGAGTTCTTAATAGAAGGTAGGGAATTGGATTATTCAATATCAGACATAGCAGAAGGCTCAGGCATTGGAAGAACTACATTATTCAGGATTTGGAATGATTTTATAGAATTAAATATAGTCAAAAACACAAGGAATATAGGAAACGCAAAGCTTTACAAGCTAAATATCTCAAATCCTTTTGTCAAAAAAATGGTTGACTTATTTGACACTTTGGTCATAGAGCCGCTGAATAAGAGGAAGAAAGTGGTTGTTAAGAGTTAATCCGTTCTATGCAACGATTATAAGATTATATCCTAATAAATCCAAAGGAAAATCATTGTTCCTTGTTCAATTCATCAATCTCTTTCAATAAAGTTTCCACAATCTTATATTGCTCTATTTTCCCGACAATCTTCCCGTCTTTGTATAATAAGTTTGTATTTCCAGCCCCGCCAACAACCCCCAAATCAACCTTCTTGCTTTCGCCAGGCCCATTGACAGCGCAGCCCATTATAGCAACATGAATCGGCTTTTTTATTTTCTCGGTTTTATTTTCTAATTCTTCAACTAATTTAATCACATCAACATGAGTTCTTGCGCATGTTGGGCATGAAGTGACCTCAACCCCTGTTTTTTTCAATCCCAGGCTTCTTAAGATCAATTTGGCTGCCCTCACTTCCTCTTTTGGCTCTTCTGACAGGGAAACCCTTATTGTATCCCCTATGCCCTCAGTTAAAAGTATGCCGAAACCCATTGCTGATTTAATTGAGCCCGGCAGCTTGCTCCCGGCTTCTGTAACCCCAAGATGCAGCGGATAGTCTGTTTTAGCGGCAAACAATCTGTAAGCCTCTACCATGCGAGTCACATCGCTTGCTTTTAAAGAGACAACAGTATCATAAAAATCCAGGCCTTCAAGGATTTTGACATGCCTCATTGCGCTCTCGACCATCGCCTCTGCCGAATAGCCATACTTATCAAACAAATCCCTTTCCAAAGAGCCTAAATTTACCCCGACTCTTATAGGAATCCCAAAATCTTTTGCAGCCTTGACAACTAATTTGACTTTTTCCTCATTCCCTATGTTCCCCGGATTGATCCTTAATTTGTCAACATGCTTTGCAGCTTCCAATGCTATCCTGTAATCAAAATGTATATCAGCCACCAGCGGAATAGAAATATTTTTTTTAATCTCCTTCAACGCGTAAGCAGCCTCAATAGTCGGGGCAGAAACCCTTATTATCTCGCAGCCTACTTCCTCAAGTCCGTGTACTTGTCTGATAGTCGCATCAACATCAGTAGTGTCTGTAGTCGTCATTGACTGTATGCTTATATCCGCATTGCCGCCGATATGCATATTCCCGACTTTTACTTTCCTTGATATTCTCCTCATCTTAGAAACAGCTGTAAGTAAATATGTGCGGTTTAAAAACCTAACTATATCTTCCTGTTCAGGTCAAGAATCGGCTTTCTTCCCTCATATCCGGAATCCACTTCATGCCAGAATCTTATTTTTCTCTCGCCCAGCTTCCAGCACAGAAATATCTCCCTGCCTTCGAATTTGGAATAAAAATCTATTATGCCTGTCTCAAGGTCTTTTATTATGCCTCCGATGTCCTCTATCTTCTCAATGCTTGCATAGAACTCGTGGGAAAGCTTGTGGAACTGCTTGTTAAGCTTTGTAATCCTTTTTAAATTGTCATAATCATCGTCGTAGACCTCGATTTCAATGGAGCTCAGCAGGTCCAGGGCTTTATTCAGCTTTATGGTCCTTCTCAGGACTCTTTCCAGCCTTGGAAGCAATTCCTCAGCCTCGTCTATTGTAAAATATTTTTTTATCAGTTCTTGTTTTGTGCTTTTGCTGCTTGTCATCTTTCTTAACAATGAAGGATGTTATTTATAAATTTTTTGAATTGTGGTTTCAAAGAATATTTTTGGCATTGGTGGTTTGGTATGAGCGGCATTTTTATTTTGCCGGCTCAAAACAAATATTTAAATAAACCGGCTTTTTAAGCGGGAGAATGAAGCATACATTAAAGATCACGATAATAATGATTGTGCTGTTTCTTGCAACCCAGTTATTTGGTTTAGCTACAATCTCCAACAATCTGGATGTGAAAAAGGCAATAGTTGATGGCATCGTTACTACGGCAATAGACCACAAGGATACGGTAGTGGGGAAGCCGCCAAAAAGCGATAGTGGAGCGCAATCAGTGATTATTCTCACAGCAGCGATTTTAGCCGGAACAGCAATTTTGCTCCTGCTCATGAAGCTGAAGTTTGGATTTTTATTCAGGTATTGGTATATTGTTGCAGTTATTATCACAATGATGGTGACATTCGGCGTTTATATCAATTTTTTTAGCAAAGCTGCAAACTACATAATCGCCCTCATTCTGGCTGTTTTCCTGGCTTATTTTAAGGTTAAAAAAAGAAATATGTACATCCATAATATAACCGAAATTTTTGTTTATTCCGGGATTTCTGTGCTTCTTGTATCCTTGTTTGATGGATGGCTTTTGGCAGCGTTTGTACTGCTGATCGTTATTTCCGTATATGACATGTTCGCTGTATGGAAATCGAAGCATATGATAAAAATTGCAAAATTCCAGACTGAAAGCAGGGCATTTGCCGGGCTGAGCATACCTTATGGGCCAAATAAGATTAAAGCGAATTATGAAACCTCAAAGACTTTTGGGAAAGCCAAAGAAAGGGTCAGGGCAGCAATCCTTGGCGGCGGCGATATAGTCTTCCCTCTTATCTTTTCAGGATCTGTGATGCTGAATCTGATTCAGGAGCATGGATTCAGCAAATCGCTTGCTTTGGGAGCAGCATCAATAATTTCACTGGCTGTGACTTTTGCATTATCCTTTTTGCTTTTCAAGGGCAAGCAGGACAAGTTTTACCCGGCAATGCCATACCTTACTGCAGGGTGCTTTATTGGTTATTTAGTTATTTTGCTTGTTTTCTGACTTATAGCAAATGCCCTAAATAATTAAGCACAGAATGGCATTTGCTATATCAGGAGAGCACAAACTATCTTGATTGATTATTTGTGTTCTCCGCTACAGAATTATAGTAGGAATCTTCAAGCTTAGTCTGCTTCTCAATCATCTCGTTCAGTTCCTTGACTTTTTCCTGCTCTTTTTTTGCATATTCCTGCACCCTTATGCCTTCCTCCCTTGCGTATTTGTACAGTGTCTTCTGCCCCTGCTCGACAGAATAGCTTACGGGGTTGACAACCATTCCGTCCTTTGCAGCTATTGTCTGCACCCCTGTTTCTTTTTGTATATCCCTTACTTCATACAAGGGGTCAGCTTTAAGGAAATTCGCGCCAAAATGGGTTATTATTGCCAGTCTCGGCTTTACCCTGCTTATTATTTTTATTGCATCTTCCTTGCACAGATTTTCCTTTCCCTCCTCTCTCTTAAGGTAAGGCACATTCAGGATTAGAACATTGGAATCATCATATTGCTCTATAGTCTCTACGCTGTACATAGTGTCTCCGGAATAGGTCAGGGTGTATTCTGGCGCTATGAACTTGAATCCCAAAGCATTTGGCTCCGAATGCTTTGCCTTTAACGCAAGTATCTCCACGTTGTTTATCCCTACTCTTTTTCCTTCTTCCAGCACAATGAACCTTTCAAGAAAATCGCGGTAATATTTATGCAGGAACGGGGTATAAAATTCGCTGCCGTTTACTGAAGTGTTATTTGCCACAAGAACGCCTTTCTTGTCAAAGCCCCCATAGGTCATTGCATCTATTACCGCATTGATGTCATTGCAGTGGTTTATGTGGTTGTGGGAAACCAATAAAGCGGTATTTGCCCTCAGATTGATTCCCGTATGTGCCGCCATGTTAAGTGCGCCAGGTCCCGGGTCGATATGAAACTGGTCCTCCCCAATCTGCAGGATTATGCCGCCTGAAGCCCTTAGCTGCTTGCCTACAACATAGCTGTCCCCGCCAGTACCGAGAAATATGATATTCGAGCTGATTTTAACCCCCGATAGCCACAAAACCAAACTACATTATAAAGTTTTCTAATAAGTTTTTCTGATAAAATAAATTTAGTTAAAATAAATAATTATTTAGTAGTAGTTACAAAATCGAAACATTTTTAAATATAATTTAAAATCCTGAATGGTATGAAACTTCCAGATTTTTTAAAACAAATCGAGCATAATGGAGATATATTTAGGGGGAAATATGAATCCAACCCCTTTAAATATGTGAACTGGGGTGTTAAGGAAGATGTCCAAAGGGAGTTCCAAAAGCGATTTGATGGAAAAATATCGGAGTTAGAAGAAATACTGTGCCTGGCTGGAGAACTTTCTCTAAATGCAGAATGGTATGGTAATAAAAACAAAGAAGGCAAATTTGTGCATGTCAATGTATACTTTGGCGCAAAAGGAATTGTACTAGAAGTAACCGATGAAGGAAAAGGTTACGCTTATGGTGAAAAAATAGACGCAGCATTAAAAGGTAAACCTTACAGCAGGGATAAATTATTAGGTATGGAAGATCCAGGACCAGACTGTGGATTACACTCTTTGGTTACTTTTTCAACGGATTTTGAAATTGTTCATCCTGGAAACAAAATCATTGTTTTGTATCTCTTTGATAAAAAATTAGAACAAGCTACTAAAAAAACTTAAACTTAAGCAAAACCTTTAAAAAATACCTTACTATACTGCTGACGGGCAGGCTAGGCTGGCGCGTTGGCCCTGCGCTGTAACTCTAAATGGGCTTTATGAGAGAGCCGAAGCTTGAAAAGAGGCATTTGCATTGCAGAGTGGTCTTGGTTTTGACCATGAAGTTCTGTCCTGTGGGACTGTATCTTTTGAAAAACCGGTCAGGTCTGGAAGGAAGCAGCCGTAATCTTTAGATGCGGTGCTCATGGGGTAGCGGAACCGAGGATAAATCAGGGTAAGCTGCTTTGTTTTGCCTGTGTCAATTTCCAGGCGTGCCTGCCTACTTATTTTCATTAAAAAATCAAATCTTGGCAATTAATCTTTTTGACAGATGTTTTTCAGTTTCCTGGTAAAGCAAGGTATCGTAAAGCCTTATCAGCTCTTTGACAGCTTTATTCCCATCGTTCAGCTTAAACAGCTTTGCTCTTCCAATCTCTCTTGTGGAAATTACAATCTCCAATTTTAATAATCTATCCCAAATCCTATGCAAAGTTGTCCATCCTATATTGGAATTTTCTGCGATATCTGATAAAGAATAATCCAAGCCTCTTCCCTCTATTAAAAAGTCTAAAACCCTAATTACCGGGTTATCGCCCAAAGCTTCCCTAAATATGGTTGTCTCTTTATGAGACATCAAAAATCTTTGATTTTTGCGTGTTTCTTTCATTGTATATGTATGTGAGTATGTATGTGATATTTAAAACTTTCTATTTTGGTATATTAATATACCTTAATAAAAGAAAATGTTTATATAGGAATTGTACTTCATCCTCGCTGTGGAAAAAAGGGCAATTCAAGAAAAAATTTTGAGAAAATTAATGTCTATGAAACCGGCTAAGTGGGGAAACTCGCATACAGGGGAAGATAATCTGATAAAAGGCCTGCCATCGCATTTACGAGGAACAAAAGTTGTTGATAAGGCAATAGAAGAACTATACAAATTGGAATTTTTAACAAAATTAAAGAAAACTGGGGAATGGCACATTTCTTTGAATCCTAGAAAAAAGGAGGAAATTTATAGATTCTTGAACATACCGCCGGAATAAAATGAAAGCTGACAATTACATCAAAAAAGGAAAAAGATATGAATAAAGCAATGGATAAATTAAAAAGTTTAAGACTTAAAATAAATCAATAACCCATCATCTATTATCAAAAGAAATCACATTCAGCGGCTTTTTTGACAATCTTATCGTGACTTTTTCCCCAGCCTTGAACTTGTGCTCGGTAGCGGTTGAATCCGCAATTATTATTCCATTGCCAATCTCAAACTCAATCACAATTTTCTCGTATTTCTTAAGTATATCGTTGAAGAGCCTGCATTTTGCAGCTGTCCTTCCGCAATAAGGCTCCCTTATTATATACTCAAAATCATCAGAATATAACGGCAATTCTTTCCCTCCGGCGCTTTTTACCCATGCATAGCTTCCTGCAGCAGTGCTTACCAGGACGCCCGAGCTTTTCTGCCTCTCCCTCTTTCCTCTTACATTTAGATAGTAGCGCGCAGTATGATAGGGCTTTTCCGAAGCAACATAGTATTCATTCAAGGCCAAATCAGGAATTCTTTTTTTCCCTATGTATGCTTCCAGTCTCTGGAGTTTTTTTATTTTAAAGCTGTTGTTGATTATTCTCCTGAGTTTTTTTTCAAAATCATCATTATTCGCGGTCATGAAGAATCCTTCTTTGGTTGAAGGGTCAGAATTAATGCCGAACATCGGAACTTTGTCCAGGACATAATGGGAGGCCATCAGGAAAGTGCCGTCTCCGCCAAAAGCTAAAATCAGGTCCATATTCCTGAAGAATTTTGCCTTGAGCTTTTCCCTTTTCCTGATTTTATATTTTATATCATATTTTTTAAGCGTGCCCTTTATGTGATCCAGGGCTTCTTTCTCTTCCTTTCTTTTCGGCTTTGTGTACACTATCAAGGCTTTCCCGATTTTCATATGGAATCAGCGACCTCAGGGTTATTTAAATTTTTGTTTTTAATTTTTTATTCTCCAAAAACCTGATAATATCCGTTAAAGCCATGTTGACAGGCGCACCAATCTTGTGTTTTTCTGCAATTTCAGCTATCCTGCCGTTTAAAAAGTCAATTTCGGTTTTTCTTCCTTTCAGGATATCCTGAAGCATTGACGATTTATTGCTTCCAGCGCTGTTGATGACTCTACAAACATCCCTGAAGACTTTATATTTGTTGAAGTCTATATGCTGTGTTTTTGCAGCTTCAACAGCCTCATCACTTATCATTTTGGCAACATCAAGGACATCAGAAATTCCATTATTCTCCACTTTAAGGATAGCCGTTAAAGGATTCAATACGCAGTTCAGTATCAGTTTTTTCCATATGAGCTTTTTGATGTCTTTTCTGATTTCCGCATCTAAGCCTGATTCATTAAGCATATCAGCAATTTTTTCAGAAGCATCAGAGTCTTCTAAAAAAATATTTCCAAGGTTGCTGCAGACGACCTTTCCCGGCTCTAAAAAAGTTACTCCTGCAGTTATGATTCCCCTTACAACGCGGCAATCTACGATTTTTTTTATTTGTTCTTCGTTTCCAAGGCCGTTTTGCAGGCATAAGACTGTATTGCTTTTCCTGATTAAATGCTTTATCTCATCCAATGATCTTTTGTTGTCTGTTGCTTTGGTTGTCAGGACAATCAGGTCATTTTCATTGATTGAGATGATTTTTGTTGTCGCGTTTACTTTAAAATTTTCATTGACAGAACCTGTAATTTCCAGGCCTTTCCTGTTGATTTTATCTATATGGGATCTTCTTCCGACTAAAAGGACATCATTTTGCTTGCTAAGAAAGCCCCCAATTAAGCTGCCTATGCCTCCGGCACCGAGAATTACTATGGTCATATTATTCTAAAAAAAGCGCAGGCTTTCCGGGCTTTGCCTTCCTGGCCTTTCCTTGTGGGTCATAAATATCCTTGTCATTGACTGCATAAACCGCTATTTCCATGCCCAGCCTCCTTTTTAGCATATCTTTATTGTCCAAAAACAATTTTTTTTCATTGGGTATCGCATACAAATAGGATCTTTTAGGCTCTGTCTTGACCAGCTTTAAGACGCTCCTTATATCGCTGATTGTATTTTCCATTAATTGCTCTTCTTTCTCAACTTGGTCGCTTATCTTGCTTTTGTCAAATTCAGGCCATTTTTCCAGTGAAATAAATCCCTTGTTTCCCAGCTTTTCCCACAATTCCTCGCACAAGTGCGGGGCAAAAGGAGCCAAAAGCAGAAGCAGTGTTTCAAAAGCCTCTTTTGGGATTTTTTCCAGTGCAGAGAGGTAATCAACATAGCCATACAGCTCGACAATAGCCTTGTTAAATTCAATATCATCCATGCTTTGGCTTGCATTTCTTATGGTCCTGTGCATCTTGTTCAGGATGCGGGCATCTGCCTTAATAGCATCAACATTTCCATGCAGGCTATCGACTCTCTGCAAAAATTTATGGGTTCCATTTACGCCCTTGTCATTCCAGTCCAGCTCTTTCTCAGGCAAAGCAGCAAAAAGTATAAACAGCCTTCCTGTATCCGGGCCGTATTTTTCCGTTATCTCGGCAGGGTCAACGACATTTCCAAGGCTTTTGCTCATCTTAGCCCCGTCTTTTATTACCATCCCCTGTGTAAGCAGCCTTGAAAACGGCTCATCAGCATCTACAAGCTTCAGGTCTCTAAGGGCTTTGGTAAAGAACCTTGCATAAAGCAAATGAAGTATCGCATGCTCTATGCCGCCAATATACTGGTTTACCGGCATCCAGTAATCAGCCTTTTTCTTGTCAAAAGGCCCTTTGTCATATTTCGGGCTGCAATACCTCAAAAAATACCACGAGCTGTCGACAAAAGTATCCATGGTGTCTGTTTCTCTTTTTGCCTTTCCATTGCATTTCGGGCATTTGACATCGATAAACTCCTTGCAAGTCTCTAAAGGATTGCCTTCTCCGGTAAACTTGCATTTATCAGGCTTAGGCAATTTGACAGGCATGTCATTATAATCCACAGGGACAATGCCGCATTTCCCGCAGTGTATGAATGGTATCGGAGTTCCCCAGTATCTCTGCCTTGAAACAAGCCAGTCTCTTATCTTGAACTGTATGCTTTTTTTGCCGAATTTCTTCTTTTCCATCCAATCGGAAATCGGCGCAATAGCATCCCTGTTGTTCATGCCTGAAAATTCTCCGGAATCAAAGAGTATCCCGTCTTCTGTGTAAGCCTCCTTAGCCTTATCGGCATTGGTTTTTTTGCCGTCTTTGGAAATCACGAATTTCAGCCCGATTCCATATTTCTGTGCAAATTCAAAGTCCCTCTGGTCATGCGCATCAGCCATCACGAATCCCGTGCCGTACTCTGAAATTACAAAATTTGCCATATATATCGGGATTTCCTCTCCATTTACTGGGTTTATAGCATGCATCCCAAGAAAGCATCCGATTTTGTCTTTTCCTTCGGGGGATGTTCTCTCGGCAATAGTCTGTTTTTTGATTTTCTTAATGGCCTCAAGGGCCTCTTTCTCGTATTTTGTGCCTTGCACCCACTCAAGCACTTTTGGATTCTCAGGAGACACGACAACGAATGTAGCGCTGTAGATAGTATCTGGCCGGGTGGTGAATGTTGGTATGGATTCTCCTGTTTCTTTTACTTTAAAGAAAATCTCTACACCATGGCTTTTCCCGATCCAGTTCCTCTGCATTACCTTGACCCTTTCAGGCCAGTGCTCCAGCTTATCGATATCATTAAGGAGCTGATCGGCATATTTTGTAATCCTGAAAAACCACTGCTCAAGCTCTTTTTCCGTGACATCATTCTTGCATCTCCAGCACTTCCCGTCTTCAACCTGCTCATTGGCCAGGACAGTGCCGCAGCTTTGGCACCAGTTCACAACCGCATTTTTCCTGTATGCAAGGCCTTTCTCATAGAACTTAAGGAAAATCCACTGGTTCCACTTGTAATAATCCTCAGAGCAGCTCTGTATCTGCCTATCCCAGTCATAGCTGAATCCCATGTCTTTCTGCTGCTTCTTGATGTGGTTTATGTTGTCCCATGTCCATTTCTCCGGGTTTATTTTGTTCTTTATGGCAGCATTCTCTGCTGGCAGCCCAAAAGCATCATAGCCCATGGGATAAAGGACATTAAACCCTTTCATTCTTTTAAAGCGTGCAAGCGCATCCCCCAAAGAATAATTCCTTAGATGGCCCATGTGGAGAGTTGAGGATGGATATGGATACATCTCCAGGCAATAGAACTTTTTTTTCTTGCTGTCTTCTTTTGCCCTGAATATTCCCTCCTCTTCCCACTTCTTCTGCCATTTTTTTGCAATCTTGTTCAAATCAGCCATAGTCTTGAGAAACAATAAGCGATTTTTATATTTATTGAAAATTTAGGCATTTATTGAGGAATTTTCAATCCGGAAAACCCGCAGTTTTCGTTATTCCTTTTCCAGGGTATAGCTTTTCCTTATCATGAGCGGATGGTAGGAGAGCTTTATTGTCTTTAGGTAATCAACGCCCCAGTCCTCTCCGGCATTTACAAGCTCTCCTTCAAAGAGCTTTAACAGCTCTCCATATATGAATACGGAAAGCCCTTTTATGTTAAGGTTGGTCTTTTCAAAGAAATCTGTGCACATGTTTTTGTTTGTCTGCTCTCCGAAAGTATATCCCTGTATCCTGTCATCAACATAAACAACAACTCCTTTGAGGCCAAAAGCCTCAGCAAGCTCAAGCACTTTGAGGTTTGCATCATACTCGTCCTGTAGGCTTTCACGGTCATCTTTATTTATTACCTCAAGCTTTTGCTTGTTCCACTTGTCAAGAATCTCAACGCACCCTTTCATGTGCCTGCTTTTTTCATATTCCTCAACCCTATACTCATAATTCTTGATAAAATAATTCCTTAAATTTCTCTTGTCCTTGTACTTATCCCCTTTTAGTTCTATGATATCCTTTCTCCTGTAGATATAATCCTGGTTCTGGTGTATCAGCTTAAATCCGTCAATTTCAGAATAAGCCTCTTTCAGCTCCTCCGGAACGTACATCAATGCCGGTTTTTTGCCGATATTGTTTTTTTTATTGTACTCTTTGCAGATTTCAAAGGATTTTTTTATTGTATCCCTTAGCTTATTGCCTGACAGCACAGGGCCCCATACATGCCTGTTTCCGAGAAATGTGATGAACAGGCACAAATTACCATTTATTTCCGCCCATTCAATGTCCTTATAGCATCCATGCCATAGGTAAATCCATGCAAAGCTGTGCTCTGCCAGGGGAAATTTCAAAGAAGAATAGGCTTTGTCAAATATTCCCTTGTCTTCAATTTTGAATTTGTTTAATTTAACTTCTTCTTGCATCTTAAAAATAAAGTAGCCCCGCCAGGATTCGAACCTGGGTCAGAGGATCTTTCCGGCAGTTTTACTGTTTCTGCCACCAAAATCCCCTATGCTTGACCACTACACCACGGGGCTGTAAGGCAATTGATATGATGATTAATTTATAAAATTATCCTACATATACTCAAATCAGCAAAAATTATTTATACAATGTGGCCAATAGCACGGATTATGGCAAAAATATCATGCTTCTTATTGGTTCTTGTTCCTATTGTTTTTATTTATGGCTGCGGGAATGGGGAAGCTGCTGTAACGGAAGATGATACAGGTAAAGTAACTGCGTACGCTTACAAGGTTGGGGAGATTGAAAAAAAGCCGCAGGAAGAAAACATCACAACAGTAAGGCTATGCCATGACACTGATAAGGGAATTATAAGGTGGGAACAGGGAAAAGTCTTCGGATATTATGATAATGCCTCAAGATTTGAATTTGACGATTACTGCCAGAACTTCAACTGGCTGTGGGAATTCTACTGCGAGGATGAGGAGCCAAAACAAAGGCACTTTTTATGCAGAAACGGCTGCGAGGAAGGCCATTGCCTCTAGAAATATGTCTTTATGGCTTCTTCTTCCATGAAATGCAATTGCTTTGCAGGCACTATTAGGCACTGCATTCCTTTCTTAAAGTCAAATTTCAATAATTCTTTTGCCTTGCCGGCTTTGATTATCTGATCCAAACTTCCAATTTTAGCGCATCCGACACACAACGTATTGTCAGTAAAAATCCTCTCGCCCCTTTTCATCTCAACCTTAAGCAGGTACCTTATCGCATCATTGACGCTTAAGCTATCATTAGACTCCTCCTTCAAATCCAGGATGAATAGGGTATGCAAATTATTTTTTTGATTGTCTTTTAGAGCATCATAGGGTGTCTCTACATTCTCATTGTTTATTGGAATGCTTGTAGTTTTGCCAAACTTATAGAGCTGTAACCCGGTAACCCCAACAGCAGTCAAGACAGAAGCATTATGCACAATCCCCGTCTTGATGGCCATTTTTTTGGCTCTCAGATAAAGGTCCATATGCGTTGTTGCTGAAAAAACATCCCCTACAATCAAAAAAGCAACTTCCTTTGTCTTTGCCTGCTCCAGTATTGTTTTCTCAGCATCCATCTCAACCAATTTCCTATCTGCAATAATAATTTTTTTCCCGTATAATTCCTCTAAATATTTAAGGTTGCAGTTAAGCTTGGAAGTGTAGTTTTCCAAATATACAAAATCGGACTTTTTTACCAACTCAAGTCCTTTTACGCTTATGTCTTTTTCGTCATTAAGGCCTATTCCTATGAAATATAGGGTCATAAAAGAAAGAAAACAGCACAGATTTATAATATTAATCCAAAAATCTGTTAAATTTTGTTATCTGGCATTTTGCCCACATTATCTATTATGACTTATATTTTCAATAGGGAAAATAATAAGAATTACCAACAAAGCCCCCTTTTGAGGAATTATAACTCATCTCTTAACGAATCTAATGCTTTTTGAATATTGAAAGACAATTTTTCCATTTTATGGCTCCACATTCCCAATGGATGTTTTGGGTACTCTTCTTTTAAGCAATTCCCAACCTTAAACAAATTTTTAGATTTTATCTCCTCAAATTTCAATAGTTCTACGATTCTAGAATTATAATCTTTTTCAGGCAATGGGTTTGGGGTTCCCCAACCTAAAATAACTTCTTTATGCTCTTTTAAGCAATCTTTAATCTTATTGTCATTTATCTCTCCTATTCTTTCATTCTGGCTAAAAGCCTTTAATTTTTCTGGTTTTGTAGCTCTACGGGCATAAATATTACAAACTGTAAAGTTATGAATTTGATGGTAAAGTGTCCATTCTGCTAGTCTATCAAGTGTTGGGTCTGAAACTTCACAATTGGCCTTACTTGGATTTTTAAGAATAAACATAATTTTTTTATCATTGTTCTTCTCTTTAAGTCCCAATTCTAAAACGTACCTATATGACTCATCACCAATACATCTAGTTTTATACATATGGAGATTATTGTTTATCTTTATTCCTACTTCGCCAGATTTAGATTCCATTTTTATTTGGGTAAAACTTATCCTTTCTTTTTGACTAATCCAACTATGAATAATATAATCCCAAAAATCACAAGTAAAACACCTAAAAAGAACAGCATATTCGCTGTTTGACAGAATTCTTTAATTTTCTCCTTTGAGTCCCCTATTTGTTGTGCCGCTTCCCCAAGAATAGAATTACATAAATTATATGAATGAAAAATAGTGTCATCTTCATCTGAAATCAAATTTAAAGGGATGGTGGTGAACACTAATACAAAACCAGCCATAAGAATCACTACACCGAGAATCACCATTTCACCATGCATTTGTTTAAAGAAACCGGGGGTATGCACTATGATCAATACTAAAACAAATAGTATCATGCCAATAATAATCAGTTGCAGAGTTAAATTTGGCACTTTAACTTTGATGATATCAAAATTCATAATTACTAAACTCAACAAAACTACTGCTGCAATTATTAATAATATTTTACCATCAATATCTTTCATACCATTATTTTTTAATTATAGTTTAAATAATTTACTTAAAAGGATTGATAACTTATGTTGTTTGGAATCCATTGAGTTTGCCACAATGCTCACCAGAAAAAATTCATCTCTTTTTGTAAACCCTTTCCCTCTTATCAATTTTTTCAACATAAATCTTATTGGCAGCTTGATCCACAAAGTAAAGAATCCTATAATCTCCGACTCTTACCCTGAAAACCTTAACCTCTTTATAGCCTTCAACTCTTTCAATATCCTGCGGATAAGGATTTTTCTCCAAATCGTTAATTTTATTCCCAATTCTCTTAAGAAGTTCTTTTTCCTTTATGGATTTGAGAAATTTAAGCGCAGCTTTCTTTAATTCTGCCGAGAACATTTTAGATGCCAAGCTCTTTTTTGGCCTCTTTCCAGGAAACAAAATCAGAAGTATCTCCTGCTCCTACTTTTGCAATGCTTTCATCAAGCCGCTTTCTTTCTTCTTGTGTCAATTTAGTGTCCTCAATATAGCCTGCCAAATAATCAACATCTTTTCTAAGGGTTTCTATGCTTCTTTTCATTTCAGTAAGTGTCCCTAAAACTTGTTTTTGAAAGTCTAATTCTGCCATTGTATTCTCTAAAACAGGAAAGTAAATATAAAAACCTATCGTTTTGATTTTTAGGGCAATCCAAACCACTATACTAAAACCTATATTTTCCATCCCAGAAATATTTATATATGACTTTTAACGTTTAAATATAAATTAAGAAAAACCTAATTGAGTCTTTTTTGGCGAAAAGCTCAATTTAAGCAGCTTTTTTGGCGAAAAGCGTGCTTGTTTGGCGTATTTTTGGTGTAAAAACCTTTTTTAGTATGTAAATCTTTATAAAAAAGCTATTCGTTGGCGCAAATAACTTTTTTCTAGAAGTGGGAATATAACAATTCCAATATAAATATTTTGGTACTCTATTATTTATGTTGGGAAATATATTTCAAAAACCACAACTTAGGGGTGAAAAAATGGAATTTTTGGTGGAAAACGCTATCAGGGCTAGTGAGCAGAATAAAGAAACATATGGGTTGGAAGTAGGGCAGGCAAACATAAAAGTCATCGGGGTTGGAGGAGCTGGAAACAATATGGTAGGCTGGCTCTACAACAAAGGAATCAAAGGCGCTGAGATTTTAGCATGCAACACAGACAAGCAGCATTTGGATATGATAAATGCGGACAGGAAATTTCTTACAGGCAAAACTATAACAAAAGGCCTGGGCTGCGGCGGCTTTCCTGAAAAAGGCGCAGACGCTGCAAAAGAATCCTTGCAGGAAATAAAGGAGTGCCTTAAAGGATCAGACATGGTATTTGTATGTGCGGGAATGGGCGGAGGCACAGGAACAGGAGGAGCTCCTGTGGTTGCGCAGGTTGCAAAATCAACAGGAGCAATTGTCATAGGAACCGTGACAATGCCGTTCAAGATTGAAAGGGCAAGAGTCGATAAGGCAGAATTCGGATTGCAGCAGTTAAGGCAAGTATCTGATACAGTCATTGTCATCGATAACAACAGGCTTGTAAAGATAGCTGGCAATTTGCCGATAGGGCAGGCATTTGCAGTGGCCAACGAGCTTGTAGCAACAATGATAAAAGGCATTGTGGAAACTATAGCTGTCCCGAGCTTGGTGAATTTGGATTATGCCGATGTAAAGGCAATAATGACAAATGGCGGCGTAGCAGCTATCGGTGTCGGCGCAAGCGACACGACCAACAGGGTAGAGGAAGCGGTCAGGGGAGCTTTGCAGAACCCTTTGCTGGACATCAATTATAAGGGCGCGACAGGCGCTTTGATACATGTCATTGGCGGCCCTGACATGACTCTTGATGATATAAACCAGGTTGGAGAGCTTGTTACGGAAAGCCTCGATACGGATGCAAATGTAATCTGGGGAGCCCGCGTAGATAATAACATGGCCGGAAGGCTTACAGTGATGACTATTGTAACCGGAGTAAAAAGCCCATGGATACTTGGAAAGCAGCGCGCATTGGAGACAAGTGCGGAGGTAGCGCAGATAAGCGAAGAGCTGGGCATAGAAATCATAGACAGCTGACATTCACCCTTTAGTCTTTGTGGTGACACCTTAACAGGTGTAAGTTTTCTATGCCTTCATTGCTGAAAAAACCACCCCCAACGTTTTAAAGTGTGAAGGCATTTGGTCCCTCGCAAGAGGGATTCTTTATTTTTTTTAAATTAAGGCAGAAAAAGTAATTTATTTCTTCGCTAGTCTCTTATTGATATTCTCCTTGACTTTCTTATGGATCTTCTTGGCTAATTTCTTTCCTTCATTGACTGTTTTCATGTTGAAGGCGCTCCAGTAGCCGAGATGGCTTTTAGGGGATTCTATTCTGCCCCACCATTTTTCAAAGAACATCACATGCTCTATCCTGAATTTCGGGGGTGCTTGCGGAATTTCATCTGCATATCCTATTGTAACGATTCCCTGCACGGATATCTCCTCAGGCAGGCCTAAAATGGCCCATATTTCGTGCTCGTCAAACGCTCCGACCCAGCAGCTGCCCAATCCAAGGCTGTGCGCAGTCAGCAGCATGTTCTCTATTGCGGCAGCGCATGCCTGCAAAGTATACAGTCTTGATCCTCTTATGCCATAGAATCTTTCTGCTTTCTTCGGCTCGGCAAGAACTACGATGAAAACAGGTGCCTGTTCCATCCATTCCTGCTGCAGGCATGCCTTTGTGATTGCCTTCCTTTTTGCATCGTTTTTTACGATAATGAACTTCCAGTTCTGCAGATTTCCGGCAGAAGGGGCATATTTTCCGGCTTGCAGTATAGTGACAACATTATCCCATGGAACCTGCTTGTCCTTGTACTTCCTTATGCTTCTCCTGGTCCTTATGGCCTCAAAGACATCCATATGCTATTCCTTTGGTTGATAATTAATAAATTTATTGTTTTGCCCCTTATTTTCTCAGCACAGAGCCGATAGCCTCATAAACCTCGGGATACTGGTCAATATTCAGTATTTGCGTATGCATCACTCCCGAAATTCCTTCGCACGTTCCATTGACATAAAAATTCTCAGCATAGCCAAGCTCTGCATTCTCTCTTGTGACTATGCCATCTCCCGTTGTGCCGTCCATGCTGCATCCAGTCCCTATTATGTTGTAGATTTTTGCGCTGCCCGGAATCTTATTCGGGTCATTGAGCTTTTTCATGAAAATGCTGCCTTCATTCATGTCCTGGCATTCTTTTTTCTCTCCTAAAACCGGGCAGTAGTTGCTTACGCTCCCTGAAATTCCTTTGTTTGGGGCAGCAATCATGATTAATTTATCAACATCTTCGTCTCCGAAAATCTGCAGGTAAGACCTTGATACAAGGCTGCCCATGCTATGTGCTACAATAATTACTTTGTCTTTTCCGGTCCTGAACTTAAGCAGGTCAATGAGCTCCTTCAGCCTTATCGCATAAGTTTCGATATTCTCGCTTTTTTGGGTTGTCAGGGCATAGCTGCCGAGGTTATAGTAGCTGACAAGGTAATAGCTTCCCTTAACGCTTAAAGGCCTTGACGAAAGCCCCCATTCACCTTCTTTTACCTCAGAATAATCTGAAACCGGTGTTATGGTTCCTGCGCTTATGTAGCCGTCTTCCTGCAGCTTGGCCTGTATCTTGTTGAACGCATCCAGCGAGTACTCTGGGCTGTTGTCGCTGTTCAGGGCATGCCCGTGCAGGAACAATACAGGATACAATGACTCATCATTCCTGCATTCATCGCTTGTGCAGCATCTCTTGCACTCTCCGAAGACGCAGCAGACAGGATAGTTTTCCGTAAGCTTTATTTCAGCCCTCGATGTGAAGTTTTTTGCTTCCGTATCTATTGCTTTATCAATCTTTATTTCCTCTCCGTAATATTGTGAAATATTCATCTCATTTGGCTGGGCGCAATTATTGCCAAAGTACAGTTCCGAATCCTCTGAAAAATTCATTTTTATCAGTGAAAGTATTTCGCTTTCTGTAAAATTGCCGTAATCTCTATCTTCATCCGTAAAATTAATCCTGCTTATGCTTAGCAGTATATTCAGCGAGTTATTCAGCTCACTGCTCGCATTTATTCCATTTACCTGGTTAAAAACATTTTTTCCCGCAATCATGGTTTTTGCTCTTATAGTATCATTCAGTATGCCTTTAATCTCATCAAAATTATAATTATCAAGCAATGCATCGGATTTATTGTTTTCAGCATTATAATTCTCTTTTATCGTGGCAAGGGATGTGCAAATGCTGATTAGCTTATTATCGTCAATGCCTAAGGAATTCATTATTGCCGCAGAAAAATCCGTTTTATCCTTGCAGTTCCCCTTGATGGCGCAAAGCTTTTCTTTCTCAATGCTGGCATAATATGTCCCTTTAAGGTAAACCTCTGAAAAGAAATTTTTTGATTTTTCCCTGAATTCTTTCATTGACTGCACTATGCTGCTGCTCTCATTCTCAAGAAAATCATAGCCCGGGAAGCTGTTTTCCTTGATTTTAATTTTTAATGCGCTTGTCCTGTTCAGCAGCTGCTTGTGCTGATCCAGCATCTTTTTGTCTGCCCTGTTCAGGAAAATAATGGTGTCATTTAATTTTCTTAATTCATCGTCAGCATTGTTGGCAGCATCCACAAGGGAATTATGCCTTTTTATTATGCTGCTTATGCTGTTTCCTATGTCATTTATCCTCATTGTAATATTGAGCAGCCTCTCTTCATAGCTTCTGTTGAAAAGCTCTGAAATCATGACATAATTCTCTTCCGGCCATATTCTCTCAATGTTTTTGAGCTCAATGACCGTGGCATCATGGTTGTTATTTAATATTTCCTTGTCATCTTCTATCTCATTCAGGTTAATCTTAAACCCAAGCTCAAAGAACCTGTTGTTCAGCTGCTGTATCTCAATATCTATTTTGTTTAAATCCTCAGCTATTTTTGTTATGCTGCCTTTGAGGGCCTCTTTAAGGAATTTCTCATATTCTGAGATATCATAGTTTAGGGTTATGAAAATCGATCTTTTCCTCTTTTCTTCGTTTGTCGGGCAATAGAAAGTCCTTATATTGTTGCACTTGACATCAAATGTGTATATCTTCTGGCCGCTTCCGGCACGGTCTGCAGACAAGGCAAGCTGATTATCGAATTTCTTGCCTATGCCCTTGCTTGTGAATGTCCCCTTGTCTATCACAATGTCATTTGAGATATCCCTGAACTCATAGCTGCACAGCGCATTGCACATGAAGCTGTTCTCTATATCCAAGCTCACAGTCACATTCGGCGTTTCCCCATAGTGTATCGAAAGGGATTTGTCCCCGGGCTCCAGATTCAGCACAAGGTCGTCAGTCGTGAGAAAATGGAAATTTAACCATGCCCTGTACCCGGAAAATGACAGGATCAGCAAAAAAGCCGCAGCTATGGCTATTGCTGTTTTCTTGTTTCTCCTTATGAAATTTTTGATGCTTTTTTCCGGTTTTTCTTTTGCTGTTTTTTTCATTGGCGCATGTCTTTGTATAGTTTTTCCTGATTTATAAATACTTCCCTTGCATCCTTGTATCGACATATTTTTAAACTTCCTGCTATTATAATTTTCTATGCACTATTCAAGGCTTGTTGAAATCTATGAGAAGCTTGATGCTACAACAAAGAGGCTTGTGCAGACTGATATCCTATCCAAATTTCTCAAAGAAGTTGATGCTGAGGATTTAGGCACCACTATCCTTTTGCTGGAAGGCCGCATCTTTCCCCGGTGGGATGAACGAGAGGTAGGGATAGCAGCCAAGACAATGCTTAAGGCAATAAGCGTTGCATCAGGGGAGCCGATAAGCAAAATAAACTCTGAATGGAAGAAAACAGGTGATTTGGGGACAGTTTCCTATAACCTGATAAAAAAGAAAAAGCAGTCCACTTTGGGCTCGCATGACCTTACTGTAAAAAAAGTCCTGAAAAACCTCATGGAGCTTGCGGCTATAGGGGGAATTGGCTCTGTGGACAAAAAAATATCTCTTGTTGCAGAGCTTCTTACATCAGCAAAGCCGGATGAGGCTAAATACCTAGTAAGGACAATCTTAAATGATATGCGCATAGGTGTCGGGGAAGGCACCATAAGGGATGCTATAATCTGGGCGTTTTTTGGCGATAAGCTTAAGGTAAAATACTTCAAAGAGGAGCATAAGGTCCTGATTGAGGACAGGGAAAGATACAATGAATATGCTGATGCTGTCCAGGAAGCATATAACATAGCAAATGACTTCGCTCCCGTGGCAGAAACCGCAAAAAAGCATGGATTAAGGGGCCTTGAAGAGATGGAGATGCAAATTGGAGTTCCATTAAAAGTAATGCTTGCTTTGAAAGTAGACGGCATAGACGAAGGCTTTGAAAGATGCGGGAAGCCTGCAGAGTTTGAGTTCAAGTACGATGGCATGAGGATGCAGATACACAAAAATGACAATGACATAAGAATATTCACAAGAAGATTGGAAAACATTACGGCGCAGTTCCCGGAGGTTGTTGAATCTGTGGAAAAATATGTCAAAGAAAGCAAAGTTGTTCTTGATTCTGAGGCAGTGGGCTATAACAAAAAAACCGGAAAATACCTGCCTTTCCAGAGCATATCCCAGAGAATAAAGAGGAAGTACGGCATAGAGAAAATGTCGGAAGAGATGCCGGTAGAAGTGAATGTCTTTGACATAATAAACTTCAGGGGAAAAAGCATTATCGGCAGGCCTTTTGAAGAAAGGAAAGATATACTCAGAAAAATAATAAAAAATACCCCGAAAAAGATAATCCTGGCAAAGAGCATAACTACCTCGGATAAAAATGAAGTGGAAAAATTCTACAGGGAAGCAATAAGCTCCGGCAATGAGGGCCTTATGATAAAAAAGCTTGATGCGCCTTACAAGCCCGGGGCCAGGGTGGGATTTATGGTGAAATTAAAGCCCACAAAGGAAAACCTCGATTTGGTGATAGTAAAGGCAGAATGGGGCGAGGGAAAGAGGTCAAAGTGGCTCAGCAGCTATACTCTTGCTTGCATTGACAATAAGGGAAACTTCCTTGAAGTTGGCAAGGCAAGCACCGGCCTTAAGGAGAAGAGGGAAGAAGGCCTTAGCTTTGCGGAAATGACAGACCTTATTAAGCCGTTGATAGCAAGGGAAGAGGGCAAGGAAGTTACGATTAAGCCCAAAATTGTCATAGAAGTTGGCTATGAGGAAATACAGAAAAGTCCCACATATAGCAGCGGTTATGCGCTCCGCTTTCCCCGCGTTATTGGTCTCCGCGAAGATCGTGGTCCGGAAGATATATCTACCTTAAAGATGATGGAGTCTTTTTACAACGGGCAGAAAAAGAAATAAATTATTTTTTCTTGAGCTCTTTGGCTGAAGCTTTCTGGTTCCTGATCCTGTTCAATTCAAAATCTCCTGCCAGCAATCCCGCTCCGACAAGCACGATTATTATTGTCCAGCCGCTTGTATCCCCTATGTAATTGACTCCTAGATCCCTTAGAAAAAATAATGCCCCTACAGCCAGGACAACCAGCCCTGTAATCTTATACTCTAGTTTGGTTGGCACGCAATCACCTCTTTATTACTCTATTCCTATTAACTTGTGACAACTAATATTTAAATTTTGGGATGTTATCGGAATCTGTGTTATCAGAATTATAAGTTTTAAATAAGGACTAATCACCCTTTTTTCATAAAATGGCATCGCTCCTTCAAGCTTTATGGGGCAAATTTGTTGGGAAGATAGTTGCATCTGGCTATCAAAATCCTCAGAATATTGCCCAAAATTGCAGAAAGTATAACTACAAAAATAAACAGCAGGAAGTTCTGAAATGAGGCTTCCCCGAGCAGCTTATCGGTGTCGGCTACTGCTATTTTAAGCTCATTTCTTGACGTAGACTACCTGAGTAGGGAATGCCATTGCAATTCCAAGCTTCTCGAATTCCCTTTTGACTGCAAAGTTAATCTCCTGCTGCGTGTCCATGTACTTGTTGTAGTCGCTGGAGTTTAGATAATAAACAACTTCGTAGTTCAGGCTGAAATTCCCGAATTCCTTGAAATGCACCCTGTCAAGGTCTGCAAGCTTTATTTTCTTGAATTATCCTGCGCTTTTCCATCCTCTTGTAGTTGTTGATTCTGGCGGTGGTAAGCTCCTTGTTGGAAACTATAAGCTCCTGGCCCTGCAAAGTCTGTATCCTAGTGCTCTTTAAGCCTATATATTTTATGGTGCCCATGTCCTGCCCTATTATTATAAAATCACCTTTCTTGAAGGGCTTGTCAAAGTAAATTGTAAAAGATGCAAACAGGTCCTGCAGTATGTTCTGCAGCGCAAATGCGATTGCAATGCCTCCAATGCCAAGCCCTGCAATTAACGAAGTTATGTTAACTCCAAAATTGGAAAGAAGGAGTAGGAATGCAACTATCCATACGATGGCCTTGGCCATCCTGCCAAGCACAGACACCAAGGTAGTGTCCTCATTTTCATCTTCTGCCAGCGTCCTTTTTACCTGCCTGCCTGTGTAATAGTCTATAACTATGCCGGCAAATCTTACGCCATAATAAACCAAGATAATTATCACTGCGTAATTCAGTAATTTGTCTGCCAGCGGGTGCAAAGCCAATGTCTTTAAGGAGGCATAAAGCGATATGAATATGTACAACCTCCAGTTTATCTTTCCAATAAATTCAATAACTATGTCATCGATTTCTGTTTTGGTCTTTTTTGAGAGCTTCTTGAGAAGGCGTATCGCATACAATTCAAACAGTTTAAGCGCTGTAATTAACCCAATAAATACTCCCAGAAATACGGCATAATCACTGCCAAGATTGCCTCCAATGTCCATCTCCAAAAACTGCTTCAAACTCAGGTTGTTCAAGGGCATTTTGATGCATTCAGGATAATTTAAAAACTATTTAAAATTTTGCTTTTACAGTATGCGTGTTTTATATAACACAATCTTTGAATTTTTCGCAATCTTTATATATGATTAGCAAATAGCATTTGTTGAAATGACAATAGTCTCATTCAATTTTACAAAAATAGAAGCCGAAAAGAAGGAAGCCGGCAAAGGCAAGATAAACATAAATAACAATGTCGCTGTAACCGATGTTGGGGAGAAAGACCTTTCCCTGGGCAATGAAAAGCAGAAAGTTCTTCGTTTCACATTTGAATTTACATCAACATATGAGCCAAAAGTGGGCTCAATAAAGCTTGTTGGGGATGTCCTTTATATGGATGACTCGAAAAAAGTAAAGCAAATCCTGGATGACTGGAAAAAAGACAAAAAGCTTCCAAAGGACATAATGACCGGCATTTTGAACACAATCCTTAACAGGTCTAATGTTCAGGCTTTGATACTGAGCCAGGACGTAAATTTGCCGCCTCCAATCCTGCTGCCGAAAGTGCAGGTTGAGCAGAAAAAGGCGTAGTTCTTGATTTCCACAACTTTTATAAAACAAACATCATTATTGGGTAGTGCAAAATGCCAGACAAAGAAATAAAGCTGAAGGTTGCGGAAGCGATACAGGACGATGTAAACAAGGGCATAGTCCGCATAGATAGTTCTTTCCTTAACGAAGTTGGCATAAGGCCCGGAGACATCGTGGAACTGGAAGGGGAAAGAAAGACTGTGGCTATAGCAGACAGGGCTTATCCCGGAGACATAGGATTGAACATAGTGAGGATGGATGGGATAATAAGAAAGAATTCCAAGACTGGCATCGGGGAGATGGTGCTGGTAAGGAAAGCGAATGTCAAGGAAGGGAAAAAAGTCATAATCGCGCCCGCAAGAAAAGGCATTGTTATCCGTGCGAGCCCGGAAATCTTCAAGCAGGGACTGCTTGGAAGGGCCTTGACAAAAGGAGACATAGTCTCTCTTGGCGGTACCAGAAGGAGAAGGTCAACAACCATGGACAATCCTTTCTTTGAGGATGTTTTTAACATACTTGACGAGAGCATGATGGGATTCGGTTTTTCAGACATTAAATTTATTGTTGTAGACACAAATCCAAAGCAGCCGATTATCATCACAGAGCAGACTGAAGTTGTATTCAATCCTGAAGCTGTGGAGGTAAAGGAAGAATTAGTGCCGGAAGTCACCTATGAGGACATTGGCGGCCTTGAAGATGAGATAAAGAAGATAAGGGAGATGGTGGAGCTGCCACTGAAGCACCCTGAGATTTTTGAGCGTTTGGGAATAGAGGCCCCGAAAGGAGTTTTATTGCACGGCCCTCCGGGAACAGGAAAGACTCTTCTGGCAAAAGCTGTTGCCAATGAGACAAATTCTCATTTCATCCTGATTAATGGCCCTGAAATCATGAGCAAATATTATGGCCAGTCTGAAGAGAACCTTCGTAAAAAGTTTGAAGAGGCCCAGAAAAACGCGCCTTCCATTGTTTTTATTGACGAGATAGATGCAATAGCCTCAAAAAGGGAAGAGACGAGGGGAGAAGTTGAAAGAAGAGTCGTAGCACAGCTTCTTGCTTTGATGGACGGGCTGCAAAGCCGTGGAAAAGTTGTTGTTATTGCCGCTACCAATGTCCCTAACATACTTGATTCTGCATTAAGAAGGCCGGGAAGGTTCGACAGGGAAATAGAGATTGGCGTTCCTGGAAAAGAAGGAAGATTAAACATTTTAAAAATTCATACAAGGAATATGCCGCTTTCAAAAAATGTTAACCTTAAGGAGCTTGCAGCCATAACCCACGGTTTTGTAGGAGCTGATGTTTCTTCTTTGGCAAAAGAGGCTGCCATGATTGTCCTCAGGAGGATTTTGCCTGATCTAAGGCTGCAGGAAGAGCAGCCAATCCCAAAAGATATTCTTGAAAAGTTAAGGATAAACCAGAAAGATTTCAAGGAAGCCTTGAAGATGGTAAGGCCTTCTGCATTAAGGGAGGTCTTGGTAGAGGTGCCAAATGTAAAATGGGAGAGCATAGGGGGCTTGGACGAGGTAAAGCAGGAACTTATAGAGGCTGTTGAATGGCCATTGAAGCATCCAGAGTCATTCAGGCGCTTGGGAGTCAAGCCGCCAAAAGGAATTTTGCTTTATGGCGCTCCTGGTACAGGAAAAACCCTGCTGGCAAAAGCCGTAGCGAATGAAAGCCAGGCGAATTTTATCCTTGTCAAAGGCCCTGAATTATTGTCCAAATGGGTGGGGGAAAGCGAAAAAG
Source organism: Candidatus Woesearchaeota archaeon (assembly GCA_016180235.1). GTDB lineage: Archaea > Nanobdellota > Nanobdellia > Woesearchaeales > GW2011-AR4 > JACPDF01. The sequence continues at coordinate 35,505 of JACPBQ010000004.1, read as the reverse complement.
CGGTTAGGGAAGTTTTCAAGAAAGCCAGACAAGTCAGCCCATGCATAATATTCTTTGACGAGCTTGATAGCTTGGCTCCAAAAAGAGGCGCCAATTCCGACAGCCATGTTTCGGAAAGGGTTGTCAACCAGATGCTTACTGAAATAGACGGCTTGGAGGAAATGCACGATGTTGTCATAATTGCAGCAACCAATCGCCCGGATATTGTTGATACTGCCTTGCTGAGGCCGGGAAGGTTCGACCGCATTATTCTGACTCCGGTTCCCGAGGAAAAGACAAGGTTGGAGATATTCAGGGTCCATACAAAAGGAATGCCCCTCAAGAATGTAAAGCTTGAAGAACTTGCGAAAAAAACAGAAGGCTATGTCGGGGCAGACATAGAGGCTATCTGCAGGGAGGCAGCCATATTTGCTTTGAGGGAAAGCATGGATGCAAAGGAAATAGCTCTGAAGCATTTCGAGAAAGCCATGGAAAAAGTGCCCCCGTCAGTTGACAAGGAAATAGAAAAGACGTATGAGGACATGAGAGGCGCATTAAGCTCGGCAAGGGCCAAGCAGATGCAGGAAGAGAAGCCTATTTATATGGGATAAAACCATTCCTTTTCATTATTTCTATTCGCAATATTTAAATAAACAATACTCATTTTTCAGTCTATGAATGCAAAACCAGGCGACAGAGTGAAAATTATAACCAAAGATGAAATCAGGGAAGGCATCCTGATGCCGAACCAGGAGACAGGTTCCGTAATAATAAAGCTGGACAATGGATATAATATCGGCATCGACAGCAAAAAAATAAATGAAATAAAAGTAGTGGAAAAATACAGGGCAAAAGAAACTCCTTCTAAAAAAGAGCTGAAAAAAGACCCCAAAAAGCCCACTATAGCAATTTTGCATACCGGCGGCACAATAGCTTCAAAAGTTGACTATAGAACTGGGGGCGTAGTTGCAAGGTTTTCCCCGGAAGAGATTCTTGAAATGTTTCCCGAGCTCAATGATATTGCAAATATAAGAAGCAAGCTGATTTCTAATATGTTTTCAGAGGATATGCGCTTTAAGCATTATGCTTTGATGTGCAAAGCCATAGAAGAAGAGGTGAAGAAAGGTGTTGACGGCATTATATTGACCCACGGTACAGACACTTTGGGATACAGTGCAGCAGCGTTAAGTTTTGCATTGGAAAATATTAACATCCCTGTGCTCCTTGTTGGCAGCCAGAGAAGCTCGGACAGGGGCTCATCTGATGCAGCAGTAAACTTAATCTGCGCCGCAAGCTTCATTGCAGGCTCGGATTTTGTGGGTGTAGGGATATGCATGCACAACTCAACAGGAGACAATAACTGCCTCATTATGCCAGCATGCAAAACAAGAAAAATGCACACCAGCAGGAGGGATGCATTTAAGGTTGTAAATGACAAGGCAATTGCAAGAGTAAATTATGAAACCGGAGATATAGATTTTATTAATAAAAATTACAATAAGAAAAATGAAAAAAATAAATTGAAAATATTGGACAAATTCGAGGAAAAAACTGGGCTGCTAAAATGTCATCCCAATATGTTTCCCGAGCAGTTTGAATTTTTCAAAAATTATAAAGGGCTGGTTATAGAAGGAACTGGGTTAGGACAGGCGCCTGTAGGCACCCCAAACGAAATAGCAAAAATCCATAAAAAGAATCTTGAAGCAATTAAAAAAATAGTGAAAAACGGCTGCATTGTCGTCATGGCTTCACAATGCATTTTCGGCAGCGTGCAGATGCATGTTTATTCAGATGCTATAGACTTGGCCAATGCCGGAGTAATTTCTGGACAGGATATGCTTGCAGAAACTGCCTTTATTAAATTGGCATGGCTTCTGGGAAATTATAGGAAAGAGGAAGCCAAGAAAATGATTTCTGAAAATTTAAGGGGAGAGATAAACGAGCGCCTTTTAGAGGACGAATTCTTGCAATGACAATATTTTTATAACTTAAAGGCAAGCGATTTTTAATGCAGCCGATCAAAGATTTATTGAACAAAATCAAATGGGACAGGAGGGAAAAACCGGAAGAGTATTCAATCCGCTATTTTGACAGGATTTCTAAACAGCTCATTAAAATAAATTATATGGATATTAAAAAGTTTGAGGATAATTTTATTGTTGTAGGAAAAAATAATGAGGAATCTTTTATACCGATGCATAGGATCAGGGAAGTAAGAAAAAACAATATTGTCTTTTGGAAAAGATAGGTTTTTATAATTATATTTATTATTTTTATTATTAAATGGATTTTAATCAAAAATGGAACTGAACTATAATGAATTAGGATTCAAGTGTGGTCTCGAAATTCACCAGCAATTGGAAGGCAAAAAATTATTCTGCAGCTGCACGACTATTAACTCCGATAAAGAGCCTGATGTCAAGTTTGAAAGAAGGCTAAGGGCGGTTGCCGGGGAAACAGGAGAGATAGACATAGCAGCAGCCCATGAGATGCAGAAACGCAGGAAGTTCATTTACGAGGCCGACTCACAGGATACCTGCCTGGTCGAATATGACGAAGAGCCTCCGCATGAGCTGAACAGGAAGGCACTGGAATCCACATTGAAAATAGCTTTATTATTGAATGCAAAAATAGTTGATGAGATCCGGGTGATGAGGAAAAATGTTGTTGACGGCAGCAATGTATCCGGATTCCAAAGGACAGCTTTAGTTGCAATGGACGGATTTATTGAAACTTCTTTGGGAAAAGTAAATATTCCTATAATCTGCCTTGAAGAAGAAGCAGCCCAAAAGCTTGAAAGTGAAAAAGATGCTCGGACAGAATCGGGTACCTCCTCTGGAGGCTTTGTAAGATACAGGCTCGACAGGTTAGGAATTCCTTTAATAGAAATCGCTACAGGTACTGAAATAAAAAATCCGGAGCACGCAAAGGAAACAGCCTCTATCATTGGGATGATATTAAGAAGCGTCGATGGAGTCAGGCGCGGCTTGGGCACGATAAGGCAGGATGTCAACGTTTCAATAAAAAATGGGGCAAGGACAGAAATAAAAGGCTTCCAGGATTTAAGAAGCATTCCAAAAGTTATAAATTATGAGATTGAGCGTCAATTAAATGAAATAAAAAAAGGAAAAATCCTCGAAAAGCAAAGCTTTTCGGGACACCGAAAAAGCAAAGCTTTTTCGAGTGAGCTTGAAAAAGAGGTAAGGAAAGCAGAGCCGGATTTTACAACCTCCTTCCTCAGGCCTTTGCCGGGAGCAGCAAGATTATACCCGGAGACAGACGTGGCACCGGTAAAAATAGAAAAAGGGTATGTTAATGATCTGAGAAAAAACCTGCCAAAACTGCTGAAGCATAAGGCAGAAGAATTGGAGAAAAGGCACAGGATAAGCAATGAACTGGCAAAAGAGCTGATAGAAAAGGAGAATTTTGAGGATTTAGCCAAAAAATTCAATAAATTGGAGTCTTCGCTAGTGGCCCATATTCTCATCAATGTCCCGAAAGAAATCAAAACAAGGTTTAAGCTGGACACTTCCAAATTAAAAGACGAGCATTTCGAGGAAATATTGGATTACCTGAACAAGGGGAAGATTGCAAAAGAAGCTGTGATAGACTTGCTGGTCAAAAAAATAAATGACGAGAAGATTGATTTTGCCAAGTTTGCTTCTGTTTCAGAAAAAGACATTGAAAAGGAAATCAAAGAGCTTATAGAAAAAAAGAAAGACCTTTCTTTAGGTGCCTATATGGGCATCCTCATGTCAAAATACCGCGGCAAGATTGATGGCAGCAGGATTATGGAATTGCTGAAGAAGTACGTAAAATAAAAAACGCGCCGGCGAGGATTCGAACCCCGGGCCTAAGGGTTAGGAACCCTTCGCTCTATTTGCACGAAGCGTAGCGAATGCTCGCAGGCTTCTCCAAGCTGAGCTACCGGCGCACAAACCAGCTGAAAACAACCCTTTTTAAAAACTTTATTATACTATCATTATCCTTTTATTCAGCAGCATGCATACAAAAACCTTTATATATAACACATTTACGCCAATTATCATCAATTTTCAAAGTCTATTTGCAGAAATTAAACATGAGCAGCGCAATTTTGAAGGAGATTCTTGAGGCTGAGAAGGAGATAGATGCAAAAGCGGAAAATGCAAGGAAAAAGGCAGAAAAGATGCTAAAAGATGCGGAAGCATCTGCAAAAGAGCTTATTGGCAAGAAGGAAGCTTATTTGGAGCAAATAAACAGGGAAAAACTTGAGAATCTGAAAAAAAGCCTCGAAGAAAATAAAAAAAAGAAGGTGCAGGAGGCGAAAAAAAAAGCCTCTGAAATAGAAAGCAGAGCATCAAAAAACAGCAAAAAGGCTGTTGAGTATATATATAGCCAGTTCATTAATCTGGAAAAATAAAATGCTTAAGCCTGAAAGAATGTCAAAGTTGTTCGTGGTTGGCCCAAAGTCAGCTTTGCCCAAGGCAGTCTCAAGGCTGCATGATCTGAAAGTGGCGCATATCATAGACCACAAGAAAGACGAATTTGATTTGTGCGCTCCATTGGAAAATTTCGAAAAGCTGAGCGGTATTCTGGTCCAGGTAAGGTCCCTGATAAGCTACCTGGGCGTTTCCCCTGATAATGCAAAATTAGCCTCTTTCAAAATAAGGGATATGGAAAAGGAAATTTCCGGGATAAGGGAAGATGTCAATGATGTTATAGGAAAAATAAAGAAGATTGAGGATAGTATAAGCCTTATCTCTGAACAGAAAAAATTGCTGGAATTGATGTCTCTTCTGGAAATTCAGCCTGAAAATTTCTTCAAATCATCTTACATTAAATCATATTTTGGCTTGCTTAAAGCCGGAAACATAGAGGAAAAGCTTGGAGAAATAACAGATAGGTTTGAGATAAAGACAGCCTCTAAAGACAAAAATACCGTTGCTGCAGTATTTGTTGACATGAACTTTGCTGACCAATTTGCAAAAGTCCTCGCAGACTTTTCTTTTTCCGATATGGATGTGTCCGCTGTTAACGACCTTAAAGGAAGCCCCGGTGAACTGTCCCATGAGCTTTCAACGAGGCAGAAAAAGCTTGAAACGGAATTAAAAGTCCAGAATAACAAGTTAAAAGACCTGTCAAAAAAACATTCAGGATTCCTTTCACAGGCTGAAAAGTTCCTTTCTGTTGAGGCTGAAAAAGCCCAGATTCCTTTAAGCTTCGGCTCGACGAGGGAAGCTTTCTTCCTGAAGTGTTACCTGCCGAAAAGCGATTTGGAAAGGACTAAGGAAGAGCTGATGAAATCCGGCAATAACAGGCTGCATCTTATAGAGGAGCCTCTGGGCAATGAAGAAGACATTCCAATCAAGCTGAGCAACTCAAAATATGTCCAGAACTCTGAGTTCTTTACCAAGCTGTTTGCTTTGCCAAAATATGAAGAATTTGACCCTTCTGTTCTTGTTGCCTATACTTTCCCGTTGTTCTACGGCTTCATGCTTGGGGATGTTATTTACGGCCTCATAACATTTGCATTGTTCTTTTATCTAAAGGGCAAATTCCCTGTCGGCAAGCAGTTTTTCAACATGATGCTCGCTGCTTCAGTAGGAGCGATTATATTCGGGTTCCTCTACGGCGAATTTGCCGGTTTGGAATTATACCATTTCTGGATTGAGAGAACCCATGATTTCAGCACATTGATGACTATATCAATTTTAGCGGGGATTGTCCATGTAAACTTTGGCTTGATCCTTGGGTTTATGCTGGAATACAGGCATCATGGATTGATGAAAGCTGCAAATTCAAAGCTAAGCTGGATGATTTTGCAGATAGGCGGAGTTTTATTCTTGGGGCCGCTGCTTAATATGATTGCTGTCCCAAAACAATTATTCTATCTTGGCATTTTCCTTTTTGTGCTCGCGGTTTTGATGCTTTTGAAGGCAGAGGGCTTTACAGGAGTTATGGAAATACCAAGCATCCTCACGCATATAATGTCCTATGCAAGATTGATGGCCGTTGGACTGGCATCAGTTTTTATAGCAGTGATGGTCAACGACCTTATAAGCTTCCTTTTCCATAAGGGAATATTGTTTTGGCCCCTCGCATTGGCATCATTGGTGATAGGCCATACTTTTAATATTGCATTGGGCATACTAAGCCCGTCTTTGCATTCAATAAGGCTCCACTACGTGGAATTTTTCTCAAAATTCTACCAGGGTGGGGGAAAAGATTACGAGCCTTTCGGGGCTGAAAAGCAAAAAAGCTTGATTTAAAATCGGAGGTAAAAAATGGCAGGAGTTGAACTCGCAATTGGAAATGGCCTTTTAGGTGTGGGCGCCGGTTTGGCCCTTGGCCTTGGCGCTATAGGAACAGGCCTTGCGCAGCAGCAGATCATAGCAGCGGTATTCGGCGCAATAGTTGAAGACCCAAAGCAGTTTGGTAAGGGATTGTTTTTTATCCTGTTGCCGGAAACTTTGGTCATATTCGGCCTGGTTATAGCAATAATGCTCATGGGCAGGATGTAATTGGCTTGCTTTAAAAATGGGGCTTGAAAAAATAAAGGAAGAGATACTGCATAAAGCAGATGCTGCAGAGAGAGAGATACTTATTGAAGCAGAAGCAAAAATAAGGAGTATAAGAAGCAATGCAGCCGTGCATATGAAACAACTGGAGAGCGAAGCAGCAAAAAAGCTTGATGCAGATATGAAGAGCCTTGAAAACAGGGAAAATTCCCTGGCAAACATGGAATCCAGGAAAATTCTCTTCGAAACCAGGAAAAGCCTCATAGACAAGGTTTATGCTGAAGCATTCAGTAAAATCAGGAATATGCCGGCTAAAGACAGGGAAGGAATCATAAAAAAATTGATTGGCATGGCAAAAAAAGAAATTGACGTTGATACTGTCTACATCAGCGAAAAAGATAAGCAATACTGCAAAGATGGGGCAAAAATAAAAGTAATAGAGGCCGATGGCGGCATAATATGCGAGACAAAAGACGGCAATGTGAGGGTCAATCTTACATTCCCATCTTTATTTGCGGACTTGAGGGAAAAAACGGTGAAGGAGGTTTCAGGAATACTGTTTGATTAAAATGGGAAGGCCGGTCATACTCGAAAAGTATCCTTATGCATACTTAAGGACAATTGTAATGAAAAAAGCCCTCTTGACTAAGTCAGACTACGACAAAATCCTTAAGATGACTCCTGACCAGATCGGCAAATACCTGGAAGATTTTGAATACAAGAAAGAGGTTGACGAGCTGGCAATGGAATACAAAGGGATTGAATTAATTGAAAGGACTTTGCAATTGAATTTAGGGAATAAGTTTGACAAGCTGCTTAAGATAGCCCCGCATGATTTAAGGCTCTTGATAATAATCTACCTGAAAAGATATGATATCTACAACATAAAGACCATAATGAGGGCTAAGTTCAGCAATATGCCGGCAGAAGAAGCAAAAAAGCACCTAAGCCCCGTATCAGTGGCAGATAGCTCTTATTTTGACAAGCTCAATGCCCAAAAAACAGTCGAAGAAGTCTTCACCAGCCTGGAATTTCTGGAAGAAAAAGATGCAAGGGAAGCATTAGACCATTTTAAGAGCAATAATTCCCTGGTTTGGATAGAGAATGTTTTGGACAAATATTACTTCAACTTTGTTTTTTCACAGTTGCGCTATCTGACGACTGAAGGCAGGCTCTACAAGAGATTCCTGCTTAATGAGATTGACATATTCAACATAAAGCTCCTGCTTAGGTTAAAGGCAGAAAAAGTCCCTGAGCAGGAAATAAGGGATTTGGTTTTCAGCCTTGGCACTATAAGGAGGGAAACAATAGACAAGATGGCAAAGTCGGATGTTGACGGCATAATAAAAGAGATGGAAAACACCGATTTTAAGGAAATCGCTGAAAAATACTCTAAAGAGGCAGGCAAAATAAGCTTTACCGATTTGGAGATAGACCTTGACAAGTTTTTGCTGCAGCAGTCGAAAAGGCTCATAAGGCAGAACCCTATGTCTGTAGATGTGATTTTGGGCTATATGTTCCTTAAGGATATTGAGGTAAAAAATCTTGCCAGGATAATAAAAGCCAGGCAGCTGGGCATGGAAGACGAGTTTATTGAAAAGACGATTGTTATTTAGAATAATGAAGCAAAGTTGTTGAGGATAAAAAATGGTTAATGTAGCAGTATTGGGGAGCAATGAATTTGTTGTCGGTTTCCAGCTCGCAGGTATAAGGGAAACAATCGAAGTGAGCAGCGAGCCGCTGAAGGACATAGGGCAGTTGAGGAAAAGGAAAGACATTGGCATAGTTGTCATAGACGAGAAAATAATGGAAGCTCTTGAGCAGCATCAACGCGAGGAGATTGAGGATAGTGTAGACCCTGTTTTCATACCTGTATCGACAAAAGCTGAGCAGGACAGCCTTAAGCGCTTGATTAAAAAATCAATAGGAGTGGATTTGTGGGGTTGATGAGCATGGATAAGGGTGTTATTTACAGGATTGCAGGCCCTGTGGTCGTAGCCAAGGGCATAAGGCCCAGGATGTACGATGTTGTCAGGGTCGGCAATGAAAAACTCATGGGAGAAGTGATCCAGCTGGAAGGCGATAAGGTGATCATCCAGGTTTATGAGGACACTTCCGGAATTAAGCCCGGAGAGCCGGTTGTAAACACGCACGAGCCGCTAAAAGCAGAGCTCGGGCCTGGCATGCTGGGAAGCATTTATGATGGCATACAGAGGCCTTTGCCCGTCCTCATCAGGCAGATGGGTGAGTTTATCAAGCGCGGTGTGGATGCGCCAGGCCTTGACCAGACTAAGAAATGGGATTTTAAGGCCGCTGCAAAAAAAGGGGATTCTGTCATCGGAGGGAGCATCATAGGGGAGGTAGAGGAAAATCCCGGAATACCTCATCGCATCCTTGTCCCGCCAAGCCAGAAAGGAAAAATCGCAAATATAAGCTCAGGAAAATTCACAGTAAATGATGTAATCGGAAAGCTTGATAACGGCTATGAATTAAAGCTTAAGCATCATTGGCCTGTTAAGATTGCAAGGCCTGTAAAGCAAAAATTAAATCCTGAGATGCCTTTGATTACGGGCCAGAGAATTTTTGATGCTCTCTTCCCGTTGGCAAAAGGCGGTGTGGCTGCTATCCCCGGGCCTTTCGGAGCCGGAAAGACGGTTTCCCAGCAGCAGCTTGCAAAGTGGTCTGACGCTGATATAGTTGTCTATGTCGGCTGCGGTGAAAGAGGAAATGAGATGACAGAAGTACTTACAGAATTCCCGAAACTGGCAGATCCAAAATCCGGAAAGCCACTGATGAACAGGACTGTGCTGATTGCAAACACCTCTAATATGCCGGTAGCAGCGAGGGAAGCGTCAATCTATACTGGAGTTACAATTGCAGAATATTATCGTGACATGGGCTATAGCGTGGCTTTGATGGCAGATTCCACATCAAGATGGGCAGAAGCCATGAGGGAAATATCTTCAAGACTGGAAGAGATGCCCGGCGAAGAAGGCTACCCCGCTTACCTTTCCACAAGATTGGCTCAGTTCTATGAAAGATCTGGCAGGGTAATGCCTTTCGGAACAGATAAGGAAGGCTCTGTAAGCATTATCGGAGCAGTAAGCCCCCCAGGCGGAGATTTCTCAGAGCCTGTAACCCAAAATACCTTAAGGGTTACAAAATGTTTCTGGGCATTGGATGCTAAATTAGCGCAAAGAAGGCATTTCCCGTCAATAAACTGGCTGACATCTTATTCCCTTTACCTTAATACATTGAAGCAGTATTATTCCGAGAATGTCGCGCCTGACTGGCACGAGCTTGTGGGCCGGATAATGGGTATATTGCAGGAAGAGGAAAGGCTTATGGAAATAGTGCAGCTTGTAGGCAGTGATGCATTGCCTGAAAGGCAGCAGCTCACATTGCAGGTCGCTAGGCTGATCAGGGAAGTTTTGCTGCAGCAGAATGCATACCACGACATCGACACCTACTGCAGCTTAAGGAAAACATATGATATGATGAAAGCAATAATGCAGTTTTCCACGCTTGCCAATAGTTCATTAGACAGAGGCACCAGAGTCCAGGAAATTCTTGCAACAAAAGCGAAAGACAGGCTTGGGGAAGTAAAGTTCGTCAAAGACTATGAAAAATTGCTCAATGAGCTTGCAAAACAGATGGAAAGGGAGTTGAAATAAGATGAAGGAATATAAGACTATAAACAGGATTGCCGGCCCATTGATTTTTGTTGAGAAAACAGAGCCTATAGGCTATGCAGACATCGTAAAGATTGCATTGCCGAATGGAGAGATAAAAAACGGCCAGGTTCTTGATACCTCTGATGATATAGTTGTCGTGCAGGTTTTTGAAGGCACATCCGGAATAGATGTGAACAGCAGCGTAAAGTTTCTTGGAGACACCCTGAAGCTTAATGTTTCAAAGGACATGCTTGGACGAGTTTTGAACGGCCGCGGACAGCCAATTGATGACGGGCCGGAAGTTATACCGGAAAAAAAGCTCGATATAATTGGGGCTGCCATAAACCCTTTTTCCCGCGCTTCTCCGCATGATTTTATCCAGACTGGAATCTCAACAATAGATGCCATGAACACTCTTGTTCGCGGCCAGAAGCTTCCAATCTTCTCCGGCTCTGGACTGCCTCATAATGAGATAGCATTGCAGATTGCAAGGCAGGCAAAAGTTATAGGCAAGAAGGAAAATTTCGTCGTCATTTTCGCGGCAATGGGCATTACAAATGAGGAAGCCCAGTATTTCATCAATGATTTTAAGCAGACTGGCGCTTTGGAAAGGTCTGTTGTGTTCCTTAATCTTGCTAACGACCCTGCTGTCGAGCGTTTAGTCACTCCAAAGATGGCCCTTACAGCAGCAGAATATTTTGCATACGAGCATGGCTACCATGTTCTTGTTATCCTTACGGATATGACCAATTATTGCGAGTCTCTGAGGGAAATCGGGGCAGCAAGAGAAGAAATTCCCGGAAGGAGAGGCTATCCTGGATATATGTACACTGACCTTGCAACGATGTATGAGCGCGCAGGAGTCATTAAAGGAAAGAAAGGCTCCGTGACCCAGCTCCCGATTCTTACAATGGTAGGAGATGATATTACCCATCCTATACCGGACCTTACAGGCTACATAACGGAAGGGCAGATAGTTTTGATGAGAGAGCTCCATAGGAAAGGAGTCTATCCGAATATTGATGTTTTGCCTTCTTTGTCAAGGCTGATGAATTTGGGAATCGGCCCGGAAAAGACAAGGGATGACCATAAGCAGGTAAGTGACCAGATGTATGCAGCTTATGCCGAAGGAAGGGATTTAAGGGGGTTAGTAGCGATAGTTGGAGAAGAGGCTTTAAGCGAGCGTGATAAGAAGTTCCTGAAATTTGCTGAGGAGTTTGAAGCCAAATTCGTAAGGCAGTCAAGGGACGAAGACCGCTCAATCCAGGAAACTCTTGATCTGGGATGGAAATTGCTCGGAATATTGCCCGAGAATGAGTTGACAAGGATAAGCCCGGATTTGAAGAAAAAATACCTTAAATCGATTTAACTTTTATTTGTTTCATACACGATAAAAATAATAATACCCTTGGGGCAACATCTAGGCGCCCCGCATTGGATGCTATTCATTGGAATAAATTGCGAGGTTTCGCGTGTGTTAGGGCAGCGAAACCGAGCTGTAAAACCCACCGCAGTGGGTGCGGGAAATCTAATGGAAATCTCTGATTTCCAGTAGATACCGAAAATCCCAAGGATTTTCGAGTATCTTTGATTTTCAGGCATTTGTGAGCGAAGCGAACATATCGGATAAAACTAATTTAAATAGAAATTAATTGAAAATGGCTCAAGACATCAAACCAACCAGGTCAGAACTTTTAAAGGTAAAAAAGCAAATCAAATTAGCCCAGGGAGGCTATTCTCTATTAAAGAAAAAAAGGGACGGCTTAATATTGGAATTCTTTGAAATACTCAAGAAAGCCAAGACCTTGAGGCAGGAGCTTGTTGAGCAATACAAAGTTGCTTTTAAAAAAATAAACATAGCAAGGACTCTTGAAGGTGATTTAAAGATAAAGTCAACAGCCTTGGCAGTGAAGGAGATACCGGACATAAAGCTCCAGACAAGGAATATAATGGGCGTCAAAGTCCCCAGGGTTGAGCATTCAGAGATAAAAAAGGCATTGATGGAAAGAGGATATGGAGCCCATACTTCGGCAGCTATTGACGAGACAGCATCCTCATATGAAAAAGTTGTTGAAAAAATATTATTGGCTGCTGAAGTCGAGACATCCATGAGGAAGCTGCTTAATGAGATAGAAAAGACAAAAAGAAGGGTCAACGCGCTTGAATTTGTTGTCATGCCAAGGCTAAACAAGGTAAAGGCCTTCATTCAGCTAAGGTTGGAAGAGATGGAAAGGGAAAACATCTTCAGGATGAAGAGGATAAAGGCAAGGGCTTAAAATGCCATTAGACCTGGAAGCAAAAAAGAAAATAATAAAGAATTCCGGGAAATTCTTTTTAATCCTGAATTTGCTGATTTTTATTGTTGTTGTAATTATTATAATCATTAAGCTGTTGTAATTAGCTGGATTCTTAAGTTAGGGAATAAAAAACAATAAAGAAAAAATTGCCTAAAAAAGATTTAGGCCGTACGCCACGAACAAAGGCGCAAAGACAATAGCAAAAGTATTGATGACCTTAATCAGCGCGTTCAATGCAGGCCCTGCAGTGTCCTTGAACGGATCCCCGACAGTATCTCCTATTACCGCTGCCTTATGCGCATCCTTGCCTTTTCCACCATACTTGCCGTCTTCAATGTATTTTTTCGCATTGTCCCATGCAGCCCCGGTGTTTGCCATGAAAAGTGCCATGAGCAATCCGGAAAGTATCACTCCAATCAATAAGCCCCCAAGTGCCTTGATGCCCAGCAATAATCCTACGGATAATGGGGCAATTATTGCAATGCCTGCCGGTATGATCATGTTGTGCAGTGCCGCTTTAGTCACAATATCAACGCACTTTCCGTATTCCGGCTTTGCCTTGCCTTCCATAAGCCCTTTGATCTCCTTGAACTGCCTCCTTACCTCAAAAACAATTTTATGCGCTGAATTTCCTACTGCAGTCATCAGGACAGATGAAAAAGCAAATGGCAGCAGCGCTCCTATAAAAAGTCCCACTACTACCGCTGGATTTGTTAGCACAAAGCTTACCTGAGTTGTCATCACATTTCCTATTTCCTCGGTAAACGCAACAAACAATGCCAATGCGCCTAAAGCAGCTGAGCCTATTGCATATCCTTTCGTAACAGCTTTGGTTGTGTTTCCAACAGCATCAAGCGCATCTGTTGTCTTTCTGACTTTATTGTCCAGTCCTGCCATCTCCGCAATGCCTCCGGCATTATCGGTAATGGGGCCGTAGCTGTCCAATGCAATTATTATCCCGGTCAGCGAAAGCATTGAAACCGCGGCTATTGCAATGCCATAAACTCCTGCCAGCCAGTATGCTGCAACAATTCCTCCGCTGATTACAAGCACAGGAATGATTGTCGATTGCATTCCCACAGCCAGTCCCGCAATGAGGTTTGTTCCTGCACCGGTTACAGAAGCTTCTGCAATCTTCCTGACCGGGCTGAATTTTGTTGCCGTATAGTATTCTGTTATAACATTTATCAGTATTGTAATGACTAAGCCGACAAGTGTTGCAAGGAAGAGATTAAGCGGATTTTTTGTAAGCACTGTAATAAAATAAAATCCTATTGCCGAAACTAATCCCGAGACAAAAAGCCCCTTGTACAAGGCTCCCATGATATTTTTTGATTTTCCGAGCTTTACAAACCATGTCCCGATGATTGATCCTATGACTGCCATTCCCGCAAGCATCAATGGATATTCTACCGGCATATTGTATATGCCTGAAACAGATGGTATTAGCGCAAGAAGCATTGCTGCGAGCAGAGTTACAACATAAGTCTCATACAAGTCTGCTCCCATTCCCGCGCAGTCTCCTACATTATCTCCCACATTGTCCGCTATTGTAGCCGGATTTCTTGGGTCGTCTTCCGGTATCCCTGCCTCGACTTTCCCGACCAAATCAGCCCCAACATCAGCAGCTTTCGTGTAAATGCCTCCTCCTACTCTAGCAAATAATGATACCAAAGAAGCTCCGAATCCCAAGCCGACCATAAGGACTGGATCCTTAAAGATAGAATAGAAAAGGCTGACTGCAAAAAGCGCAAGCCCTACAACAGCCAGTCCCGTTACAGAGCCGCCTTTGAAAGCCAGGTCCAGTGCTTCCTTGAGGCCTTTCTTTGCAGTCTCAGCTGTCCTTACATTTGCCCTGACAGAAATGTTCATGCCTATGAATCCTGACAATCCGGATAAAAGCGCTCCTAAAATAAAGCCCGAGGCTACTGGCATCCCGAACAAAAACCACAGTATTGCAGCGATTATGACTGTAAAGACTGCTATTGTCTTGTACTGCCTTTTCATGAAAGCCATAGCGCCTTCCTTTATCGCATCAGAAATCTGCTGCATCTTCTCAGAGCCGGGATTTACCCTGAGTATCTTGAATGAAAGGTATCCTGCATAAACTACAGCTATTAGCCCTATAATCAAAGTTACTATGCTTGTATCAACCATCGAATATACACCTCCAACTCAACAATTGTTATCCGTTTGGGAAAGCTGTTGATTTATATACTTTACTGTAGTATTTTATTAAATTCTTCAGGGGTGATTATTTTAATTCCCCGAAACTCCTTTAACTTTAACAAATGATTATCTTGTGAAATTATATAATCAACATTTCCAGTTACGGCAGTTTCAATGAAAATATTGTCTTTTGGGTCGTCTTTAACTATTGGTATTTTTTCTTTTGGTTCTACAATTATGGAATTTCTTACAATTAAATCAATCCATTCCTTTATCATGCCCTCTGAAAGTTTGATTTTAAAATCCTTGAGAACTTTTATTATTTCTGAAACTGATTCCAATGAAGTTACCAATGTAAATTTTCCTTCTTTCCAATTGGTTATAATCCTATTAGAACTGCCTTTCCAAAAGATGCCTGAAATAAATATATTAGTGTCCAGGACTACTTTCATTTCCTGGCTCTCTTTATGGCACTTTCAACATCAGCTTTGGTTATTCCTTTCTCTTTTGCGAACTGCTGCGTCTTTTGAATTAATTTATCGAAGTTTTTGAAGGAAGGCATGGTTACTTTTTTTAGAATAACTGTATCATCCTCTCCTACCACAATAAATTTTTCCCCTTCCTTTAATCCAAGCTGCTCCCTTATATCTAAAGGTATAACTACCTGGCCTCTTGAACTCATGCTTGTTATTTCCAGTTTTTCCATTTTGTTTGCCTCCTTAATAAGAATATCTTGCTAGTAAGAATATCTTATATATAAATGTTGTGGTGCCTAGTTCCTAGAATTATCCATTTTTTAAAAATGTCTCAACATAATTATAAGCTTGTGGATTCAAATCAGGAACGACTAATTCTCCATGGAAATTATTTGCAAAGGAATACTTTAAAGGATCTTTACAGTCAATTACGTAATTTGTAACTCCAGGCAAAGCTACACTTTCTACACGCACAACATTATCGTAAGCATATCCTGATTTAAAACTTACACCACATTTTCCAGCTACAGTAATGGTTTTTACATTAGACTTTGAAATATCAAAAGTCTTTAAATCTTTTATAAAATCATTATTTGCATTTAAATCCACACATTCCTTGTTTTGTCCAAGTAATCCGCAAGCGAAGTTAATGCCATCAATATCATAAACGCCATTATTTGGAGTTCCAATAGTAATAAGCTTATGCACATTTGATGCTCCACCGAAATCTTTAATGTAGGAACGAGAAACAAGCCCACCCATGCTAAAAGCAATTATATTCACTTTATCTTTACCAGTCCTGTATTTTAATATATCAACAATTTCGCTCAATGTTTTAGCATAATCTTTTATTCCTCTATTTTTATCTATTACTCCATAGACTTTCCCATCCTGATTTACAACATTTATATAATAGGTTGTCCTTACAGTTATCGGAAATCCTCCCTTCCCCCATTCACCTCTTGGTACCTCATTTACATTGGCATTAGGTAATAAAATTCCAACTTTAACAAAACCATCGTCTACTAGTCTGTCTTGAAATTCATTAAGAGCATCTATTGATTCTTGAAGAGGTTTACCTGCCCACACTGAAAAACCATGAACTAAAATTACAGGGTAAGTTGATGAATCTGAGCTACATTGCTCCCCTACACAACATTTTTTACATTGTCCAAAAATACAACATTCATTCTCAATTGTTTTGATTTCCTTGCTATCAACATTTTTAAGTTCTTGTCCGATTGGGGTTAAAGCTTCTTTTATATTAACTGATGTTTTACTTATTAAACCAAATCTTTTACATACTGTATTTAATGAATTAGTAGCATCTACACCCAATTCCAATGGTATAGGTTTTTCAGGCTCAGTTTTTTTATCGTATAATAATAGTTTATCAAATTTTTTCTTACTGCTAAACACATTAATAATCTTAAAGAAGAATTTCTTTAAACCAGATAATGTTTGAGTTTTTTGTTTGCTATTAATTTGCTCAGTCTCATCATAAATTACTTGACAATTACTAATTGTTGAATTGACATCATTATCTTGTGCAAGTAGTCCTTGATTCTTCGTTTCTTTTAATTTTGCGATTGCACTATCACAATTGCTAGTATCTATATTAATTCTGTATTCATTAATAGATTCTTCAATCTTTAACGTTAATGTATTTAATTCTTTTATTTTGGAATTAATTACTTCAGCTTTATCATTGAAATTTCTTACATCATTCAATAATGATTGATATTCACTCAATTTTTTTCCATTGAATTTTGAAAACTCAAGAGAGATACTATTTAACTCTTCACAAGTGGATTTTATAAAAGTCTCGCCAAATGATGAAGGAATTACAAAAGAGCAGATATTCGCTTGTTTGCATACTTTATCGATTTCTAGAGATAATATATTTTTGATGTCTTGAGTTTGAGATTCTACTATACTCCTCCATTTTTGTATTAGTTGCTCAATTTTCTGTTCCTGTTGTGATACTGCATTATTAACTTCGTCATAATTTTTATATACTTTTGATTTAAGATGTCTGTTCATTGATTCTTTTAATTAAATTCTGCAAGCGCTTAATTGCTTCATTATGTTGCCTAATTCTTTCATCAACATCAGATTTTAATTGAGATATTGTAGTTAAACTTGAATCAATTGATGATTTCCAAGAATTTGAAAATAAATTCTGTGATTTTACATATTCTTCATTATTATACTCCTTAAAACTATTGTCAAAAGCACTATTTATAGAATTGTAATTTTTTTGTATTTCATTATTTATTTGTCGTAAATCATCGGCAATTACAAGAGGGTCAAGCTCTCTAACTTTGCTATCAACATTATAGGATTCCTTCTGAAATGTTTGAACATTTTCTCTTAATGAAATTAAATTAGAGTCAAGAAATTGTTTAGCTTGCTTTTCTACAAGAGGCAAATCGTAATTGAGAGTTATTATTTCATCATATATTCCCGTATCAGAAGCAGTGCAGTAATAAGGTATCAAAGAATCTGGCTCTTGGCAATCAACATCAATTATAATCTGTTCGGATGATTTACCGCGATGTGGGGCTTGTTTGGAAAATGTGAGTATTTTCTTATCAGGAGCGGTGTTAAGTACAAATGATCCGCTACTTTGCCCAATAATACCACCCGTTATTTTGTATACGCAATTTAAGGAGCAAACAGTATTTGATTGTGTTAATGTTACGGTGAACTGTTGAGTCTGGTCAAACTCAATATTTACAGATTTAGCAGGTGTAACTTGTGGAGTTATAGTTACTTGTGCAGCATAAACAATAGGTAAAAGTACTAAAATATACAATATTGAAATTAATTTTAAAACTACCCCCATTTTTAATGTATTTTTATCGAAATGTATAAAGTTTTCGTTTTTAAAGTAGCAAGTTTTTTCGTCCTTATTCGTTTTATCCCAAAAAATTATTGAGTTTAATTAGTATTTCTTTTCTGTTCTTATTTCCCAAAACAATAAATTTTAAATAATACCCAGCTAAACTATTTTACGGGTGGTTAGCATAAAATTCCTCACATTGAAAGACATGAGTTTAGAAGGAAAAAAAGTCCTTGTAAGGGTTGATTATAACGTGCCGATAAAAAACGGCATGGTGGAGGATGATACAAGGCTCAAAGCCACTATACCGACAATCAATTTTCTTCTTGAAAACCATTGCAAAATAATCCTTATGTCTCATTTGGGAAGGCCCAAGGATTTATTTAAGAAAGGAAAAAGCCTTGAAGATGTAAAAAAAGAGCTTACTTTAAGGCCGGTTGCGGAGGATTTAAGCGAGCTTCTTGGCATGGAAGTTGCTTTTGTTGAAGATTGCATAGACATAGATATTCCAGAGGACAAGGAGGTCATACTGCTGGAAAATTTAAGGCTGCACAAGGAAGAGGAAAAAAACGACGTGGAGTTTGCAAGGAAATTAGCCGGCATGGCTGATATTTATGTAAACGACGCTTTCGGCGCTTCCCATAGGGATCATGCCTCGGTCTCGGCAATAACCAAGCTGCTTCCAAGCTGTGCAGGATTCTTGGTGGAAAAAGAAGTAAAGGAATTAAGCAAGCTGCTGAATCCCAAAAGGCCTTTCGTTGCCATAGTTGCAGGAGCTAAAGCTGACAAGATAGGCGCATTAAAAACTCTGGCAAAAAAAGCAGACAAAATATTGGTTGGAGGTTTATTAGCTAATACTTTCCTGAAGGCAAAAGGCTATGACATAGGCTCTTCAAAATTTGACGAGGAGACTTTTGCGGTTGCTAAGGAAATAATCGGCCTTGCAGGGAAAAAACTAATACTTCCGGTTGATACGGTTGTAGCGGACAAATTTGATAATAATGCAAACATTAAGATTGTTAATACAAATAAAATGCCGAAGGAATGGATGTCCCTTGACATTGGCCCGGAGACGATTAAAAATTATGAAAATGAGCTAAAAGACGCAAAAACCATTTTATGGGCTGGCCCATTGGGCGTTTTTGAGATGGAGAAATTCTCCAAAGGCACAAGAGAGATAGGGAATTTTATAGGCTCTTTGGATGCTGAAAAGATTGTTGGCGGAGGGGACTCAGCAGCTGCTGTCCAGAGCTTCAATTTATCAGACAAGATTACTCATGTAAGCACAGGCGGAGGAGCATCTTTGGAATTCATAGAAAAAGAAGGAAAGCTCCCGGCTTTGGTTGCCCTTGAAAACCATTATAATAGTTCTAAAGAATAATAACCTTCTCATTTAGCGCATTTCTTATCTCTTCCTGCAGGTTTTTCTTTAATTTATCTATGTCTATTTTTTCCAGCTCATAATTATTGACAAAAATATTATTTTTTATATCTTCAATCCTATTTTTAATATTGTCAGCCTCTTTGTTGTGGTTATCCAATTGCCTTTTTGCATCATTGTCTTCCATATCCAGGCTTATTTTTTCCAGCGCCTCTTCTGTTTTTTTGTAGCTTCCCTGCAAGCCTGAAAAATATTCCCTGTCAAGCTCTCTTATCTTGCCCAATGCCCTTTCATTCTTCTTCTGGTCAAGCTCCAGCTTGTTTTCCTCGACTGCCTTGCTCAAATTTTCAAGGATTTTTATTATTTCCAGATTATTGTCCTTTATTAATGCACGCAGCGGCTCCTTGAGATACTCCTCGACTAATTTCCCGTTCTCAAATGCAATCTTGGAATATTTTTTCAGAGCCTTTTCCATTGCAGAAAAGTCGTGGAATATTTTGCTTTCAATTTCTCTTAGTCTCCTTTCATTGTCCTCTTTTTCCCTCAGCAGATTTTCATATTGCTTATGCTCTTTTGAATTTTTTGCGTCCTCAATCTTGCTCTCAGAATCAGAAAGCCTGTTTTTTTCCTCATCCAGCTTTCCCTTTTCCTCTTTGATTTCCCCCTCAAGCCTCTTCTTCAGGCTTATTTTGGCCTTGGCATCTTCCAAATCTTTCTTTATGTTGTCAAAATTTTCTATCTTAGCATGCTCTATGAGCTTTCTTATCTCTTTGGAATAGCTTTCTATTTTTTTTATGTTTTCGGCTATTATGGAGACTTCCCTTGCAAAGAATTGGCTTAATATCTGGTAGCTTCTTGCTGTTGATTTTCCAAGCTCATCCATTTCCTTCTCGAGGTTCTTGCATTTTTCAATTAAACCATAGAAATCAGTGTATTGCAGGTCTATGCTGTTGAAAAAGCCCGTAACTTTTTTTATGAATGCCTCCCTGTTGCCCTGCATTACTGTCTTTGCCCTTTCTGGTATGTTTGGGTTCTGCAATTTTGCATTCCCCAGTTTTTCAAGATTTTCAAAAACTTTTTCTCTTTTATCATTTATTGCATTAATTGCCTCTTTTATGTCGCTGCTTAAATTCCCGAATATGGGCTTTGTTTTTTTGTCTATCCAGCTGCCTAAATCTTCCAGGCTTACTCCCTCCTCCTCTTTTTTCTCCTCCTTGGAAAGCAGCTTTTTGATGAACTCTAGCATAGAAACAGGAAAATTCTTATATTTTTTATAAAACTTTACATAAAATGAAACATAAGCATCTCAAGAAGCCGGTAAAGCAGCAGAATATAGCTTTAGAACGGGTAAATATCCTTTTTAAGGAAGCTAAATCAATGTTCAAGGAAGACTCTAAGCTTTCTGATAAATATGTCAAGCTGGCAAGAAAGATTGCAATGAAGTACAAGGTAAAAATACCTCCAAATTACAAGAGGTCTTTCTGCGGGCACTGCCGCAGCTACTTGATGCCTGGAAAAAACGTTAGGATAAGGGCGCAAAGGGGGCATATTGTTTATTATTGCCTGAATTGCAGGCATATTATGAGGTTTAGATATAAGAAATAACCTCGGCACAAGGAACTTTTTGCGTATTTCCGATTGAAAACCCTTATATATTTTCAATATTGAAAATAAATGCTTTTTCTATTGCCGACCGAAACCTTTAAATATAAAAACATTACCTGCAAGTAGTAATAGAAAAGAGGTTCTGATAAGGCTTTAGCTAGTCTTTTTGATAGTTTAGTTGGGAGTGGTAAATATGTGCTTAGGCTGCGCAATCATAGACAACGTAAGAGGATATGAAAAATCATTAGGGGAAGATTACAATACTAAGAACTATGGTGAATAAAGATGCAACGAAAACCGACAGACTATTTTGAATCGGTTTTCTGGCATTTTTTTACGAGGTAAAAAAAATGGAAGAGTTTTTTGACGAAGACCAGGGCGAACTGCAAAGCATGAGGGACGAAAGGAAGAAGATGAAGGACAAGGATTTCGGTAAATTAATCAATAAGAAGGATCTTTCTGATTTTGAGCTGGATGAGCTGTTTATGTAGGTGAAAAACATGGGCAGTATTGCATATCTTCTGGGGGGTGCAGCTGTTGCTGTTGCTGTTGCTTATGGGGTGGTTTTGTCTGAGACACGACCCACAGCTTACAAAGCACAAAATGCTATAGCAGAAATTTTCAGGCAGGACCCTAAACAGGTGTCTTTAAGACAAGACCAATTTGGTAATACTTGCGCTGAATATTATAAAAAAACATTTGTACTTAAGCCACATCAAGCTCAAAGCAATGACGGAATAAACTCCCTTATAGCAAGACATAGCGAAGGCAGAGCAACCCCGACTGGGCAAATTGTATTTAGAAGTATAAACGGGCTTAAAGATAGCGGCTTATCTGAGGGTAATACTTATTGGGTTCCTTTAACTCCAAGGGAAAATGAGTGTAATTCTCAATAACCTTTTAAAGTGATTAAACTTTCTTTCTGATTATGCAATCCTACAACCTCGAATTGAACAGAGCAGTTGAAGAAATAAAGAAATCCAGTGCCAAATTAGTCTGCATCCAGTTGCCAGACGGCCTAAAGCCTAAGGCAAAGGAAATACAGGAATACATAGAAAAAAACACTGATGCAAATGTAGTCATATGGCTTGGCAGCTGCTGGGGTGGCTGTGATGTTCCGGTCTCTGTCCAAAAGCTTGGAGTAGACTTATTAATCCAGTGGGGCCATTCTGAGTATATCCGGGCTTGGTAAGACTCTTTCTTTGATAAAAAACAATAAATATTAAAATAAATGAGATAAATAAAATCCATAATGAAAAAGCCGGTAATAGTTCTGGGAACTGATCACGCGGGATTTAAGCTAAAGGAAGAGATAAAAAGATACCTTAAACAGCATGATTATATAGTCATTGACGAAGGAGCCTATAACCATGATGCTAATGACGATTACCCTGATTTTATCCTTCCTGCAGCAAGAAAAGTCGCAAAAATTCCCGGCAGCAGGGGCATAATCTTCGGAGGCTCTGGACAAGGGGAAGCAATAGTTGCAAATAAGGTCAAAGGCATAAGGGCAGCCTTATATTACGGAAAGAACCCTGATATAGTAAGACTTTCAAGAACCCATAACAAAACCAATATACTGTCTTTGGGCGCAAGGTTTCTTGCAAAAGACGAGGCAATAAAAGCCGTAAAATTATGGCTTGGCACGGAATTCAACAACGAAGAAAGGCATAAAAGAAGAATCAATAAAATCTCGCAGATAGACAAGTAACGATGCAGATAATAAACTACTTTTTGGCTTCTATAATCTCCTATATTGGCCTATTAGCCGGGATAATGCTCATTAAGATGGCTCCGGAAGAGCAGAAGCCCGGGAGAAAATACTTCATCCTGATCAAAAAAATAATATTTTTTCTCATGATAGCCTTCTTGCTGTTTTATTACAGAATTAATGTCATCTTGGCACTATCAGCTTTGTTATTTATAGGCATAATCATTGCAGCTGGAAAATTAAGGCTGGAAAAATCCGCATTGGTTTATTTCCTCCTGGGAATAATATTTTTCCTAAGCAGCAAAATAACGGATTTATTTGCAATAGAATCCACACTGATATTTTTATACGGCATCCCAGCAGCCTCATTATTATTTGATTATAAAAAAAGAAATTATGTGGAAATCTTTGTCAGGAACCTGTGGTTTTTCGTTCCTGCACTGTCATTATACCTATTAATCAACTACCATTTCTCTTTCCTTACGCCGGTGTAAAAAGCCAGATGATTCACGATAATATGCAGTATAAAGCTCAAAATAATTATTATCATTATCTTATCTATCGGCAATTTTACTATTGGAAACAGGAATATTAATGCCCCGATGACAAAATCGGTCTGGTCCCACGGCACGAATGGCTTTCCAGGCTCGTAACCCAATCTTCTTTTAAAAAAGCTCTTTACCAAATCCCCAAAAATCGCGCCAAAGCCCATCAAAAAGCCCAATAACAGCCAGCTGGAATAGTCAATCATGGCCAAATCAAATAAAATGCCGTTTTTATACAGGTAATATTGAATATAGGAAATTATAATTGCAAAAATAACGCCGAAAAACAAGCCCCGGAAAGTTTTATTTTTTCCTAATATGGGCTTGTTCTTTATTTCCCTTCCAAAATCTATCGGAAATTTAAGAAAATTGATTTTTTTCGCTATGACCGGGGCCATGTTGGCAAAATATACCGGCAGCATGAAGTAAAAGCACTGCAAAATTATGTTTGCCATTTTATTCTGGAATTTTGTACAAACGCAGCCTGTTCCTCAAATAGCTCAAAAGCCCTCCAAAAGGCCCTAAAAATATCCTTCCGTGGTATTTTGTCTCCTTCCTTTTTAATGCTTTCCTGAAATTGCCTTCAAAGGTTGTCCAGCCGGTCCCTATCTCAAACCTAAAGTGCGCATCTGATCCACCTGTCCCGGCTATATTTAATTTTTTTGCAAGCCTCTGCGCTTTCTCATTGTCTCCAAGAGGCAGCATCCTTGCATTGAAGCATTCTATAGCATCAATTTTATTCTTTATTTTTTCTATGGGTATCTTAAAAGTATGATTTTTGTTTAATGATTTTCTGAACGGGTGCGGAATGATTATCAAGCCATCCTGCTTCTTTACCTCATCAACCAAAGAAAAAAAATTCCTTGATTTTATATCCTTGTTAATGTAAAGGCAAAGGACATCCCCGTAGTTTGTCGTTATCTCAGAGCCTACAATCACCTCAAAATCCTTGTCTTTATTCATCCCTTTGACTTTTAAAGCTCCTTTTATCGTATGGTGGTCCACAATCCCTATGCCGTTAAATCCCTTTTTCTTTGCTACTTTAAGCAGAATTTCTGGCTTAAGATTGCTGCATGGTGAGTAGTGCGTATGGTTATGTATGTCATACTTTAGCATAAGAACAGAAAACTATATAAGGATTATAAAGTTTATGATTCCTCTATTTTTACCTCAAAAATGAAAGAGCTTTTTTCAAAGCCAAACCAGATAACAATTATAAGGGTTTTACTGATACCCATATTTGTTTATTTCTTGCTTTCGGATTTGCCGTATAAGGACTACATTTCAGCTTTTATTTTCATAATTCTTTCCCTTTCAGATGCTTTTGACGGCTATATAGCGAGAAAGCATAAGCAAACTACGAAGATTGGCAAAATCATAGATCCTATAGCAGACAAGCTGCTCATAGCTGCAGCACTTGTATTTCTCATAGGAAGAATCGAGCTCTGGATGGCTGTGGTTATAATTGCAAGGGAACTTATAATAACCATAGCCAGAATCCTGTTTTTGCCCAAGAAAGTTGTCATACCCGCTTCAATGCTCGGCAAGATAAAGACAATATCCCAGATAATAGCTATTGTGGCAGTGATACTTAACATTCCGTTCAACTGGTGGCTTATGCTTATGGCAGTTTTGATAACTGTTGTTTCCGGATTAGACTACCTGGTGAAGATGGGAAGGATGATGGGGGAAAATGTGGTTAATCTGTCGAATATAATCACTACTTTCAGGCTTCTTCTCATCCCTTTGTTCCTCATCAGCATGTCTCAAGGAAACAAGAACTTTGCATTGGTCGTTTTTACAATTATTGTTTTGTCGGATAAGCTGGATGGTATATCAGCAAGAATGATGGAGCAGATTACAAAATTTGGGCGGGTATATGACGCTTTTACTGATTTTACGTTGGTGATATCCACTATAGTTTCATTCTACTTGATGGGCTTTCTGGATTTTTCCTGGGTCCTGGTTTTTTTGTTTCCTTCCATAGCGCTGGCCCTGACAAAAACAATGTACTTTTCCCGGTATAATGAGGTGCGCTCGAGCCCTTTGGGAAAAATAACTATCGGCGTATCTTATGCCGTCATTATAGCCATAATAATAAACTTCATCTACAGGTTCGAGATGCTTGTTTTGGTTGCGTTAGTGGCATATGTTTATATGTTCATAGACATCTACAAAGTTTTAAACAGCCAAAAAGCGGGATCGATGAAAAAATAGAATGCTGCAGTATGTCACAAATTTAATGATTGATTATGGGATATTGGGAATTATAATCAGCACTTTTTTGTCATTCTCTGTTCTCCCCTTGCCATCGGATGCTGCAATTCTGCTGGCTGCGAATTATTTTGACCCGTATACTCTGCTTTTTGCATCGCTTATTGGCAGTTCACTCGGCAGCATAGTGAATTATTATATAGGGCTGAAAGGCATAAGGGTATTCTTTATTAAAAAGCCCTCAAGGAAACAAAAAAAAGCTGAGGCCATATTTGACAGATGGGGTGGTTTAAGCCTTCTCCTGCTCAGTTGGCTGCCTTTTATTGGGGATCCGCTTATAGTAATCGCGGGAACATTGAGGATGAAATTCTGGAAATTTTTATTCTATTCTACTCTTGGAAAGCTTTGGTATTTTATTGTACTGATATGGTTCGGCTCTTTGTTTGCATTCTAGCACGAAGAATGGTGCAGGAATTGCCTGCGCCTACATGGATATTGAGGCATATAAATGTGACTCACAGCCAATAAATTCCGGCCTTATTGGAAACCTAAATCTTCCTGAACCTTATGTTTGACACCATCAGTATTGCCAATGCTATGTATATGTAGGGATAGAAGTCTGCAGGGACATTGAAAAAGAATAGCGCAGGTATTATGATCCCGTTGAGGGTTATGGGCATCCCTTCAAAGCTTTCTTTTATTTGCATGATATTGTACCTTGCAAGCCTTAATATGCCGCAAAACAGGAATATTCCGAATGCAGCTATTGCCAAAGGCGTTTGTATCAGGGAAAAGCCGAATATCGCGGGCGCAACGCCAAAAGAGATTGTATCTGCCAAAGAATCAAGCTCCTTGCCGAAAACATTTTGCTGATTGAGCTTTCTCGCAACAGCGCCATCTGCAAAATCAGCAATGACTGCCAAGATCAGGAACACTGCTGCAGTATTAAAGCTGTTTTTTATTACAAAAAATATTGCCATCAGCCCAAAGACGGCATTTAGCAGCGTAAAAACATCTGAGAACTTTACCAGGCTTGTAATCCTGAAAAAGTCGCTTATATCGGACCTTTTTACCGGCCTGAACTCGGACTTGAATAAAAGCTCTACAGCAGACACGGCTGTCAGGCCAGCCGCAGCATACATCAGCACCCAGTCGACTTGGCCAATAATTGCCGGCATAAGCGCAATGACCTGCGAGAAAAGCGTTATCTTTCCTATCGTAGTTGGATGGAATTCCCTCCTTATATCCTTGTAAAAAAGATAGGTTCCGCCGGCAATAGTCAAGAGGTCCCTGACCAGGAAAACCAGCATTGCCCATGTGGGGATTACTCCTGTCAGCACCAGGGCTATTGCACTCAGGTTTACAAGAAGCTTGTCAGCCAAAGAGCTGAATATGGGCCTGAGCTGCGACCTGTTTTTTTTGTATATGAAAATTTCAAAAAATGATAAAAATGCGGCCAGTGAAAACAAAAAGATGGCCATATTCCCGATTCCTGAAATCATTATGAAAAAAAGAATGAAAGATAAAACTATCCTGAACAAGATAAAAGTTATAGAAATCCTGTTTTTTTTGGTTTCAGCTCTCATGCCTTATCACACACATATATGAATGACGGAGGTATATTCCTGAGCTCTATATCGACAATGACCTTGTCAAAATAGTCCAGCAGGTACTTTTTGAGGTGCAGATTGTACTGTTGGGATACTATAAGTCTCTTTCCTGGCTTCAGCTCGCTGCTTACTTTTTTTAAAATCATGGTTTTGGCTTTTTTGTCCAGGAATGTAAAGGGTATCGAAGAAATAAAATAGTCCACGCTGCCTGCATCCAGTTTTTTCAGGTGAATGTCCAGGTTTTCAGCGGAATCATTTATTATCGTTATCCTTTTGTCGCTAAAATTCTGCCTCAGGTAAGAGCAGAACCTGTTGTTTGTTTCAAAGCATAGGAGTTTTGCATTGGACTTCATATTGCTTAGAAGCATCTTGCTTACGCTGCCTGTACCAGGCCCGAATTCAACAATGCAGTCGGCTTTTTCAAAATCTATCAGGCGCTTTATCCTTCCAATGACAAACTTTGAGCTTGGCAAAATCGCAGCAACTTCTTTCGGTTTTTTCAGATAGTTAGCCAAAAAGTTTAATTTTGAATTCATTTTACCTCGGCCAATATTGTTGTTCCTGCTTTTACTTTAAGTTTTTCTTTTGCTCTCAACCTGACACTTTTGGCTGGCAATACTATCGTAACCTGGCTCCCCAACACTATTCTGCCGATTTTTTGCCCTTTATTAACTTTTTCGTTTTTGCCCACATTGCAGATAATTCTCCTTGCCAGAAAACCTGCGATCTGGA
Organism: Candidatus Woesearchaeota archaeon; assembly: GCA_016180235.1. GTDB lineage: Archaea > Nanobdellota > Nanobdellia > Woesearchaeales > GW2011-AR4 > JACPDF01. The sequence goes on along the minus strand of JACPBQ010000004.1, from coordinate 7,767 downwards.
TGACCTTGATTTTCCCGATTTTGCCGTTTTCTATTACTATCTCGTTTTTTTCATTGTTAAGCGATCTCTCCAGGTCAAAAGCCATGAAGAACCTGCCTCTGGAGTATTTTTTTGAAATAACATGCCCATCTATGGGGGCCCTGTTGACATGCACGTCAAGCGGGGACATAAAGATAGAGATAACGTAGCAGTCCTTTGCTATATCTGATGTTAATGTTCTTATCTTGCCGAACAGGCCCTTGCTTATTCTCACCTCATTGGAATTTGTCCTTACAATCCTTATGATCCTGCCATCTGCAGGGCTGACTATATTGCTGCCTCTTGGGATTTCTCTTTTTGGGTCCCTGTAGAAATTCAAAAGAAAGGCAACAAATAGGAGAAAGATCAAGGCAGCAAAAGACGCAATCCAGACCATAATCAGCAATAAGCTGCCATAATTTATAAACGTTTTTGCCATGCTTTATCCCGCATAGGTCAGCTGGAATATTTTGAAGGCTATCCAGCCAAAAAACGCGCCAGGTATGACATCAAGGAAATAATGCTGTTTTGTATACAATGCGCTTAAAGCTGTGAGAAGCGGAAACAGGAAAATCCATAGTCCTATGGAAGGCAGGTTGTTTAGTATGTGCAGGGCTGTGAGCATTGCAACGCTCACGTGCATGCTCGGGAAGCAGTTGGACGGGGCATCTATCTTGTGCACGATCTTTAGCAGTCTTTCAGAGAGATTCTTGCCAGAAACACCCTGTCTCCAGCTTTTTGGCAGCTCAACCGGAAAAAGCAAAAATGCAGCCATGTGCATGAAAAGCAGGATGATGAAGCTAAGCGCGATATAGTTGAATTCCTCCATGCTGCTTACAGTGAAGACCGCAAGGATTATCATTGGATAATACAGGGCAGTATAGATCCATACCCATATGGGGTAAAGAGGGAACCAGTCATCAATAAAAATATGGAGCGACCTGCTTTTGATAATTACAAGCCTCTGGCAGAAGAAATAGAACTGATAGCCTCCTATAATCAGCACTATTGCCATTATGACAAGGACTGAATAGTCTAAAACTGATAAGCTCATCTCTGAAAATTGAAAAGTTTTTCCTTTAAAAATGTTCTCTAAAATATGGCTTTGTCCGAAAAGTGGTTAGCGGCATAAGGTCGAGCTTAATAACATTTTCCAGTAAACTGACAAAGGGGATGCTCCATACGGGAAACACTGGGAAATCAAAGATTTCCGGTGTGCCGAAAACCATTTGGGTTTTTCAGCATGTCAGTATTCAATCAAAACATTAAAAGCGAGAAGCTGCTAACCCGTAGCGAAGCGGAGTTTTCGGACAAAGCCCTAACTATGCCGGCAAAACCACAAGTATAAAATATAATTTGGAATTTGCAGCTAAAATGAAGGATAAAAGAAGGAATTTGTATGATAAGCGGGCAAAAAAGTACGATGCATTGATGAGCCTAGTGGGGTATCCTCAGATGCTTAGGTATATAATCAGGACAATCAGCCTGGACTTGCCTGAAAACGCAAGGATTCTTGACCTTGGCTGCGGAACGGGCCTTGCAACCGCTCCTTTAAAAAAAAGATTCCCAAAAGCTGAAATTACCGGATTAGACATATCCAAGGAAATGCTGAAGATATGCATCCGCATGGGCAATGTCAAGCCTGTGATTGGTGATTTTAATGATGAAAGTTCTTTAAGGTTATTCCCAGGGGGCAGGAAATTTAAGCTCAAAAGTTTGTACTTTGATATGGCGATCAGCACAGGCGCTTTGTCAGAGTATGGAGACCCTGGCATTATAATCCCTCTATTGCACAGGGTTCTGAAGAACAAAGGCATTATCCTTAACATCGGCGTCAACCAAAATGTGCTGAGCAGGATAGTGGGATATATATGGAATTACCGCAACATGGCAAAGGAAGAATTTAAGGGCTGCTGCGGCAAATACGGGTTTATCAACATTAAGAGCATAAAGATTCCTCTTAGGTTTTTTCCGAATAATTTCTGGAGATATGCGGTAAAGGCTGAGAAGCAATAAGTAATATGAAACCTTTTTAAAATCGGAAAATAACCCTTTCTGTATGGCCTATACTATTTTAGACTGTTACACGGATGAAGCAGCCGGTCTGGGTGTTCCGCCATACCTCGGCACGTACCCAAGGTACATAGCAGGCTATCTTAATGAGCCGGTCAGCTATATAACCATAGATGACCTTAGGCTCTGGAGCAAGTACGGCTCAAAAAGCAAAGGGCCAAAGCCCTCGGAAAAAACAGACATCTTCGTCTATAACCTCACAAAAAACTCAGGCAAAATAGGAAAAATCCTGGAAGACACAGATGAATTGATTATTGTGCTTGGAGTGCATGTGCCAGGCAAATACCTTTCGGCAGTCCCAGGGACAATAAAAGAGCTCATACCATTAATCAAAGGCATTCCTTGCAAAAAAACCCTGACAGGCCCGGCAGTTTTTGGCACGCAGCTGTTTGGGGGCAAATTTTTCGAGAAATATGATAAAGCAGTTTTTGACAAAATAGATGCAAATCTTTTCCGCTTTAATTATGGTGATGTAAGGGAATATGCAGTAAAAGGCGCTGAGATTTTCAGGCAGATTCCGGACTTGAGGATGATTGAGATAGAAACTGGAAGAGGCTGTGACATAGGCCATTGCTCTTTCTGCACAGAACCGATAAAAAGCAGGGTTGAATTCAGGGAAAAAGATGATATTCTCAGGGAAATGGAAGCTTTTTACCAGCTGGGAGCAAGATATTTCAGGTATGGAAAACAGACATGCTTCTACACTTATCCAAAAGTGATTGAATTATTGAGGGAAACAAGGGATTATTGTCCCGAACTCAAGGTATTGCATATAGACAATGTAAATCCGGTTAAAGTCGTTATGGACAGAACCCATGAAATAACAAAATCCATAGTAAAGTACTGCACCTCCGGAAACATAGCCGCTTTTGGAGTTGAAAGTTTTGACAGGGAAGTTGTGAGGCAGAACACTTTGAATTCCACGCCAAAGATAGCTTACGAAGGCATTAAAATAATAAACAAATACGGTGCAGAAAGGGGAGAAGACGGCCTGCCGAGATTCCTTCCGGGAATAAATATAATATTCGGGCTTTTGGGAGAGACAAAAAAGACAAACGATGAAAATATGCAGTGGCTCAAGAAAATCTATGATGATGGCATGATGTTAAGAAGGATTAACATAAGGCAGGCAGCTATTTTTGAAGGGACTATGCTTTATGAGAAAAGCAAAAGCGTTTATCTGGCTAAGCAAAAAAAATTATACTGGAAATGGCGCAATGAGATAAGACAGAAGATAGATTTTCCTATGCTTCAGAGAGTTGCCCCTAATAGTATAATATTAAGAAACTGCTATGCCGAAATCTACGACGGAAATACAACCTTCTGCAGGCAGTTTGGGACTTATCCGCTGATAGTTGGCGTCAAAGGAAGACTGGAATTAAAAAAATTCTATAATCTGGAGATAACAGGGCATATGCTGCGCTCAATTACTGGGAAGGTTGCTGTCAAGAAAGAGTTGCTTGGTTAATTGACGCTTATTATTTTCCTCACAATCACCGCAAACTGAATATATTTTCCAGCAAGAGGATGGTTCTGGTCAATTGTTACATTCTCTTCATTCAGCTCTTTTACAAATACAGGTATCCTGTCTCCTTCAGGGGTGTTTATGACAATTATGCCTCCTACTCTGAGCTGTTCAGGCTGGTCAAATATGCTTTTCGATACGACACTTGTGGCATTCTCTATCATTTTTCCATAGGCTTTTTCCGGAGCTATTATCACATTCTTTGCTTCCCCTTCTTTCATCCCGATCAATGCTTCCAGCAATCCCGGAATTAATGGATCCTGGCCGATAACAGCATTTTCCGGCTGGTAAGCCCTGTTAGGGTCAAAGATTCCTGCCTTGACAGCAGCGTCTTTTATGGAAGTGTCAAACAAAGTCCCGTTAACAAAGCCGGCAGCATAGTCAAATGAAACAGTGCTTCCGGTTTTGACAGCTTTTTCCTCAATAACTTCATTATTTTTGCATGCAGAAACCAAAAATAACAGTATAAACACCAGGATAATTGATTTTGAGTATTTCATTTATTCTATAAATTCCAGGGCAATATAAAAACTTATTTAAATCAATGGGTAACTTTAAGCAGCAGTCAAAGACACTAAATAAAAAAGTGATTTAAAATGAGGCTTGGTTTTATAGGATTGGGAAGGATGGGCTTCAATATGGTAGAGGGGCTCCTTAAGCATAAGATTCCTGTTGTGGCATACAACCGAAGCCCGGAAAAAACAAGGCAAATAGCAAAAAAAGGAGCTGTTCCAGCTTATACCATCAATGAATTAGCCGGTAAATTAACGGGCAGAAAAATCATCTGGCTGATGCTTCCGGCAGGAAAGCCAACAGATGACATGATTAAAAAATTATTGCCTTTGTTAAGTAAAGGTGATATACTTATTGATGGGGCAAACGATTTCTATGAGAATGCCGAAAAGCACAAGAAATTATGTGATAAATACAGCATTCATTTCTTTGATTGCGGAGTCTCAGGCGGCATATGGGGCCTGAAGAACGGCTACACTCTCATGGTTGGCGGTCCAAAATCTCAATTCAAATATATAGAGCCATTCTGCAAAGCTTTGGCTCCAAAAAAAGGCTACGGCTATTTTGGAACAGCAGGCTCGGGGCATTTTGTAAAAAGCGTCCACAATATAGTTGAATATGTATATTTGCAGGGTTTGGCAGAAGGGATTGAGTTATTAAGCAGATTTAAGCATCCCATAGACATGAAAAAAGCGACTTCTGTCTGGCAGCCAGCATCTGTAATAAGGAGCTGGCTCCTTGACCTTACAAACATAGCCCTTAAAAGTCCGGACTTCAAAAAAATAGAGCCGATAAACAAAAGTGTAACGCTAAAGGAGCTGAAACAAACAGCCATGGCAGTAAAGGGCTATACTCCGGCATTTGACCTAGCGGCAAAAATAAGGCTGGATAAAACAAATAAGTTTGTTCTTGGCAAGCGCGTTATAGCAGCAGTGAGGAGGGAATTTGGCGGCCATGTGGTCGAGAAGAAAAAGTAAAAAAGCCAATAATAATAAAACAATCGTGGAAAAATCTCATTATAAAATTAAATAACCGGTAATATGAAAAATAAAAACAATGCTGTTGAGCCGCATACCCTGGTGATATTTGGCGCTACCGGCGACTTAACACACCGCAAATTGCTCCCTGCTTTGTACTTTCTCGAGCATCATATGTCCCTCCCAAAAGGCTTTTCCATAATATGCGCTGCCCGCAGGAGCAAGGCAGATGCAGAATACCGAAACGAGGCTGAAAAATCCATAAGGCAGTTCTCCAGGATCAAAGTAGACGATAGCTGCCTTAGAAAGCTCCTTTCAAGGATACATTACCATCAGCTCGAATTCAATGATGCGGGCCATTACACGTCTCTTGCAGAATATATGGATAAAAAAAGGATAACCCGTGGTGGGATTATTTTCTACCTTGCAACTCCGCCAATATTCTTTGATGCTACCATAAAAAACCTCGCGTTGGCTAAATTAGCCGGCATCAGCAAAAAATTCAGCAGCAACCGTGTTGTTTTTGAGAAGCCATTCGGGAATAATTTTGAAACGGCAAAAAACCTCAATAATGAAATCCGCAAGGCCTTCCATGAAAAGCAGATTTTCAGGATTGACCACTATCTTGCCAAGGAGCTTGTCCAAAACCTTATTGTTATGCGCTTTGCCAATTCTATTTTTGAACCAATGTGGAACACCAACCATATTGACCACGTCCAGATTACCGTGGCAGAAACCCTTGGCATAGAAGGCCGCGGCAGTTATTATGATAAGAACGGCTCTTTGAGGGATGTTGTCCAGAACCATCTTATGCAGCTTCTCTGCCTGACTGCGATGGAATGCCCGAAAAGCCTTAGTGCAGATGATATCAGGGACGAGAAGGTAAAAGTCTTAAAGGCTGTTGCAAAAAGTGGTAATTTGAGAAAAGAATCCGTGAAAGGCCAATACATTTCCGGCATCCAGGACGGAAAGAAAGTCATTGCTTACCGCAGCGAACAAGATGTAAGGAAAAACTCCGCAACAAGCACTTATTTTGCGATAAAGTTCCGCATAAAAAACAAAAAATGGAAAAATGTGCCTTTCTATGTGCGGACCGGAAAGCATCTTAAGGACAGGGCCACGGAAATAATAATAAATTATAAGAAGCCATTGAGCAGGCTCTTTATGGCAAAAGATTATAGCCTTGAGAATAACCAGCTCATTATCAGAGTGCAGCCGGAAGAGGGCATTATCCTTAGGTTTAATGCAAAAATCCCGGGAAATAAAATCCTGATTGACCAGGTGAGCATGGATTTCTGCCATGAATGCAAGTTCGGCCCTAACACCGCAGAGTCATACGAAAGGCTTCTCTATGACATAATGCGCAATGACCAGACTCTTTTTACGAGATGGGACGAAGTTGAGAACTCATGGAAAATTATAGACGGGGTAAGGGATGCATGGCACAATATTGAGCCTTACTTTTACGAGCCCGGCACATGGGGCCCAAAAGAAGCAGATTTATTCATTGAAAAAGACGGCAGGAAATGGGCAGTGCCGCAAAAGCCCAGCTACTCAATTTTACTGCAAAAATGAAATTAGCCAATTAAAATAGAAAATCAAAAAAAAACGCATGCCAATACTGTTACCAAACAAGTTCACAAAAATTTGTTTATATTTGAGATGATATAGAAATCCATAATTAAAATTAAATAAAAATTCATATCCGGTTTTACGTTGCCATAAAACACTGTGGGGTGCAAAGCACCCCACTACTAGTGTGCAGGAATGCACAATGACAAAACAAATAGTTGTGAAGACTGGATAAAACAAATTGAATAAAAACCCGGATAAAAATAACCAAGGCAAAAAAATTAAAATGAAAATCTATGACATATCTATGGAAATTAAGGAAGATATTGCAGTCTGGAAAAATAAGGAAAGCAAAAAACCTAAATTTATAATTACTGCAAGGTATGGCAAAGACAGCATGAATGAGTCAAGGATTGATATGGATTTGCATACAGGAACGCATGCAGACGCTTTTTTCCATATGCTCGCAAAGGGAAAAACAATAGAAAAAATACCACTGGAAAAATTTATCGGAAATTGCATTGTTTTGGATTTCACAAGAGCAAAAAATAAAATAACAATAAATGACATTAAAAAAAATAATAATATAAAAAAAATCAAAAAAGAGGATATTGTGCTGTTGAAGACAAGAAAAAGCCCGATGAAAAAATTTGATTATAATTTTACTTATCTGGAAAAAACCGGCGCAAAATATTTGGCAGATAAGAATCTCAAATTGATTGGCATCGACACTTTAGGAATTGAAAGGAATGAAAAAAACCATGACACCCATAAAATTTTATTTAAAAAAAATATTCCAGTTATAGAAGGCCTGGAATTGTCAAAAATAAGGCAAGGAAGATATTTCTTTATAGGCCTTCCATTAAAAATCAAAGATGCAGATGCTTCTCCTCTGAGGGCTGTTTTGTTTGAATGGTAAGGATGGGCCCACCAGGATTCGAACCTGGGATCTTTACCGTGTGAGGGTAATGTCCTAGCCACTAGACCATAGGCCCGATATCAGCATCAGGAAATAAAACCCATTATTAATCCTTGCTTTTTTTTAGAATAAAACAATAATTAGCCTATGTTTGCGCGATATGGGGCTCC
>JACPBQ010000001.1 GCA_016180235.1 Candidatus Woesearchaeota archaeon | reverse complement strand
CGTCTGTGAATCCTATGTTGTTGGAATTTTTTTATCATTTCTTTGATGGAAACTGTCATCGAGAAAGTCAAAAAGGGTTGCGGAAAATGTTTGTATAACTATCTTTTTGCGAATATTTTATATGTGCAAAAAGTATGTTATGCGGGAACTTTGTTTGGAATCCTGAAAAACCCTAAAAACCTTTTTTGAACAATGATGAACGTAAACAAGCCTTTTTAGCCCAAAAAGAGGGATAAATGCTTTTTCTGTGCGAAGCAAAATATTTATATATGGTGCGATAACAACTTACTAAATAAAATAACGAGGGGTGTATTATACATGGCAGAAGAAAAAACTCATGAGCATTCCGAGCATCATAAAAAGCATGAAACAGTCAAATTTGAAATCAGCAAGGTAAGGATATGGCAGGGTTTGGCTGTAATTCTCGCACTAGTTGTTGTTTTCATGTGGTTTAACAGCAATGGCAGTTCAAACGGCGCCGCAGTAGGGCAGCCAAGCTTAGGCCAAAATCCAAGCCAGGCACCCCAGATACCAACAAAGCAGAACATTGATTTGGATGATGATCCGGTCTTAGGGGATCCAAACGCTCCAGTCACAATTGTGTCTTTTGAAGATTTCCAGTGCCCATTCTGCGGAAGGGCTTTCCAGCAGACATTCCCGTTATTGAAGAAAGACTATATTGACACAGGAAAAGTAAAATATGTGTATAGGGATTTCCCGTTGAGCTTCCATCCTGAGGCGCAGCCAGCAGCAGAAGCGGCAGAATGCGCGGATGAGCAAGGGAAGTTCTGGGAATTCCATGAGGGTGTTTTCAGCAACCAGGCTACGATGGGAAGGGACCTTTATCTCAGCCTCGCAGGAGAGCTGGGCCTTGATGCCGCTAAATTCACCCAATGCATTGACTCCGGGAAATACAGGCAGGAAGTGCAGAATGACTTTGCTTACGGAAGCCAGGTTGGTGTCTCTGGAACTCCGACATTCTTCATAAACGGCATACAGCTTGTGGGAGCCCAGCCATACCAGGCATTCCAGCAGGTAATTGAGGCTGAGTTGGCCAATCAATAAAAAAGGCAAAATTAATAAAAACAAAGATTAAAGCACTTATAAAATGAGAAAAACAATGGTTTTATTGGCAATTTTTGTTTTAGCGGCATTGCTGATTTTTGGCTGCACAAAGCAGAGCCAATATCCTACAGGATATGCGGCTTATGGCCAGCAGAATCCCCAATATCAGGGATATGTAGGAGGGGGCTGCGCAGTTGCAGGACCGGATATAGGCAATGTAGATGTTTCTGAGCCAGCTGCAGCTGCCTGAGCAAAATGGCATTGAGCAAGGAAGAAACCAATAAACTTAGGCATGAAAGCCATAAAGCAGAGCATAAGGCAGAAACACCAATAGGAAAAAAGCCAATAAGCAAAAAGACAATATTTATATCCATTTCTTCTGTTATCATTGTTTTGATTGCTATAAGCTTTGGATATGGATTTATTCAATCCAAGAAACCCGGGCCTTTGGACAGTTTTGCGCAATGCCTTACTGAGAAAGGGGCTGTGATGTACGGGGCATCTTTCTGCAAGTATACCAGCGGCCAGAAAGGAATGTTCGGCAATTCCATGAAATTCATCGATTACAGGGACTTTACAGAAGACAACAATATCAGGATAACGCCCACATGGAAAATCAACGGGGAGTATTACCAGAATGCGCAGTCGCTGGATAGACTGGCTTCTATCACGGGTTGTGCTATAGGTAAGTAACCAGAATGAAACTCGAAATCAAAAAAGGAGTGCTTTTCAGCACTTTAAGCAGTATCAATAAGGATAAAAAATCATTGCTTTATATTGTTTTCATTGATGCGCTTTTCTTATTATCCCTGTTCATTTTAGGGCAGGTTTTCAATGCGCTCAGCTTTTCAATAGGAGCCCAGCAGCTTTTCAAGGCATTGTCACTCGCAATACTGTATTATGCTGCCCTGATTTTCATCTACTCTTTTTTCAAGTATATAGTTTTGCATTTCATAAAATCTTCTCTGGGAAAAAATAAGCTGGAATTTAACAGGCTGGGAAAATTTTACCTGCTTAACATAGCAATCTTCGTAATATTGTTTTTAGTGTTCTTTTTATTAAGCTTGTTGGCTGCAAGCATAAAAGCCGGAATAGCGCCTTATAGCTCCCTTATCATATTGCTGCTTTACTCTGTATTTGCATATGCTTTCGTGAATATAAGCCATGTTGTGTTTTACGAGGGCAAGAACATTGGAAAAAGCCTGCAATTGGGAGCCGGGTATTTGGGAAAGGTCAACAGCTATTATGGGATTTACCTGGTTATTGCAGCAGCATTCGCGATAACATTCCTTTTATTCAGCATTTTTGGCAATTTACTGAAAATCACCTTGTTCCAGGACTACAACTCATTGTTAAGGTATGGGGATATTTACACAATAGTCTTTGTTCATGGTGTCGGCATTATATTCTACCTTGCGATCGTATTCAACAGGTTTTATTTTTATAATATTGTCAAGGAGAAATTTTTGAAATAGGGAGTTTGATATTTAAAAATGCCAATACGCCTATCAAACAAGTTCACAACAACTTGATTATATTTAAGGTGATTCACAATTAAAAATAACTCAAAATAAAAAAATAATAACCGGCGTTTTGCGTTAACAATGCGATATGGCAAAACGCAGGTAATAAATTATAATTTTTCAATGCATAATGGTATAAAATTGCAATCAACAAATGACTGAACAAATGATTGGGAGCATAGGATAAATAACCGAAACTAATGAAACAATAAAATGTTTACCCATAATATCGATCCTGTATTATTGGAATTAGGCCCTTTTGAAATAAGATATTATGGCTTATTCTTTGTCTTGGGGTTTGTAATAGCTTATTTCATGCTTAATTACCTGGCAAAAAGGAAAAAAATCGGCTTAACTAAAGATGATATTGCTGATTTTTTATTGTATATAATCGTCGGAACTGTTTTAGGGGCCAGATTTTTTTATGTCTTTATCTATAACCTGCCCTTCTACCTTCAAAATCCTTTTGAAGCATTAGCAGTATGGCATGGCGGCCTGAGCTTCCATGGCGGCTTCATTGGAGCGGCAATAGCATGCTTTTATTTCTGCAGGAAAAAGAAAATTGATTTTTACACTATAGCGGATATTGCCGTTATTCCCTTGGCTTTGGGTTTAGCGTTAGGAAGGCTGGGAAATTTTACCAATGGAGAATTGTATGGCAGGGTTACAGATGTTGCCTGGGCAGTAAAATTCCCTGATGCGGAAGGATTCAGGCATCCAAGCCAGATATATGCGTCATTAAAGGACTTATTGATATTTTTCACTTTATGGGCTATTAAGGATAAAACCCTGCCAAAGGGCTTTATTTTCTGGCTATTTGTCACTATGTATTCCATGCTTAGGTTTACAGTGGAATTTTTCAGGCAGCCCGATGAGCAATTAGGCTTCATTATGGGCTTTTTGAGCATGGGGCAGATTTTAAGCATTGTGATGTTTGCGGTAGGATTATTTTTCATGTATAAAATAACACGAAAAAACCGTTAAAATAGTAAAAAGGCATTTGAAATCCTCTTTAAACGATAATAAACGTAAATAAGGCTTCTTTTGTAAAATAAGCCTCTATAATCCCTCTTATTTTCGGGAAAAAATTATATACCGGACTAATATTTAATCATTAAAATTAGGGCTTAAATAACCAATCATTATTGGAAATATTGAACGCAAAATACCTTTTATTAACCAAAATGGAGCAGGAAGAAGCTAAAGCCGCAAAAGAGAATAGGGAAAATATCATCTCAACTGCCGTTAATATTCTCAGGCAGAAAGAAAGCAGGAAAGTTCTTTTATACTCAATAATAATATCCCTGATTGTTTATTCTTTTCTTTACGGCTTCTGGAAGATACCCTTGATAGATTTTGGAATAAACCGGACTTCCCCAATAGGGTTTTTGGATATCCTGTTCGTTATTGCTGTTGCTGCACTTACCTCAATATTTTTGTCATTATTCCTGTATGAGAGAAGAAGCCAGCTTGCTCCAACATCTTCTGTTGGCGCTGTAGGGGGAATAAGTGGCGGATTTGCGGGATTTGTAGGGGCGATTTGCCCGGTATGCCAGAGCCTTGGCTTAGTGGCTTTTGGCAGCACATTCCTCAATATACCCACAGCATTCCTTACACCTTACCTTGGCTTTTTGAAAACTGCTTCTATCGGCCTGCTAGGAATGGCTGTTTATTTCAAGGCAGACAGCATACATAATAAGAAATGCAGAAGCTGCAAGGTTAAGGTTGAGGGGCATGACAAGAATAAAGGATTGTCCCTCTACAACAATAATATCATTTTTGGCAGCCTTATTGTTTTGACATTGCTGCTTGTTTTTAACAATCTGATGATACCCAAGGCGTTTGCGACAACAGCCTTGTCTTCTGGCATAGGGGGGACAGCCAACCTGGGAGATTTTGAATATGGCCCTAAAATAACCCTGAAGCCAATGCCTTTGGCACAGGAAGAGCAGCCTGCGATACAAGGCTACAGGTCCAAAGTCAAGCCTATTCCAACTATAAGCGAATTGGCTATGAAACCCCTGACAGGCAATGCGGCCCAGGATTTGGTTAATAATGTTGTTCCTACTGGAACCCCTTGGTACGGGCAGCAAGCAGGAGTAAGCTTTGACGACCCAATTACCGCGCAAAACCTGTGGGCAAAGGGAAGAGCTATCCAATTAAGCCCGCAGGAAGATCAGAGATGGTCAAGAATAGTAAACTCGTTTATATGCGATTACTGCTGCGGCAGCCCGCAAAATCCCACGATAATAACAAGGTGCGGCTGCGCCCATTCTCAGGCTGCGCAGGGCATGGCAAAATGGTTCATCCAGAATTATGGTGACAGCTACTCGGATGAGGAAATTTATGGGGAGATGGCTAGGTGGTATGCTTTATGGTATCCGGGACCTACAGTCAAAAGAATACTATTGGAGGCTCAGGCAGCACAATGAAAAAATCTACAATTATGATAATTTTAGGAGTAAGCCTGTTTTTAGCAGCAGGATGCAGCAGCCAGGATAATAATGCACAGCCGACTGCTGACAATGGCAATGCTGCCAATAATGGCAATACCATAGAGATTACAGAATCCGGCTTTAACCCGAGCACATTAACTATTAACGCTGGAGAAACAGTTACTTGGATTAATAAAATGGCTATACCATCATGGCCTGCTTCGGCTGTGCATCCGACACACCAAGTTTATCCGGAGCCCGGAGGGTGCCTGGGAAGCAAATTCGATGCGTGCAGAAACTTAAGGCAAGGTGAAAGCTATTCTTTTACATTTAACCAGATAGGGGCATGGAGATATCATGACCATTCAGATCCTGGCAATACCGGCACTGTAATTGTCCAATAACAATAATAAAATTATAAATAAAATCATAGGAGGCAGCGGAAGTAAACTTCCAGCCTCCTCGTAAAAAAACTCGGAGGCAGCTGGAACTGGCGTTCCCAGCCTCCTCGTAAAAAAACTCGGAGGCAAAAATGGAAAGAAAAGAGATTTTAATGGTTGTGCTGATTGCTGTTTTAGTTTTGACAACAGCTGTGCAGGCAGTGCAGTTAGTCAGCTTAAGCAACAACCCCGTTGTTGTAACATCCGGAGGCGGCGCAGCCACAAGTGCCGGAAGCCCAAGTTCAGGGGCAGTTTCAGCCCCAGCCAGCTTGGATAATCTTCCTTCAATGGTCGGCGGCTGTTGATAAAACAATGGAGTGGTTGGCTTGAAAAAAAACAGAGTAGAGGCATTGCTGTATTTGATGCTTGCTTTAATAGCAGTAATATCTGTAATGAATATTCTTATTATTCAGGGAAGGGCGGAAAAGGTTGAGGAAGCAAGAGAAATTGCAAAAGAGTTCTTAAGGCCGGCAGACTTAGAGGTAATAAAAATATTGCTTTCTGATTGCGGGGAATGCTTTGACATTGAGGCTGCTTTGGAAAACATAAAAAAGCAGAACGTGAATGTAACCAGGGAAACAGCCTTTTACTTTAATGAGGATAATGCCAAAGCACTTGTTGAAAAATATGGTATTAAAAAAATCCCAACTATTATAATATCCGGGGAAGTAAACAAGACAGAGCAGCTGAAAGCCTTTTTTGGCAATATCGGAGATTTTCCGGATGAAAGAAACACAATTTTTACAGCCTTAGAGCCCCCATATTATGATGTTGCCTCTGCAAAGGTCGTAGGAAAAGTCTCTGTGATAAACGTTGTTGATTCTTCATGCGAGGAATGCATACCCTTAAGCCAGCTTGCAGATGCCTTAAAGCAATCAGGAGTTGCAGTAACGGAAGAGAAAACCCATGAGTATAATTCCAAAGAAGGAATTGAGCTCATCAGTAAATTTGGCATCAGCAGAATTCCCGCAATATTGATATCAAATGAGGTTAATTATTATGACGGCTTTAAAGAGCAAATGCAGCAGCTTGCCGAGGAAAAGAATGGCTATTACGCGCTGCATGCAACCTCCGCGCCATACAGGGATTTAAGCAAAGGAGAAGTTGTTGGTCTTGTAAAAATAATCCTGCTTGATGACAATTCATGCGCTGAATGCTATGATGTCAGCATTAACAGCCAGATACTGCCCAGGTTTGGAGTTTTTGTGGATGAAGAAAGCTATGCTGATATTTCGTCCCCTGAAGGCATGGAACTGATTTCAAAGTATAATATAGAAAAAGTTCCTGCGCTGCTCCTGTCGCCGGAAGCCTCAGAATACCCTGCTTTAGTCCAGGTATGGCAGAGCGTTGGCACTGTTGAGGATGATGGATGGTATATAATGAGAGAGCCCGAGAACATTGGCACATACAGGAATTTGAAAACAAATGAGATTGTCCAGGTGCAGTAAATCATTTTGTTGAGGGTGATAAAAATAAAGGTGGTAAATAAAAAAAACTTGGCGATAATATCCATTTTTTTCATAATTTTTATTATCGGCATCGCTTACATATCAGTTACTGAAGATGACGAAATTCCCGATTACCAAACTCCTTCCCCTGAAAAAGTGGTCGAGCAGTATTTCACTGCATGGAACAATAAAAATTATCCTGACATGTATTCAACAATTTCAGACGGGTTTAAGAAAATAGAGCCAACTGCAAAGGATTTAAGGGCATTTAAGGAATATGCAGAATCGCAGCACATTAATGATGTCAGGATTTTATCATTAAAAGAAGCATCAAATGACGGCAAAACAGCAGCTGTTGATTATAATGTTGAATTTTCATTTTTGGATGTGGTAAGAAGAGATTACCCATTCAGCGGAACCTTTACTTTAAAATACCGGCAGGGAGATGTAATTTCCGGCTGGAAGTTGATACATCCTTACGGGGAAAATATCGATGCTTCCTGATTAAAATGACAATCAAAATGGCAATGGAGCTTTATTTTTGTGAAATATGCAGGTTTGCCTATAAGGACAGGGAAACTGCAGAAAAATGCGAGGATTGGTGCAGGAAGCATAAAAGCTGCAGCTTGGAGATAACAAAATCTGCTGTAGGTGAAATAAAAAATGAAAAATAAAGGAATTGCATTGGGTATGGGGATTGTCGCTGTCGTAGCGATTTTAGCTGTGGCGCAAAATCTGCAGAAATTCCCCGGCAGCAAGCTGATCGTTGCCGAATTGGGCATTGAGGAAAAGTTCTCCAAGCTAAGCAATGCCAAGACTAACTTCTGCGCAAAGGCTGATTTTATAAATTACAAGCAAGATGGGGAAAGGCTGCAGGGCTCGTGCTGCTCCGCAATGGACTTCCACAGGTATCAGGAGCAGATTGAAGGATTGAAAAAATTTTCAAAAATAAAGCAGGTTCCGGAAGATCCGTATGACATACCTGTTTCTCTTGCAAAAGAGCTGCTGGGCTATAAAAACGGCATACAATTAACAGCAGAGCAGCAGGCAGTTTATGATAACGCCATGAAAATGTCTCATGAAGGCGGCCCATGCTGCTGCAGGTGCTGGAGATGGGATGCATTTGAGGGGCTTGCCAAGTATCTGATAACAGAGCATGATTTCAGCTCAGAGCAGATTGCTGAAGTTTGGGACTTGTCAGATGGCTGCGGAGGCAAAGGGCATGCGCATGAATCTGGGCTATGAGGATGATTCCAAAAATCGTGGATGTATTAAGAAAAAAGCCCTATGAAATTAAAAATGGTTAACGCAGAAAAAATCGTAACCGGGCTTATTGTAGTTGTTGTTGCTATAGCAATATTTTCATTATTTTATGTTTCAAAGTACTTATTCTTTCCATTAAACAATCCGAGTATAGATGCTAATGCAGTAGCTAACCCTATGGGTCAAAAAATGGGCAGAATGAGCCTTACTTCTTTTGATACCGCACTTGCAAAGGAATTAATGGATAAAAATAATGACGGAAAATGCGACAGCTGTGGAATGCCAGTAGACCTGTGCATTAGCTCCGGACAGCTCCAATGCAATATGGATTCAAAATCAACTATAGGCATTTTGGAATCGCAGCATATTCATGCAGATTGGAAAGTTTATATTAATGGCATTGAATTGGATTTTTCTGATAAGTCCCATATGGAAAGAATGCAAAGCAATAAGCCAGTAAGCAGTTTTATTCATGTTGATTCCGGATCTCCTTCCCCTGAAAAAACAGGGGATATCCTGCATATGCACGCAACAGGAGTTCCCTTATGGATATTTTTTGAAAGCATCGGATTGGATTTTAACAAGGATTGCATCATTTTGGATAATAAAGAAAAATTCTGCAATGATGGAAACAAAAAATTAAGATTCTTTGTCAATGGAAAAGAAAACGATGAATTTGAAAATTATGTTTTTAAGGACTTAGACAAAATATTAATAAGCTATGGCTCCGATAGCGAAGAAGAGCTTAGGAATCAATTAGCTTCGATGACCGATTTTGCTAAAAATCATTGAAAATGAAAAACGAGAAATTAATCTTATTTTTCTGGCTTGGAGCCTTTGTCCTGTTTTTGGATGGATGCTCTGAGAACAAGATAGGACCGTTAGGATCGGCACATAATCATGCAGACATAAAAGTCTATGTTCTGGGAAATGCAATCGATTTTTCCCAGCAGAAATACCAGCTGAAACATCAGGCAGTCCATTTCGAGAACAGGGACGGGGATGTTGTGCATACGCATGCCACCGGAATAACTTTAGGCTATATGTTCGAGACATTAGGGATGAATATTAATGAAAATTGCCTGACTATTGATGCCGGA
>JACPBQ010000009.1 GCA_016180235.1 Candidatus Woesearchaeota archaeon | reverse complement strand
AGTAAAAGCTGAGGATGCCTACATGTATGAAGGAAAAGAAGGCGTCAAGGTTTTTCTTGATTCAGGAAGAATTGACATTTTGCCTCATTCGTTACATGTTTGGTGCAAGTTTTCAGATAAAGTGACAAAGTTTTGTAATTGGTTGCTTGATGAGGTTTACCAAGTTAATCCAAGTTCAGATTCCAACTAGCTGTTGAATTGCCTATAATTTTTCTAGCTTGTCTAGTATTTCATCTATTTCCTTGTTTTGTGGATCAATTTTGCGCAACTTCTCACAGCAATCAACTGCTTGGTCTTTATCTTTCAAATAAAGATGCAGATTTGCTTTCATAAGAAGGGCTTCTGTGTCATTTTGGTTTAGTGCTAATGTTTTATCAAGATACGACAGCGTATTTGTTGCATCGCCGTTAATGTAGTAGATGCCTGCAATCATAAATAGTAAATCAGGATCATTGGAATGTTTTTTTTCAAGGTTTTTTCCAAATTCTATTGCCTCTAGATAATCACCGTTTTGTACAAGCTTTCTTAGATGACGCTTTGGAAAACTAAACACTCCAACCAATCTTTTCACTCACATATATCAAAATGATATTTACAGTTTGTCACAGGTTTTTTTATTTAAGGAGATATTTTTTATCCTTGAGCTTGAATACTATTAGTGCTGGTGCAACAAAGTACATTCCAATGTTTAGTAGAATGATTCCAATTCCATAACCTAGCATCTCAGCTTCTGAGTCAATGTCAACATACTGTAGCAATGACAATGATGATAGTAGTGGAGTTATTGCAACCTTTACAGTTTCCTTAAATGCTGGGTTTTGTCTTTCCCAGTCAGCTACTGTTGGTGAGAACGAATAGTAGAATGAGTTGAATGCAGTCATAAATGATGCGCCAGACTGTGTGCCAAGTACGGTATTGTCTCTTATTTCTCGCAAGAACTGGACTTGTGGTGCAAGCTCAGATCCATATGTTGCAGTTGCGATTAGACAACCGCCATTACCCGGCGATGTTGGCGTAGTTGGAGTTGTCGGAATTGTTGGCGTAGTTGGAGTTGTCGGAATTGTTGGCGTAGTTGGTGTTTGGCCAGCTTCTCCTATAGGAATGTCAAGTAGGAAAAAGTCAAGCTCGTTAGAAGGCGGTACTATTTGTTCTGGGTTTGTACCATATATCCAAATAACATAATGAGCAGTTCCAGGTTCTTCTTCAACTGGAGTGAACTTACGAACTTGCCCTGATGTGGTAAAGAATTTTTGTCGTCCTTCCTCTTGAGCAACTGAACGAATCGGTCTTTGCTCATCGTCTACTACAACAATATCATAATGAACCTGACTGATAAATTCATCTTGGTCAAATTTGTTTTTAAAACTGATAAACCATTCAATTTCGCATCCAGGCATTGGATTTGCAGGCCCGTATTTCAGCTCAACAAGCATTGTAAATTGTTTTGTGTTACCTCGCTTTTCTACAAGATCATAATTTTGAGGACAACCTAAGGCTGTTGGTTTGTCTGGAGTTGGCACAATTCCAGAAAAAGGATCAGTCTTGACATTTTGTTTATAGTCTAAAAGTTCGAATCTATACTCTTGTGGAGGTATTCCCTCTGAAACCTGTGTCCAAGTACTTGCCTTAACTGGAAATGGAAACTCATCAACAATCCATATCTTACTTTCATAGCCTCCTGTCTTCCAACCTATTACTACAGAGTCATACGTTCCTGCTGGAACCTTGATAGATTCTATTGCAGTTGGAATTACCTGTTCTCCTCCAATGTTACCAATTTTACCCCATGATGGGGCCGAAAACTTTTTTGGTCCTTTAGATGCATCACCAGGACTGTTTGTTGCATATGCAGATAACCATACTATTGATGACTTGAAGGCACCTCGATATACTGATAATTCCTGGCTGCCACCAGATGGCTCTGGTGCTACTTTGCCAAGCTCCATTTCACCTTTAACAATTTTATTTCCATCATAAACTACAGTCTGAGCAACCCACTTTTCTTCAGTTCCAGTCTTTTTTTCTCCAGATATCCAAAAATTGATTTCAAATTCTGAGCATTCCTTATAGTAAACATGACATAGTTTGTAGCTAAAATAATCTCCAACCTTTAATCCTTCACCAACATACCAATCACCTGGCTTGTTTACTCCGCCGGCCTGCAACTGTGCAAGTGCATTACCTAAACCAGATCCTAATATCAGAACAACAAAAAAAGATACAACAAGAGGAGATGACTTCAAGTAAAATTAATTTATGAATTTCCCTAAGTTA
>JACPBQ010000003.1 GCA_016180235.1 Candidatus Woesearchaeota archaeon | reverse complement strand
CGTCTGTGAATCCTATGTTGTTGGAATTTTTTTATCATTTCTTTGATGGAAACTGTCATCGAGAAAGTCAAAAAGGGTTGCGGAAAATGTTTGTATAACATGCTTTATGTGAACTTTTCCCTTTTCCCCAAAACCTTTAAATATTTCTTGAATATGTTTTTGTTTCATGGAAAAAGCTACTTTTGCAGCAGGATGCTTCTGGCATGTTGAGGAAGTCTTTAGGGAAGTTAAAGGCGTTGTAGACACCAAGGTAGGCTACACTGGCGGCAATGTGAAAAATCCGAGCTATGAGAAAGTTTGTACAGATGAGACAGGCCATGCAGAAGCCATAGAAATAACTTTTGACCCGAAAATAGTATCTTATGAGGAATTATTAAATGTTTTCTGGAAAATCCATGATCCTACGCAAATGAACAGGCAGGGGCCGGATATCGGAAAGCAGTACAGGACAGCAATATTCTATCATAATGAAAAACAAAAAAAATTAGCAGAGAAATCAAAAAAAGAGCAGCAGAAAAACTACCAGGATAAAATAGCGACGGAAATAGTGTCTTTAAAGGATTTCTACAAGGCAGAGGAATACCACCAAAGGTATATGGAAAAGATGAATAATAATCCGATAAATAACTTAATAAATAAATTTAGGCACTAACATACCCCTTAAGCAGCAATCTTCCCAAAGTGCTTAATTTCAATGCAATCCTGCCTTTCTCCTCCGTTGTATCAACCAGACCCATTTCCTTAAGCCCTTCGGACTTTAAATTGCCGTTTATATGGTATGAAATTAAAGGCAAAGACATTTTTGTTTTTTTGCTTAACTCCTCAAGAGACGCACAGCAACCCGGCTTATTAAGCAATTTCAATATATCCATTTTTTTATCAGTCAGCATATTGTAATAAGAGAACTTCAGGACAGGAAGCATCATTGCCATGTTGCCTTCAACGGACATTGCCTTAAGCCCATTGACAAAAGCTGCAGATGTTGCTGCGCATGTGGTCATCCTGTCCCCTGTAGCAGTGTTAATTATGATATCCTTGTCTTTTTCAATTGCCTTTATCTCAGAGATTTTCTGGAACATGCTTTCCCAGATATTGCCCTTTATCTCAACAATCTGCACAGGTATCTGGAATTTTTCCAGGTCTTTTTTTGCCTTGTTTGCATCATCAATCCTGTCCTCAGGAGTAATCAAAATGACTCTTTCAGTGGGAAACTCTTTCAGGCCAACAAACAGGGCATCCATATTATCGCCAACAGGCGCAATAACAACTTTCTTTTCCATCAAAACCACCTCATAAAGCCATTAATAAATTTTTTAAAATAATTATTTTATTTGTAAAAATAATGTTTATACGGCTTTTAAAGGTTTTGCTTTAATAATTAAAATTTAGGTTTAACAGGCTAACAAAGCCCTTATAAAGATTATGTTAAGCCTAATCAAAAATTAAGGGGATTTATCGGATAAAATAAGAGGTAGTGAGGTGTAAAACATGAAAAATTCTGTAAAAGTACTGGTTTTATTGGCTGCGCTAAGCGTGTTTGTCTATGGGTGCTCCGGAAACAGCGGAGCAAATCAGGACAATAAAGTTTCGGGCCAGGCTGTTGCCGAAGAAAGCGGGCATATGGATATGATGGCGGAAGAGGGATTTGAGATGATAAATGGAAAAATGATGATGGTAAACGCAAAGGAGAATACCCAAAGCCCGATGGAAAGCGACATGGTCCTGAATGACGGCTCAAAAGTCATGACAGATGGAAAAGTAATCAGGCCGGACGGCTCAGAGATCGTGCTGAAAGAAGGAGAGTCCATATGGATGGACGGCTCATTCATGGAAGCCGGGGAGATGATGGAAGGCATGATGGATGATGAAATGATGGAAGAGAGCAGTCTAAAGCTTTTTGCCGGAAAAGCATCAAAATACTACCGCTATGACAAGGCATCTTTTGAGAAATCCTTAAAGGAAGGGAAAACTATTTTCCTTGATTTCCATGCGAATTGGTGCCCGACGTGCAAGGCAGAACGACCCGGAATTTTGGCAGCTTTTAATGAACTGGACAAGGAGAATGTTGTGGGCTACCAGGTGCATTTCAATGATGACGAGACGAATGCAGATGACAAAGAGATGGCAAAGAAGTATGGCATAACTGTCCAGCACACCAAAGTGATAATAAACAGCAAAGGCAATGTAGGGCTGAAGACCCTGGAAGTCCTTTCAAAACAGGAAATAATAAATAGGATAACTAAAATAGCAGGGGAGTAAGATGGCAAAGAAGCAATGGACAATCTTCATTAACTCTGTTTTTTTTGTTTTAGGATTCAGCATAATCTTCTCACTCGTAGGGGT
Organism: Candidatus Woesearchaeota archaeon; assembly: GCA_016180235.1. GTDB lineage: Archaea > Nanobdellota > Nanobdellia > Woesearchaeales > GW2011-AR4 > JACPDF01. The sequence goes on along the minus strand of JACPBQ010000003.1, from coordinate 130,197 downwards.
ATTATTGCAAAGTGTACTGTCAGGAGTTTCATTTACAGTCCAGAAATGGCTCGGATATTTGGGGGGGACAATAATAATCTTCTTCGGAATCTACCTGCTTGGATTAATAAAAATACCTTTCCTTGAGCAGGAGCATAAATTAAGGGTTAAAAGGAAGTTTAAATATTCATATGCAACATCATTTGTCTTTGGAAGCGCATTTGCGGTCGGATGGACGCCTTGCGTAGGGGCAATTTTAGGAGCTATATTGACTTTAGCCGTTACCAATCCCGCGAGCGCATTCCCCCTTATGGTCTCTTATTCACTGGGATTAGGAATACCATTTCTTATCGTAGGATTATTTACAGACAGGGCGCAGGGATTCATACAAAGGGCAGGAAACAAATTAAAATATGTGAATTATGTTTTTGGAGGGATATTAATAATTTTGGGAATATTTGTTTTCACAAACCAGCTGAGCAGGATTGCAAGTGTCCCATTTCTTTCCGAGATACTCATAAATCTTGACAGCGGTGTTGCAGGAGTGAGCACGGGCCTTGGCCTCGGAATATCATTCATTGCAGGAATAGCTTCTTTCCTGAGCCCTTGCGTTTTGCCGTTAATACCGGCATTTTTGGCGTATTTAGCAACGACAGCAACAAGCCCAGCAAAAAATGAAGAATAAGCCAGCAACCAGAAAAGAGGAAAAAACGGGCAATAGGAATCTTTTCTTGATTGTTTTATTAATCATTATTGCCGGCTCTATCTACTACCTCAATTCGCAGAAAGCGGCAGTAAGCGAAACTGATATTGAAAATATTGCTGATGCAAAAACGGAAACGAATGTAAAAGCCCCGCAATCTTATGTTAAAGACGAGCAGGCAGTAAAGCAGAAAGAGGCAAGGTTTGAGTATGCGCCTGAGCTTACGGGAATAGAAGGATACATAAATACCGACAATATGCTGACGATAGGCAGCCTGAAAGGGAAAGTCGTTTTAGTCGATTTCTGGACCTACACGTGCATAAACTGCATAAGGACATTGCCTTACCTTAAAGTATGGCATGACAAGTATGCGGATGATGGCTTGGTGATAATAGGAGTGCATACACCTGAATTCGAGTTTGAGAAAAAATACGAGAATGTAAAAGAAGCTGCGGAAAAATATGGGTTAAAGTATGCAATAGTGCAGGACAATGACTATTTAACATGGAGGGCTTACAAGAACAGGTTCTGGCCGCACAAGTACCTCATAGACATAGACGGCTTCATAAGGTATGACCATATAGGCGAGGGAAAATATGAGGAGACCGAGAAAGTCATACAGGCATTGCTCAAGGAAAGGATGGAGAGGCTTGGCAAGGGGAAGCTAAAAGAAGACATGGCAAAGCCTTCTGATATTATTGATGTTGATTTTGGAAAGGTAAACACGCCTGAAATCTATCTAGGCTATGGCTTCACAAGGGGAAATTTCGGGAATCCTGAAGGCCTTCCAGCAGGGCAGACTGTGGATTATATGTTTCCGGCAATTGTAAAGCCCAATAATGTGTATCTGGAAGGCAGGTGGAAAATAAACAAAGATGATAGTGAGCTAATAAGCGATGAAGGAAGAATTATTTTGGGATATGATGCAAAAGCAGTCAATATCGTTGCAGAATCTGAAGAAGGCTCTGAAATAGAGGTTTTGGTCGATACCAAAGCTTTAGATGAATCAAAAATAGGCGCAGATGTTGAAATAATAGATGGCAAAAGCATGGCTAATATTGAGGAAGGAAAGCTTTACAATCTTGTCGATTTTGAGTATGGTTCTGGTTTATTGGAATTAAGAATCAGGGGAAAAGGCTTTAAGATCAATACATTTACTTTTGGGTAAATACTGTTTGCAGTTAAACACAAATTTTATTAAACATTAATCCTATAAAAGCCTCAAATGCCAAAAAACAGCAAAAACATTGTTTTAGGAATAATAATTTTTATAATTATAATTGCTATTATTGTGATGCAAAATTCTTTCAAAAAATCCGAGACAACAGATGGAGAATTGCAGAATAATGAAAATACAGGCTTGGGGATTGGTAATTTAGCTCCGGATTTTGTTTTAAAGGATTTAGAAGGTAATGATTTCCAATTAAGCAGCTTTAGAAACAAAAAGGCCGTTGTTGTAAACTTCTGGGCAACCTGGTGCCCTCCTTGCAGGGAAGAGATGCCTGCTTTTGAGGAAATTTTTCAGGAAAATATGGATAATCTAGTGATTCTCGGAGTTAATCTGCAGGAGAGCAGGGAAGCTATAAAGGGGTTTTTGGAAGATATTCCGGTAACATATCCATTATTATTGGATCCTAACAAAGAAGTAAAAGAGCTCTATAATGTCTTTACCCAGCCAGTTACTTATTTTATCGATAAGGATGGAATAATAGTTGACAAGAAATTCGGGCCTTTGACAGAAAAGGAAATTAAGGAGAAGTTTGCTAAATTGGGAATAGGATAAAAATGCCAATAAGGCTCACAAACACCATTACAAATAAGGCATTAAATCATTAGCTCAACAACAATAAAAATAATTGCAATAAAAATATCATAGGGCGTTTTTGCCTTATCTAAGCGTGACCGCAAAAACGCAGGCTATGAATAATTATTTTTTCAATGCCCCGATGATATAACAATTGCATTAAATAACGATATAACAAATAGTTGTTAAAGATGAAGTATAAACAAAAATTGATGAAAAACACGATTAAACCAAAATTTTAATCAATAAAACAAGATTTAATAATGATTAAATATAATAATATTGAAAATGAATAGATTGTTTTTGGCCTTATTGGTTTTTGGTACTATTGCGTTAGTTGGCTGCACTTCGATTACGCAAAGCACTGATGATGGTGCAGAGCAACTTACAGGAGATTCCAGAGAGGGCATCCCCGTGGATGAAAAAATTGCAATGAAACTGAAGGCAAATCCTGATTTGGAAAGCGAAATTAAAATATTGAGGGACGGCACAAAATACCTTTTGGATCCTGGCAAAATACTTTCCGGAGGCCCTCCAAAAGATGGGATTCCCAGCTTAGACAATCCAAAATTCCAGCCGGCAAATGAGGCAGATGCCTGGATAGAGGACGATGATTTGGTTTTAGGTTTGGAGTATAAAGGAGTTATAAGGGCTTATCCCCACAGGATATTAAACTGGCATGAGATAGTGAATGATAAAGTCAATAATGAAAGGGTTTTGATAACTTACTGCCCCTTATGCAGAACAGGAATTGCCTTTAAGCCTATAGTCAATGGCAAAGAAGTGGAGTTCGGAACATCCGGAAAATTATACAATTCCGAGCTGGTTATGTACGACCGCTTGACAGACAGCTACTGGCCGCAAACACTAGGAATAGCGGTTATAGGCGCTGCTACAGGGCAGATACTTGAGAAAATACCATTGGATACTGTAAAATGGAAGGACTGGAAGAAAGCCCATCCTAACACAGAGGTATTAAGGAAGCAGACAGGATTCATAAGGGACTATGATAGGAATCCATATGCAGGCATACAGGGAAGTGATGCTGTCGGATTTGGAGTGGAGTTTAGTGATACAAGATTAAAGCCGAAAGCGATTGTTTACGGAGTTGAGTTTGACGGCAATGCAAAGGCATACGAAGAAAATGATGTTAAAAATGAAAAATTAATCAATGATGCTGTTAACGGCATTCCGATAGTCGTTTTCTGGGACAATGAATTAAACACCGCAAAAATATTTGAAAGAACATTAAACGGAGAAACATTAAAGTTTGAATTAAAAAATAATAAGTTCATAGATAATAAAAATAATGAATGGGCCATTGATAGCATGAAAGAAAAATTAAAAATTGTTGACACTTTCGGCCATTTCTGGTTTGCGTGGGCTGCTTTTTATCCGCAAACAGAGCTTTATAACTCATAGTCCTGATGGGGCAAAACTACAAAGCCGGAGGTGATATTGAATGGAAAAGAAGAAGAAAGGCGTATGCACTGGATGCGGCAGTGACAAGGGAGAATGCGGGTGCTAGGATACAAAACTTTATAAAGGGATAAGAATTAATCAATAGCAGCATTTTGGAAACTAACTATTTCCGGAATGCAATATAATTGAACGGAGGAAACATAAATGGGAGATTTCGACAGGGGCCCAAGAAGGGATTTTAGCCCAAGGGACATGGGCCCAAGGGAAATGCACAAGGCAACTTGCTCAGAGTGCGGCAATGAATGCGAGGTTCCATTCAAGCCAACAGAAGGCAAGCCAGTTTTTTGCAGGGACTGTTACAGGAAAAGAAGAAGGTTTTAATTCTTCGGATTTAGTACTGGAATAGCGGACTTTATTTTTTTTATTTATTATTTCTGAAATTGGATTAGTGGGGTATTTTTGCCTCAAAAAAGAAAGAATTTTAATAAATGAGCCTTAATTGCATTTTATGGAAAAGCATTTGCTTGTCTTGAAGCCGAATCTTGCCAGCGCTATACTGCCTCTTTTTTTCAAAAGCACCCTGAAAATGCTTCCATTTGGAATTGCGCTTTTAATCACAGCATATGCATTAAACTTTTCCGGCATAATAAACTACTCTTCCAAGGCTATAAACATAACGGCATTTATCGTGTTTCTGGCATTGGCATTCCTTCCGATGAAATATAATCTCATGAGGCTTCATTTCACAAAATACTATTTCTACAAGACCCATGTCATGTCCATATTCAAGTTCATAAAGGTAAAAAGAAGCTCCCTTCCCTATACGCAGATAACAAACATAAAGATAATTGCGTCACCGTGGGACAGGCTCTGGAGAACAGGAAAGATAGCGCTGAATACGGCTGAAAGAGGCTCTTCCGGACTGATGCTTTACTATATAAAAGACCCCTATGAAATAGAAAAGATGCTGCATTCGCTGATCCAGAAGTATTATGGCAACAGCATAGGAAAGCTATCAGATGAGAAATAATTCAGGGGGAATAAGCCAAAAATACCTCATTTCTTCTCATAAGTCCTCTTCATCAACAAAGCGTCTTCCTCAATGTTAGGGCTCTCAGAGATGACAACCCCTTTGGCGCTAAAGTCTTTCAAAGCCTTGAGGAGCTCCCTGTATTTAAGGTCAGAATCCTTCAGGTTAAGATGATGCTTTTCCCCTTTTTCGCCGTACGCTATGCCGGTAATATGAATATGCATGTTTTCCAGGCCTTTCTTACCAAGCGTTTTTTCCACTTTTTCCAATATTTCGTAAAATTCTTTATATGAGTTATATTTCCCGTTAGTGCGGGCATGAAAATGCGCAAAGTCAATGCACGGCATCACATTAGAAAGCTCTCCACTCAATCTTAATATTTCATCTAAGTCTCCGAATTGGGTTGCTTTCCCTGTTGTTTCCAACCTCAGCCATACATTGTTTTTTTCTTTTTTCAAAGCCTCTGACATTTCTTTTATTGATCCCCTAACCCTTTCAAAAGCTTCTTCTTTTGTCGACTTTTGATAAAAACCCGGATGAAAGCAAACAGACCAACCACCGCATAAGTTTAAAATGCGGGCAGAATTAAGTATTCTTTGGATAGAGGCCTTCAGTTTCGGCTTTTCAAGGGAGTTTAAGTTTATGAAATAAGGCGCGTGGCAAGTTAAAACAATACCATTCTCTTCTGCTGCTTTTTTTATTGTAGGGGCCTTTTCCCTGGTTATGTTTATCGAGTGGACGAATTCAAGCTCCATCGCGCCTAAGCCAAGCTTTTTTACATCTGCTATTCCTATTTCTGTGGGGCCTTTTGATGAGGCTGGAATGCCTGCTGTGCCGAAAAGGAGCTTTTCCATATGAAATGCTGTTTTTCCCTGTTTTTTAAAATTTTGCTTTCTATGGCTCAGTAGAAATCCTCTCGCATTCGCTCGGGCATTGCCAAGTTCGGCTTTGCTGTTTTCTTTGAAAGCTGACGTTCCCCGTGAGGGACTTCCCCCTTGTCAGCCTTATGTGCTGGTTTAAGAGCCTCACAAAAAAGGCAATGCCTACAGGATTTCTACTGAGCATTTTCTATGCCTTAAACTCCGGGTTTAATATCTAAACACAAGATTATTATTGGAAACCAATACACTATTAATCAAAAGGTTTATATAAAATAAAACTAAAATTGGAAGGTGATGCTAAATGGCTAAGATGTGCCCCATGCAGGGCTGCAAAGAGAAGGAAGGGATGTGCATGCACGAGAAGACAATGCTTGTATTGCTAATAATAGTGATTGCAGCAGCGGCATATGCATTCCTAAGGTAAAAAATATAGGATTATGGAGGTAGCGGAAACAAAGTCATGAAAATCATGGATTTTCAGGACACCGAAAATTTAAAGAATTTTCGCGTGTTTCCAACCTCCTCATAAAAATTCGGAGGTATAAAAATGGCAAAAAAAGTAAAGGTTTACAGCACAAAAACGTGCCCGTGGTGCCACAAGGTAAAAGAATTGCTGAAAGAAAAGGGAGTTAAGTTCGAGAACATAGATGTCGGAGTTGACCAGAAAGCAGCAAACGAGATGGTTGAGAAATCAGGCCAGATGGGTGTTCCCGTCACTGAAATAGACGGCAAGATAATTGTCGGCTTTGACAAGGAAGCGATAGAGAAAGCCCTTGCCAGCTGATCATATTCTATGGAAAAGGATAATGTATGCATCAACTGCTACGAGATGCTGGACAAGATAGCAGGCAAATTAGGGTTAAGCGAGCCTGAAACAGGGCTTCTCTCGAGGCCGAGAAGGTCGTATACGTTCAGCTTTCCCGTGATAATGGACGACAGCAAGGTTAAGATATTCACAGGCTACAGAATACAGTTCAATAATGCAAGAGGCCCGACAAAAGGGGGCATAAGGTTTCATCCTGAAGTGGATTTAGAGGAGATAAAGACTTTAGCTTTTCTCATGACGCTTAAATGCGCAGTTATAAATGTCCCTTTCGGAGGAGCAAAAGGAGGAGTTGTTGTAAACCCTAAAAAGCACTCTAAAGGGGAGATGGAGAGGATAAGCAGGGCCTATATGAGGGAGCTTTACAGGTTCATTGGTCCAAACACAGACATTCCTGCGCCTGATGTAAACACAAACCCCCAGGTGATGGCGTGGATGCTTGATGAGTATGAAAGGGTTACAGGCCAGCATGCTCCCGGTGTTATAACAGGAAAGCCCTTAGAGCTTGGAGGCAGCCATGTAAGGGGCATATCAACCTCTTTAGGGGGCTATTTTGTGCTGAAGGAAGTCCTGAAGCAGTTCGGCATGAAGGAAGAAAACACAAAAGCTGTTGTGCAGGGATTTGGCAATGCTGGAATGAATATTGCAAAGATACTCCATAAAAACAAGTTCAAGGTCATAGCGGTAAGCGACTCAAGAGGAGGCATTTATGATGAGAACGGGCTGCAAATAGAAAAGGTGATTGAGCACAAGGAAGACAAAAAATCAGTGCAGGATTTTGCCAACGCGAAAAATATTGCCAACGAGGAGCTTCTGGAGCTTGAATGCGATGTCCTGGTTTTAGCTGCCTTAGAGGACCAGATAACAAAGGAAAATGCAGGCAAAGTAAAGGCAAAGATGATCCTTGAGCTTGCGAACAGGCCAATAATGCCGGAAGCTGACGAGATTCTTGCAAGCAGGACAGTACCAGTTATACCGGATATTCTTGCAAATGCCGGAGGAGTAGTCGTAAGCTATTTCGAATGGGTGCAAAACGCCACAAACTATTACTGGACAGAAGATTACGTGCTCAAAAAATTAGAGGAATACATGACAAAGGCAGCAAAGGAGCTGGAAATGGCATGCAGCAGCTATAAATGCATTATGAGAGAAGGCCTGTATATCTCTGCAATAAACAAGATACTTCAAGCCGAGAGGCTAAGGGGAGTTTTGAAGTAAAAAGCAGCGGAAAAACAAGTTTTTCCTGGGTTTTGGGAAAACGCATTTCCCGCAACCTTTAAAAACACCCATTTATTCGTTTTCTGCTAATAAAATGAACCTAAAAGAAGAAGCGCTAAAGCTGCACAAGGATAGCAAGGGGAAGTTGGCAGTAAAATCCAAAGTCAATGTCAATACAAAAGAAGATTTGAGCCTGGTTTATACTCCCGGAGTTGCCGAGGTATGCAGGGAGATAGCCAACAACCCGAAGGCAGTTTATGATTATACCATGAAATCTAATTCTGTCGCTGTTGTGACTGACGGAAGTGCTGTTTTGGGGCTGGGAAACATAGGAGCAGAAGCATCTTTACCGGTAATGGAAGGCAAAAGCGTCCTGTTCAAGGAGTTAGCCAATATAGATGCCTTTCCAATCTGCATCAAAAACCAGAATGACGATGAAATCATCAATATTGTGAAGAATATTGCGCCTGCCTTTGGAGGGATAAATCTTGAGGATATAGCCGCGCCAAGATGCTTTAAAATAGAGGAAAAGCTGCAGAATATAGGAATACCCGTAATGCACGACGACCAGCACGGGACCGCTATCGTAGTGCTGGCTGCTTTGCTCAATGCTGCAAAAGTAACAGGAAAACATATTGAGGAATTAAAGGTTGTTGTTAACGGAGTGGGGGCAGCAGGCACTGCAATCACAAAATTATTGCTGTGTATAGGCATAGACAAGAAGATATGCACATCAGTAAAAGAAATTGTCTTGTGCGACAGCAAGGGGATTGTCTATGAAGGAAGGCCTGATTTGAATGAAATAAAAAAGGCATTGGCAAAGATAACAAATGGAAGTAAAAGAGGAGGTATGCTAAAAGACGCCCTTAAGGGAGCGGATGTTTTCATCGGCGTCTCTAAAGGAAATTTGCTTACAGCAGATGATCTAAAAGTTATGAATAAGGACCCTATCGTATTTGCAATGGCAAACCCAACTCCGGAGATAATGCCTGATGAAGCCTCTAAAGTAGCTGCAATAGTGGGAACCGGAAGGAGCGATTTTCCGAACCAGATAAACAATTCGTTGGCATTTCCAGGCGTTTTCAGGGGAGCATTGGACTCAAAAGCGGTTAAAATCAACAACGAGATGAAAATAGCTGCTGCAACCGCAATAGCAAATTGCGTAAATCCTACAAAAGACAATATTCTGCCTTATACCCTGGACAAGAATGTTGTTAAGAGGGTTGCGGAAGCTGTTGCCAAAACAGCAAAAGAAACAGGAGTTTGCAGGGAATAGCCAATAAGTAAAATTCTTATTTCTAATAAAAGATTCGCATAACACTTGCTTTTTACGCCCATATAATGTTCGCAAAAAGCGTGTTAAATGTTCGTGAGTGTCGCTTCTACATTATTATTTTTCTCTAAAGAGAGTCGTGGAAGAACTTTCGTATAATGTAACTAAATCATTCCTGATATTTTATCCAAACAATGAAAAGAACCAAGCTATAATTTTTTGTATCACAGTACTTTCTTCTTTAGGTGGTGGTTCAGGAACATCACTTTGAGTCTCAATAACTTTATCTTCTTTTTCTTCCTCAATGGAGCTTGGGGCAACTGTAATTTCCACTTTGTCCTGTTCTGTTGGAGTAATGTCAGAAATCGTTAGATCAGTTGAATCTAAAGTTGCAGTGTCATTTTCCTCGGGAGGTAGCAAGACTATCTCACATTCATTGTCTACGCAAGCCTCATCATTGTTACAATCTGAATCTGAAATACATTCATACTCCAGAACACAAGAATTACTTATACATTCATATCCACTACCACAACCACAATCCATGCAGCAATTTTCATTGGTGTCACATATATTATCTCCGCAAATAATTTCCTCAACACATTGCTCTGATTCACATATATATCCTGAACTGCATCCGCAATCTTGAGTACAGGAAGAACAGGTTTCTCCTTCTCCACAAATACTATCTCCACAACTACTAACAGAACCATCAATTATTATGTCTATAATATCAAACGTGCCAACTGAGGCATAATTTACTGTTTCTATTAAAAGGGAATAATCCTCGTCAAATCTAAAGCTTGTTTGCTTATCTGGATGGTAGTTAGGGTCGAATGTCTTTTTTGTAGGCACACCATTAATTCTAAAACTACAGTATCTTTCCCAAGCATCACAACCTATAAAATCAAATGCAAAATTTTTTCCATTTATATTAATGCCTCTTAACGTTTGACTCGTGGTTGATGTATCCATATGGAGTTTATCTCCACCAGAAGTTATTACAAATTCTAAATCTGAGAAATAGTTATAGTCTGCAAGATAATTATCTCTATAATCTCTATCAAAATCTAAATTTTCTTCGTTATATATCTCAGCTAATTGAGCTTTAGCTACAAAAATGCTCAATAAAAAAATGAAAACAATCAAAACATATTTTTTCATTTCTTAGTTAGTTTATCCTTACTCCTTTAAATATTATCCTAAAAATACATATAACAACATTATACGCATAGCCCTTCGGGAACTTTTTATTCTAAAAAGATAGTTCTTCCACTAAAATAATATGAGAAATAAATCCGAATTTCCATCAAAGAAAATTCTGGCGACACTCACAACTAAATCCTCACGAATTCGCCTATCAAAAGGCTCATTCGTTGCGGCTTAATTCATGTAACACATTTTATGCGGTTCGTTCGCTCAGCCATCAAAGGTATCGCTCACTCACCTAACATTTTTTCAACTCTAAAAATTTTACCAGCTCTGTGTGTGGGTTGCCTCACACGAGGGTAAAATTTTCGAGGAAAAAATGTTGCATAAAATTGTACGTTATGCGAACTTTTCCATATTATTTATTCCTATAAGAATATTTTAAACATGAAATTATTTATATAAGAATATTCTAAAAGACAATTGAGGTGATAGTCATGGAGATAGACAAGGACATAACATCGGAATTTGACAGCTTTTTTGATGAGCAGGAAGCTGCGGCAAGAGAGCTTAAAAGCATTCAAAGGTGGATTAATACAAGGATAGAAAGATAAAATCAAGAATTTATTTTCTTTCCAAAGTGATAAATGAGTAGTCGTAAGGGTTTTCTTTGTCTTTTTCATGCTCCTCATAAGAGGCCTCTTCCCATTCAGTTATATCGTATTCCGGAAATTTCACATCCCCTTCAAAATCGTGCTCAATTATTGTCAGATATATCCTGCCTGCTTTAGGAAAAAATTCCCTGAAAATCTGGGAGCCTCCGATCACCATTGCCTCTTTTGCGTTTTTTGCGGCATTTAATGCCTCATCAACGGAATGCACAACAACACAGCCTTCTGCCTTATAACTTTCATCGCGGGTAATTATTATATTCAGCCTTTTGAGTAATGGCTTTCCTATGCTTTCAAAGGTCTTCCTTCCCATTATTACCGGCTTGTTTAATGTCAATTCTTTAAATCGTTTCATATCCGCTGGCATGTTCCATGGGAGGGAATTATCCTTTCCTATAACTCTATTTTTTCCCATTGCAACAACAAAAGAGATTATCATTTTTTGAATGAATGAATATAGGCTTATAAAGTTTCTCATCTTAATTCTACCCCAGCATTTCACCATATTTTAAATTGCCAATAAAGAAGAATTTAAAAATAGCCTTGAATCACCATGCTGAATGGAGAGTGTATACAATCCAAGCAAAGAAAAGCTTCAAGATAGGATTATTGGGTTGTTTGGCGAAGAGCAGCGCAACCTGCTTGACCTAGTTGAGATACACCTAGGCCACGCTGGAATAATAAGGGGGCAGGCATTGCCACCTAATGAAGAAAGGAAGTTAAAAGCCTTTGCCGGTTTTTTCTATTTTATGCTTAAGAACAGAATTGAAACTTCTTCCGGCTATGCAGGATGCATGGAAATATCGGATTTTGTAGTGAATGAAGTATTGGAGCAATCAAAGTTTTCAGATGAATTCAGAGAGAATATTGTTGCTATTGCGGAAAACGATCCAATAGCTTACGCAACCATAGAAGACTTTATGGATTATGGCAGGAGCCATTTAACCAGGAGATTAATAGGGGAAACACTAAGCATAGTGTATATTTCAATTAAAGCGCAGGAAGCTGTTAATATAGCAACACGCGAATTAGAGGCTATGAATATTATTGATGAGACTAAACGGCCATCTGCGCCCTAATCGGTGGATGATGCTCATACCCAATTAATTCTATATCTTCCATCTTAAAATCATCAATTTTTCTTATATCCGGATTTAGCCTTAATTTTGGCAATGGCAATGGCTTCCTTTTTAATTGCTCTTTTACCTGCGCAAAATGATTTCGGTATATATGGGCATCTCCCAGAGTATGGACAAATTCCCCCGGCTTTAAGCCTGTGACCTGGGCAACCATGTGCAATAATAGGGAGTAGGAAGCAATATTGAATGGAACCCCCAAAAACATATCACAGCTTCTTTGATACATCTGCAGGCTTAGTTTATTATCGGCAACAAAGAACTGGAAAAAAGTATGGCATGGAGGCAAAGCCATCCTGTCCATTTCTCCAGGATTCCATGCATTTACTATGATTCTTCTTGATGAGGGATTATTCATGATTAAATCAATGGCATTTTTTAACTGGTCGATTTCTTTTCCTTCAGGGCTTTTCCATTTTCTCCATTGGACTCCATAAACCCTTCCCAAATCCCCTTCAAATTTTGCCTTTGGCCTCCAATAATCAGCTTCTGCATTAGCTGTCCAAATTGTTTTTTTATCTTTATCGCGAGTTCCATGAAGTATCTCAGCTAATCTTCTTTCATCACCGCTTCCTTCAATAAACCACAATAATTCAGAAACAACCGATTTCCAGGCTAATTTTTTTGTAGTTATGGCAGGAAAGCCCTCTTCCATGCTGAATCTTAGCTGCATTCCAAATACTGCTTTCGTGCCTGTGCCTGTGCGGTCTTTCTTGTTTGCGCCTTTCTCCAAGACGTATTTTAAAGCATCGAGATACTGTTTCATTATATGACCACCCGATATGGAGGATAAAACGATTTAATTTTAAATAGGTTTTGGTTTTGTCAAAAACTCCGCACTAAAGTGCGGAACGTGTAGCGGAGTTTTTGAGCATGCTCGGAAATCGGTGAATTGTGAGCGAGTGAGAAAACACGAGCTCACTCGCATCTCACTGCTTTCCATAAGCTGAAGCAAATGGTGTACGCCTTTGCGATTTCCGACATGTAAAAAGATGAAATTCCGCAAAACTTGCCTTATGATAATTTCCGTTTTTAAGGCAATATCCAATATTAAAAGAAAAATTATAAATACCACAATCCAAATTATTTTATAAAATGGTAATAGGGCATATCCTGGCTTTGGCATTGAGCGTAATAGACTTCTTTACAGAAGGGCTGTTCTCTAAACCTTCCCCAAATAAGATGAAGTTCATTTCCTTTGCTGCAGGAGTCTCAATATCCTATATCTTCCTGGTAATGCTGCCTGAGATATACATTGGCTCTGTAAACATAAACAGGCTGCTGTTTTTGTCCATATTATTGGGATTCGGGATCTTCCACATAATCGAGAAATATATAAGGCAGAATTTTACTGGCCCGCAACTGAGAAAAGAACACAGGTTTGTCCATTCTGCAACTTCTTTTGCCTATTTTTTTGTTGTCGGGTTTATTTTAGTTAAAATAACGGAAGTAAATATTGTTGACAGCGCATTACTGTCCATACCAATTGCATTGCATATTATTATTGACTCGCTGCCCAGAAGGTCAACAAAAAAATACCATTTAAGGGTGCTTCATGCCAGCTCCGCTTTTCTTGGCGCTTTAGTCGCGAGTTTTATTGGCATTGGAGCTGCAGGAAATGCGGCTTTGCTGGGATTTGTCGGCGGCGGCTTACTGTACATGGTAGTAAGGGAATCACTGCCCCGGGACAGGGAAGGGAAGCCGTTGTATTTTATAACGGGGCTTTTATTGTATACGATAGTCATAATGGTCTTGTGGAATATAGGGTATTAGAAATGAAAATTAAAGACAAACTGCTGCTAAAGCCTGAAGATTTAAAGCCCTCTTTTCCCGACTGGACTGTGAAGGGCGTCTTAAATCCGGGAGCTATAAGGCTTCCCAATAACAAAATCCTGTTGCTTGTAAGAGTTGCGGAGCAATACCATCTGCACAGGGGCAAATTGCTGCACTGCCCGATTATAACGAGTGAGCAAGGATTCAAAACAAAAGTTGAGAAGGTCAAGAAAACAGATATAGTGAGGAAAGAGAATAATGTGGTTTTCCTCAAAAACGGCAGCTGCAGACTAACAACATTTTCGCATTTCAGAAAAATAATATTGAATGAAAACGGCTTTGATATGGAGCACATAGGCGAGAAGCCGGTATTTACGGGAACAGCAACAGAAGGCCAATACGGGGTTGAAGATTCCAGAATTACAAGAATAAAGGGGCAATATCTGCTTACGTATGTTGCAGTTTCCTTAAATGAAGGAGTATCCACTTCTTTGGCCGTCTCAAAAGACCTGGTGCACTGGAAGAGAAAAGGCATTATCTTCAGGGAGCAAAACAAGGATGTGGTTATATTTCCCGAGAAAATAAGAGGAAAATATGTTGCTTTGCACCGGCCGGAAGGGTTTTTTAGCTTCAGCAAGCCATCCATCTGGATTTCATATTCTCCGGACTTAACTTACTGGGGCAGGGAAAAAAGCATTATCCAGCCAAGGCCAAATTCCTGGGAGCAGGACAGGATTGGCTCAGGGGCTCCGCCAATAAAGACAAAGGAAGGGTGGCTTGAAATATACCACGGCGTAAAGCAAAAAGGCGAGAAAAAGACCTATAGCGCGGGAGCAATTTTACTGGACTTAAAAAACCCGGAGAAAATACTGGCAAGGTCCCCCAAAGACAGGTCATTGTTTGCGCCTGCTGAAAAGCATGAGAAAAAAGGCTTTATCAGCAATGTTGTATTTCCTACAGGAGCGATTATGGATTTGAACAAGAAAGACTTGCTGGTATACCTTGGCGGGGCAGACTCGGTAATTTCCGTAAAGAAAATAAGTATGAAGGACATATTCAACCATATGGAATATTATTGAAACTGCTGCTTTTTCCAAACATTTATATACTTCATATGATAACTTTGTCATATAATGGACAATTTGCACAGATTATTCTTCAAGGCATTTTCCAATGAAACCAGATTGGAGATTATTAATTTGCTTAAAGAAAAGCCCTTAACAGTTACGGAAATCTGCGAAAAAACCGGATTTGAGCAGAGCAGAGTTTCCCATAACCTTAAATGCCTTGAGAATTGCGGCTTTGTAACTGCACAGCAAAACTGGAAGTGGAAGAGATATTCCCTGGATAAAGAAACTATCTTGCCAATAGTTAAACTGTTTGACAAGCACATAGAAAAGTATCTTGACAGGCTTAAATCATGCAGAGTAATCAGGAATGAAAAAATTTTGGTTAATTAACAAGGATTGGAGGTGAAAAAATGGTAAAAGAAAATAAGAAAAACAACAAAAAATATTTTGCCTGCGAGGAATGCAATTTTGCATATGAAAGCAAAGATTGGGCTCAAAAATGCGAGAATTGGTGCAGAGAGCATCACTCATGCAACGTAGAGATAACAAAGCATGCTGTACAGATCTAAATCTGCTCAATATCCCTGTGCATATCCTTAATTTCTTTATATTCTTTGGCCATGCTTAGGAAATATTCATGCACTCTTGTGTCATTCGTAAGCTCCGGATGGAAAGTGGTTATAAGGACATTATTCTGCTTTATCATTACCGGAAATTTATTGTGCTCTGCCAATATTTCTGCTTGGTTATGCAGCCTTTTGACCAAAGGAGCTCTTATGAAAATCCCCCTGAAATCGCCTATATTTTTTATGCTCAAGTCCGCTTCAAAGCTGTCTATCTGCCTGCCATAAGAATTCCTTTCGATGTCTATGTCTATCAATCCCAGAGGCTTCATGCTGTTTCCGAGGATTTTTTTTGCGAGCAGAATAGCTCCTGCGCATGTGCCGTAAATTGGCATTCCCTGAGAATGTTTTTCCTTTATTTTTGAATATAAGCCATATTTTTTCATCAATAAGGAGATGGCAGTGCTTTCGCCGCCGGGAATTATTAAAGAGTCAATATATTCCAAATCTGCCGGGTGCTTTATTAAAACTGCATCTGCATCTAATTTTTTTATAATATTAACATGCTCCCTTACATCCCCCTGCAAAGCCAGAATTCCGATTTTCATTTTTTACAATAGTTTTAATTTTTATCCTATGGCTCACAACTATTTGCTAAGTAGTTTTATTTTTCACAATTAATCTTATTTGGCATGGAAAAACAATTATTCATAGCCTCATTGGCATTATTGGCTCCTGTCCTGCATCCTTAATTGCAGCTTTTCTATCTCAATGCCTTCCATTG
This sequence comes from Candidatus Woesearchaeota archaeon, assembly GCA_016180235.1. Taxonomy (GTDB): domain Archaea; phylum Nanobdellota; class Nanobdellia; order Woesearchaeales; family GW2011-AR4; genus JACPDF01. Next base: position 113,918 of record JACPBQ010000003.1, on the reverse strand, counting down.
CGTCTCCCAGCCCAGCTGAGACTTTTGCTATTATTTCCGGCTTGTCGTAGTTTGTTGTAGCCTCTACAATTGCCCTTGCCATCTTATCTGGATTTTTTGATTTGAAAACACCGGAGCCGACAAAAATCCCGTCTGTGCCTAAAAGCATCATTAAAGCGGCATCTGCCGGGGTTGCAACTCCGCCTGCAGCGAAATTTACCACAGGGATTCTTTGCATTTTTCTTGCTGCTTCAGCCAATTCTAAAGGAACTCTCATCTTTTCAGCCTCTTTTTGCAGCTGCCTTCTTGGCATAGTTTTCAATTTTTCAATTTCTTCATTTATCAGATTAATGTGCTTTACTGCCTCTATTATGTTTCCGGTGCCGGGTTCGCCTTTTGTCCTTATCATAGCAGCGCCTTCATTGATGCGCCTCAATGCCTCCCCCAGGTTTCTTGCTCCGCACACAAAGGGAACCTTGAAGCTGTGCTTGTCAATATGGCTGTTGGAAGCTGGTGTCAAAACTTCCGACTCGTCAATATAATCAACTCCCAAGGATTGCAAAATCTGCGCTTCAGCAAGATGACCTATCCTTACTTTTGCCATTACGGGTATGGTGACGGCTTTCATGATTTCCTTTACTTTCTTCGGGTCTGCCATCCTTGCTACTCCACCGGATTTTCTAATATCAGCAGGCACTCTTTCAAGGGCCATGACAGCTACCGCTCCTGCTTTCTCAGCTATCCTGGCCTGCTCTGCATTGACAACGTCCATTATGACGCCGCCTTTGAGCATCTCAGCAAGGCCTTTCTTGAGCCTAAAAGTGCCTGTCTGGCCGTTAGATATGTTTTCCATAAGTTTACCTTATTGCAGAAATGAATATCCTGTTTTAAAGGTTACGGAAAACCCTATAGGGTTTTCGAAACCTCGGAAAAATAAATTTTTCCTACTGGTTGCGGAAAGGCAGAAGCTTCTTTTTTTCTGCATACCCCTCTTGCTTATTTCCTCTTCACCACGAACATGGCATGGTCCTTCTGGTAAGGCTCCAGGGTCTTATAATCAATCACTATGGTTTCTTTTTCCAGTTCCCTCTTCACTTCATTAAATATTTCTTTGGGCTTTCTTGTGACATCAATGCTTCTTGCCTTTACAGCCAGCAATGCATAGCCGTCTTTCTTCAGAAAATTATGGATGTTTTTTAAGAATATATTCAACTGGTCTTTCTGCGCAATATCCTGGTAAATTATATCAACAACGCTGATTCTTTCGCTTAGCCTGCCAGTATGATTGGCGCTTTCTAAAATTGGAGCTATGTTTTTCCTTCCTTCCAGATTAAAAATAAGGCTGGTCATAACCCTTGGGGCCAAATCAACTGCAAAAACAAATCCTTCTTTTCCAACAATGTCAGAGACATGAGAAACTGTTGTTCCTGTAGAGCTTCCAAGGTACAAAACAACATCATCCTTCCTTATGAATATGTTCTGGCATTTATTTGCTATTAAAGCTGCAAGTTTGCTGGTGTAGGGGTCCCATTCGCGGTATTCTATATTATTCTGATTTACTAACTGCTCTTCATAGGCCTTTTTCCCTGGAGTGAAATTTAATGTAAACAATTTATTCCTGCCTTTTTCCTCGTAAACCTCAAATATTTTTGATTTTGATATCATTTTCAATCAAATTTTTATCCAATCATTTACAATCATTTGTTTTGTCATTCTTTTATACAAATTTAATTTCATCAGGGCAATAAAAAATTTTAAAATAATTCCCGGGTATAAATTTTTTTATTAATCTTCATCATAAACAATATATTATCTTAAACCTAATCAAATTTTTATTAAATCGTTTGTGAACCGTATTGGCATTTTTTTCTAATATTGTATCTTGAACTTATCCGTCAATTCCTTCTTTAATTTGTCACCGATAAACTTACCCTTGAAATAATCAACCCTTACTGCAATAGTTGCTTTGTCTGCCAATGCCCTTGCCGCTTTGCCGTGCATTTCTCTTTTTGATTTCTGTATAAGCTGGTGCTCGCGCAACATGCCGTATTTTGGGGGCCTGTTTTTGCTGTTCCTCATGTGCCTGAAAAGCGCTTTTTCCGCGCCTAAAACCTGCAATGTAGATGCGGGCATTTCCGCCAACCTCTTCAAAGAGCCGGCATGCCCAATTAGTTTAGCTGCCATTGTAACGCCTATAACCTCTGCCAGATTAGGGCAGGCTTCTTTTTCAAGCTCCTTAAGGTAGATTTCATAATGCCCTTTCAATGCATAGAGATTGTTGATCTGCGAGGCAAGCAGCAGCATTTCAGAAACATCTTTCTCCTTCAAATCAGAGCCGAAGGAATCTTTTTCATCAAGGCCGAACTCTTCCAGTATTCTGGATTTCGAATGCTTTGCTATCAGGGAGGCAAATTTTTGATGGTCTTTTATCTTATTGGACGCTTCCGGATTATAAAGATAGTACCAGTCCCTCAGCCTTTTCGTGAGTGAGTTGAGGGTTTTCTCAATTTCGCTGATAATAGTTATAGCCTGGATTATTAAAGTGTCATTGCCCACTGAATCTTTAATCGATTCCCTTGTCAGCTCCAGGTTTTTTTTCAGGAATTCGGGAAAGTATTTGCTGTTTTTGAAGAAAGACAATATATTGCAAAGGTCCTTTCCTTCAGGTTTTTGAAGATTGCCGTGCCTCTGCCTCAGCTTGTCTTCATATATGCCCTTTTCCCTATACTGCCCGATATCCTTAAACAAGAGCCCATCTGCAGGCTTATGGTTTTCAGTAAATGCAAAAGTCCCGATTATGTTCGTAAATATGAATTTTGCCGGCATGGTAACAGGAAATATAGTCAATTTTTAAAGGTTTGTCTATAAGGAGCATGCCAATAATGAAACAACAGATAAGATTCAATAGCAATAACCCATAATAAATCAAAACAATCAAAAATCATACCTCCTAAAACAAATAACTTTAAATAAATAAGAGGGCTAATAAAATCCAAATAAGAAAAACAATAAAAAATAAATCAAAAAATGACCCTTGTCTACATAACATGCAAAGATGAAAAAGAAGCAATAAAAATCTCCAAACATTTGCTGGAAAAAAGGCTGATTGCCTGCTCTAATATCCATCCTATAAGAAGCCTTTACTGGTGGAAGGGAAGGATACAGGATGAAAAGGAATATGTTATTATTGCCAAAACAACGGATAAAAATTACAATAAAATAAAAAAGGAAGTTTCCAAAATCCACAGCTATGATGTCCCGTGCATTCTAAAAATAAATGCGGAAGCCAATGAAAAGTATGACAAGTGGGCTAAAGGGGAAGTTCGATAACAATAAACTATATAAACACCAATTAAAATAATTTCTGCATGGTTTTTAAGATATTAAAAGAGGTAAAGGACATAAACCGGCTGAGGGAAATTCTTACAGTACTATTTGAGGAAGGCTTTGATTTTGCCCTGGAAAAAACAAAACTCAAGCACAAGGTGCCTTTGACAAAAAGGGTCAGGGAGCGGCTAAAGCAGAAGGAAAAGCACAGCATGGAAAAAAGGCTTAGGCTTACCCTTGAGAGATTAGGGCCGACTTTCATCAAGTTCGGCCAGGTTTTAAGCGTAAGGCCCGATTTAGTGCCAAAGAGCTACATAAAAGAGCTTGAAAATCTGCAGGACAAGGTGCCTGCTTTTTCCTACAGCATAGTCGAAGGGCAGATAAAAAATGAATTGGGGAAAAAGATTGAGGACATTTTTTCTTCATTTGAAAAAAAGCCCATTGCATCCGCATCGATAAGCCAGGTGCATAAGGCAGTCTTAAAGGACGGCAGCAAAGTTGCTGTCAAGATCCAGAGGCCGGATGTAAGGAACATAATGGAAACCGATATTGACATAATGTTCTACGTCGCAAGGCTGCTGGAAAAGCATTTTTCAGGGGCAAGGAAATACAATCCCGCAGGAATCATAGAAGAATTCTCAAAATGGACGGAAAAGGAGCTTGACTTCAAAAGAGAGGCTTTCAATGCAAAGAGATTTGCGAAAAACTTCGAGGATAGCAAGACAGTAAAGATACCGAAAATCTACGACAGCCTTACCACTGAAAAAATCCTTGTGATGGAATTTATTGACGGCATAGAGCTGCACAATATCAAGGAAGCAAAAAGGAGAAAAATTGACTTAAAACCGATAATAAACAATGGCTTTGAGGCCATATTGACCCAAGTCTTCATACACGGATTTTTCCATGCCGACCCCCATCCCGGAAACATAATAATAACCAAAGACAAAAAAATAGCGTTTGTTGACTTTGGAATCGTGGGCCATTTTGACGAAAAACTGAAAAACAAGTCAATTGACCTGTTTTATGGCATTATAGAAAATGACGCCGAAAAGGCAGTCGATACATTGATAGAATTGGGCAATGCGGATATAGAAAACAGGCAAGAGCTTCTTGATGATGTGGGGCAGGTGTTGGACAGCCTGCAGGGCACGGACATAAGCAAGGCAAAGGTAAGCCGCGCATTAGAAGAGGTAATGGACCTGGCTTTAAGCTACGGCCTTAAGATGCCCGCGCCTTTTGTCCTGTTCGGAAAGACCGTAATCACGCTGGAAGGCGTAGCCCTTGAGTATGATCCTGAATTTAGGCTGGTGCAGAGCTCAAGGCCCTTCATCGAGAAGATTATGGCCCAGAGGTACAATCCAGTATATCTTGCCAACAGCTTCATGAAGAGCATGCTGAAGTTCAGGAAATTTGCCGAGGAATTTCCCGGAGATGCAACAAAGGCCCTAAAAAGGATTGAGAAAGGCACCATTAAAGTTGACATTGAGGACACGGACATTAAAAAATTGTCCCTGGAAATCGACAGGTCCGGAAACAGGGTAGCTTACAGCATGCTGATAGCTGCGCTGCTTATTGTAGGGGCCCTCACAATTAATTACGGAGATCCTCTTATTTTAAATTTGCCCGCAATTCCCATGTTTAGCTTCATAGTTGCGTTTATATTGTCATTTGTCCTGCTGTTTTCAATTTTAAGGGAAAAGGAAATCATTAAATAATAAAAACAGAATATTTGAGGCAGCTAAACTGCTAATGCAGATAATTGAAGAATTTTTGAGGTGAGTGAAAATGAGAGACATTGTAAAAAAAAGCTTTTTGCTGGGCCTTGGCGCGGCAAGCATTGCCAAAAAGAAAGCAGAGAAAAAAGTGATGGAACTTGTCAGGAAAAGGGCAATTTCCAAAAAAGACGGGCTACAAATGCTGAATAAAATAAAGAAGCATGCTGCCAATGAAAGCATAAGGATAGCAAGGTTTGCGGAGCAGGAAGCCAATAGGATTGCCATGCAGTTAGGAGCTGCTTCAAAAAGCAAGGCCCGGAAAGCAAAAAAGATGCTAAGAACTGTGGACAGGCAGCTTACAGCAGAAGGAAAAAGAACCCTGAGGAGAATAATCAAAGAACTGGAATAAAATGCCTTTTGCAGTAACGCATGTATTATTGGCAATAATAGCAGTTGATTTGTATAGGGACTATTTTGCAAAGCACAAGAAGTATTTTACGCTGCATACTGTCTTTATTGCAGGGTTTGCCGGATTGCTGCCGGACATAGACATACCATTGAACTGGATTCTTAATTTATTTGGCGCTGAAATTGTCCATAGGACAATAACCCATACACCGTTATTTGGGTTAATATTCTTAATACCTGCATTTATTCTTTGGTCCTATAAAAAGCACAAGATTGCACTGTATTTTTTTGTTACAACATTCGGTATTTTATTGCACTTATTCCTGGATTACACATTTGTCGTGGATGCTGCCGGAGGCATAATGTTTTTCTACCCTTTTTCCACTGCAGTTTATGGCCTCAACTTATTGCAGAATGTGAGCGTGAATATGTTCGCTGCAATGGATGCTGCGATATTGCTCCTGTGGCTTTGGCACGAGGAGATGAAGCATAAGATTAGCGATTTTATATAGCAAGATTTAAAAGGAGTTTTCACTTTTATATACTAAAAAGTGGTGATTTTTTATTATTTTTCGATACCACGGGTAATGTAAATGAAAAAACCACTTTTGATCTTAATAAGCTTAATTTTCTTTATAGGTATTTTTACAGGAAACAGTGACCAAGCCAAAGCATCAGGAGTTATTTTCGTTAATAATGAAATATCTGTGATTGAACAATGGAGCAAAGCCTTCAGTCATGGTATTACTGATATTGGTTACTCAGTACAAGAAACGTCTGATCTAGGATATGTTATTGTTGGAACTACTAAAACATCAATAAATGATCCAACAGATATTTGGTTAATAAAAACAGATTCTGATGGCAATGAAGAATGGAATAAAACTTATGGGGGGTCTGATTCCGATAGCGCACGATCTATCCAACAGACATCAGATGGGGGATATATAATAGCTGGTTCTACATGGTCATTCGCAATAAATTCTGAAGATGTTTGGCTTATAAAGACAGATTCTCAAGGAAATATGGTATGGAACAAGACATTTGACATGAATTCCGATTATGCCGTTTCAGTAAAACAGACAACTGATCACGGTTATATTGTTTTAGGAAAAACAGGAGAAAATTTCTGGCTTATAAAGACGGACTCCAATGGGGGTCCGCAGTGGAATAAAACATTCAGCAAGGAAACCAATAATCTCCCTTATGAAGTTGATACAACCTCAGATGGTGGTTACATATTTGTCGGGACTTTCAATCCATCAAGTCCACCATCTGGCGGTGATTCGATAGTGATAAAGGTATATCCTAATGGGACTAAGGAATGGGAGAAGGTATATAGCGGCATTGGAAATGAATTGCTGTTTTCAGTGGACCAAACTTCTGACGGAGGTTATATAACAGCAGGGCAGATGGATTCGTCCGGTTCAGGACAGAATGATATTTGGCTAATAAAGAGTAGTTCAAATGGGAACCATGAGTGGAATAAGACATTTATAGTTCCAGATACCTTAGAGCATTATTCTTCTGTCAGACAAACTTCTGATGGAGGGTATATTGTCGCTGGACCCATTAAAGGAATAATAAAAACTGATTCCAGCGGCAATAAAACGTGGAATGTAACTATAGAATCTAGTTCTTTAAAATCTATCAGACAAATATCTGGTGGAGGTTATATTGTAGGCGGCTATACAGTGGAAGACTCCAATAATGATTTTTTGCTAGTAAAGCTAAATGTTACCAGTATTGCAAGCGACACAACACCGCCAAAGACATCAATCATATATCCTTTAAACGGCTCAACAATAACAACTAATTTCACGTGGATCAATGCAACCACAAATGAAAGCGCGACATGCAATTACAAGATGGAATACGAATGCAGCGGCTGCGAGCCTGCTTTTAGTGAGATGAACAATACAGGAGGGCTTATACATAAGCACCACATTGACAGTCTGCCAAATAAAAATTACAACCTCACAATAAGTTGCCAAGACCAAGCCCTGAATGAGAACAATAAAAAAATCTTCTTTTATGTTTTTGTAGATATGAATATTTCAATAATAAGCCCCGTCAATGGCTCCACGGTAACAGAAAACTCAACATGGCTGAATGCCACAACCAATGAAAATGCTGTTTGCTCATTCAAAGGAGAAGGCTGCCTTACAGATGATCCATCCCCTCCAGCCGAATGCGATGAGATAGTTCCAAAAAATTTTTCTGCAACAAACGCAACATTCCATTCCCATAAAATCACAGATTTGAAAGGCAGTTTTACCTATAATCTAACTATAGCTTGTGAGGATAATCTTAAAAATTATGATAATAAATCAATATTTTTCTACACAGCTTTTCCCCAGCCTGCTTCTGGAGGCGGCGGTGGCGGAGGCGTATCAAATCCCTACAATCTCATCATAACTATAAACTCGCCAATAAACAATTCAATAATCAATTCAAATTTCACAGATTTGGACTTTTCAACAGACAGCTATGCCGTATGCAAATACAGCCTTGATTCAGGTACATTCAATTTTGTTGATAGAGATGTTGAAGAAGAAGCATGGAAAGTAGGTACCTCTACAAAAATATTGGAATTGAGTGAAAACCTGAAAACAGGAGTAACAGCAGTTAGAGAAACAATAGCAGCTATCATAGCATCGTCTTATATTGATGATGATCAATTGCCGGTTTTATTGGTTGCAGGCTCAACATCAAACAGCAAAGGAACTGCACCATATGAGCAGAGGCTGTATTTTGAAGATGCTGGTACTGGCTATGTTCAGTATCTTGAAGATAGGGATGATGTCACAGCAGATTTCCTGTACTTCCAAAATAACAAGCAGATTGCAAGGTATGAGCTTGAGTTTACAACAGCATTGGAGAGCGATGTGGAGGATAGCTTAGGAACTCAAGCAGCTGATGGTTTGTATTTGGGAGATTTTGAAGGTGTGACTCTTGAAATGATGTTAGGCAGCTATGTAATTGCAAGCGCAAAAAGGCTTTCGTCTGTGGGAAATAGTATAAATCTTGTTTTGTTAGCCAACGCAGTTAAAGATACTTTGCTGGAAGGGAATACAAAAACTTACACTGTAAACAGCAAGGACTATGAAATTACACTAGATTTTGCTGATTCGGACAGTGCAAAATTCACAATAAACGGAACGGCAACAAAAGACATGGCCAAAGGGGAAAGCCAAACTTTGTCTGACAGGACAACAATTCTTGTAGCAGACATATTGTACCAGGATTATGCCGGAGGGATACATAGTGCTACTTTTTATCTAGGTAGGGAAAAAACAGAGCTTAGGGATGATGACATAAGAGATACGAAAAGCAGCTATGAGCTGAAAGCTGATGATGAGACAATTGATGGTGCTTATGTAAAAATCATGGGAAGCGATGACAATTCCACATTTAGTATCGATAATATTGAGGTAAACATGACTGCAGACGATGATTATTATGTTCCTGCAGATGGAAAGCTGAGCGAGAATCCAGAGCTTGATGAGCCGGAGTTGCTTTTTAACAAAAACTGGGATATTGAGTATAAGGGCCTTAGTTATGAGCCTGTAAATAATATTAAGATAAAGACAAGCGGAACTGACGATTACAATCTTGAATTCAGGGATGGCAGCGGAAACACTGCAACTTTCCCCATTGCCCATGCTGCTGGTGGTTCAGAGCTTAAATTTGGTGATAATGACAACAATTTGATAGTCCAAGAAAACAAGACAATAACCAAGGATGACTATTTCATCGTAACTGATGAAAGCGACACCAATGGAAAAAGAAAAAGCTATGCCTTGAGATACAGGGGAGCGGATAAGGTTAGTGCCGATAATCCATTAATTAAATTTGACGACCTGGGAAGCGGAGAAAGACTTGAAAGGCTCTTGGTTAGTAGCAATAGTGATATAGCCCAGATTAAGCTTGGTGGAGGAACATTCAGGGTATATAATTCTTCATCAACTTCTTCCAATGATTTTGATATTCTGGTGGATTTGGATGGAAAGGGCAGCATAGGCAATAATCAGGTCACATTGAATTCTATTTATGGCGCTGAAATAAATATAACAAACATTTCAACTAATATCATAACTGTAAAAGTTGATACGCCAAATCCTGATGATGTTGATGACTTAAAGCCCACAAGCCTAATTTTTGACATAAGCGCATCCGATGGAAAAGTAAATCTGGCATTAAATAACAATCAAAAGCACAGCTTCAGGACGCCTGATGACGATGAGAATAACCAGTATGCATATACAAGCTACGGGGCGAAAGTGCAGTTAGCCGATACATCAGAAAATGTCACAGAATTGATAATTGAATACCCACAAAGCCAAAGAGTGCCACAAGTCTTTATAACAGGAGGGCAGACTGAGGATAAATACAAAAAAACACTAAACAATCTTGAAGATGAGGATCATACAATAGATATAATATGCAGGGATTCTTTTGGCAAAAATTCCACTCAGCACTTAAAATTCACAGTTGCTGCAAACTTATACGTAACATCAAACACTCCCAAAAATGGGAGTGTAAACATTAGCGTAAAAGATGATATAATAACAACTTTTAACCAGGAGATTAATAAGGACTTTCTAAAGAAAGGCGTTATTATTAAAGACTTATCAGGAGAGACTATCAATGGAATAATCAACGTTAAAGATGGAAAAGAAGTCGTATTCAACCCAATAATGTTTCTTAAGCATAATACCACTTATATTGTTAACCTAACAACAGATATAAAAAGCACTCCGGGGGCTAACTTGAAAGAAGATTATCTATGGAATTTTACAACTGAATTGAGAGATACAGACAATGACGGCATCCCTGACCACGAGGACAACGATTTGGACAATGATGGCATAGATGATGCTCTTGATGCCGTGAAAGGCAACTTAAGCAATATTAATACCGATTTCAAAAATATAAGCTTTATGATAGGAAGGGACTCCAACATATCCAAGAATTTTAGCAGCACTGAGAGAGTCGAAATTCGCATGGGAGAGAAAAAACTGCTGGAGTTTGACTTTGATTTTTCATCCGATATCAAGCTTGACCTGACAAACCTTTCGATATTAAATGCCTCAAACTCCACAACAGGAGCAACAATTATTTCCGGTCTTAAGCTTCCAGATGGATTTACAAAAACAGCATATATGGAAAAGGTAAATGATGGTGTAAACGGCATATGCATAAAGGATGCAGAAATCGAGTGGGTCTCTGACATAAGCGACTCATGCGATGCCACAAACGAGTTTAAGATTGAATGCGACGGGACAGCCCAAAACGGATATACTTGCACATACAATTCATCCAGCCAATTGTATGCAGTAACAGGATTAAAACATTCCGGAGCAAAACAGATAGAATATTCAAAGCCTTCGGATGATTCCGGCAGTTCCGACGGCGGAAGCTCCGGCGGTGGAGCCGGAGGTGGTGGAGGAGGCGGTGGCGGCTCAGGCATTTCATACACATGCAATATGGACTGGAGCTGCTCAGACTGGTCTGCTTGCGAAGCAGGCTGGGAGACAAGAAAATGTGATTTTGTTAAGGTAGCCCAGCACAGCCAGAGTGAAGAATGCCCTACAATGGATAATGCACCTGCTATGGCAAGAAAATGCGAAGTAATTCAAGAGCTGAAACAAGAGATCAAGGGAGCGGAAGAAAGTGTAAATGATGCAGCCGAAACTGAAGAAAGTAAAAATCAGATAACCGGCGCTGTTATCGGCAGTTCAGGGAATATAAAAAATGGGGCCATTGGAGCTGCAATAGTCTTTGCTATAGTCATTCTTGGCACGTTCTTTTATTACAAGTTCTTTTCAAGAAAATAGCAATCTAGCAATTCTCAACAATCGTTCCATTAAACCCCTTATTATCCAGCAAATTCTCAAAATTGCCAAGATTTTTCCCGATAATAATGACTTTGAGCTTTAATTTATCCGCTTCTCTTGCAGCTATCGGGTCAAAGGGAGCATTCAATCCCGCAGTCCATTTTTTCGCTATTAATTTTCTGTAATGCCTCCAGCATACATTCTTTATTTTTCTCGCATTTTTGTATTTTTTTGGATCTTTATCATAGACAAAATCAATGTTGCTCATGTTTATCACTGTCCTTGCCCCGAGGTTTCTTGCCAATAAAACTGCATCATAATCCGTGCTCCAGCCCGGCTTCCAGCCTGATGCCAATATGATTTTTTTATTTGAACTGATTTTTTTTGTTGGATTCTGGATAATATTTTTTTCCGCTGTGTTTCCGAAAACCTGCTTGACGAAATTTGCATTTATCATGGTTGCATATATCCCCAGCCAGTCCAAATCCCTTACGGCAATATTCTTCTTTTTAGATGCTGCTTTCTGGAATTTCCTTGCTATTGAGCCTCCGCCGCATACAATCACAAAACGGCAATTTTTTTTGACATATTTTTCAACGGATTTTTTGAAATTCTTAAGAAAATTGATGTCTATCTTCTCAGGAGCAATTAAAGAGCCTCCAAGAGATAGTATTATTGTCTTTGGCATTGCGCGGATTATGCTTATGTTTTTATTTAAATGTTTCTGAATCTCCAGAAAGATTTGGCTTGGCAGCAGCAAAAACAGAAAAGTTTGAATACTTCCATATACCCTTGCATATATAAATATATACCGAGAGTATTGCTAAAAATGCATTTTGCCGACAGGCACGAAGCCGGGAAAAGGCTTGCGGAAAAGCTGAAAAAATACAAAGGCAAAAAGGACGCAATAATCCTGGGAATTCCGAGGGGAGGCATAGAGGCTGCTTTTGAAGTGGCCAAAGAGCTAAAGATTCCATTAAGCGTCCTCGTTACCAAGAAGATAGGCTATCCTTCAGACCCTGAATTTGCCATAGGGGCTGTGGGGCCTAAAGGCCATTACAGCGTAAGCGAAAGGTATGCGGCAGAGGCAGGAGGGGAATACATAAAAACCGCTGTCAAGGACCTTTCAAAAGAGATAATAAGGAGGTACAAGGAATACACGAAAGGAAAAATACCTGAGCTGAAAAACAAGATTGTGATAATTGTGGATGACGGCTTAGCCACAGGATTCACAATGATGGCTGCAATAGATTATGCAAAAAGCCAGAAGCCTAAAAAGCTCATAGTAGCATTCCCTGTCGCTGCCAAAGACAGCTTCGAAGAAGCCAAGAAATCAGCGGATGAAATTATCTGTTTGCATATTCCTGCATTTTTCGGCTCTGTCGGAAGCTTTTACCGGGATTTCCAGCAGCTGGAAGATGAGGATGTCAAGCGTTATCTTGAAGAGGCAAAGAAATTTGAGCATTAGCTCCCAAGGCCGATAAAGCTTACTCCAACAATAATCAAAACAACACCAAGCCACTTTAAAGCGTTCATTTTCTCGCCCAAAAATTTAACTGACAATAAGCTTACCCATATGTAAACCAATGAGACAAAAGGGTACAAAACAGAAAGCTCGCCGCCTTTCAATGCCGGTATGAACATTACGGTGCTGATTCCGTATAAAGCGACACCGCCCATAAGATGGTAGTTCCTCATCAAAGAGCTTATCCTTGACAGTTTTTTTTCAGATGCCTTTTTCAGTAATATAGGGCCAAAAGCACCGACTAAAGTTGCGAAAACCACCAGTCCAATCGCCCATAATTGAGTGGCCATTTTATATCACTCCGGCAGGGGCTTCTTTGCTGCTGCCATAACCTATCAAAATTATGCCGCTTATTATCGTAAGAACTCCGGCCCATTTGAAAATGTTCATTTGCTCGCCCAAGAAATAGATTGATAAGAAGCTGACCCATATATAGCTTGTTGCGATTATCGGATACAAAGTTGAGACTTCTCCTCCCCTAAAGCTCAGGATCAGGATTGTGCCCCCTACAGCGTACAATGCCAATCCGGCAATCAGATTTATGTTAGTTGCTATGCTGAAAAAATTGAACTCCAGAGTTTCTGAACCGAATTTATAGAACAGCTGGGCTGTGGAGGTAAGCAAAGTGCAGAACAAAACCATCCCCATTGCCCAAAGCTTTGTTGACATTTTTTATCCTATCTTTCCCAGTTATTTGCTATTTCATTTTTTAATATCGATTTTAATTATAATAGAAAACCTAAGTTTTTAATAATTTTGTTAGGTTTTCTAAACATAATAGGGGTTATTTATGATTAATTATTTATGTCCCCTATTATAGTTAGGGCATTTGAAAAATTTCATTTTTCCAGGTTTTATCAAAAACCATTGAAAAAATAATCATTATATCCGAAAATCTCTGATTTTGCGAACCTAATTGTTTTCTAACTCCTTAATAATATTTCTATCACTCTCGCAAATACCGGCCTTGAGATAAATACACCTATAGATGCTCCTAAAATTGTTATTATCGCAAAGCCCTTCAGCAATCCGGCTCCGGCAAATATCAATGGCAGCAAAGCCACAAACACCGTAAAATAAGAGGTCATTATGATGGAGAAGGCTCTTTTGATCTTTTCCTTCCAGTTCACCGCAAACCTTTCCCCTCTTAAAGTTTCGTCCGTTATGATAATCTGGTGGTTAACTCCAGTTCCTACAGTTATTATGATTCCTGCAATTGCCGCAAGGTCTATATTCCACCCGATTACAGCGGCCAAGCCCAGCAGCAAAACAATTTCAGAGGCTGAAACAATAACAATCGGTATTGAAATAACAAATCTCCTGTACCTTGCAAATATTGCGGCAGAAACAACTGCCAGGGACAAAGCAGCTGCAATTATCGCATTTCTCAAAAACTCCTCCCCAAGCAGCGGGCTTATAGAATCTATCTTGACTATATTGAGCTTTATAGGCAAAGAGCCCGTGATAAGGATTGTCTGCAGCCTTTTCATGTTGCTCAACGCATCAAAAAGCGCCTGCTGCTGGTTAGAGCCGGCGCCGCTGCCTGAAATCTGTATCTCGGTTGTTGCGCTGCCTTGTAGCTCAACGCCTATGTTAAGCTCGTCAACCTTAGCGTCATCAAGATAAAGCTCCAACGGCTCGGACAAGTAGCGATTGTTGTCTGCAGCTACAGGTATAACTCTGGTTACATCTGCCTGCTTTTGCGCAGCTTCAGGGGTTATTGATATAGAAAAGCGGAACCTGCATATTTCCTGGCCTCCTGAAAGGGAGCAGCCGGCATTAGGGTCTATTCCTGCGCAGTCTGCTGACCTGCAGACAAAAACAATATCTTTGCCGCCAACAAAGACTGTCTGGTTCGCTATTTTTGCCTCAAACTTGCCCTGCTTGGCCAGCAAATCCCTGATTTCCTCTTCTGTCGCCCCTGCAATCTCAACTAGAATATACTGGTTGCCGCTCAAATCAGAAGCGTCCCTTATTATCAAATCGCTCAGGCCATAGACATTAAGCCTCTCCTCCATGTTGTCTATCAAAGTCTGCAGGTCCTGTGGAGCTAAAATTACTTCTGGCTGCAGCAAAACTCTTGTGCCTCCCTGCAGATCCAAGCCTTTCCTTACGTTTGTTTTTGGCGCATTGAAAACCCTTATCCCGATGTCTTCCGGCCCTTTGCTTATCTCCATTGTTTTCGGGACTTCGATAATTTTTTTTATCGTTTCATTATTTTGAATTAAAATCCCATCAATAGTCTCATTTCTAATGATTACTTCCTCAACTTCTTTTTTCTCTGTTTCATTCAGCTCCATGATTTCTATGCTTTCCCTTACTTTCAGCCTGTACAATGCCTTGCTTGTTTTAATCTGCAATGACTGGTTTATTTTCAGCGAATTTGCAAAATTGTAATAGTCCTCTGCTGATTTAATGGGCATATTGTTGATTTCCAAAATCCTCTCCCGGTTCACAGGGCTTATTGTCGGAGAAGGCTGCTGAAGCCCGGCTTCTATAGCGGCTGAATTTGCTGTTACGCTCCTTATTGCAACACCATCCACCCAGGGTCTGGGATTGATAGCAACAACCGCTAACACTAATAAAACCAAAAATATTATTACCCTTACATTCCTTATTATCTGCTTAGCTTTGTAATTCATTTCGTTTCCTTGCCTTTCTTTCAGCATAAATCCTTAAAATCCCCACATTTTGCATCCATGTGTAGATTAAATCTGCTAATAATCCTATCAATAAAATCAGCATTATCTGCCTTATAACTTCTGATTGTGTTACCAGCAAAGTGGCAATTGCAGCCACAATAGCTGTGGCAGACATCATCAATCCTGTTTTGATTGCCCCATAAATCCTTTCCATTTCTGTTTCTTCCTTTCTTTTCAAGACTCTTGTTGTCAGCAAAATGTTCGTATCAACACTATAGCCAATCAGCATCAGGAAAGCAGCTATGCCGGCTGCGCTTATTTTCATGCCAAATAAATTAACGAAGGCCAAGGTCACTATCATATCAGAAAATGCCGCAAAAATAACAGCAATAGAAGGGATAAATGTCCTGAAAGAAATAAAGACGACCAGGGACATAAACACAAATGCTATCAATAATGCAATGCTTAATTCCTTAAAGAATGATGTGCCCAAAGAAGAGCCTACAACTTCAACAGCATAATCCTGCGGCAGGAGTTTTTTGCTTAGCGCATTTCCTATTTCCCCTATTAAGGCATTAACCTGCTCCTGGCTTATGTCAGCCTCCACGATGAATCCTGTTTGCTTCCCAAACTGGCTTATCGATTTTGTTGCCAGGTCATTATCCGGGAATTTCAGGGACAATGCCTCTTCCAAAGCCATTATATCGACATCCTGCCCGGAAGAAACAGTTATAGTGACTCCGCCCTTCAGGCTTATATCCCTGCTGATTATTTCCCCTGTCGCTGCAAAATGATAGCCGATAAATATTATTGCTGCCAAAAGAAGCGCAAAAGGCAGTATCAGCAGCTTCTTGTAATGGTTTTCGTATATATTTTTAATGCCGGAGAACATGCTTTTAGGTGATTCTTCCATTCCGGAAAAGAAAAATAGCGGTTTTATAAAGATTGTGGTGGAGAATCAGTCCTTTATCGTTTTCCGCACGCATTTACAAACCCGTAAAACAACGGGCTTGGATTGCCTAATCTTGATTTAAATTCCGGATGGGCCTGCGTTCCAACAAAGAAAGGATGATTTTTTAACTCAATATATTCCATCAGTTTTGTTTTATCCTCCCTCAAATGATAGCCGGAGAAAATCAACCCGTTTTTTTCCAGAATGTCTATATATTTTGGATTGACTTCATACCTGTGCCTGTGCCTCTCCAAGACTATATTTTTATTATGATCTAAAATCCCTAACCTAAATTGCTGCTCCTTGTCTTTCTTCAGTTTTTCAATTTTTTCCCCATCTTCTTTCAATCTGCCTGTTTCCCGATATAGCTTCAGGACTTGCGTCTTTTCCTTCAGAACAGCGGCATAAGCACCCAAGCGCATTGTGCCTCCGTACTGCGATTTTTCCATCAGCTCTTTTTGCGTTGGAAGTATGTCTATTACAGGAGCATTGGTTTTTGCATTTTCTGCCGTGTTTGCGTTTTTAATACTGCAAACATTCCTTGCAAATTCCACAACCGCTAACTGCAAACCATAACACAGGCCAAGATAAGGCACTTTATTCAAGCGGGCATAATTAGCGGCTTTTATCTTCCCCTCCACTCCGGAAGCGCCGAAGCCTCCTGGCACTATAATCCCGTCATAGTTTTTCAGGACGTCAATGTTCTTGCTGTTGTCCTCGAACCTTTTTGAGTCAACCCAATGAATTTCAACCCCCAAATCCAGGGATGCACCTGCATGGATTAATGCCTGGTTGACGCTCACATAGCTGTCTGCCAGATCATAGTCTCCAATCTCGACATATTTTCCGACTATAGCGACCTTGACAGTTTTCTTCGGCTGCTTTATCCTGCCTACCAGTTTTTTCCATTCGCTCCAGTTAGGCTCTTTTTTCGGCTTTAATTTCAATTCCTTAAGTATCTTGATGCCAAGCTGCTCTTTTTCAAGGTCTAATGGTATAGAATATATAGTGTCTATATCCGGTTCCGATATAACGTGCTCAGAGGGTATGTTTGCATAAGTTTCTATCTTCTGCTTCCTTATCTTGTCCAATGGCTTTTTTGCCCTGCAGACTATGAAATCAGGTATTATCCCGGTTTCTCCCAGAAGCCTTATTGCCTGCTGTGTAGGCTTTGTTTTCATCTCCTCTATATGGGATGGTATCGGAAGATAGGTTATAAGGACATAAACCACATTGTCCTTGCCGAGCTCCCTTTCCATGCTCTTCATGGCAAAAAGGAAAGGTATGTTCTCATAATCTCCAATCGTGCCTCCAATCTCGACAATAGAGATGTCATATCCTTTTGATGCTTCTGTAATCCTTCTTTTTATCTCGTCGGGCACATGGGGGATAAACTGCACGGTCTTGCCCAGATAGCCTCCTTTTCTTTCCTTGTCTATTATTGTCTTGTAAACCTGCCCGGTGGTTATGTTGTTTATTTTCGGGACATCAACATCAAGGAACCTTTCGTAATTCCCCAGATCCTGGTCTATCTCTCCTCCGTCATCTGTCACCCAGACCTCGCCGTGCTCAGTGGGCCTTAAAGTGCCGGCATCATAATTAATGTAGGGGTCTATCTTTATTGTAGTGACTTTAAAGCCATGCTCCGAGAGAATTCTTGCTATTGAGGCTGTTGTAACGCCTTTTCCAACTCCGGACATTACGCCTCCAGCTACCACTATGTATTTAGTCACAGACAGCCACCTCTAAGCACAAAAGAATTATGAATTTTTGTTAGTTGCATTAATAAAAAAATGCGTTTTAATATAAATAGTTTGCGGTTTTTTGGCTCAAGTTTCATAATGGCTTTTGATTCCTGGCGTTTCAGAGCGCCAAAACCTAAAAATAAGCCGTAGCCAGGGTATATGCCGTTATACCCAATTAAAGATTGCAAAAAGAAAACATTATATATTTAATCCAAAATAGCGTATGATATGGCTGCTAAAAAAAAGGATACGCATAGCTATAAAGGATGGTTAAATTCTGATAATTTTTTAAAAAGAGCTTTTGCAGTTTTAGGCTATAGTTCTGTAGCAACACTAATAATCTATATCCCTTTTCTGATATTGATGATTATATTTGCATTTTTTGTACTTCCGCCTCTAGAATAATTTTTGCAAAATTTAACTCTTTTGGGCTAATATTAAAAGTATCCCCATAACAGAATTATATGCTTATTGCTCACTGTGGGAAAAAGCTGCTGTAACTTGATTTATCGGATCATCCTACAATGTTTCCCGTATGGCTTTCGACCGCTGGCAATTGTGGAGGCACGACTTTACCATAGAAGACTCTGACAGTATTCTCATCGATTTTCAGGAGAGACGGATCATACACATTATCTGTCTGGAAAACTGGTATTTGTTTGCCAAAATCAAGCCCGTCAGATGACTCTGAAAAATAGATTCCCTTCGGGACTTGGCCAAACCTTTCATCAATAGAGGCTGCAAAAAGCACGTATTTGTCTTTGATTCTGACCAATGCTGGGTCAACCAAATTCGAAACCCTGATTCCGGCTTCTTTTTCAAAATCGAGGCCATCATAAGATATAGCTGAGCCAATTCCGTGCTCCATTCCTGATGCTGTTACATAATATATCCTTACCCTGCCGTCACTAAGCATTATAGCATCTGGTACAGAAGCCCAGCCATTGTCGCCATTTGTCTCTGAATCAATCCTGAGCCCCTCTTTTTTGAAAGTCAGGCCATCTGAAGAAATTGCAGAAAAAATCTTGTGTATAGACTGCCCAGGCCCGGGTTTCAGGCTATTTGCGCCTTTGTAATACATCCTCATTTTTCCATCAGGAATATCAACTATAGTAGGGTCGCAAACCTGGACTTCAAATCCAGTTCCTGGTGAAATCCTAACTCCAGATTCTTTTGCAAAAGCCAGGCCATCTTTAGAAATAGCAGACAATATCCCTTTAGAATTGCAGTAATACAAGCGCACTCTGCCGTCTTTCAATTTATGCACGTAAGGGACAGAGCCATCTGTAATTCTTGAGCCGCTGTCCTTCTCCCAGGAAAATGACAATATTTCTGCAGCAGGTTCGGCTGGGATATCTTCAGTTTCTGGGATCAACTCTTGAGGTGTTTCAGGAGCAGATTCTGACTCTACATCTGCTAATGGAAAATCTTGCTGCGAGCCTTGAGCAATATCGGCTTCCTCCAAGCCATCGTTTTCAGCCTCTGCAAGTATATCATTCTCAGGTGGCATTTTAGGAGCGCAAGACACAACGAAAAACAATAAAACCAATATCAATGCAAAAATCAGGCTCTTTTTCATTATGCCCATAAACCTCTAAACATATTTAATAATCTTTCCTTGCTGCCTGCTCTAATTTCTTGATATCAATCTTTTTCATCTGAAGCATCGCCTGCGTGACTCTTCCTGATCTGTCTTTTCCAAGCAATTCATTAAGGGCAGCCGGAATAATCTGCCATGACAATCCGTACTTGTCTTTCAGCCAGCCGCATTGCTCTGACTTTGGGTCTGCAGAAAGCTTTTTCCAGTAATAGTCAACTTCTTTTTGGTCTTTGTCTGTTATGGCTTTCCATACAAGCTTTCGCGGTGCGTCAAATATTCTTTCTATCACTATTTCTTTGCTTTCTTTTATCATTTTACTTTATGATTTTATTTAATTTATCAAACATTTGGCTCCAGCCCCGATCCATATCACTCTTCATCTTATCATCTACATCCTCAAGACCAGAATGTTTGAGTGTTATTTTTGTTTTATCTTTAAGATTTTCAAAGGTGACTGTTATTAAAAGCTTCATTGGGAAAAAACCTTCGAAGCCGTAATGTGAAGCAGGAACAACGTTGCCTTTTTTATCAGCAAAACTATCGCTCATAACTAGTTTTTTTAGTGGAATAATTTCTTTATATACTCCAGTGCTGCATACCTCAGTTATTTTACCATCAGGCATCTTGCCACGCATGCAGCTAAAATATTTGCCTCCAACTTTAAAATCAATTTTGCTGACCGGGCAAGTGAAATCCTTCGGAGCCCACCACCTCTTAGAATATTCTGGCTCTGTCCAGTATTTCCAGACTAATTCTACCGGAGCTTCAAAGATTCTTGTTATTACTATTTCATTCTTTTTCATTTTTTAGTCCCACCTTCCAGTTTATTTTTCTCTTCCTCCAATAATTTATCTAACCTATTAAACTTTTCTCCCCAAAGTCTCCTGTACGATACCAGCCAAGAATCCATTTCTTTAAACGGCTTGGCTCGCAATGTATATATCCGCTTCTGTGCGACTTGATGAACTTCCACCAGACCTGCTTCGCTCAATATACTGAGATGTTTTGAAACCAGTGGCTGACTTATCTCCAGTTCTATAACAATTTCGCCAACGGAGTGCGGCCCATCAATTAAGACATCCACTATCCGCAGCCGGTTTGGTTCAGATAGCGCTTTTAATGTTGCTTGCATCATTTTATATAAACTATTAGTTATATAACTGAGCCAGAATATATAAATGTTTCGGTTAATTAAAACTCAAGTTCAAAAAAATGACTGTAGCAGGCCCATAAAGACCTTGCTGCCGTCAAATCCCGGTATGGGAATCATGTTGAAGGCAAAAAAGAAAAGATTTAATTTTGCCATCAGGCCAATGGTCTTGTAATATTTCCTGTCAATTAAACTGTATTTTATCAATGAAATTCCTACCAGCCATAATATAAGATTAGTTAATGGTCCTGAAAATGCAACTATTGAAGATGCCAGTGGCGGCAAAGCAGTATGGCTTACATAGCCCCCGACAAAGAAGAGCAGCGGGAAGTTCATCTGGATCAGGATGATCACCAGAAGGTACATCCCGTACGGGATCCCAAATAAAGAGGGAGCGTGCAAAGTCGCTTGGGCGCCAAATCCCATGGCTACAAACTTATGGGTCAACTCGTGCAATACAACGGCAGGAGCAGCAATTATCGCCCCATACTTGATGTCCTCAATGATTGGATTTTTTTTATAATAAGAGAGAGGATCATACCCTTCCTGGGGCTGCCTTCTGAAGAATCTTGAGAAGATGTAGCCAATAGCCAAAGTCATGACTATTATGTCTATTATCTCTCCGATGGTTATCCAGGCCATAATATTTGTATTTTTGATTCAATTTTTATATGTTTTCTTTTTTATGTTCCAAACCCCGTTCTTATGGCAAAAACATCAATATTTAAATACTAAATAATTTTTATGCCCGCTTAGGTGGTTTTAAATGGAAAAAAGCAACAGCACTTTAATGGTTGTTTTCATAGCAGGGATTATACTAATAGCGGTCATTTTGGTCCTGAACCAGGGCCAGACAAAGATCATAACGGGCGGAGAGCAGCAGAATGCAATTTCTGTTTCGGGAAATGCCAACCTGCAAGTCGAGCCTGACCAGGCGGAAGTATATGTAACCATAGAGACTTCCGATGAAAAAGCCGAGAATGCGAAAAACGAGAATGCAGCAATATCCGGCAATGTAATCAAGTCTTTGAAGAAAGAGGGCATAAAGGATGAGGATATAGAGACGACAAGCTTCTACATAAGCCCAAGGTACAAGTGGGACTATGAAAGGCAGGAGCAGGTTTTGACAGGGTACACTGCAACAAACACGCTTAAAGTAACCACAAAAGACGTTGACAATGCCGGAAAAGTGATAGACACGGCAGTTGACAGCGGAGCCAACAGCATCCAGAGCGTCAATTTCGGCCTGAGCAAGGAAATGCAGAAAGAGGTCTTTGGGGAAGCTTTGATAATGGCATCAAAAGTTGCAAGGGACAAAGCCGAATCATTGGCAAACAGCCTGGGCGTGAATTTGGGAAAAGTGGTTTCGGTGCAGGAATCAAACTTCAACTTCGCGGCTTATGATGTTCCAAGGGCAGCATTCGGGATGGAAGAGTCAAAAGCAGCAACGCAGATTGTGCCTGGAAAGGTTGAAGTCAGCGCTTTCGTGAGCGTGGCTTACGAGATAAAGTAAGCTTATTTGTCAAAAACCACCAGTCAAAGACTGGTGGAACACTGAAAAATTCCTTGAGTTTTTGGTGTCCCAAAAATCTCGTAGAGATTTTTTAGGATGTTGCTTATCGCAAACTATTCCAGTGGTTTTTGAGCATGTTCAGAAATTTTCCATATGCTTAAAGGAAATTGGCTTTCAGCCACCAGTTATAAACTGGTGGAAAATTTCTGACATTTTATTATTTTTTTTAATTTCTTACTGCTCCATTATCTCATAGAACACGTAAAGGACACGGTCTATTTCTTTTACCAAGTCAAATCCATTCCCTTCCACAATTATGCAGTTGTCGTTAAAAGAGGCTTTGCTTTCATTGGCTTCCTTCACATATAAAACAACCTTATCGGTGCTATCGCAAGTCACTATGGGCCTGTCCCTGCATGTAAAAGTCTCGTTCCTGTCGCATGCTCCAATAGGCTGCTTGAAGAATATGGTCGTCATGTGCTGGTTAAAATCTGCAGCTGCAAGGGCAACATGGGAAAAGTCATTTCCTTTGGGATTAAAAGTGACATAATAATCCGTTGCATTGTTAAACATGTTTAAATCCAAAGAGCCGCTTATCCTGATATCTTCAACTTCCTTTGGGCCGTACCTGAACTGGACATTATAGAGCCTTGAGCCCTTCGGGCTTTTGAACTGCGTGTACCACGAATCCTCAAACTTGACAAAAGAATAAACATCCCTGTACAAGTAGCCCTGGTCAGGCTTTAATTTTCCCTTGAAGTTCAATGCATGCAGGTCCTCAATGGTCTGGGGCTGCTCCTGGGTAAAAAACCTTATTCCGAAAACAACAGCAAAGACAAGTATCAATAAAACAGCACCTATTATCAGGATTTTGTCTGACTTGAATTTTGCCTCCTTTGGCTCTTCATCTTTTTTTTCCGGTTTTTTTTCTTCTGGCATCTCCTCTATCTCCTTCTTCTTTTCCTCATGCTCTTCTTTGGTTATCATTCCCAGCTCATAGCTTTCCTCAAGCTCTCTCAGTTTTTTTTGTTTCATCGTTTCATCCCATTATCCCAAGCATTCCATAAACGAGCCTGTCTTTGAGCCTTATGACATCTGCCTGTGTGGCAGATTCCGCTATTATGCATTTGCCCTGCATGTAAATGCCTGTTGAATTACCTTTTGTGAAAAAGACAACGGGCACAAAATCTGTTGAGCTGCTGCACGTTATTACCGGCGCATTATAGCTGGTCTGGCTTGTAAATCCGCTCCTTGCAAAAATATTGAAATTGCCCAAAGTGATTCCCATCTGGTATTGTGCAAGGGCTATGCCTTCAGCAAAAGTGTCGTTAAATTCCGAGGTTATATCAATCTGAGGCCTGTTTCTCAGCCTGCTGATTGCCCCATCATCTGCGGATATTGACTCGATTTCCGAAGGAAGATAGGTAAACATCGCTTCCCTTCCGTCTATATTGGTGGACCAGAAATTGCCCCTGTTGAAGAACTTGAATTCGTTGTATTTTATGCTTGTTCCAGCATCGCTAAATCCGAAGAATATCACCCCAAAAACGCTGCTAATCATTATGAAGCCTATGAAGTAGACCATGAACTTCTTCATCCTGTCCGGCTTATCCTGCTTCCTCATGAAAAAAAGCAGAAGATGGCTGTATTTAAAGGTTTTTGTGCGAATTAAAGTTATAAACCAGCAAAAAAATAAAAAACCGACAATTAAATAGTAAAAATATATAAAGAACATACCAATAAAAACAATCCAAATAAAAAAATCTTATCCGGCGTTTATGAAATTATTATTTTTTATTGCCCAAATGAGATAAAGTCTCCATTAAATGATGAGATAACAAATAGTTGGTAAGCTGATATTTTATGAAAGGCACAATAATAAAGCTGGACAATGTCTGGAAGATATACCAGATGGGAGAGGTCAAGGTAGAGGCTTTAAGGGGACTGAGCCTTGAGATAAAGAAAGGGGAATTTGTTGCAATAATGGGGCCAAGCGGCTCGGGAAAAAGCACTGCTGTCAACATGATTGGCTGCCTGGACGTGCCTACAAAAGGCCACATCTACCTTGACCAGCATGACATCTCAAAGCTTTCAGAGTCTGATTTGGCGCAGATAAGAGGCAGGAAAATAGGCTTCATATTCCAGCAGTTTAATCTGATAAATACACTGACTGCACTCGAAAATGTTGCGCTGCCCATGCTTTTCCAGAACACCGACCGGGAAACAAGGCTGAAAACAGCCAATAGGCTCCTGGAGCTGGTCGAGCTTGGGGAAAGGATGAACCACAAGCCAAATGAGCTGAGCGGGGGCCAGCAGCAGAGGGTTGCAATCGCAAGAAGCCTTTCAAATGATCCTGAAGTAGTCTTGGCAGACGAGCCTACCGGCAACTTAGATTCAAAAACCGGGGAAATTGTCATAAATTTTTTGGGAAAACTTAATAAAGAAGGGAAAACTATAATAATGGTAACGCATGATGCGAATGTAGCGAGGCATGCGCAGAGGATAGAGCACCTCAAAGACGGAAGAGTGGTGAAAAGGAGCTGATAGATGAAATGAAAAAAGCATTGATTATTCTTTTCGTGTTTGCAGCACTGATTGCTTCTAATGTATTTGGGGCGCAAACCACAACAAAACCTGCAAAAGTAGATGACATTGCGTTTACCCTGATAAACCAGGAGCCTGATCCTGCTGAGCCAGGAAAATATGTCGATGTGAGGTTCAAGTTTGACAACAATGGAAGCGGGGAGGCAAGAAATGTCATGGTAGAGCTGATGCCCCAATATCCTTTTTCATTGGATCCCGGCGCAGAAGCTATAAGGAACATAGGAACTATACAGAGCATGCAAAGAGGTGATGTTGGAATAATAGTAAAATACAGGCTAAGGGTGGATAAGAATGCGGTTGAAGGGGAAAATGATTTAAGGGTAAGATACAAGATAGAAGGATACTCATGGATAGAGCCCGAAGAGTTTAAGATTGATGTGCAGACGCATGATGCCATCCTCTCCGTAGAGTCTGTAAGCATAGGCAAAAAAACCCTGGAGCCGGGAGCAAGCAACACTGTGAAAATAAAAGTCTCAAATGATGCTGATTCTGCTTTAAAGGACATAAAGGCAAGACTGGAATTAGGGGGCTTGCCTTTCGTGCCTTTAGGCTCGACAAACGAGAAAAGCATCTATAAAATTGACTCAAGAGAGGCATATGAGTTTGATTTTGAGCTTCTGGCAAACCCGGATGCTGCTTCAGGAGTCTACCAGGTGCCTTTGAAGATAACATACTCTGACGAGCTTGGAAAAACTTATTTCAAGAACAGCACGCTCGGATTTGTTGTCGGGGCAAAGCCGGATTTAAGCGTTACACTCGACACAACAGAGGTCTATCAGGCCAAGAAACCAGGAGAGGTAGTCATAAAAGTCGTAAACAAGGGAGTCACTGACATAAAATTCACAAATGTAAAGCTCATGCCGAGCAAGGATTATAACATACTGTCAAATGACGAGGACTACCTTGGCAATATAGACTCTGATGATTATGAAACAGCAGAATTCAACATCTATGTTGAAAATAAAAAGGACAAAAAAATAATGCTTCCGATAATACTGGAATACATGGACGCAAACAACAACGAGTACAGGACGGAAATGAATATTGAAATGCCGCTGTACAGCGCGTCAGAAGCCAAAAAGCTCGGGTTAGTGGCAGGGAACGGTAAATTAGGGTTCTTTATTGTGTTTCTTATAGTAGCGGCAGGTTTATTCGCTTACAGAAGATGGAAAAGAGGCAGGAAGAAATAATCGGTTTCTTCCTCTGTACTGAAAATGCTCAAGGATTACTTTATTTTCTCTGTTAAGAACCTCAGGAACAGAAAATTGAGATCGTGGCTGACTATGATAGGCATAATCATAGGCATAACGGCAGTTGTTTCCCTGATAGGCATGGGGCAGGGATTAAAGACTGCTATAAGCCTGCAGTTTGGAGACTTAGGGACAGACAAATTAGCTGTGCAGGCATCCGGAGGCTTTGGGCCGCCAGGCACCGCAGTGGTAAAGCCCTTGACGAAAGACAACCTTGAGAAGGTAAAGAAAGTAAGCGGGGTTAAAATAGCTGCCGGGAGGCTGATAAAGCCGGGAAAAATAGAGCATGACGATCACGCGGGTTTTGGCTATGCCGCGAGCATGCCCGATGGCGATGCAAGAAAGCTGATAGAGGAAGCGCAGAACCTGGAAGCAGAGTCAGGAAGGCTGCTGAAAGACGGTGATAAGGGAAAAGTCATGCTGGGCAGCAATCTTGGCGAGCAGGATGCGGGCCTGGGAAAACAGATTGTTGTAGGGTCAAAAGTCCTGATTGAAGGCGGGGAATTTGAGGTTGTAGGCATCTTAAAAAAACTTGGAAGCTTTATCCTTGACAATGTGGTTTTCATGAATGAGGAGGATTTAAGGGAGACACTGGATGTGCCGCAGGAAGATTATGATATCATCGTGATACAGGTGCAGCAGAATGCTGACATTGCTGAGGTCCAGCAGAGAGTCGAGAAAGTTATGAGAAGCGAAAGGGATGTAAAGGAAGGAGAAGAGGATTTTACAGTGCAGACGCCCCAGGCTCTTCTGGGCCAGGTTAATTCAATTTTATTCGGGGTGCAGCTTTTTGTTTATATAATTGCGGGCATATCAATCCTGGTAGGGGGCATAGGCATAATGAACACAATGTTCACCTCGGTCCTGGAAAGGACAAAGGAAATCGGGATTATGAAGTCCATAGGGGCAAGAAACAGCTCGGTATTTTCCCTGTTTTTCATTGAATCAGGGATGATTGGCAGCATAGGCGGAATCATAGGAGCGGTTTTCGGGGTGTTGTTTGCCTTAGGGCTTGCATTCATAGGAAAATCGCTCTTAGGCAGCGACCTTATAAGAGCAGAAATAAGCCCATGGCTTGTAATTGGGTCAGTCTTAGGCTCATTTGCATTAGGAAGCCTGTTTGGAATTTTGCCGGCAATAAAAGCTGCTAAGCTTAGCCCGGTAGATGCATTGAGGTACGCAAAATAAAATGCTGCGGGATATAGCAAGTTATGTGCTGAAAAACATGAAGGTGAGGCTAACCAGAAGCATCCTTACCATAATTTCAATACTTATAGGCATAATGGCTATTTTTGCCTTGGTAAGCTTTGGGCAGGGCTTAAGCTCCTATGTCAACCAGGTTGGCCAGGAGGCGGGAGCAGACAAGCTTATTGCCCAGCCTCGCGGATTTGGACCTCCTGGAACTTCAAGCACGCCATTGACAAAAGACGACCTTGATTTTATCAAGAAGACAAATGATATTTCCGAGGCTACAGGATTAGTGGTGCAGCAGGCAGAAGTTTCTTTGGATGAAGACAAGCCGGGAAAATGGGTTTTTGTAATGGGCATGTCAACCATACCATCTGAGCAACGATTGATAGATGAGTCTTTTGGGGGCATCGGCATACTAACTGGCAGGAACCTCAAGAGCGGCGACAAAAATAAAGCTGTTATCGGCTATAACTACCAATTTCCCGATAAGATATTCCCAAAAGAGCTGAATCTGGGCGATAAGGTGTTCATCAACGATGTTGAGTTCAGGATAATAGGCTTTTATGAAGAAATCGGGAATTCAGGGGATGACTCAAATGTATATTTGACCATAGATGATGCTGAGGAGCTTTTTGATGTCAAGGATGAATATGGGTTTGTTTACATAAGGGCTGAAAAAGGGGCAAATCCTTCAGAAGTTGCGGCGAGGCTTGAGGAAAAATTAAGGAAGGAAAAAGGCCAGAATGAAGGTGAAGAGACATTTTTCATACAGACTTTCGAGCAGCTGCTTGAGACTTTTGGCACAATATTGCTTGTGCTTAATGCAGTTTTGGTGATTATTGCGGGAATCTCTGTCCTGGTTGCTGCTGTGAATATCATGAACACAATGTATACTGCTGTTCTTGAAAGGACAAAAGAGATAGGAGTGATGAAATCAATCGGCGCGAGGAACAGCACAATACTTTTCATGTTTTTCATGGAATCAGGGATTATAGGGCTGATTGGAGGCTCTATTGGAATATTACTGGGCTATGGGCTTGCAAAATTAGGGGGATTTTTTGCAGCATCAGCGGGATTCGCATTGCTAAAGCCTGCATTCCCGTGGTGGCTCATTGCCGGCTCTCTTTTGTTTTCATTTTTTGTTGGGGCCGCTTCCGGATATTTCCCTGCAAGGGCAGCATCAAAGTTAAAGCCCGTGGATGCTTTGAGGTACGAATAGTACCGAAAAGCTACGAACAAAGTGAGTATGCTTTGCGTTATGAGTAACGCAAAGCTACGAACGGGTGAGATGCGAGTGAGCGAAGTGAACTCGCTCACAACTCACTGAGTATGCTTTGAGGTATGAATAATAATCATTAACTAAAAAACAATATTTTCGCAATAGAACAATGAAAAGAAAAAATATTATTTTTTTAATAATTGGCTTGTCTGTGTTAATTGTAATTTTATCCATCCTTATTCCGCCAAAGCCAATTGAGCAATCTGAATTTGAAGCAGAAATCATAGCTGAAAATCTGGACACTCCTTGGGCAATTGACTTCTTACCCGACGGAAGGGTGATTTTTACTGAAAGGCACGGAAGAGCGAGCATTTTGGATGACGGCAAGATAAAAGTTGTTGGCAATATTAATGCCAGCGAGGTAAGCGAATCCGGACTGCTTGGAATAGCAGTTGACCCTGAATTCGGCGACAACAGGTTCGTATACTTTTATTATACGCATGAAAACGGCAACAGGGTTTCCAGGTTTGTGTTAAATGAAAATCTTGAAGATGAGCTTGTGCTTCTCGACAATATCCCCAATGCGAGATTCCATGACGGCGGCAGGATAAAGTTCGGGCCCGACGGAAAGCTTTACATCACAACCGGGGATGCAACTAATCCTTCTTCAGCCCAGGACACTAAATCCTTAGCGGGAAAAATATTGCGCATGAATAAGAACGGGACTGTTCCTGAAGACAACCCTTTCGGAAATTATGTTTACTCATACGGCCACAGGAATCCCCAGGGAATAGCATGGCATAATAGCAAATTATATGCCTCAGAGCACGGGCCGACAAGAAATGATGAAATTAATATAATTGCAAAGGGGCAAAATTACGGATGGCCAGCTCAGTGCGACGAATCCCCGAATTACCTGGACCCAATAAGATGCTATACGGAATTTACGCTTGCGCCGGCAGGCATTGCATTTTATAATGATGATCTGTATGTAGCTGCTTTGCGGGGAACGCAGTTAAGAAGAATCGTTTTTGATGATGAGCGTAAAACAATTTTAATGGAAGAAGAGCTATTCAGCAGCATGGGAAGAATCAGGGAAGCAGTTGAGCATAACGGCTATCTTTATTTTTCCACATCCAACAAAGACGGCAGGGGCATACCTGCATCAAATGATGACAAGATTATAAGAATAAGAATAAAGCAGGATTAGACAGCCAATTAATCTTAAGATTCCTGATTTACCTTGATCTGCAACAGAGAGCCAGTCTTTTTCATTTTTTTAAGGTACAATCCTAATTTTTCAACAATATTATTTTTTAGAGTTTCATCCATATCCAATTTTTTAATTTCCTCAAAATCAATTTTCGGCATTTTTGTAAAAGTCCCTTCCAGTATGTAGCCGGAATTTTTTATTTCCTCCTCAATTGTCTTTGCGTGCCTTGTGTTGAACAGTTTTATTGCCGGGAATTTTGTAATTGAGCCTGCTCCGGCATTTAACATTGAACTTATGTGGCCTATGCGGTTCACCCAGGGACCGGCAACAATATCCATATCGGGAAAATTTTCCCTTGTTTTTCTCATCCATTCCAGGTAATAATCAATACCCGGGCCTTTTGAATCTTCAAACATGGTACCTTCAATGGGATTCAGCGCGTAAAAAACAACTTTATCAACCTTATTTGCAGCAATAAACTCCTTCAAAGACTGAAAATCATCTATTGTCTCTCCCATCCCAACAATAAAGGTCATTGCTTTCTTTAGATTATATTTTTCACATATTTTGAACATGTTTTCTATCGGCCTTATTGGCTTGTTCGGAGCAACGATTTCATGGACTTTTTCATTAGTTGTCTCTACAGCACCATATAGCCCTTCCAAATACGGCTTTAATGCAGCAATTGTCTTTTCCGGCAAAACACCAATATTCAGCCAAAATTTACCGCCATAGATTTCGTAAACTTGTTTCACCAATTCCAAGATTGACTCATGGGTGTAGCTGCCGTAGCCTGCTGCAAGATTGCCAAGCTTCCATCCAAGCTTCCTGCACAGATAAGCTTCTGCCAAAATTGATGCCGTGCTTCTTTTTGCCTTTTTAGGGTCGGAAATAAGGCCTTTTTGCGTGGACATGTAGCAGTAAGTGCAGTCCCCCAAAGAACAGTACCAGGAAATGAAGATTGCCCTTTCAAAATGGACTTTTTTTGCCCTGTTTACCTTGATTAGGATATTTTGCATAATTGCTTCAGAAAAAATTGCTGTTTAAAAAGGTTTAGAAAGCTCAGGAATAAAGCCATCCCATAGCTTTCTTGGCTTCCTTCTTTATCCTGGAAACCTGTTTTTCAGTTACCTGAGTTGCCTTGTCTATCTGGAAATACCTTGATTTTATGCCGCAAAATGCAAAAGTCTCGTGCTTTAGCGTTTTTTTGAACCTGTTGCCCAGGTAAGTTGCTGTTATTATTTTCGGGCTTCCTGTTGTCTGCAATACTGCAGCTTTCTTTCCCTTAAGGTGCTTAATCGGCATTGCCAGCCCTAAAAAGCCCAACGGCTTGAGATTAAATGCAAACCCGGAAGTAAAAACCCTATCGATAAATCCCTTGAGGACAGCAGGATAGGAGCCCCACCAGACAGGATGTATAAATATGAGCCTATCAGCCGCTCTAATTTTTTCCTGGAATATCTTATTTTGCCCAGAGACAGCCCTGTTTCCTGCAGTATAATGTTCAGACGCTTTTAATACAGGATCATACTTGATTTTATAGAGGTCAATCACCTCATACGGTATTTTTTCCTTCTTGTGCAATGACTCCATTTCCTTCAGAATCAGGGGGCAATGGCCTTTTGTCTCGGGATGCGCATAGATTATGAGGGTTTTCATATCTTACTCCTAGAATCTTATTGTTTATAAAATATTTGTTTATGCGCCTTAGCAGCATTATTTTTTGGTAATCAAAGATTTTTGCAGCTTGGAAGAGTATTATAGCAAAATATCATATATCTACTTAAAAATAGTAAATATATTAAATTGAAGCTTTTTTTCTCCAGGAATGGGGCTAAAAAGTGCCTTGCTGCTTGGAGGAGCTTTAACTTTAGCTTCCCCGCAATCCGCAGCAAACGGCATAAAGTTGGACGATTGCTATGAAGCAAGGTCTATTGTTGAGCATAGCCTCGGCAGGATAAAGAATTCTGTGGATGAACTGGTTTTTTCTGCAGTAAATGCATATCATAATAAAGATGTTGCTAATTCCTTCACCATTACAATAAGGCTAAAATTTAGCCCTGCTTGGCAATTGCCTTGGGATAAAGATCTATACAGGTCTCATGCGGAGGAAGCAATATACTGGTTTGGAAGGGCTATAGAAAGAGTGGACTCCATCATTGATTCTCTCGACACAATAGAAAGTGTAATCGGCTCATGCCAAATTCCAGACTTCGATGAACGGCTTCGTGAGAGTATCAGGCAGATGGAAAATTATCCCGCAAGATAGCTTGAAGCCCCGGAGGGAGTTGAAACCCACCTATTTCTGGAATGTTTCTAAATCCAAAGATTAAAGCTAAGAAATCAGAGAATCAATCAATTCTTTCTGCTGCTTTGACCATTCCTTGTCAGGATGCTCCCTGACGAATTTAGCCCAGTATCTTACCATCCATTCCCTGTCCTGGCTATTTTCCTTAGTCATGCTTCATTACCAGTTCTTCGTAGTATTTAATCTTTTTCTTTGAGATATTATCCTTAAACACCTCCCTCAGGTGCAAGGCATCATCCCTGTCCTTTTCGCTCTTCAAAATCCTTTCCTTGTATGCAATCTGCAGCTCTATTGGAGACACAAACAATGCCTTTTTTCCTATTTCAACCCTGATTTTTTTGCTGAGTGACTCAAAGTCGGATGGCTTGCAGGCAAATTTCACTTCGATATTGGGGATTACTTTCCCTTTTCTCGCATAGCGTATGGAATGCCTTTTCATCAATAAATCAAAAAGCTCTTCGGCATCATCTCCATTAAGGCACCAGAAATCCTTCAGCAAAGAATTATGCAAGGCGCTAAACTCAGTTTTTTCCATTCTTGGAATGAACATGTCAATATCCTCGGAAATCCTGCTCCTGCCAAAAAGGATGGAAACGTATCCTGAAACCAGCACGTAATCTGCCTTCTTTTCAAGGATTTTAACAAAATCCAGAGCAAACCTGTCCAGGTTATTAACTATCTTATCCAAAATTATTTTATCTTTTTGAAATTTCATCTTAAAGATTAATATTCCTTGGCTTATATATTTTACCCGTGAATGTCCAGTGCTGAAAGCCCCCGGAGGGAGTTGAACCCCCGGCCTATTGCTTACGAAGCAATCGCTCTGCCAGGCTGAGCTACAGGGGCAGGAGCAAAAAGAAATAATATCGCTACTTAAGGCTTTCTAATATTTTTGCCTTGTCGTTGTTGAACCTTTTCTGGCACTCAAAGCAGATAGCGTGCTTTTTTCCTTTTTCGTCCTTGATATGAGTGCCTAAAATCTTGTTCATGAACGTTGTTTCAATATTTTTACTGCATATTCCGCATTTCATAACCGGGAGAATAAATAATTATTATTTAAATCTATAGGGAATTATTTTAGCGGGATTAGATGTTTAATTTTCAATGTTGTTTTCTGTTCATTGTCTGTTTTTTATTGCTTCTTTCCTTAACATAGATATAACCCATAGCCAATATCGCGCCTATAAGGTTCGAGACCAAATCTAATGCAGTGTTCTCATAACCTCCAACGCCTGTCTCTGGAGTGATTACTGTAGCAATGAATTCCACAACCTCGTTTAAAGCTCCAAGGCCAAAACCTGCCATGACAACAACTATAGATAAAGCAACCCATTTGTGGCCTTTTATCAGCTTGGGCTTTATTAAATGGTAAACAACCAATGTTGCAACAAAAAAGCCGACAATGTGCACGAACTGGTCAAATTTAAAGATATTATATGGCTCTCCTACAATAGGATAAATCATCATTGCATATAATTTCCTGCCGTTAATGTATATGCCCCCGCCAGACATGTGCAATAATGACCATGCTGTAAGGCCCCACAAGATGCTGTTCGGATAGTTTATTTTTTTGTTTGTATACAAAATTAAAGCAAGGAAAAATATTATTACTCCGATATAAATCATGAATTCATAGTTTTTCCTTTGGGCAAAAATGAAAGTGAAGATTATCAGTGCAATTATATTCACAATAAATACTGGAAGCTGGCCTTTTTTCAGGTGCATAGCTTTCAATACTAGAAACAGAATTATTTAAATATATCCAATATTATAAGGAAAATATGGATAATACCTGGGTTTATTCGCTGGCAAGCGTGCTTATTGTAAGCATCATTTCCCTTATAGGAGTCATAGCATTATCCATAAAAGTCGAAAAGCTCAGGAAGCTGCTCATTTACCTTGTGAGCTTTGCTGCCGGCGCCTTGCTAGGGGATGCTTTTATCCATCTATTGCCGGAAGCTGTCGAAGATAAGGGTTTTGAGGCTACTATCTCATTGTATGTCCTTTTTGGCATTGGGTTTTCATTTCTTATAGAAAAAGTAGTCCATTGGCATCATTTCCACTACCCATTGGAGGAAGGCCATGTGCATCCTTTTGCGATTATGAATCTTGTAGGGGATATGGTGCACAATTTCATTGACGGCATAATAATAGCTGCAAGCTACATGGTAAACATTCCCGTGGGAATTGCAACCACAATAGCTGTTATTTTGCACGAGATACCGCAGGAAATTTCTGACTTTGGAGTTTTGCTGCATGGCGGCTTCACGAAAGCAAAAGCCTTATTTTATAATTTTTTGACTGCATTGACTGCTGTTTTGGGGGCAATAGCCACGCTTTTCATAGGCAGCAGGATAGAGGGAATTACCACATCTTTGGCTGCTTTTGCTGCCGGCGCTTTCATCTACATAGCGGGCTCTGATTTGATACCTGAATTACACAAAGGAAAGTTTGACTGGAGAAGGTCCCTGCTGCAGTTTGCAATGATTGCAATGGGAGTTTCAGTAATGTATGCCCTCCTTTTCCTTGAATAGATTTTCTTAATCTTTATAAACATAGCAAAAAATCCACAGCCTATGAAAAGAATAGCGGTTGTTGACAACAAGAAGCTCAAAGACATGCAGCTTAAGAAGCACATACAGAGCTTATGCCCTGTCAACAGGGCAGGAACAGAATGCATCAAGATTGAGAAAGATGGCAGGCTTACGATTGACGAGATTACATGCATCGGCTGCGGAATCTGCCCAAAAGCTGCTCCGGATGCCATCAAAATCATTAATCTCCCAGAGGTGCTGGACAAAACTCCCATCCATAGGTACGGGGAAAACAAGTTTGCATTGTTTAATTTGCCCACTCCTCTATTTGGCAGAGTTGTCGGCATTTTGGGAGTAAACGGCATCGGAAAGTCCACTGCAATACAGATATTAGCAGGCATTTTAAAGCCGAATTTTGATAATATTGGCAAGGAAGCAAGTTATGAGCAAATAATTAATTTCTTCAAGGGAACTGAAATGCAATTGTTTTTTGAGAAAGTCCGGAAAAATGAGATTAAGGTAAGCTACAAGCCCCAGAACATTGAATTAATACCAAGGATGCAGAAAGGGAAAGTTAAAGATTTATTAAAAAAAATCGATGAGGAAAATAAGCTGAATGAAATAGCAAAAGAGCTGGAAATAGAAAGTATAATGGACAATAATATCAATGAAATTTCCGGAGGAGAGCTGCAGAGAGTGGCAATAGCCGCTGCAGTCCTGAAAAAAGCAAACTTGCATATTTTCGACGAGCCAAGCTCATATCTGGACATAAAGCAAAGGATAAATGTGAGCAAGTTCATAAGGAATCTGGCCGATGAGAAAACTGCGGTCATGGCTGTTGAGCACGATCTCATAATTTTCGACTATATTTCCGATTTGGCGCATATAATGTACGGAAGCGAGGATGTCTACGGCTCTGTCTCCGGGGTAAAGCCGACAAAGAACGCAATCAATGTTTACTTGAGCGGCTACATGAAGGAAGAAAACATAAGATTCAGGGATAAGCAGGTCAAGTTTGAGGAGAGGAAGCCTTTTGTGAAGAAGAAAGATGTGCCTTTGGTCAACTGGGAGAACATCTCCAAAACATTGGGCAATTTTTCGCTGAAAACCGAGAAAGGGGCCATTGGCAAAGGGGAAGTTATAGGGATCCTGGGTGAAAACGGCATCGGAAAGACCACTTTTGTAAAGATACTGGCGGGAGAGATAGAAAATGATTCAGGCAAGCTAAATGAGAAGGTAACAGTAAGCTACAAGCCGCAGTATCTGGAAGCCAATGATGAATTGGTGATGATTTTTTTACAGGATGCAATAAAGGGCTATGCAAACCAAATAATAAATCCATTAAATATCAGCCCTTTACTTTTGAAAAAACTGAATGAGCTGTCCGGGGGAGAGCTGCAGAGAGTGATGGTCGCTCATTGTTTGGGCAGGGAAGCTGACCTGTATCTGCTTGACGAGCCTTCTGCATACCTTGATGTTGAGCAAAGGCTCATAGTTTCAAAAGTAATAAGGGATTTCATGGAACAAAAAGGCTCATCAGCACTTATAGTGGACCATGACCTGTTATTTCTTGATTATTTATCAGACAAATTAATGGTTTTTGACGGCATCCCTGCAAAAGAAGGAATTGTAAAAGGGCCTTTTATGATGGAGGAAGGCATGAACATTTTCCTGAAGAAATTGAATATTACATTAAGGAGGGATAAGGAAAGTTTGATGCCAAGAGTCAATAAATTAGATTCCAAACTGGACAGGGAGCAGAAAGAGAAAGGGAGTTATTATGGGTGATTAGTTTCTGTCAAAAACCACCCATACTCACTAGCGTTTGTAGGTTTGAACAAGTTCAAACCATCACAGATGGGTGGAATGATTGGGTTATGTATATAAACATTGAGTGGTTTTTGAGCATGCTCGGAATTTTCGCAATGTATTTGGCTTTTCTGCCACTAGTTATTAACTAGTGGAAAATTCCGACATTTTAGAATGCTTTTATATCTGCCCTTTATCTTCTCTTAAGCATCTTCTCCTTCAGCTCTTTCTGAGGGGGATTCTTGTTGAATCTCAGGAACCTGCCAATCTTCATCTCGTCTTCCTGCTTTTGCTTATTCTGCTCCGGAGTGAGCTCAGGCATCGTTATATCAATAGCAGTATTCTTCTCTTTCCTGAACTTAAGGTATTTCTCCTTCTTCATGCTTATTTTCTTTGCTTTTTTCTTCTTGCTTTTCCTTCCCATAAAAATCACCGCTATTGCCTGTTTTTATCTGCTAAGATATTATATCAAGATTTCTGATTATTAAACTTATTTTTAAGCTTTTCCCCTGCTTTGCCCTTCAACTATCCCTGAGGCTATAATATGGGACATCCTCACTGCTTCAGGTATTGTGCTTCGCGTGCACGCTATCTTCAGCATCTCTTTTGCCTTTTCCAGGCTAATGCCGGATATCTGCACGTAAATCCTGCCAGCAGGAATCACAGGACCGGCTTTTTCCTCATTATCACTATAACCGGGATTTTTGTTTTTTTGTTCAATTCAACTATATCAATTATGTTAAAGCCCCCAACAGCTATGCCGTCAAGAAAAATGCACCTTAACTGCGGCTTGAATTTTGATTTATTGATCATTTCTGTTATTTTAGAAGTTGCGTTGTTGCCGTCAATGGATGCTTTTGTTGACAAAATACCATCAAGAAAATTGCCTCCCCTAAAAATTGTGCCTACAACCAGAATACTGCCTTTTGCCCTGAATTTATGCGGGGCATCATCAATCCCAATTACCCTGATTTCTTTTTTCAGCATTTAACAGATGTTGAGTACAGTTTTTTAAATATCTATTGCTATTTTGCTCTTATCTTTCTCGATCATTGATTCATAATCTTTATATACTGACCGGAGTTTTAATCCCTGCTAAAAATGTGCGGAATAATCGGTTATGTCGGGGAAAAAAATGCAGCGCCTATACTGTTTGAAGGGCTGAAAAAGCTCGAGTACAGGGGTTATGATTCTTCTTATGACTTTATTTCAAATGACAAAGTTTTTGAATCTTCTAATAATATCGCTAATTCTCCATTCGTTAAAAATTTCCAGCAAATGCAAAGTAGCAATATGAAAATTTTTAATTTTATCAAAAATGAGGATTATTATGCTATTATAGATGAAAATCTCCAAAAATTGCTAAGTTCCAGAATAAAGTCAGGCAAAGTTGAATTGAGCAAAAAGATTGGAGCGTCTTATCAAACTTTGCAAAGAATCCTAAAAAGCAAGAATTATTGGGCTAATTTGGATACTTTATTTAAATTATTTAGAGCATTATC
This sequence comes from Candidatus Woesearchaeota archaeon, assembly GCA_016180235.1. GTDB lineage: Archaea > Nanobdellota > Nanobdellia > Woesearchaeales > GW2011-AR4 > JACPDF01. The sequence continues at coordinate 75,889 of JACPBQ010000003.1, read as the reverse complement.
AATCGAAGAATCATACTTAACAAATAATATTAGGCAACTCAAGACAAAGAATTCTTTCTCAATTGAGGTAAAAAGATTTAAACTATCGGAAGAGCTAATGAGAATTTTAGGCCACATAATTGGAGATGGTGGAATTCATTTAGTCAAAAATGAAAGTAAATATAGGCCATTTTATGTGAATAATGAAGAAATTCTATTAAATGCTTTTAGAAATGATGTTAAATCTGTTTTTGGTGGCAATAAAATATACTTTAGGAAAAGAATCGGTCACGGGGATGAACTTTGGCTGCAAACAAGCATAGGGCGAATATTATATGATATTCTGGAGTATGAAATTAACAATGACAAAAAAAGAATACCTAGCTTTGTATATGGATTAGAAGAGAATCTTATTTGTAAGTTCCTGCAAGCCTTATATGATGATGAAGGTTACATTTATCCTAAAAAGAATATGATTGTTATAGCTCAAAAATATAGGGATTTGGTTAATGATTTGAGGAATGCAGTCGAAAAAGTCGGCATAAGACCAAATCAAATTCTCGTTCACAAAAGCAAAGATAGAACTACAATGCATTATTTTTCAATTAGTGGAAAAGATAATATCTTGCTTTTTGCCAAAAAAATAGGATTTTTACATCCTGAAAAAAAGAAAAAACTAGAAATCTTGACAAACAAGTATAGAGGTAAATAAAGTGTGCGGTATTGTGGGTATTGTGTCGGATAATAATGTGGCGAATAAATTACTAGACGGCGTAAAACGATTGGAATATAGAGGATACGACTCAGTTGGGATGGTTTGCATAAATAGCAATAAATTGGTTATTAAGAAAGATGCGGGAAAAATCGAAGAAGTGGATAAAAAAGTTAATTTTTCTGAATTAAAAGGGAATATCGGTTTGGCGCACTGCAGATGGAGCACTCATGGGTCACCAACTAAAGAAAATGCCCATCCTCATTTTGACTGCAAAAGCAAAATAAGCATCGTGCATAACGGCATTATTGAGAATTTTTCTGAGTTAAAGGAAATGCTGATTAGCAAAGGCCACAAATTCAATTCCTTGACTGATACAGAGGTTATTGCGCATCTGATAGAAGATAATTTTAAGGGTGATATAGAGGAGGCAACAAGCGCTGCTTTAAAACAAATAGAAGGAAGCTATGCTTTGGGAGTTATTTGCGCAGATAGCCCAGAAATTTTGATAGCAGCAAGGAATGAGAGCCCATTAATTGTTGGAATTGGAAAAAATGAGAACTTCATTGCCTCTGATGTGGCTGCGATATTAAAGCATACAAACAAAGTCATTTATCTTGACAATAATGAAATGGCAATATTGACAAAAAATAATGTTCAAATAAAAAACATTGATGGGGAAATAATTAAAAAAAATATTAACGAAATTGACTGGGATTCTGAATTAGCTGAAAAAGCGGGCTATGAGCATTTCATGCTGAAAGAGATACATGAGCAGCCTCGCGCTATAACTGAAACCTTGAACGGAAGGATAGAAAATGGCAATATTAATTTAGCCAATGAACTAAATTTCAATGAGAGGGAATTAAAAAATATAAGCAGGATAATAATAGTTGCCTGCGGCACTTCATGGCATGCCGGATTAGCCGGAGAATTTATGCTTGAAGAATTGGCTAAATTACCCGTAGAGGTTGAATATGCCTCTGAATTCAGGTACAGGAACCCGATCATAAACGGCAATACTTTGGTTATAGCGATTTCCCAGTCAGGAGAGACGGCAGACACTTTGGCTGCGATAAGGGAGGCAAAGAAGAAAGGAGCCAAAATACTTTCAATAGTCAATGCCAAGGGAAGCTCCATTGACCGGGAGTCTGATTCTGTCCTGTATACTTTCGCCGGGCCTGAAATCGGGGTTGCATCCACAAAGGCATTTACAACACAGCTGGTTGTCCTGTATTTGTTTACATTATACATGAGCAGTATAAGAGATTCATTAAACAAAGAAACAATAAAGGATCTGATGGGAAAATTAAGAAAATTACCATTGGAAATGGAGTCTTTGCTGAGCAAGGAAAAAGAGATAAGGAAAATAGCAAACATCTACAAAGACAAGCATAATGCCCTGTTTTTGGGAAGAGGCATTAATTTTCCTATTGCCCTGGAAGGGGCTTTAAAATTGAAAGAAGTTTCTTACATACATGCAGAAGGATATCCGGCAGCTGAGATGAAGCATGGCCCAATAGCCTTGATAGACAAAAACATGCCGGTTGTTGTTTTGGCAACCAAAGACATCTACACATACAAAAAAGTTTTGGGCAATATTCAGGAAGTCAAGGCAAGAGGAGGCATCATAATAGCAATAGCAAGCGACGGAGATTCAGAAATTAAAAAGCTGGCTGACCATGTCCTGTACATTCCAAATACACTTTATATTTTAAGCTCAATTTTAGCTGTTGTGCCATTGCAGCTATTGGCATATTATGCTGCTACTGACAGGAAATTGGACCCGGACAAGCCGAGGAATTTAAGCAAGAGTGTTACGGTGGAATAAGACACAAAAACTATTTAAACCCCGATTCCAAAACAATTTCTCTTATGAAAGCGAAGGTTGATGAGAAGCTTATAGAGCACGTTGCTGATGTTGCCAGGCTGAAAATTTCTGAAAAAGAGAAGAAGCAGTTCGTCAAAGAGCTGAAGGAAATCCTGGATACTTTCTCAAAACTGGATGAAGTTGATACTAAAGGCATAGATGTAAGCCTGCAGCCGGTTGAATTAAAGAACGTGTTAAGAGAGGATAAAGCAAAAGAATGCCTTAGCCAAGAAGAAGCATTGTCATTGACACAAAATAAAAAAGACGGCTATTTTAAAGGGCCGAGGGCGATTTAAAGGAAAAAATGAGAATGCAGATAATATGGCTGGTTGTGTTTTTATTCGTTATTGCAGGATGCTCTGGCAGCAATACGGCCAGAGACCCAGTTGTAACAGGAGAAGATGTAAAAATGAAAAACAAAATAGCAACTATAGATACGGACAAGGGAACAATAAAATTTGAATTGTACCAGGATAAAGCGCCGGTAACGGCAAAAAACTTCATTGAGCTTGCAAGCTCGGGATTCTATGACGGCTTGACTTTCCACAGGTATGAGCCAGGTTTTGTCATACAGGGCGGAGATCCAAACGGCGATGGCACTGGAGGCTCTGGCAAAAACATACTCTTGGAGATAAATCCTGCACTTACTCATGTTAAGGGAGCAGTTGCGATGGCCAGGGCTTCTGACCCAAACAGCGCATCATCCCAGTTTTACATTACCCTGGAAGATTCCCATTTCCTTGATGGAAACTATGCTGTTTTCGGCAAAGTAATAGAAGGCATGGATGTTGCAGGGAAATTAAGGGATGGGGATGTTATGAATAAGGTTACAATCAGCTAAAATGCACAAGCAGCTAAAATTGTTTCTGGTTGCGGATGGGATTTATGCATTAGCCTTCGGCATGTTGGGGCCTATCTATGCTGTTTTTGTGCAAAAAATAGGAGGGGATATACTGGAAGCCGGAGCAGCATGGGCTATTTTCATGATTGTTTCAGGAATCGGCATGCTTTTCATGGGCAAGCTGCAGGATAAATTAAGCAAAGACAAGAATGTCTTGGTTGCAGGATATTTCCTTAGAAGCCTTGGATTTTTAGGATATTATTTTGTCTCAAATGTGCCTCAAATGTTCATCCTGCAGGTCTTTTTAGGATTGTCTGTTGTTGTGATATCTCCTGCAACTTATTCGTTTTACGCAAACTATGTTGACAGGAAAAAGCTGGCTTTCCAGTGGATTGCATGGGAAAGCACATGGTTCATAGTCCAGGGCATAGCAGCCTTAATCGGAAGCTTCCTGGCAAGCCTGTATGGGTTTAAGACCCTGTTTTTGGTCATGTTTATCGCTTCATTATTCAGCCTGGTAATTGCAACGCAGCTGAAGGAAGAGCCAAAAGAGCTGCAAGTTAAAAAGAACAATAAAAAATGAGAACGCAGGATTTTATTCAAAAAATAAAAAGCAATGAAATTGACATAGTTGAGCATACCCATAAGGCCATTGAAGAATGCAAAAAGCTCAATAAGGAATACAATTATTTCAATGCCATTTCTGAGGAGTTAGCAATTAAGCAAGCCAATGATATTAAAAAACAATTAAAACAAGATAAGAATAGCCTTAAAAACAAAAAATTATTGGGAGTTGCGGTTTCTGCCAAGGATGCTATTTGCGTTAAAGGAATAGAAAGCACTGCTGGTTCAAGGATTCTTAAGGGCTACAAGCCATTGTTTGATGCTACTGTGATTAAGAAAGCGGTTGAGCAGGGAGCAATAATAATAGGAAAGACTGCGCAGGATGAGTTCGGCTTTGGAAGCTTTAATGTCAATGTAGGCCTGGGTTTTGAAATTCCAAAGAACCCCTTTGATAAGACAAGGGCATGCGGAGGCAGTTCCGGAGGGGCAGCCGGAATAACACAAAAAGCAAGTTTTCCGCATATTGCTTTAGGAGAGAGCACAGGAGGCTCTATAGCAGCGCCTGCATCTTTTTGCGGCGTGTTTGGGCTAACTCCCACTTACGGAAGGGTTTCAAGGCATGGATTGATTGATTACGGGAATTCTCTGGATAAAATCGGGACTTTGGGAAAGAATGCTTATGATGCTGCATTATTATTGGAAGCAATAGCTGGTTTTGACAATAACGAGAGCACGACAATAAATGAGCCAATAAATAATTATACCGATTCAATAAATAAAAAAAGAAATAATATCCGAATCGGGGTAATTAAAGAAACGTTCAGGGATATTGACGGGAAGGTTGAGAAAAATGCAAGGAATGGGATTGAAAAACTAAAGGAGAATGGAGCCAAAATTGAGGAAGTTTCCCTGTCATTGCCGGTAAAATACGGCCTGGCTGCTTATTATATCCTTGCTACTTCCGAGGCATCCACTAACCTGGCTAAATACTGCGGGATGAGATACGGCATGAGCGAAGAGCTAAAGGGGAATTTCAACGAGTATTTTTCCAAAGTAAGGAGCGAGCATCTTGGAACCGAAGTAAAGAGAAGAATCATTTTAGGCACTTTTGCAAGGATGTCTGGCTATAGGGACGCTTATTACATAAAAGCTGCAAAAGTAAGGGCCAAAATAATCCAGGAATACAAGAGATTGTTCAAAAAGTATGATGCTTTAGTATCTCCAACTATGCCTATATTGCCTCCAAAATTCTCTGAAATAGAAAAACTAAGCCCTTTGCAGAACTACATGATGGACATCATGACTGTAAGCCCTAACTTAGCGGGATTGCCTCACTTAAATGTGCCTGTTGGCTTTGAGGAAAAATTACCGGTTGGGATGATGCTGACAGCAGATCATCTGGAGGAAGGGAAATTGCTGCAGATAGGGAGTTTGTTTGATGAGGAGTAATAAGGTTGAGGATAACTGGAGCAGCCCTTTTCTATCATTAAACCGAAACATTTAAATAGTTCTAATATGTAACATACGTTACAAAATGAAACCGATTGTTACAAAAAAGTTACTTACGTTCTATATTGAAACCGCTAGACAAAAAGTATGGAGTGTATTTCTTAAATACCCCGAAAAAGAGTTTAGCCTTTCGGATATTGCAAAAGAAGCAGGCGTTGCAAAGGCTCATATAGGCACGATTTTAAATGAATTTTACGAACTTGGACTCATAAATATCATAAAATTGAGCAAAATATGGAGAATAAAAGCCAATCAACAAAGCCCGGAATTCATAAAGAGCAAGGTAATATTCAATCTCAATTTTGTTTATCAAAGCGGTTTGGTAGAATTCATAAATGAGCAGTTTAATAATCCAAAGGCGATAATATTATTTGGCAGCTTTAGCAAAGGCGATGATATTTCCACGTCTGACATTGACATAGCTATTGAGAGTGATGAGGTTGATGACTATAAAATCGTCAGGCATAAGAATCTTACAGAATTTGAGAATGCTATTGGAAGAAAGCTGCAGATACACTTATTTAACAGAACAAATGTTGATTTAAATGTCTTTAATAACATAGCCAATGGCATTGTTTTAGCAGGCTTTTTAGAGGTAAAACCATGAAACAAGACGCAATCGAAATGTACATCGGGAGTGACCAAATCAGGATAAGGCAGCCGGACAAAGAGAGGGCCAAATCCATGGTTGAATCTGCCAAAATAAATGCAAGAATTGCAAAAGCGGTCCCTTTGTATGATGACAGCGCCACGCTCATATTCAGGGAAATCTACGAATCAGTGAGGCAGTTAGGCGATGCCAAGTGGTGGTTATTAGGCTATGAGCCAAGAAACCATGAGGTTTGCATGGAAATACTTAAGGACTCAAACATAAAGGAGAGATTAATGCTGAATCATCTTTCAAGGTTTAAAAGAATAAGGAATGATGCAAATTACAGGGGATTTAAAGTTAAAGCCACACAGGCAAAAGAAATAATAGATTTTTGGGATAAATGCTCAAATGAAATTGCCAAGGAAATGTTTAATAATTGACAAGTATTCAAATTAAAAATGAACAAATTCAAAACAGACATCGTAGTTGGCCTGGAGATACATATAGAAGTAGACACAAACACAAAATTATTCTGCTCTTGCCCTACAAAAGGCAGCGAGGAGCCCAATACGAGAACTTGTCCAGTGTGTTTAGGCCATCCGGGAAGCAAGCCTGTATTGAACAAAAAAGCTGTTGAATTTGCAATAAAATTATGCCTGGCATTAAACTGCAAAGTAAATAAAGAATTGATTTTTTCCAGAAAATCTTATTTCTATCCGGATATGTCAAAAAACTACCAGATTACGCAATATGAAATACCATTAGGAGAAGAAGGAAATTTAAAACTTAGAGACGGGAAGGAAATTGGGATTACAAGGGTCCATATGGAAGAGGATCCTGCTTCCTTGATACATCCTTCCGGAATGCAGCAGTCTGCTTATGTGCTAGTTGATTATAACAGAAGCGGGAATCCATTGCTTGAAATAGTTACAAAGCCTGAACTGGGAAATGCAGAGGAAGCAAGGGAATTCATGAAGCAATTAATAACCACATTAGGCTATCTGAAAATATTTGATATAAATAACGGGATTATAAAGGCCGATGCAAATGTTTCCATAAAGGGAAGCGATTATACAAGGATTGAAATAAAGAATATAACAGGATTCAAGGAGATTGAGAGGGCATTGAATTATGAGATAGCAAGGCAAAAATCGGCAATAGCGGAAGGCAGAAAGCTTGAGCAGGAAACCAGGAGCTGGGATTCCGAAAAAGGGATTACATTTTTATTGAGGAAAAAAGAGACAGAGGAAGATTACGGCTATATTTTAGATACAGATTTGGTAAAAACAGAGATAACCAAGGATTTGACTGATAAAATAAAGAAAGATATGCCGGAACTGGCGCACGACAAAATCAAGAAATTTGTTGCAAAGCACAAAATAAAGAAGGAAGATGCTGAAATCCTGGCAGCGGAAAAAGAGCTTGCAGAGATGTTCGAGAAGGTAGCAGAGGAAGTTAATCCTGTTTTGGCTGCAAAATGGGTGAGAAGGGAATTAGTCAGGGTTTTAAATTACAACAAAAAAGAAATCCATGAGATAGAGATTGATGAGAAGCATTTGATACAACTGTTAAAATTAGTCGAAAATAAAAAAATAACCGAAAATGTCGCTCAAAAACTGCTTGAAAAATTGGTTGAGAAGCCGTTTGATGTCAATGAATACGTAAAAAAGGAAAGATTGGAAGCCGTATCGGATGTTTCTGAATTGGAAAAATACTGCAGGGAAGCGATAAAAGAAAATCCCAAAGCTGTTGAAGATTATAAAAGCGGGAATGAAAAAGCGCTTAATTTTGTTATTGGCAGTGTGATGAAAAAGACGAAGGGAAAAGCGACTCCTAAAGAGGTTAATGAGATTATTAAAAGCCTATTGAAATAAGTTCCTAGTTATTAATTTTAACATGGTCAACAAGGAAATGCCTCCAGTTTCACGTATAACTGGAATAAACGAGGATTATTATAATGAATGGTTTAGCTATGCACTAATTTTCAGAACTAAAGGCAAAGAAAGGCTGGCAGAAGAAATTGCACGACATCCAATAAGGGCTTATGCAGATTATATCCAGCAAACTTGCGGCTTAAGCCTGGGGGAAGAGGACAGAAAAAAGGCTTCAGAGCTTGATAAAATAGTAGAGGAAGCGAATGAAAAGTTTGCAGATTCAGGCAATTTTACAGATGAGGAGTTTGAGGGGCTAATAAGAAGAGTTCATAAAATGATATATGGCCGTTAATTTGAAATAGATAATTTACTTCACATCAACATCCAAAACCTTTCCAACTTCTTCTTTAATCCGTCTTTCAAAATCAGGATTTGTCTCGCCTTCCTGCTTCTCTGTTGACAAAGCATCCATCAAACTCTTTATCAATAATTCCTCCTTTTCATTGTCAAAATTCCTTAATTTAATCTGGCCCAGGTGCTCCTTAATGATACTGTTTTCAGCTTCCTCAACGGATTTTGTGTCTATTTTTATTTCCTCAAATTCTTTTGTTGTCAATGCAGAGGTGTTTTTCATCACAAAATATGCTGATTTGCCGTATAAAGCCGCAAATATTTCCTTGAAATCAATATCGGTAGGCTTGCCCGAGCTTAAAGTTCCAGACAGCCTTATCAGGACTATAGTATTATTGAATTCCTTGTCCTTGATTTCATCAATTAATTCGTCAAATATCTGCTCGGGAGACATGCCATTGCAGTTTTTTGATATTTTATAGATGTTAAAGACCTGTATAGGCTCCCATCTTAATTTTCCATTTTCCACAATATAAAATCCTCCCCGCTCCAATTTTTCCAGTTCAGAGAAGGAATTGGGAAACAAAGGGCCCGGGTAAACTATGAGACCATAGCCTTCTATCTGCCTGTTTTCCACGATATGCACATGGCCTCCGGCATAATAATCAAAGTTTTTTGGCAGCAAAGACAAAGGCTGTGTAATGATATTCTGCATATCCTCCGGCTTTAACTCGTCAATTCCGGAATGGAACATGAAAATCTTGTAGCCCTTTTCTTTCTCCAGATTTTCAGTGATAAGGTTTTCATAATATTTTTTCTCCAGGGAATACCTTTTTCCAAGCAATCCTGTTATCTTCGCTCCTGTTTTTTGATCTATAGTAAAGCTTAATTTTAGCTTTCCATCAACTTCTTCCCCTTTTACAACATTAACAAACAAGCCAGCTTCTTCCAAAACATCAAGCATTGTCTTCCCTGAAGGAGAATAATCATGGCTTCCGGGTATTATATAGACTGGAATGTCTTTTTCTTTGAGCTTCTTTAAAGATGATACTGCTGATTTTAGGTTATCAAGCCTTGGGAATGAGGTGTTGAATAAGTCTCCTGCTATCAGGATAAAATCAACATTTTCTCTTATGCACCTGTCAACAGCCTTGCTAAAGGCTAAAGTGCTTGTATCCTTCAGCTTCGGATCCCTCCAGCTTCCTATGTGGCAGTCAGCCATGTGGGCGAATTTCATGGGCAATGGGAATAGAACAAATTATTTAAGGGTTTTGATGCAGGCTGATTAATTGCAATTATTTAAAACACAAATAAATTTATAAAGCATAGTCTTTAAAATAAAAAAATGCAAAATTTGGTTACTTCCTTTGAATTAGTGAAATATGAATTGGGGACTCCTGGAAGAAGCAAGGATACAAGGAAAGCTGCAATTAGAGTTTTAGAAAGCCAAGTCGCTATGATGATTCGTGATTACAGAAATATAAACATTGCAGATGAATTAAATAATATCAGGCGGGGCTTGAACTTAATCGTTAAGGATATGGCTAAAACTAATTTTGCGAATACATCAAAAAATGTTATAAAGCTATTGGCGATAATTGAACGTGAAATCAGGAAAGCGGCCAGCAAAATGAAAAAATGACTTTGTTAAAATATCCTTAAGAACATCATTTAATGTTATTGCTGATTTTTAATGTGAAAATGCATTAAATTTAAATATTGCAATTGACTACCGAATGATATGAACGATGCAAAAGAAAACAAAGGGCAAATAGCTGGTCCAGGACCAATAGCTGATCCAGCATTGGAAACAAGAATTGGGACTCCAGGCTCCAAACAGCTACAAGAAATGGCTGCTAAAAGGAGAATAGTTGATTTTACCCAAGGAGCAACAGGAGCTGGTCCTGCAGACTATAATGAACCCCCTAAGACGATTTATCCGGGTCTTTACCGGTGATTAAATTCCTTGGACTTGAGAAGAACGTTTAAACCTTTTCATTATCAAACCTTTCTTTACAATTTTTTAGCAAAAGCTTCAATCTGTTTTCTAGCTCCTATCAGCATATTAGTGCGCTCTACATATTTATCTATGTTTACTCTTGCGAGCCTTCCTGCTTCTTCCATGTGTATTTGCCTGATTTGTCCTATTTCTTTCCCGGTTAAAGGGCGGTTTGGGAAGGATTCGAGCATTTTCTCCACAAACTCTTTTCCCTTCATGTCCTCAAGCAGTTGTTTTCTTCTTACCATAAGAGTCTTCAGCTGTTTGGCAAAGGCTTCGAGAACTTTTTTCATTAAAACATAAAAGCTATTACCGCTTCTTCTAAGGTATTCAATCTCTGCCCTATTTTCAGCAGCCAGATTCATGAGGTCATATGCCACCCTAATCCTGTCCGGGAAACCTAGCCTTTTTTTGGATAATAATTTCGCCAATTCAAGTATTCTTAATTCCAAATTGGTGGCCATTTTATTATGTCAAATTTATTCCGCTGAAGCTGTGCCTTATATTTTCTTTTTTCATGTTTATATCTTTTTTTACAACATCCTCAAAATAAGGTATCTTAACCGGTATTGCAAATTTAGCAAAATTTGAGCTTATCAATGCTTCCCCTGTGTCCAAGGATGCTATATTGCGGTCATCATCGCTTAAATCCTGAGAAGCAGACTCTATTATTGCAGTCCTTTCCGGCTTCATCTCTATCCCTAATATAATTTTCGTGTTCATATTAGCTAAAATCTCCCTTGGAATCAAGGAAGGCAGCTGAGTTATTGCTGTCAGGCCTATTTTGAACTTCCTGCCTTCCCTTGCTATTGTCGAGAATATATTGGGGCCTGATTCCAGGATTTCATTGCCTAAAACTCTTGGCGCCTCTTCCAAAACAACAGATATAACTGGCTTTTCCTTTAAAGTTCCGTCCATCTTATAATGCTTATAGTTGTTAAAAAGCTCTGTAGTAATCAGGCTTCCTACCAGTATCTCAACAGCTCCGGAAAAGCTGGATGTGTCAACAATAACGACCTTGCCGTCTTCCAGCTCCTTTACAATATCGTAGGCAGTATTTATGCCTGCATTCTCGTCAAAGATGCCTTTTGCTATTATATTTTCCCCCTGTATTTCCAGGTCAAGCAGTTGCAATAGCTTTCTTTTTACAACAGAGATTGTCTGGTCCATGAATGAAATATTTTCCATCTTCCTTTCAAAAAGCAGATTTTTGATCCAGCCGCTTCCAAAAAACTTGTAATACAATGACAAAGCCTGCTTTTGAGGGTCCGAGAGGCTGATTGCGCCGTCAAAGTGCTGCGGCTTTATTGTCTTAAAATTAATCTTCAGGGTTTTTGCACCGACAGGAACTTCTTTTGGAGTGTAATAGCTTAATTTTTCCTTGCTGGGGTGGTCTTTAAGGCCAAGCTTGTTCCTCCCAAAGTATTCATCATGGGGGTCCAAAACCAGGATTCCGCAATAATCCTGGGATATCAGATTCCACAGGATATTTGAGATTAAGACGCTTTTGCCCCTGCCTGTCGTTCCTGCTATCAAAATATGATGTGTTAAAACCTTGCTGCCTTCAAGGTAAATAGGAACATCCAGCATTTTGCTTCCCGACCTTAAGTTACCGATAAACAGCGGATTGCCGGGCTTGGTCAGGAATGACAAATCTTCCCTTGCCACTTCCCTCACTTCAGAAAAAAATGGTGGCATCAGTTTGCTTACAAAAACCCCGTCATTATTGATCGTGACTAAATTCTTTAATCTTGCCAGCAGGTAATTCCTTAAGTTCTTGTCAAAGAATTCCGTGTCTGCATCTTCTTCCAGCTTCATTCCGGATATTAATTCAAGGTTCTGCTGGGAAATCTGAGAGCCGTATATCAAGTCAAAGACCTGCATCAGAATCTTATTTTCACCGGATTCGGAAACCAATAATTCCCCCAGCTCGAGTTTCTGGCCGGATTTCTGCCTCGCAATTATCCTTCCAAACTCCCCGCCTATTACCTGGCCTTTTGTTATCAGAACCACCCAAGGATGGATATTTGAGGTTTGTATATAAAAGTTTTGCAGTGAAAATCAGCAATATTTAAAAAATGAACAGCATAACCATAGATTATGAAATGTGTTGCACTTACTACACAAACAAAAGTTGGATACGGAGAAACAGCGCCTTTTGATGGAGTGACTAGATATATTCTTGTTGGTCTTTACGATATCACCCAAGAGTCTCCAACAGTAGCTAGAATGAGAAAAAATCAAGCTGAAAATGCAGCTGGTAAAGTAAGCGAAAGAGCATTTGTTAGGATAGGAGCTGTTGATGAAATTGCCATGGCACTTGCAAAAGAGAATGGTGGAATATTTCGTGGCGCGGCGGTTTTCGGTAGAGTAGGCTATGTTGCATTCCGTCCAGAAGATGAAGCAAAAGTGAGGCAAATTGTTGACTATCTTTGATTTCAACCAATATAACTGGTTTAAATTAAGCTTCCATCCTTAAAATCTGCTCTATCTCTTTTTTGGTGACAGCGCTTCCATTGAGTTTTACTCCCCATAAAACGCTTTCCAAAAGCTCTTTCCTGGAATCTGCCATATGCGGAAGGTACTTGTCAAGAAGGCCTTTTTCATATGCTACCGTTACAAGCTCCACTGACCTTATCATGCGGACATTTTTTGTCATCTTGTGAAAATCTTTCATGCTATTGCTGTTAAGTTCCACTTTTGTATGCAGGTTATGCCTCAAAATGTGGTGCAGCTTCCTTGGGTTTTCAATCAATAACCTTGTGGTCTTTTCATCCACAACAAATGCATCGGCATTTTTCTGCATATACAATGCGATGGCTGACATCTCTGCAGCATGGACAAGGCTCATATCGTGGCCAAATGCCTTAAAACAGCCGTTTGCCGCGGAAAGCAGTCTTTCAGCCTGATTTTTTATTTCGTCATTGCCTATAACTTCCAATATGCCGCTTTCTATATAGTTCAATACCTGCAATGCCTCGAACTTAAAGCGCTTTGTCTTTGTCAGGGGATTGTCAACAAGCTCTTTCTTGACCAAATCCGTTATGTAAAAATTGGCTTTGCCCATTTTTTTCAGCGGCTCCAAAAGCCAGAGAAGATTGTTCATAGTGAGGGTTATTATAGGCCCGGTGTCAAAAACAAGGGTTTTCATGAAAACAAGCCTCGGGCAAATTTGACTCTTGACTTGACATCTATTCCAGAAGCATGCTCATTAAGCTTGGTGTTGCCAAGGTACCTCATCATCTCCCATTGCGAAACCCCAATCAGCTGCGAAGCTTTTGCAGTGCTCAAGCCATGCTCGCAGAGCTTGCAGCCTTTTTTGACCTGGGCCTCGTTTATCACTTCCTGCACATAAAACTTTAATTTGCTGTCAATGTTTGAAATCTCGGAAAAAAGAAGATTTATTGACAGACTGAAGCTGCGGCCATCATTATTTGCAACAGAATTTCTTGCTTTTTCAAGTATTTTGATGAATTTGGCATAATTCAGCTTTTCGGGATTCCTCTCTATTATCTTTGAAAGGGCATAGACTACAACAGCAACGGAAACAGAGCAGTCGTCCTGAAACACAGAAGCATTGTGGATTGTATGGTTGCTCAGCTCCTTAAGCTCCTGGATGTCTTTTTCCTCTTTCACCCTTAAAATCCCCATAACACTGCCAAGAGTCTGAAGGGCATCTTTCCTTACTAATTCATTCATCCGTAACTCATTTTTTCAGGTTTTTATAAAATTTTGCTTTTAACCCCATGTCGGAAATCGCAAAGGCGTACGCCCTGCTTTAGCTTGGGGAGAGTCAGCAATTTCCGAGCATGCTAAAAAACCGTTAATGAATTTTGTAAATTGCGGTTTTTGACAAATCGAAAACTATTTATACCGAAACCCAAAAAGAACAACTCATGAGTAAAAAGTGGTGTGCATATGATTAATGCTTTAAAGAACCTTATCAACAAACTTCTAAAGAACTTATTCAGTAAAAAGAAGGACGTAAAGCTCGGCCTGTATGGGCCTCCTAATGGCGGCAAGACCACTTTAGCAAACAGGATTTGCAAGGACTGGCTGGGAGAGGATATGGGAGAAGTGTCCAATATTGCCCATGAAACAAGAGAGATCCAGATCAAGGAGCAGATAAGCATCAAATCAAAGGGGCGCGAGATTGATTTTAACCTTGTCGATACTCCCGGAATAGCTACTAAGATAGACTATGAGGAGTTTGTAAAAGCGGGCATGAAGGAAAAAGAAGCGAAGCAAAGGGCAAAAGAAGCCACAAAAGGCATAATAGATGCAATAAAGTGGCTTGATGAGATGGACGCTGTCATTATTGTATTGGATGCGACAAAAGACCCTTACACGCAGGTCAACATAACCATTGTCGGAAATCTGCAGGCCCGCAACATACCGGTGCTTATAGTTGCAAATAAAGCTGACTTAAAAAAGGCCGATATCAAAAAAGTGCAGGCGGCCTACCCGCAGTATAATGTGATCGGGATATCAGCAAAATACGGAAACAATGTAGACAAGTTTTATGAGGCTTTATTCGATATAGCAGGATAAAAAGAGGTTTAAGATGGTAACTTTCCAGTTCGTTCCATATTACGAGATTGAGGATTTGGGCAGCGCAAGAAGAGTGAAGAAACTGATAGACATAGTGAAGCAGAACAAGATAGTGCTGCTGCAGGGAAGGCTGAAAAAAGAGGAGGAAACTGACTTGATTGCGATAGCCATGGAAGAGATAAAGGGAAAATTCAAGGGGATTGAATTAGCAGTGATCAATCCCGAGGAAAAAGGCCAGGAAGGGCTTAAAAGGCTGAGGAATAATTTCTTTAACGCGGTACTGGGAGACAGGCAGGGCCTAACTATAATAGGGCCCGCATCGATAGTAAGGGACATCAAAAAGGACCCTACAAAAATAGAGCTGATGACAAAAGAAGCCAGGAAAAAGAGGTAATGCATTAATTTCAGATAAAAAATGCCAATACGGCTATCAAAAAACAAGTTCACAAAAATTTGATTAGGTTTGAGGTAATAAATAATTGATATTAAGATATAATAAAATATCATAGCCGGGAATTATTTTAAAAATTTTTAGTGCCAAAATGAGACATATTTGACATTAAATAATGACCCAGCAAATAGTTGTTAAATTTAGTATAAAACCGAAGGTTATTGAAAAATGCCACACCAATGCGTAAGGTGCAACACGTTCTACGAGGACGGTGCAAAGGAGATACTTTATGGATGCAGCTGCGGCGGCAAGCTGTTCTTCTTCATAAAGAAGGAAAAATTGGACCAGCTGAAGAAGCTCTCTGAGGAATCTGCGCTGACAAAGAAAGAGAAAGAGCAGATAGAGTCAGATATTTTTGACCTGGTAGGCAGCGATATCGACCGCGACCAGCCAGTAATCCTGGACATCGAAGCCATAAGGGTAATGAGGCCCGGGAAATATGAAGTGGATTTGGTGCATCTGTTCAAGAACGAGCCGCTGATTTTCAAATTAGAGGACGGAAAATACATGATAGACCTTGTGCAGAGCTTTGACAGGTTCAGGAAGAAATAATCATTTGCTTGTTGCGATTTCTATAACATCCCTGTGCTTCAATAAATATTCCTTGCCTACAGGCCTTTTTGTCTTTACATCTATGGCCTTTACAAAATGATTTCCAATGTCCGTATGCAGTTTGTAGGCAAAATCCAGCGCAGTTGATTTTTGCGGCAATAAAAAGCAGTCCGGCAACACATTGCCGTGCTGGTCAGACAGTTTATTGACTCCTCCGGGAAATATTGCCTTGTATTTCAATAATTCAAAAACAGCCTTGTCAAGGACTTCCTGGACTCCTGTCGTTTTGTATTTTTCCAATACGTTTGTTTTTATGAAATCCAGGGCT
Organism: Candidatus Woesearchaeota archaeon; assembly: GCA_016180235.1. GTDB lineage: Archaea > Nanobdellota > Nanobdellia > Woesearchaeales > GW2011-AR4 > JACPDF01. The sequence continues at coordinate 59,716 of JACPBQ010000003.1, read as the reverse complement.
TTTTTCTGCCTTTCATTCAATTTGCCCTCATCCTTGACTGCAAAATTATTTTCTCCGGGAATGTAGCTTATTAGCCCGTGCTTGGCAGCTTCCCTCAATGCAAGCTCTGATTCAGCAGAGCAGGGGATCAGGATAGAATAAGGAAACGTTTCTTTTAGCTTTTTGTAATTTTCATAAGCTCCCGGAATATCTATCTTGTTGCATGCTATCAGCATGGGCTTTGTTGCTTTTCTTAATTCAGCTGCAAGCTTCATCAAAACTGACTTATCCCATTTGGTTATGTCAGCATCAAGGTTTAATTTTTCCAGCATTTCCTCAATCAGGTTTTCAGTCACTCTCAAAAAGCTGAGCTGCTTTGCAATTGCCTTGTTCAGCTCCGGCTTTTCCTGGTTTACGGTCCTTGCAAACTTTTCCCAGCCTTTATCTATGCTTCTCAGATACCACATGTCAAGCTCGTGCTCCAGGAATTTTATGTCATTGGAAGGATTGTAGCTTAATTTTTCCACTTGTTCTCCTTTCTCATTTATGCTTCCGGAAACGTCTATGATGTGTATCAGGGCGTCTGCCTGGTTAAGGTCGTCAAGAAACTGGTTTCCCATGCCCTTGCCTTCATGGGCCCCAGGGACCAAGCCAGCAACATCAAGAAGATCAACAGGCACGAATCTTTTGCTTTGAATACAATAGCCAAATCTTGGATTGCATTTTACATTGAATTCTCTGTCCACGCAATCAACCTTGACATATCCGGTGCCGTGGTTTGGCTTTATTGTGGTAAAAGGATAATTGGCTATCTCAACTTCTGCCAGAGTTGCAGCTTTGAAAAAAGTTGATTTTCCCGCGCTTGGCTTTCCTACAACACCGATTAGCATTTTCCTTAGGAAACTAATTTTATTTATAATTGTTGTTTATTGGCATCTGTTTTCATATTGCCCGATTACACAAAATAATATACCAGTATACTATACCGAAAACTTTATAAATCAATTTGCCGGGTAGAATGCTATGGCTAATTTCGGCAAGGATTCTGCAGTCAATGCAGGGGATGTATGCAGGGAAATACCTGTTTTCAGCGTAAAGTACAAGGATATTTTTTCCCTGCAAAACCTTTATGTAATGATGCATGAGATGCTGCTCGAGGAGAACTGGCTTGGCTTTGAAGGGCAGCAGGAAGACTTATCAGCGCATTCTGACCTGGAAGCCCTGTACTCAGAGAATGTCTATCAAAGGGGAATCCATCATGGCGGCAAGGAGTACTGGATGTGGTGGAGGGCAATGAAGCACCATGAAGGCAGGTACAGCAGATATTTCCTGAATTTGCTGGACATCGACTGGCACTGCGTGGGAGCAAATCCGATGGAAATTGTGCACCAGGGCAAGAAGATGAAAGTGATTCATGGAGAGCTGGAAATATTCTTCAAAGCTAAAATAGTGTCTGATGTTGGCCAGGAGTGGGAAAAGCACTGGCTGCTGAAGCACCTTAAGAGGACCTATGAAAACAGGATGCAGCACGCAAACATCGAGAAAAGGGAGAAAGAGCTGTGGAGGGAAGTCTACAGGATGCAAAGCAAGGTAAAGGCTTACTTAAACCTAAGGACCTGGATGCCCACAGCAGAGCTGTTCCATCCGAAGATGTACGGCTGGGAAAGCCCGGAGCAGGCTTGAACCAATTTTGCATATTCATCAGATATACTAATTTCTCAATAAATTCATTCCAGACTGCCCATACAAAAATATATAAATAAAACACCAATTCATAAACCGTGATAATTAAATGCCCCCGTAGCATAGTAGCTATTGCGGCAGACTTGTAATCTGCAGGTCGGGAGTGCGATTCTCCCCGGGGGCTTTCATTCAATACAAACATGAAGCTGACAAGCCCTGATTTCAGGCACAACGGAAAGATACCATCTGAGCATACATGCGATGGCAATGATATAAGCCCTGAGCTGAATATAGAAGATGCGCCAAAGAGCGCAAAAAGCCTGGCTTTGATCATGGATGACCCGGATGTGCCCAGGAACATAAGGCCAAGCGGATTATGGGTTCATTGGGTTGTTTGGAACATTCCGGTCAATACAAAAAAAATGCCAAAAGGGAACGAGCCTGAAGGTGTTGGCGGCAATTCCGATTTCAGAAGGACAGGCTATGGCGGCCCTTGCCCTCCTGACAGGGAGCACAGGTATTTCTTCAAGCTATATGCTTTGGACACAGAGCTTGATTTAGAGAAAGGCTCAACAAAAGCAGAACTGGAAAAAGCCATGCAAGGGCATATAATTGAGAAAGCCGAGCTTATTGGCCTGTACCAAAGGAAATAGCCAACGCAAAGAATTAAATACCACTGCAAAGTTCTGAATAGCGCAAAATGGCAGAAAGCATAAAAAAAGAATATGATAATTTATGTAAAAAATACAGGCTTCCAAAGTTTGACGACCTGGACTCGGAGTTTGAGATAAGCGACTTGGAAAGCACCAATTTCCTTCTTAAAAACATACTAAGAAAAATAGCGGAGAATCTTGAGTTTTACAACGGCCTTATCAATGAAGTGCTGCAGCCTGATGCAGCTTCAATGAGCAGCATGCACGAGACAAGGTTCTTCACGGATTCAGAGAAAAGCGATATGTATTCCCTCTATAAGAAAATAATGAAAAATCATAGGGCCATTATCGAAATCATGCTCAAGAATGATGAAAAGGAAGAAGCGGAATTTTTGAATAAATTTCTCAATGACTGGAAGGAAATTAAAAAATGGCTGCTGAATTACCTGGAAAAGATGAAGGATTCGTGGGACAAAGAAACTTCAATAGAGCAGGACCTTGGTTATTTTGGCTAAAATGAACATCATACTTTTAGGGCCGCCTGGAGTCGGCAAGGGGACTATCGCCTCCAGATTATGCAAAAAACTGAATTTGCCGCATATAGCAACAGGAGACATGCTGAGGGAGAATGTTGCCAATAAGACCCGGCTTGGATTGAAAGCCAAAAATTACATGAACAAGGGCTTGCTGGTGCCGGACGAGCTTGTCATTGAAATGATGAAGGAGAGGCTGAAAAGCAAGGATGCAAAAAAAGGATTTGTCCTGGACGGCTTTCCAAGGACGATCAACCAGGCTGACGAGATAGCAAAAGCAATAAAAGTCTTTAAAGTGATAAACCTGCAGGCTCCTGACGAGATTATAGTTAAAAGGCTGGGCAGAAGGAGAGTATGCAGCGAGTGCGGCTTCATATACCATCTGGATTTTATCAAGCCGAACAGGGAAGGGTATTGCGACAAATGCTCTGGAACATTATACCAGAGGGAAGACGACAAGCCTGAAACTGTCGAGCAAAGACTGAAAGTTTATAACCAGCAAACGGCCCCTTTGATTAAATATTATAACGACAAAGAAGTCCTGGTGGATATTGACGGCTCCGGAAGCCCGGAAGATGTTTTTGAGCTGGTTGAGAGGGCCGTTAATTCTTAGCTTAATTGAGCAAAAAACCAATCAAGACAGTCGCGTAGCATCCTTTCGGCAGCGAGAATTTAACTATAATCTTTTCCCTGTTTTTGTTCAGCTCGTCTTTTTCTTTTTTTATTATTTCAAAATCATTGATTTCAATGAATGCTTTTCTTTCATCCCCTTCGGAGCTTAATTCAGGTATTTGCCTTATTATAAAATCCCTAATGCCAATATTTTCTTTTTCCATTATTTTATTGATTATTTTTCCCGTTTCATTGCCCTCCAATTCAGTGCCAAAGCCAATAATAGGGATTTTGTCAATAATTTTATTTTTATTATCTCCGGCATTTTTTTTATTTTGATTGTTTTTTGTTATTTTTTTATCCTTGATTAATTGCTCCAATGCCTTATTGAATAAGAATGACTGATAAGAATGAATGTATAGCTTCAATAATTTTAATGGTATTATTTTCAATGCAACAACATAGTCATTGGGCTTTTTTTCAATATGCCCCAGCATTTCATTCTTAAAATCAGAATTTGCTTCAACTATCAGTTCAACGGCTTTTTTGAAGTCTTTTTTTATTATTGATTTTCCTATTTCTGCATTATTATTTGAAAATCTTTGAGGACCGAAAAAGTTGGGCATCAATATCCGGTTATTTTTTATCTTGTTTTCAATGGTTTTTATTTCCTTATTGGCCAGATTCCTTATCGTTATTGTAAATTCATTGCCATTGTTTGAGCCAATAAAAATATTCTCATTTCCCCTGCCAATAAATTTTAGTTCAATGTCTTTTAATTTTATGTTCTGAATATTTTTATTTCCGTTTTTGATTGATATTACTTGCTCTGTTACTGCGTTCTTGTCCTTGTTGCCAGCAAAACCAATATATTTTTCATTGATTCTTAATTTTTCGGATATAATTTTTATTGCATCCAAAGTATTGTAATATCTTTTTTTCAGGAAGAAATAGCAATATTGGCCATCATCGTCCAATTTAAGATTATTGACTTCCTTCACTATAAAGTCTTCCGGGATTTGCTTTATTTTGTGCATGCTTTAGGAGAAAAAAGCCAGGGTTAAAAAACTATATTATTTTGCCATCATCTTGAGCATATCGACCATCCTATACGAGAACCCATACTCATTGTCGTACCATGCAAATACTTTTGCAAGATTGCCGTTAACTTTTGTCAATGACGCATCAAAGATTGAAGAATGCCTGTTGCCGATAATATCCGAGGAAACCAGAGGAGCTTCTGAATACTCCAATATGCCCTTCATGTAAGTTTGCGAGGCTTTTTTGATCGCCTTGTTTATCTGCCCAGCTGTGGCTTCTTTCTTCAGCAGGCAAACAAAGTCTGTTATCGAGCCGCATGGCACAGGAACTCTAAGAGAAATTCCGTCCATTTTTCCTTTTAGCTTGGGTATTACATCTCCGACAGACTTGGCTGCTCCGGTTGTTGTAGGAATAATGTTTATTGCTGCAGACCTTGCCCTCCTCAAGTCCTTATGCGGCAAATCAAGCAGCCTCTGGTCATTGGTGTAAGCATGCACTGTTGTCATGAACCCTTTTTCCACGCCAAATTCCCTTTCAAGGACATCAACCACAGGAACCAGGGAATTAGTTGTGCATGACGCATTGGAAACATACTTGACATTTTTGCATTCTTCCCCATTTGTCCCTAAAACAACTGTCTTTACATTCCCCTCTTTTGCAGGCGCGGAAAGCAAGACTTTTTTTGCGCCGCATTTCAGATGGTCCATCAAGTCAGATTCTTTCGTGAAGAAGCCGGTGCTTTCCACCACTATATCCACTTTAAGCTCTTTCCAGGGCAGCTTGGTGTGGTCTTTTTCAGAAATAACAGCTATTTTTTTCCCGTTTACCTTTATGAAATTTTCTCCGGATTCGACATTTGCATCAAAAGGGCCATGCACCGAATCGTACTTAAGAAGATGGGCTAAAGTCTTTGCGTCTGTCAGATCGTTGATAGCCACAAAATTAAGGCCTTTTTCCCTGAAGCCTATCCTGAAGACCAGCCTGCCAATACGGCCAAAACCATTGATTGCCACATTGACCATTTTACCACCTTTTTGCTTTTTATTTTGATATGGCAGCATGCCTGTTTTAAATAGTTTTTGAAATTTTAGGCACAACAAACTATATAAATATCCTTTTCCATTAAACCCGCATGAACATCCTGCTTGTCATTTTAACTGCCCTGATTCTTGCCTATAGCATGTCAGAGATATTGCGCTATTTCAAGCTGCCAAGGGTCATCGGGCAGATTTTAGCCGGGGTAATCCTAGGCATACCTGTCCTTAAAAGCCTGCTCTTCACAGAAGAGATTTCCACATCTTTCTTTTTTTTGGCCAATATAGGCATAATACTATTGTTCTTTTTCATAGGCCTGGAGCTGAATTTGAAGGAATTCCGAAAAAATTTCAAGGAATCATCATACATAGCGGTTTTTAACACCCTAATACCATTTGCAGCTGGCTTCCTTGCCGCAAGATTCATTTTTGGGCTGGATAACCTGGCTTCTGTGGTCATGGGCATATCAGTCTCAGTCAGCTCGCAGGCAATTTCCCTGGATATCCTAGAGGAATTAAGGATGATAAAAAGCAAGATTGGAAACCTTATCATAGCTTCAGGAACTGTAGATGACGTTTTTGAGCTGCTGCTTATAAGTTTCGTTCTGATTTTGTTTCATTCCGCAACCGGAGAGGTAGCTGATTTTGCAGTATTGCTGATGAACATACTGATTTTCATCATTTTGGTGGTGTTTTTAAGGATTTCTGTCATCCCGTTTGCATTAAAGATATTTGAGCGCGAAAAATCCAGAGCTTCATTGTTCATGGGGGCATTGATAATAGTTCTTGCAGTTGCATACCTTTCCGAACTGCTGGGCATAGGCTCGCTGATAGGCGCACTGATTGCAGGCGCCCTGGTGAGGCAAACACTGCTTACAGGCACAGACAGGAAGCCGTGGCGCAAAAATGAATTATCGCACTCTTTGCACACTATATCATTCGGATTCCTGATACCGCTGTTTTTTGTGACTGTTGGAATGCAAATGGACCTGTCATCATTATCCTCAAACATACCTCTAATTGCGTCTTTTGCATTTATAGATATTTTTGGCACGATTATAGGCACCATAATAGGAGTTAGGCTAAACAAAGGCTCATTTACAGAAGGGACAATTGTCGGCTGGGGAGTCCTGCCAAAAGGTGATACAGAGCTTGTCATTGCCACATTAGCCCTGAAAAGCAATTTAATAACAGTCCCTATCTTTACCGCAATAATAACTATAGCCATGATAAGCACATTTTTGGCGCCAATAGCATTCAAGTATATGGTAAGAAAACACGCAGCCTATGCGTCCAGAAGATAAATTCTTTCGATAAGTTCAAGGGTCAAATTGTATTAGTAGCGGATTATAATTATAGGTATATATTTATTTATTTCAATAATTTAAGCATTTCCTTGGCTGGGTAAGTGTTGATTATGTCTTTTTTCTCTGCCCAGCCTCGTCTTGCTATCGCAATGCCTAATTTATAGTTCCTTAACTGGTCAGCATCATGGGAATCAGTGCCGATAGACAGCTTAATGCCATATTTTAAAGCTGTTCTGACATTGATGTCATTCAGATCCATCCTTTCGGGGTAGGCATTTATCTCCAGAACTGTCTTTGTTTCGTTTGCCTTTTCCAGAATTTTTTCAAAATCAAGCTCGTAAGCCGGCCTTTCGTTTATCAGTCTGCCAGTAGGATGGGCTATGATATCCACATTTTCATTTTCCATAGCTTTAACGATGCGCCTTGTCAGCTTTTCTTTTGGATTCCTGAAGCCTGAATGTATTGATGCCAAAACAATATCCAATTCCCTTAAAACAGAGTCTTTCATGTCTAAATCACCATTATCCATTATGTTTACCTCTCCACCTTGCAAAACTACGATTCCGCTTAACTTGCGGTTAACATCATCAATTTCCTTTCTCTGTTTTTTGACCCGTTTTTCGTCCAACGAATTTGCAATCTTAAAGGTTTTACCGACATGATCCGTTATGCAGATATATTCATGGCCCAGTTTTTTTGCTGCCATAGCCATTTCCAGAACAGTATTGTTGCCGTCGCTCCATTTGGTGTGCATTTGCAAGTCACTTTTCAATTCATCATATCCGATTAATTTCGGCAATTTGTTTTTTAATGATGCTTCTATCTCGCCTTCATCCTCCCTTATTTCAGGCTCTATGTACCTTAATCCAAGTTTTTTATAGCACTCTTCCTCTGTTTTTCCGGCCAATAATTTGGTTGTTTTTTTATTGAAAACCCCATATTCGGATAATTTCATTGCTTTTTTGATTGCAATTTTTCTCAAGACAATGTTGTGCTGCTTGTTTCCGGTAAAATACAATAAAGCTGCGCCGTAGCTTTTCTCATCAATTATCCTCAAGTCGGCATCCAGGCCTTCTTTCAGCCTTACCGAAGCTTTTGTCGGGCCTTTTGCCATTACATTTTCCACATCATCCATAGAAGCAAAAAAATCCATTATTTTTGCGGGTTTTTTTGATGTAACAAGAATATCAATGTCTCCGATAGTCTCTTTTTTCCTTCTTAAAGAACCGGCAATTTCTATTTTATCTGCTTCTTTAAGTTTTTTTAATCTGGCTTTTATTTCCTCTGCTATGTCCAGGGCATGCCCCAAAAGAAACCTTTTTCCTGAGGTTTTTGCAAATTGAACGCTTTTGAGTATGTTTTTTTCAACTACAGGGCCTAAGCCTGCTATTTTCCGGATTTTTCCTTCTCTAGCGGCCTTTTCCAGCTCCTTTAAATTCCTGATTTTGTATTTTTTGTATAATTTTAGGATGGTTTTCGGGCCTAAGCCCTGAACTTTGCCTAATTCTTCCATATCAACAGGGACTTCTTTCTTTAATTTTTCATAATACTGCAATTTTCCTGTTTTTAGAAATTCGGATATTTTTTCAGTCAAAGCCTCTCCGACACCAGGAATATCATCCAATTTGCTTTTTTTCCAGATTTCCTCAATGTCCTCTTCCAGGTTTTCAATAACTAAAGCAGCTTTCTCATAAGCCCTTATCTTAAATATCAACTCACCTTTAATTTCAAGAAGCTGGGCTATGTTTCTCAATAGCTCTGCTACGAGAGTGTTTTTCATTAGAGTTCCATTTACTTATCAGTTTATATTTTTTTTTATAATAGACCAGAAATTTGGATTTATAAAAGGTATTAGTTACTTCAAACCTTGCGTTCGCAGATAACTTCGCGCTAATGAGTATACCACAGTATCAACAAATTCTGCGACTTTAGCAATTCTAACTACATTAATTGCAGTAATTTCAGCTTTACTTTCTTGATGACTTACCCTCATACCAACAAGCTTTCCATTTTTTATAACCGGAGAGCCGCTATAACCTCTTGCTTTTTGTCCACTAAAAATAAAATGAGTATCAGACGGATATTTATCCCCTCCTGGATATTCTTTTGGATCCAACACAGTACCCATCATATGATATAAATTAGGGTTACGCATGTCTTTGCTCCCATCACGCGCCAGCCACTCCTTATTAAATGATAAAGAAGCTATTTTGTCTCCATTTTCAACACTTGAATCTACTAGAAACCTTCTTGCCCCAAATCTATTATAAAGCCCTACTACTGCTATGTCCAAACTTTCATCGGCATAAACCTCAGTTGGATCGATTCTTGAAATTGCACCAGAAATGTCAATGAAGGCATATTGTTTTAGTTGGTCAAGTACTTCTTTTTTGTCCTTTCTCCCTTTTCGGATATCTTCTGCTAATTCGTCTAATGATGCTTTATTAGGTTTAATGCCATGATAGGCTGTAACCACAAAACCCCCAGGAAGGAATAAGCCCATCATTAAATTTTCAGGTTTAATTAGTACCCTACCATCAGAAAGTTCCGTCTTTCCAGGAACATACATTAAAAGATTTGATAATAGGCCCGTGTATGAAATTTCCTGGTTTATGGCGGGGTCTAAGTTGTCCCTAAATGCCGTTGATAATGCAAGTATCCTATCCGACAATTCGGTATTAGAGTTTATCATCATATATCTTAAATAGTAAAATGGCTATTTATAAATCTTTCTATTTTTAACTACTTTAAAGAAGTGAAAATTATGAAAAATCATCCAAAGTCTTGTGCTTCTTGAGGAATTCATCGGCTTTTTGCAGCATTTCCTTAGCGTTCTTATAAGTCAGTTTCTCAAATGCTTCATCAAAAGGAAGCCATATATAGCCTATATGCTCAAAAGAAATCCTTACCTGCTCTGTTTTGGTTTTTGCAATGCAGAAAACAACTTCTTTCTGCATTAATTCTCCCTGTAACTTGTAATAATACTGTATTTTTTCCCTGAAATTTGAGATTATTTCAATGTCTTTAATGCCCGTTTCTTCCTCAACTTCCCTTCTTATTGTGTCAATATCAGTCTCTTTTTCCTCAATATGCCCCTTTGGAAAGTCCCAATGGCCTGCTTCATAATGCAGCAATAAGTACCTGGTTTCCTTGTCTTTCCTGAATACTACAGCTCCTGCCGAGCGCTCTTTTTTCATCTTAATCTGCCGGTTTTTAGTGCTTTTAAACTATAGTTTCCGGAGTTTTAAATAATAAACTGTACTAAAAACAAAAGGTTTAAATATATGCTTATCAATAGATATTTCAAAAAGGTGGTTTTAGAGCATAGCAAAGTTTATATATAACAAGCATTTATACTCTATGCTAGGTCCTAGATGATATAATGGGGTTCTGGACCTGTTAAAGCATAAAAAAGAGACAACCTGACATTATTGTCTAAGTGGGGTGGAAGAAGTCAGGAAGCTGAAAATAATAAGACAAAGTCATGTTATTAAATTAATCCCGCCTGAAAGGCACTAGGAGTTTTGATCACCTCTTTTCTCCTTTGAGCCTGGAAGGGGGATTTTTTGCTTACAAAAAGGTCAAAAATGAGAATCACAGACACGAAGATTTACGAAACTGTAAAAGAAGTTGTGGGGGAAGACTCCATCAAGGTAGTTGAGTTCCTTAAGGACAAAAAGAATATTTCTGACTTCAAGATTGCTGAAAAGGTAAAGACCGATATCCATGAGATAAGGAATATACTGTACAGGCTTTACAACCATAATCTAGTCACTTACTACAGGAAAAAGGACAGGCAGAAAGGGTGGTATATTTCTTACTGGACTTTCAACAAGAAAAGGGTTGGAGACCTGATGAAGGATGTCCATTATTCAAAGATTGACAAATTTGCCCAGAGGCTCAGGGAAGAGGAAATCAACAAAGGCAACATTTACATGTGCCCTAATGCCTGCGTAAGGGTAAATTTTGACAAAGCTACCGACTTTGAGTTCAAATGCCCCGAGTGCGGCAATATTCTGAACCACCAGGATAATGAGAAAACCATCAAGTTCCTGAGGAACAAGGTAAGGGAGCTTAAGATGACAAACGGCTTTTCAAAGATGAACGGCCATAAGGAAGTAATTGTTAATTAGGCTGATTTTCTTATTTTTGCTACGAAGAAGCCCTCAGTGTCATTGTCCTGCGGCCAGATTCTCAGGCATTTTTTTATGTTTTCATTATAATTTTTATTTTCAAAGCTTAAAATTGGCTCGCTTTTTTTCAAACCAACGGAGTTGGTGCCAGACTCTGTCCGAGCATTTTTGATATTTATCTCTTCTAATTTTGCATTATCATATTTGTTTATTAAAAAATCAACCACTGCCTCGTTTTCTTCCGGCTCCAAAGAGCATGTAGAGTAAACCATGGTTCCATCATCTTTTAATATGTTAAATGCCGTTTCTAATAATTGTTTTTGAGTTATTGAAAGCCTTTTGACCATGTTCGGATTCCAGATTCTTAATGTTTTCAGGCTCTTCCTTATTGTACCTGTGCCGGAGCAAGGAGCATCCACTAAAATCCTGTCAAACTTGATGTTTGCATTATGAAACCACTGGCCCTGCATCAATGTTATGATTGCATTTGTTATTCCGCATCTTTGCATGTTTATGCTTAATGGCTTCATCCTGTCGCTGGTATAGTCATTAGCTACTAAAATTCCCGTGTTTTTCATGTACTGGGCTATCTGGGTTGTTTTGCTTCCTGGAGAAGCAGCCATGTCCAGGATTATTTCGTTTTCTTTGGGTTCCAGAACTATTGGCGGTATCATGGAAGCTGCTTCCTGCGTGTAGAAATAGCCCAAAGGGTGCTCAATCAAATTTCCAATGTCCCTTCTTTCTTTTTTCTTGTGTTCAATCCAGAAGCCTTCTTTGCACCAAGGCACTTGAGTAAGATTCCAGTTTTTTTCCAGCCTTTTTTTCAGTTCCGGTATTGATATTTTTAAGGTGTTTACCCTGATTGATCTTCTTAAGAAAGACAAAGAGCAGGTCTTGAAGGCTTCCCAGTCTGTCAATCGAGAATATCGTTCTATGAATTTTTCCTTAAATTGAACTTGATCTTGAATCATTGTATTTTCTTGCTGTTTCAGCTATTGCCCATATTTCATCCAAAGTAAAACGCAGATTGCCATAAATCCTGCCATTACTATCCCCATTACTTGGGTTTAACCCGTTTGTTGGGTTTAGGTGCATTCCAAGTCCTGCCGTGTGGGCTATTCTCCTAAGCCTATCAAGAGGAATTTCAAGCCCCTGTTTTCTGAGCTCTTCCTGCGCCTGCCTTGAATTATAGAGAGGCTTGCCTGCTCTTTCGTTTCCGATATAATCAAGCAGAGATTCAAGAGGGATTAGATTAACTCCTCCAACAACCCTTGCATCTAGGGAGCCTGCTTCAAACAAGCCATGGACGACTCTTCTTGAGCTTACTTTGAGTCTTGACTGCACTTCTCCAGGCAACAACAAATCAGAGTTTTTTATAGCTTCAATAACTGAGCTAGATAGCATCTTTCCCCTTTCACCACCATAAAAATCAGCAGCTAATGCCAGATTAATATAAGGAATATTGCCAAAATGATTATGAATTATACGGGGGTCTCCTTCCTCTTGAATAAGCACATATAGTTCTCGCATCTTCTCGGTTCCAAGATGCCTGTACACACCTATGCCTCTCTGTAGTTTTGTTATCTCCTCTGGTTCGTATTCAATATATTTTCCATCCCGATGCCTGCTTAGCCCATTAACTCGTGCTAATCTTTCAAGCTGGTCCCTCGTTATGCCCAATTGCTTTGTTACCTGCGCTGTTCTTAAATCTGCCATTTTTTCACCATATACGGCCCTTCCAGTTCATAATTGAATTTCCTGAAATATTCCCTTGTTCCGATACCGGATATCACAACCATTTTATCTTTGTTATTGTTTTTCGCGATTTCCTCTGCTTTTTTCAGCAATTGCCTGCCTATGCCCCTGTGCTGGAAGCTATCATCTGATGTTTTTCCTATTTCTACAGCTGCTGAGTAGACATGAAGCTCCCTTACCAAAGCAGAGTTTTTTGTTATTTCAGGCCTCAGGAATTCTGAAGGGAATCTCAGCCTACAATAGCCAAACAAAATATCATTTTTTTCATCTTCTGCAGCAATGAAAAATTCCTTTCCGTTCGAGGCTTCGTATTCGGTTATTTTTATTTTTAAATTTTTTATATTTATTTTTTTATTTTTGATGAAATTCAATCCAGCTTCCCTGCTCCTGATGTCCCTGCTTTTAATTCTTTTTTGCTCCATTATTTTTTCTGCATACTGCCTTAAGTTGGTCCTGTCCACTCCTGCAGAAGTCGCATAAGTCGGAATATCCCTCTGCACGCGCATGACTCTAACCCATTCAGGAGCATAGGAAAACATCTCGGCTATCAGCTCAGCAGCCTCTTTCGTGGACAATGGCTTGAATTTTCCGGACTTATAGTCGTCATAAAGCCCTGTGCCGGGCATTACCATGCAAGGGTATATCTTCAGCATATCCGGCCTGTAGTCAGGATTCTCAAATAATGCCTTTAGGCCTTTCCGGTCCATCTTTTTTGTTGTCAGCGGCAATCCGGGCATGTAATGGGCATTAATTTTAAACCCCAGATCTTTCAATATTCTTATAGAATCGATATTATCCTGTACTGTATTTCCCCTGTTTGTTTTTTCCAGTACTTCTTCATAAATTGATTGTATGCCAATCTCAACTCTTGTGCATCCTAATTTCAGCATCTGGTTTCCATGAAGTAATTTCCCGTAATCACTTTTGGTTTCTATTGTCAATCCTACGCATCTTATCTTTGCTGTTTCATTATCTTTCTGCATTTGTTCAAGAGTTATTTTTGGATTATCCTGCCAATTAACCTTTTCCCTGACTTTTTTCATCGCAATAAGGTTAGCATCAGAAACAGGGCCATTACTAGATTTCTCATTATTATAATTTTTTTTATTATTTTTTATTAAATTTTCCCCATTGTTTATTTTATTATTGATTATTGGGTTGTTTTTTATTATTGCAATATTATTATTGGTATTTTTATTATTAAAAAACAAATTATTGATGTTGCTTAATGTTTTTTTATTGTCCAAATCCAGATTTTTTATAAAAAACAATTTCTTATGTATTCTTTCCGTCCTTGCATCATCTTCTATATTGGCAGGCATCTCAAAAAATAAATTGAATTTTTTCTTGTCCAGCCCCTTTTTGCCGTAAAACAGCCTGGAAAAATCATTCATTGCCTTAAGCAGATATTTTACAAAATATTCCTGGTAAATCCACGGGGAAAACGGAAATGTGCCTCCCTGTAAAATCACATCGCACTTTTCAGGCACTGAGCCCATCGCGACATAGTGCTCAAGCCTGTTAAAAACCCCGAGATAGGGATCGTAATGGTTTCTTATTGCGCGCCTTGTTGACGGCTCTTTGCCTGTATAGCTTTGAGGGACATCCCCAAAAACGCTTCCGGGGCCTCCGGGGCAGTAAGTGCATGGGCCTATACCTTTTATTGTATGCGGGCAAGGGTAGGGGTCTGTCATCAGGGCTATTGGAGCAACCCCGGAAATTGTCCTTACAGGCTTCATTGAAAGAATATTCTTGAAATCTTTCCTGTCTTTTTCTGAAGCCATTGATGCTATTGTTGCATTTTTAGGTATTTTAGGATAGTTAAGCATCTGAAGAACCTTTAATTTAACTTTGTTGAAGGACTTTAAGTCATTGATTTTTTCCTTCTTTGCTTCCTTCAAGATTTCAGTGCAGATTTGCCTTAATTCCATATGCCGCAGAAAGAGGGTTTTATTTATAAATTTGATAGTCAGGATAAAGTTAAACAGCTAGGTGTGTTGTTAAATTTTTAATCTGCTTTCGGCAAAATCTATCCTCTCATTCCTGGTTTTGTAGTATTTTGTCGCTTCTATGATTATTGCGCCTATGCTTGACAACAGCACGATTGTTATAAAAGTCCCTATTGGCAAAGGAGTCATGTCAAGGAATCTTCCAAAAGACGGAATAAAGATTGATGCTGCAGCAAAAGCAAATGAGCTGAAAACAGCAAGCACCAGCCACTTGTTCCTGAAAATCCCAACCCTCAATGAAGGATAGATTGTTGATCTGCATGAGAAGGCCTGGTAAAGCTCGAATGACACAACTGTAATGAAAACAGCAGTCTGCGCCTGTGCATGATTTCCTATTATGAAGTTGAAGTAATAGAAAACAGAGAGGGCTGCCAAAGTCATTGCAAGAGGATAATAAATCAGGTAAGCATTCATCTCCTTGTATATATGGTCCTTCTGGCTTCTCGGCTTCCTTGACATTGCTCTGGGCTCGAATGGATCTGCACTTAATGCAACGGCCGGCAGCCCGTCAGTAACCAGGTTTATCAGCAGTATCTGGGTCGCAGTTATGGGGACTGACCAGCCAAATAATATCGCGAGGAAAACAATCAGGATCTCGGCTATGTTGCCTGATATCAGGAAAGCAAAATATTTCCTTATGTTGTTATAGGTGCCCCTGCCTTCCTCAATCGCATTTACAATTGACGCAAAATTATCGTCAGTAAGTATCATATGCGAGGCTTCTTTGGCAACATCGGTTCCTGTAATGCCCATCGCTATCCCTATGTCTGATTTCTTCAGGGCAGGAGCATCATTGACGCCATCACCAGTCATGGCCACAATATGCCCTTTTTTCTTCAGGGCAGCTACAATCTTGTTCTTATGCTCCGGGTTTACTCTTGCAAATATCGAGACATTATCAGCATATTTGCTTAAGTCATGGCCGTCCATCTTCTCCAAATCAATACCGGTCATTACCCTGCCTTCTATGCCTATTGCATCTGCTATCGCCCTTGCCGTCACCGCATTATCCCCTGTGATCATTATTACCCTTATGCCGGCATCGCTGCATTTCCTTATCGCTTCCTTGACTTCCTCCCTTGGAGGGTCCATCATTCCCTGCAAGCCTACAAAGATAAGATTCTTCTCTGCCTTTGACTTGCTGGTAAAGCGGCCATAAGCAAAGCCCAGAACCCTCAAAGCGCTGTTCGCAAATTCCTCGTTTATCTTTAGAATTTCTTTCTTTTTTGCTTCCGTAAGCTTCTTTGTCCTGCCTTTTTCGTAAATCGAAGTGCATAAGCCAAGGACAAACTCAGGAGCTCCTTTAACATAAGAAACATTTTTTCCATCAATGCTGTGCATCGTGGTCATTATCTTTCTTTCAGAGGTAAAAAGTATCTCATCTTTCCTTGGGTATTTATGCTGCAAAGCTTCCCTGTCTATGCCTGCTTTTGCAGCGCTCACAATCAAAGCAGCTTCGGTAGGGTCCCCTACTACATTTCCATCATAGATGGAAGCATCATTGTTTAAAGCGCCTATTTGGAGCAAGAGGCTGATTTCATCTGGACTAATTTTTTTTCTGTTGAAGGCAAATTCCCCTTTTGGGTCATAGCCGGAGCCGGTAACATCAATTACCCTGCCATTTGCATAGACCTTCTTTACGGTCATCTCGTTCTTTGTCAGGGTTCCTGTCTTGTCGGTGCATATCACTGTTGTCGAGCCAAGTGTTTCTACAGAAGGCAGTTTCCTCACTAAAGCGTTCTTCTTTATCATCCGCTTTACACCTATTGCCAGTCCCACTGTAACCACAGCAGGAAGCCCTTCCGGAATTGCCGCTACCGCAAGAGAGACTGCAACAAGGAGGAACTCATGCACCGAGCCCCCTTTCAGAATTCCGGAGAGGAAAACGATTATTGCAACAATAATTGTCAAGGCTCCAAGACGCTTTCCAAGCTTGTTCATCTGCTTCTGCAACGGGGTTGACTCTGCCTCTGCTTCCTCTATCAATCTGGCTATCTTGCCTATCTCGCTCTGCATGCCAGTATTTGTCACAATGGCTTTCCCTTTCCCATTGGTTATTATTGTCCCAGAAAAAACCATGTTTAGCCTGTCCGCAAGCTGGGTCTTTTCAGGAAGCACTATCAGCTCTTTTTTAACAGGCTGGCTCTCTCCTGTAAGTGCAGCTTCCTGCGTCTCAAGTATCACCAACTCTATGACTCTTGCATCTGCAGGTATCTTGTCGCCTGTCTGCAGCTTGATTATGTCTCCAGGAACCAGAAATTTCGCGTCTATTGATTTTTCCTTCCCGTCCCTTATCACTGTGGCTTTTAAACTGGCAAGTTTTTTGAGGGCTTCGATTGACTTTTCAGCATTGTATTCCTGTATGAAGCCTATGATTGCATTTGCAATTACAATTGCCCCTATCACTATCGCATCCACTGTCTCGCCAAGAAAAACAGATATCGCAAGCGCTGCAATAAGTATGTAGATTACAACGCTGTTGAACTGCGACAAGAATATTTTAACCGGGCTTAATTTTTTTGCCTGCTTTATCTCGTTATAGCCGTGCTTTTGCAGCCTTTTTTCTGCTTCTGCTTCTGCAAGCCCCTCTTTTCCTGTCTCTAATTCCCGGAATACATCATCTATTTTCTTGTGGTGCATATTCAGTTTATCTGGTAATCGTCATCCTCTACAGAAAGCTTCTTTATCTGCTGGAATGTAATCCCTTCAATGTATTTTATGTCCTTGAACTTCTCAATCTCTTTTTTAAGGAAGCTATTCAATTTTTTCTGCATTTTTATCACCAACGGAGTTGGTGCCGGAAAACTCTGTTTTCCCAGCACCCTCTTTGGTTTGTTTTAAGTTTTTTAAGAAATATTCCAAACAGTCTAAACCGCAAAAAGAGGCTTTTTTTTTGAAATCTTCCTGGCCAAACATTATCGTGTAGTTGTTGGTGTTGTAAGGGTCCAGGCTGTTAGAGCACGTTGTGCAGTCCCTTGCATGCTGCTTTTCATGCTGCTTTATCTTTCCATTTATTTCCTTCACAATGTCCAGCTTTCCCTTCTCTACCTGCTGCTTTAAAGCATTTAATTCATAATGCTCCAGGCTGTCCAAAAACTGCTTAAACCTGTACATCCGACCACCTCATTTTCATTTTTTATTTTAGCTCCTCAAATTTTATGTACCATTTATTGGCATCAGCATCAAAGGAGAAGACAACATTGTATTTCTTGTTCTTATCCAAGGCAAATAATAAAGGCATAGGAAGAGTAGTTTCATAACTAGAGCCGCGCTTGTATAGTTTCCTCTTGAAGTCTGTAGCCATATTATTTACTTATTTTAATACTTATTAAAATACTTATATATAAAGTTTTGTTTTGAACTTGCTTTTGAATTAAATTATTTACTTATATTTATACTTATTTATTTACTTATAAAAAGTTATTTAAAGTATTGCTCTTTTGCTGTATGAATGCAAATAGCGCTAATTTCATCAACAAAAGACCCAGCGTCTGTGAATATTAAGGAAACACTTCTCAATGATTCTGGATTTGTTAGATTGGAAAATAAATTCGGCAATGAAGATATTTATGGCTACTTAATTGACAATAAAGACATCAAATTGTATACAATCGATACTGAAATGATATTTGCCAATGATTTGGACAAGAAAATTGATGCTGATGTGTTCATTTTCCTGTCAAAGCACAAGGCAGCTGACGGCAGGGCTTCTTTGACATGCCATCCTATCGGCAATTTTGGCAACAATGAGAAAGGAGGGAAAGAAAAAACATTATGCATTTGCCCATCTAATCTATTAAAGGATATTTTTCTGGAATTGAGCAATAATGTCAATGGAACAGGGTATGAAGCAACTTTGGAAGCCACGCACCACGGCCCTTTCATGGAAAAGCCTATTTTGTTTTTTGAGCTGGGAAGCACTGAAAAGCACTGGAACGACAAGAAAGGCGCTAAAATTTACGTAAAAACTTTGATGAACGTTTTGCGTGATGAAAACAAATCCTATGAAAGCGTTTTCGTAATTGGCGGCACTCATTACAACCATGTTGCAAACAAAACAATGCTAAAGACTGATTTTGCAGTCGGCCATATCCTGCCAAAGCATAATTTTGAAAATTTCAATGAGGATATTTTAAAACAATTGCTGAAAAAAACAATGCCAAAGCCGAAATTCGCATTATTGGACTGGAAAGGCCTGGGCAAGGAAAAGCAGAGAATTCTTGATTTGTTAAAAAATAATAACATCGAATTTAAAAGAAGCGACAGGTTTTTTGAATGAATAGGCGAGGCAGAGCGATGTCATGAAAATCAAAGATTTTCAGGATGCATGGAAACAAAGTTTCCAGCACAGAAAATGCAGAGCATTTTCACGTGCCAAAAATCTTAGATTTTTGTGCATGGCAAGACAGCGATGCCTCGCACTAAATATGCAGAAGGCAGATTGAAAATAATTTTAAAACACATTTAACTTGAGATTACTCTGTATCTACAACAGTAAAATATATAAATGAGTTATTACCAGAAAGTTGTCATGAAAAAAACAAAGAGGCTTGCATTTCTGTATTTTTTGCTTATAGCCCTTATTCCAGGCGCTTTTGCAGAGATAAGCATAACTCTGCCAAACAAGGAAACCTACAACCTGGGGGAAAAAATAATCCCGGACATATCCATCAAGGAAGAGCAGGACCATGACGGCTTCTTCAAGCTGCACCTGGTATGCGATAACTACAATCTGCAGTATTATACGACACCAATCAACTTAGAGGCAAACGTAAGGACTCAGGTGCAGGTCCCTGAACTGGCATTATCCAGCCCGATGATAGGAACATGCACAATTAAAGCAGGCCTGGACAGCAATGACGGGACAAATACCGATTCTGCATCCTCTACAGATTTCCAGGTAAGCAGCCTGATAGACATAGCAACAGGAGAAGATTTGCATTCTGAGCCGGGAAAGGACCTCCTTATTTCAGCGGATGCGAGAAAAGCCAGCGGAGAAGTAATGTCAAAAGGGGAATTCTCCATAAAGTTCAGAGATAATCAGGAAAGTGGCAATATCACAGCAGGAAAACTGGAGCATTTGCTCCATATAGATGCAAATACCGAAGCAGGGGATTATGAGATAGCCATTTCCGCAACAGACAGGTACAGCAACAAGGGGGAAAAAACACTCAAGGTTGAAATACCCCAGATACCGACAAGCATCCAGAACGACATGGAGAATAATGTGCTTATGCCGGAAGACACCTTAAAGGCAAGGATTGCCCTTTATGACCACACAAGCAGGCTGATAAATGCCAGCAGCATCAATGTAAAGGTATTTGATCCCGAAGAAAACCCAATTGCTGAAAAAGAAGTCCAAAGCTCAGGCCAGTTTGAGCTTGGAATTGAAAAAAACCAGGAACCTGGAGTTTACTTCCTATTGAGCTCTTACGATGGAGTAGTTGAGCAAAGCACTTTTACAGTAGTTATTGTAAAAAAGATTGAAATGAAGCAGGAAAACAGCATTGTAAATGTGGAAAATACAGGCAATGTGGATTATGAGGATGAAACTACCATAATACTTGAAAGCAATGATAAAAAGTACCTAATTAACAAAAAATTAAATCTTAAGCCCGGAGAAATCATCGCAATAGACCTTTCAGAGGAAGTCCCGGGGGGAACTTATGATGTGGTTCTGCCGGAAGAAGCGGTTGGGAAAAAAGATAACAGCACGGGCAATGAGACTCTGCAGGAATCATTTGGGCCCGTAAATGTGATAAAAGATGTCCTGATTGAGGACAAAAGGGATGCGATAAAGAAAACGGCCGATGGCTTGAAGTCCATTGCAGGAGCCGTAGTAAGCACCGCTAATTATGTTGTCTCAAAACCAAAGCTTGCTTCAGTAATCCTTGTCACAATAATCCTGGGTGTTGTAACATATTACAGCAGGGATTTTATAATACAAAAAATAAAAGGCAAAAAGCCTGAAAAGGAAACATCACATTTGTTCAGTGACTTTGATTTTAAGGAGAAATAAACAGCAAAAAGGATGCAGAAGGTTATTTGGACATGATAAGAAGAAGCCTAAAAGGCCTTAAGCTTGAACTCTAAATATCCGATTCTTCCAGCCAGTCCTGTGCTGTCTTATAGGGCTCTATTGTGTCCTCTGCGGCGCAGTAAGGGCACCTGTTAGGCATTTTTTCCTTCTCGAACTCGTAATTGCACTTTCCGCATTGCAGCTTTATCATAAAATACATCTTTAGGGGGATATGTATTTAAATTTTATGCTAATAAAACTTAAATTTGCTTTCTGCGCCTAATATTGGCAGTCCTGCTTGGCCTTAGCTTCTCTGCGCCTTTGCCTTTGATCCTTAAACCCCTGCTTTTTCTTGCTGAGGAAGTCAGGCCTCTAAAAGCCCTTCTTGTGTGCTGCGGCATCGCAATCCAGTTCAGGTTTTTGTCTGCAAGAACCTGGGGATGAGCCTTGTCTACAAGGATTACCTCATACCAGGAATAAATCCCGTCTTCCGCGACATAATAGCTGTTTAGGACTTCACAATTAGGGTATTTTTTCACTGCCCTTTCCTCTGCAACCTGCTGGTAGTTCTTGTCAACGTTTTTTCTCCTGCCAAAGTGCTTGCTTCTTCTTCCTTTCCTTATAGTTTCCCTTTGCCTTCCGCCTCTGGGAACCCTTTGCCTTACGAGAACAAAGCCCTGTTTTGCCTTATAGCCCAAAGAACGCGCCCTATCCAATCTTGTTGGCCTTTCAATCCTTACAGTAGACTCTTCTCTTCTCCACTCAATAAGCCTTTGCCTTAGAATATTCTTTAAATCGTCACTTGGCTGCTTCCAAAGCTGCCTTATATGCTGGTACATTCCCATCTTAGAGCCTCCATTCAAAATTGATTCTTAGATTATATGCCGGAATTCAGGTAAGCTACTACCTACATTTTCCTTAAATGAAAGGATAAGGTTTTTATTTATAAAGGTTGTTGTTTATTTTTATTTATCAAAGCTCAGGAAAAGTAGATAATTTTATAAATATATAATCAAATATTTCCGCATATGGGATGGTTCCAAAATTGGAGGAGCAAAAGAGAACTTAGAGCCATTGCAGAAATTGAAAGTGTCCTAAGGGCAGAGGATATTCAGATTAGGGGCATGTATCAATGCTTAGAAGAATTAAAAAGTAAATTGTCAAGAAATGATTTTTCCGGATTGCCGGATCTTTCAAAGAAATTTGCAAGCCTCCTAAAGCAAGTTAATTTAGAGGAAAGTATTGTAACAAAGCTTGGCAAACGCAGGCTATGGAGCACAGTTTGGAAGGAGCTTAGAAGCGAATTAAGATGAGCCTATAAAATTACTCCTGCTGCATCATAAAAAAATAATTCTAAAATAACAAATTATATATACTTAAATCTAAAAAATCGTATATTAAAATGGTAGTAGACAGCCAGAACATGCTTGGGGTAATAAAGGATTTCCCAAAACAATGCAGGGAAGCTTTAGCATTGCCAAAAGGCCTTTCTGTTCCCGGAGAGGTAAAGAACATCGTAGTTGCGGGAATGGGTGGCTCTGCTATTGGAGGAGACTTGCTGAGGGTTTACATGCAAGACTCCAAAATACCCGTTTATGTCAGCCGCGATTATAAGGTGCCTAGCTTTGTTGATTCAAATAGCCTAGTCTTTGCTGTTTCTTACTCTGGCAATACCGAGGAAACTTTATCATCATATTATGATGCCTACGAAAAAAAGGCAAAGATAATAGGGATAACTTCCGGAGGAAAATTAGGAGATGAATGCGAGAAGGTGGTAAAGGTGCCTTCAGGATTGCAGCCAAGAGCAGCTTTAGGCTACCTGTTTTTCCCAATGCTTGGTATATTGCACAATACTGGAATTGCAAAAGTAAGAAATGATGATCTAAACGAGGTGCTTGAAGTCCTTAAAAACACAAAGAAGTTTGAGGAGGAAGGCCAGCAATTATCAAAAAAGCTCAGGGATAAGATACCAATAATCTATGCTTCAGAGGCTTTGGGGCCTGTCGCTTTCAGGTGGAAGACGCAGATTAATGAGAATGCAAAATTGCCTGCTTTCCACAATGTTTTCTCTGAGATGAACCATAATGAAATTGCCGGCTACCAGGGAATGGACAGGAAATTTGCTGCTGTTTTGCTCAGGGACAAGAACGACAGGCAGGGCATTAAAAAAAGAATGGACATATGCAAGGAGATAATGGAAGAAAAGATGAACGTGGAGGAAGTGCAGGTTCAAGGCAGAAGCTTGTTGGCAAGGATGCTGTCTGCAATTTATTTGGGTGATTTTGTCTCTTATTACCTTGCAGTCTGGAACAGGGTAGATCCGACTCCTGTGAATATAATTGAGAATATGAAGAGGAAACTGGGATAGGAAACTTTAAAATAAATAGGCATGATTCTTATTATTTGGGGGCAAATGCTATTAAAATCTATTAAACTAAACAATATCAGGAGCTATCTTAACCAAAGCATAGATTTTCCTCTGGGCTCTTTGCTGTTATCCGGGGATATTGGCTCTGGAAAATCAACCATATTATTGGCAATAGAATTTGCCCTTTTCGGCTCTAAACCAAGCGAATTGCCGGCTTCTTCTCTATTGAGGCACGGAAAGAAAGAGGGTTTTGTTGAATTAAAGTTTGACATGGAAGGCAAGGAAATTATCATAAAAAGAACCCTGAAAAAAGGGAAAGATGCAATAAAGCAGGAGACGGGCTATATAATAACGGATGAAATGAAGAAGGAATTAAGCCCTGTTGAGATGAAGGCAGAAGTTTTTGATTTATTGGGCTATCCAAAGGATCTTGTTTCCAAGGGCAAGGATTTGATTTACAGGTATACGGTATATACGCCGCAGGAAGAGATGAAGCGCATTTTAATGGAAGACCGGGACATGAGGCTCAACACCTTAAGGAAAGTGTTCAACATTGACAGATACAAAAGGATAAAGGAAAATTCCTCTGTTTTCATAAGGGCATTAAAGGAAAAAAAGAGGGAGATAGAGGGCTTTATTTCTGACTTGGAGGAAAAGAAAAAGGAAAAGGGAGGCATTGACAGGGAAATTTCCAGCTTAGATGAAAAAATAAAAGAAATCGCTCCAAAGGCTGAAAAGGCGAAAAAATCCGTAAAAGAAAAAAAAGAGAATATCCTTGCTTTTGAGAAAAAGACCAGTGAGCTTAACAGATTGAAAAGCAGCTTGGATGTTCTTGAAGCGGAATTGAGGAATCTTGTAAATGAAAGGGCAAGGAATAATGATATTATCGGCAAATTAACCAAACAAATTGAAATTTTAGAAAATGAATTAGGCAAGGAAACAATAAAGGAGGACAAAACAATAAGGGAAAAATCCAATAATATCAAAAAAAATATGGAAAAAGCAAATGAGGAGCTTGATGAAATAAAGAAAAAGATTAATGAATTTCAATTTAATAAAAACATATCCGGGGATATAATAAAAAAGATTTCTGAGATTGAAAAATGCCCCTTATGTTTGCAGGATGTTGAGCACGAGCATAAAAGCTCGATAACTGAAAGGGAAAACAAGAGCTTAAGAGAAGCTGAGGAAAATATTGGGATTTATTCTGAAAAAGAAAAAGAGCTCAGGGCAAAACTGGAAACATTTGAGAAAGAAAAAGAGGAATTAAGAAAATTAGAAAATAAAATTGAGCTTTTGAAATTAAAAATTTATAATCTTAAGGATAAAAAAGAAGAAAAAGAAAATATCGGGAAAAGGCAGGAGCAGATAAAGAAGAATATAGGGCAGATAAACATAAAAAAATCTGAGATCAATGAAAAAATCAATGGAATGAAAGATATTGAGGAGCAGTACAAGAAGGCAAAATCAGATTTGGACAGTTCCAGAGAAGAGGAAAAAAAGCTGGACCTTGAGAAAAATAGCCTGGAAAAGGAAAAAGAGTCATTGAGCAGGATCATTGCAGCATTAGAAAAAGAAATAAGGAAAAAAACCGAGGCAAAGGAAAAACTAGGCTATTTCATGGAAATGCAGAACTGGCTTGAAGGCTACTTTGTGAATTTGATGGGCACTATGGAAAAGCATGTCATGCTGCAGGTACACAGGGAATTTGACGAATTATTCAAGGAATGGTTCAATATCCTGATAGAAGACGAGGCAATTTCTGTAAGGCTGGATGACGAGTTTACCCCGGTAGTGGAGCAGAACGGCTATGAAACCAGCATAGAGAGCCTTAGCGGCGGTGAGAAAACTTCTGTTGCATTGTCTTATAGATTAGCTTTGAATAAAGTGATTAATGATGTTGTTTCCGGGATAAAGACAAAAGACATTCTGATGCTGGACGAGCCCACTGACGGCTTTTCCTCGGAGCAGCTGGACAAGGTAAGGGATATCCTGAATCAATTGAATATGAAGCAGATTGTTATTGTAAGTCACGAATCAAAGATAGAAAGCTTTGTCGACAAGGTCATAAGGGTTGAGAAACGGGAGCATGTGAGCACGATAGCGTAAAAATGTTAAATCAGCTAGCAAAAGAAATCAAGGAGCATTCACATCCGGATAAAGCTAAAATATATGCGAGATTCTTTAAGACTGGAAAAGGGCAGTACGGAGAAGGCGATGTTTTTCTTGGGCTGACCGTGCCAGAGCAGAGAGAATTGGCCAAAAAATACGTGAATTTAGGGCTTTCTGATTTAAAGAAATTGATTTACAATAAATATCATGAGCACAGGCTTACTGGTTTTTTTATTCTTGTTTACAAATACCAAAAAGCGAATGAAAGAGAAAAGCAAAAAATAGTTGATTTTTATATCAAACACAAGAATAGGAGCAACAATTGGGATTTGATTGACTGCGTGGCCGACAAGCTGCTTGGCAAGCATCTGATAAACAAAGATAAGTCATTATTGTATGAACTGGCAAAATCCCAGAGTCTGTGGGACAGGAGAATTGCCATAATAACAACGTTTGAGTTTTTGAAGAATCATAAATTTGATGACACCATAAAAATATCGGAAATTTTGCTGAATGACAGCCATGACCTGATACACAAGGCAGTTGGATGGATGCTCAGGGAGATGGGAAAAAGGGACGAAAAGGAATTGATGAAGTTTTTAGACAAGCATCATAAAAATATGCCAAGGACGATGCTGAGGTATGCTATAGAAAGGCTGGATAACAATAAAAAAGAGTTTTATTTGAAAAAATAATTATTTTAATTCCTCCAGCTTTTTTACTATAACATCGCTTTCCCCTATAAATTTGCCGTCAATTTCTATTACAGGAACTGTTAAAACTCCTGATTTTTTTGCTATCTCCTTCCTTTTTGGGTCTTCCCTGCCCCTTTCGACATTGACTTTTTTGTATTTGAATCCCAATTCATCCAATTTAGCCCTGACTTTCGCGCAGTATGGGCAATCTTCGAATTGATACAAGGTAATTTTGTGCATATTTTACCACCGCAATCAAAGGCTATTCTTATCTTTTTAAGTTTTTTCCTTAATATCAAATATTCCAAAAGGTTTAAAAAGCCTATATTCTTTTATCGACGCATGGCGTTTGGGGGCAGGAGTTTAGAAAGCCTGAAGCACGAGGACAAAATTAAAGTGTGTCCTGACTGCGGCAGCAGGGAAATAGATTACGATAAAGGGGAGACTTTCTGCAAGAAATGCGGGTTGGTATTGGATTAGGATGATGTTTTGCTCACCAGATTAGGAACTACATATTCTTTAGTAACAAAAAGATTGTTGACATGTCCACTGCGGTATACCCTTATTTCAACCCCGCACAATCTTCCGGGGATTAATGCTGGAATAGCTGCTCTGTCTACAACACTATGCCTAAGAACCTCTGCCCCGTAAACTTCCTGCATACGCCATTCCTCTTTTGTTGAAGCAGGCAAAAACAAATTTGAGCCATTAGGATAATGACTGCTTTTGTATCCATGGCCTATTCCGAAACGAGGATGGGATAATGCCGCTTGAATGGAAGCCATGGCTACTGGGACCCCGTGAGGAATTTGGGCATATGCCCTAGCCTCTGATAATTCCTTTTTATAGGTTTCACGAGTTATTTCAAAAGTCATTTTCTCTCTCCCGGGAAGCGGGTAGTCTGTTATTACAGTGATTTTCAGGCCGTCTCCTTCTATTGGATAAAGAGACAGATTTTCATTTCCTACCTTCTTGTTTAAAGTTACCAGCTTCCTTTTATGGCCTTCCTGCGCCACAACATTGCGGTCAAGCAGATTGCAAAGAGTCAATTCCCTGTCTTCAGGGGTAGGCACCATCTCAATATCTGTAGCAATTCCTATTTTTTGCAGAAATTTAAAAAATCCAGAAGTTCTTTCAATGTCAGCATAACAGTTATCAATGCCATATGCAAATAAAGTTGCCAGCATGTGCTCAAAATAAGCAACCCTGACCTTGCCATTATCCAGAATCATAGTATGGTCATATGCAAAAGCATGCTTAATGTCTGCCTTTACCTCGCCCTTAGAAGTCCTGAAAACTATTCCTGTATCTGGCTGAGCAGGAGATAGTGTAAGCCTGACCTTGCAGCCGCCAAAAACTTCTCTTGCGACTATTTCTACCTGCTTATCAAGCGTATGTTGCAACTGCATTTTGAACTGAAACTAGGGCTCGTTTAAAATGATTTCTTTTTTCACTATTTTTAGATAGAAACAAAAATTTAGGACATTATGATTTGCTGTTTTTTCTAAATAGCCGAAATCCTGCAAAAATTTGGGAAAACTTTATATAACATTAGCTTTTTTGTTAGCTTTACAACGAGAAGGAGGTACAAAAAATGACAGAAGGCGAAGGAGATCAGAAACCAGCTGAACAGCCGCAGGACGAGCCTGCCAAGCCAGCTGATGGCGGCGGAGACCAGCCGTCGGAATAAATAAAATATTTTTTATTTTTTTTATTTTTTGAGGAGAAGATTTAAATAATAATTCTTTTGCTTTGGCTTTATGAAAGGGGTGGCAATGTTATTGTTTCTTATTTTTATTCCTAATGTGAATGCTGCCTGGGAGCAGTACCAGGGGAATTTGTTCAATACAGGGAAAGCAGATGGTATCGGGTATTTTGGAAGCAAGCCTATAGCAAATATCACAAACAATTTTGATGGGATGGATTTTCAGCCGCTGGTTTCTGATTTGGATGACAATGGAAAAAATGAAATTGTAATTTTTTCCGGAAACTATCTGAAAATTTTTGATGCCAAATTAAGCCTTATTGCTGAAAAATTCTCCGGAAATCTGCTCGGGCAGCCGGTTATTTACAATATCGATGGGGATTTATCCAAAGAGGTAGTTTTCATTGCAAATATTTCCGATCTTCATTATTTTTTTGCTTATCAGTACAATAATTCCTTCTTCCAGGAATTCAATTTTTCCATTCCTAATGGCGGCATCGGAAGCGGAGTTAAATGCGCTGGAATAGGAAGCACTAATATTTGCGTTTTTATGGATAATAAGCAGTATATCCATATTGTCAACATGAGTTCTAAAAATGACAGCAGTCATAATACATCCGTTTATAACGATATACTGGAAAAAATTCCTGCTATTGGAGATATAGATGATGATGGCAATTTGGAGGCTGTGTTCTGGTTTGACAAAAATAACAACAATAATTATGGAATCATGGTATTTGATATAGAGAATAAAAGCCTGGAAACAAACTTCAACAATAGCGGAATTGTGGATGATATTGTGCAGCCTTATGGCGTCAATTCTGACGCGTTTATTTTGAAGGGGCATCCCGTATTGGTTGATTTGAATAATGACAATAAGCTGGAGATTGCCGTTAGCATTTTTTACGACGATACCATACCGTTATTCGAGGCTTTTGACTGGTTTACCGAGCTGTTTGTTTATTCAAATAACGGAAGCGAATTGTTCAGGAAATGCGAGGAAAGGGCCAGCTCTTCACCTGAAAACTGCAATGACGGCTCGAGTTTAAGGGATATGTGGCAAGGAACAAATCCATTAGTATTTGATGCAAATAGTGACGGCATGAATGACATCTGCTTCATCAAGGACAAGAAGGATCCTACCCACTTTAAAAACATGACAATAAACTGCTACAATTATTCAGGCGGCAAATTGCTGGATTCAGAAATAACTCCGACTACTGATACTATCATATATGCAACTGCAGCCGATATTAACAATGACGGAGTTATGGAGGTAATTACCGAGAATAATATCTATTCATTGAATGGAAAATCCATTTTTAAGCATAATTTTGGCTCTAATTTTGTCATTCCGGTTGATATAGACGGGAATAATGGCCTGGATTTGATATGGTCAAAAGCCAATAAAACAATAATATTCCTGGACAACACAAGCTATTCTTTTGATCCGTCAATAGAAGAAAAGGATATTTTATTTGAAAAAAATAATACGAAAATTGTTATTCATAATAATGGGGATGGCTTTATTGATAATTTGGAAATCCTGGCAATTAACACCGACACAATGCAAAACCAGACAAAAACTGCCAGCATCAGGGCAAATTCCAACATAACTTTAGACTTCAATTTAACTATCAATAAAAAAGAAACATTATTGGTCCAACTGGACCATGATAATAAAATAAATGAAACTGACGAGAAGAATAATTTTGCCTTTAAGAAATTTGAGGGCTTTCCTTTTGCTTTTGTTTCGGTTGATTTGGATATAAATAATTTAGAAGAGGAATTTGTTGGCTATATCAAGGATAATTTAAAGTCAAGTTATTACACTAATAGTGAAAATAATGCAGATATAAAGATTTACATCGGGAAAAACAACTTGGTTAACAAGCAGAAATCCGCGCATACAAGGTTCAATTTTGACTATTACTATGATTTCGGGAATATCTATTATAAAGACAAAGTCGGCTCTTATCCATATAATGGATTGATTTCTTCATATAAAGATGAGAGCGGAATGATCAATATCCTGATTTATGGCAACAACATTGACGGGACTATTGCGGCTGTAAAGGAGTTTATTGCAAAAGAGGCTGATTTTATCAATACCGGGAATGAGAATTCTTTTTTTATTGATGATGAGAACCTAAATGCAGTCAAAATATTTGATTTTCTGCATAATACGGGAAATGAGAATAATTATTTGGCTGATAATGATGCCTTCAGAAACATTGTGAGGAATGCGTTAAGGGATGAGATGTTTGTTCAAAAGGACTATACAGTAAATTCCGCTTCCGGCGTTAATTTAAGATTAAGGAATTTAAAGCCCAATGCCAGCGAAATGTATATTTCTTATTTAAATTCAACAGGAATTCCAGTTGAGCTCCCGGTTGTTTTAGCACATGGACTATTCAGCAATTTATCAACATGGCAAGGCCTAGCTTCAGAAATTTCCAACACGGGAAGGGATACCTGGCTTATCGAAATAACAGGAGGTCCAGGGCAGGATTGCGAGGATTGCGTTGATTATAGTTTTTATAACTTAACCGATGATTATGTTCCTGCATTATTAAATGGTGTTTTGACTTTTACCGGAAAAGATAATTTGCAATATGTTGGCTTTTCAAATGGATGTCGAGCTGCTTTGGACAGCTTGGAGAGGAATAAATTTGACAGCAATAAAGTTGAGACTTTTGTTGCGGTTGGGTGTCCGGGAAGTTTTGAGGGTGAGAGCGCATTGGGAAGTATAATTGCTTCGAAGGATGGAGAGATATCTAAAAAATTGGAATCCATTAATAAGCACAATACTTTTGAAACTACTGCAGTAGCTGGCCTTTTTAATAGAGAATTTATACCCAAAGAAGCATCTAACAAAATATCACTCAATCTCTGGAAGTTTTACGAAAAAATAATAAACTCGAGTTTTGATAATCAACCAGGAAATATTAATATTCAAAATTTTGTTATAATCCAGGGGAGTGCTCTAACTTCCAATGATGGTATAGTTACTATTAAGGATGAACAAAAAATTTTTCAAAATGTTAATCATTCAAATTCAAAAAAGCATTTTGATATTTTTGCTTTACATACAACACTAGATGGTAAAGATAGAACCAAAAGCATAATAAAGAAATCTTTAAATAATCAAGAACTAAGTTTTTATGAAAAAACATTAAATTTGATAAATCAAAGTAACTAATCTTATATGGATAAAAAAATAATTTGGATTTCTGGAATTGTATTAAGCCTTATAATGTTACTATTTTGGATTATATCTTTCAAAACATGTAATGATAATATTGGGTGTTTGCTATATTTGGCTATACCTTTATTACCTAGCTTGGCTCTAAAATTAGAAGGGTATACGTCTGTAATTGTTAGCTTAATCTTCTGGTTCCTAATCGGCTCTTTAATCGGCTTTTTGGTTTATAAGATCAAGAAACAATAAAAAAATAGAATGTTTAAAAAAAGAACAGCAGAGGATTTTTACAGGAGAAGGGGGAGTTTGAGAAACATTATCCAAAAATATTCAGTAATGTAATAAATTTTATTAGATTAAAATTTACTTATAAAAAATTCAGTGAGGTTTAGTAATCCTATTGTAGACATAATTTGAACAGATTTTCATGCAATTAAAATCAATAACCAAAACTAAAAAAATAAATCATTTCTTTCTTTCAAAACCATCCAGAATAAACTCCAGGTTTCCTATAGTCGCACCTATGGCTTCGGCAATTGTTTCGATGGGATAACTCATTCGGCCCATATCCCCAATCAAGTCCAGAATGTTTTTTCCCTCTTCGCGATATTTTTCCTCTTCTTCTTTGCTTATATCAATATTGATATATTTGGGCAATGAAAAATCAGTAAAATTTTTTCCTTTTTCAACATTGTACTGCAAAAACCTGAGATTTGGATTATCATCAAGATCTTCAATAAGGACCATCTGCCTCATATCCGGAAAATCCGATGTGACTATATTGTAAGATAAGGTGCCAGTCTTTTTTCCGTCCCTGTCTGTTAACGGAACGTTTACTGCAAAATGGCAGGTTTTTCCCGGGTTATTGTCTTTACACCCTATTCCATAATGCTCGCCTCTATTAACAAAATCAAATGTTCTTTGAAGCACAGAAGGGGAAGAATTGGGAATTGTTTCTTCAGGCGCTGCCTGTTTTTGAGGAATTTCCTGATAAGGTTTAGCATATGCATGAGGCTGAGCAGACAAAAGCATGCTGCCTGCTGCTGCAGCCATAACCACCGTTCTTATTGCCTTGTACATTTTACCATAAAAGCTAAAGACCTGAAATAATACTAGAACCTCTTTTAAGCCCTTGGAATCAATTCCGGTATTTAAATCTGATGGGCTGTCAAGCCAATGGCATCCTAATCGAAAATAATGGAATAATTCCCATTTGATGACTAATTCTTTCAGGTTTTAAGGCAAATTATTTAAACATGGAGATAAAAGTATAAGATTAAGCATGTCTGTACAGGGTTACCGGCCTGTTACACCTGACGGGGTTTTTGCAAAGAATGTTGTATTAACTTCTATCCATGTTAATCGTGGAGTGCAAAGCAGTAGAGAAATCGCTAGTGTCTGTTTTCCCTCCAGATATGACTTTAATGATACTAAACTTGCAGTCAGATACCTAAATGAAACAGTAGAGGCAGTCCTGGAAGATGAATCTCTCAGCACTAAAAGAGTTGGCAATCAAACAGCATTTAAGGTAGAAAATGCAAAAAGTTTAAGGGAGATTGTAAGTGCTATAGTATCCGACCCTTCTGAGAGTATATGGGAATATGCAAGGGCAGTTAAAAACTATTATGCTCTGGAATCAACAAGATTATTTTTAGGTTCCTATATAGCACTGCAATCAGCTCATTTGGATTTAAACGATATTGATCCAGAGACTAACCCATCTTATGGTTCCCTGCTTGGAGCTATGTGTCTGCATAGCCAAAGGGGTGATGGTTTAGGTTTCAGGCTCAAAATGACAATGAGGCTGGACCGGCCCACAATTGACTATCAAAAATTGGCTGAATTAAGATTAAGATTTTCGGATAAAAATAGGCATATATATAATGGAATGGCAAGGGAATTTGATGGATATTGTCCTGAGTCCTGCGCCAATTTGAAGATTGAAGCTGCAACAGAAACTACAGCACAAGAAATTCAGGATGCAAACCGATGGCTTCTTTACTGGGCTGACGGCAATTTTGATTTTTTTCCGGACTATACAATGCCTTTGCTTGATTTTCAATTGAGTACATTGTTAAAAAATATCTTCCAAGACTCTAACTTTTTCCTGGGCCTGCTTGATAACAAACCAGAAATCAGAATTCCCGTGCAACTTCCGGCCATAGAACCCTGGAAAACCCTAAAAAAGAAATAGTTTCAAAACAAAAAATATTTCCCCGTCTCAAAAAACCAAAACTATTTAAATAAGCTCAATATTGTCGTCTTAAAAACAATAAAGGGTGGTAAAATGGGAAAAGTAATTGCAAAAACAGGCGTCAAAAGGGAAAAAGGATACCTGTATTTCCTGGACAAGAAAGGCAATGTTGCCAAAGTCCAGATGAAGAGGGCTGGAAAAAAGACCAGCAAAACACAGACGGTTGTTGCCAAAGCAGGCATAAAGAGAAAAACCGGCTATCTATATTACATTGATAGAGGCGGCAATGTCTGCGAAGCAAAGATGCAGAGAGGCGGAAAGAGGAAGAAGAAAAGGTAAATTTTCTTTTTTTTATTTCTTTTTTATTTTAAATAGGAACTTATTTGATAGCAAGCAAAATATCATCTGAGGCGTAGATCCCGTTCAAATCCTCGTCAATTATAGAAACTTTAAGGAGATAATTCCCTTTTGAGAAGTCTGACTGGGGTATTGAAATGTCAACTTTGCCGACTTCTGTGCTTCCTTCTTCCAGTGATTTTGCCACGCCCTGGTATTTGAGGACGCTTTTATATGAGCGGTTGCCTGCCTCTGCAAATATGTCAAATTCCAGCCTGTAATTAAGGACATTATTTTTGTCATTTCTTAATCCAACATAAACAGCTTTGGCTTCTCCCATATTCATATCCAGCTTTGCCGGGACTGAGATGCGCTTGTTATTTTCCACCATATCCCTCACAATAATTCTCTCTATTTCAGGATCTACCAGCGGAGGATTGGTGATTTTGACAAATATGTAGCTTAAAATAACCAAAAATGCAAGGGACACTATGACGGCAGCAGTAATGCCAATAACATTGCGCAGTTTCATAGAATTTGAACCTCAAATTTGCGTTTTATAAATCTTTTCACCAATCTTTATGAAGAAGCAGATTTTACATGATATAGCCTGTATTGTCCCTGTCAATCCCGGAAATGAATTCTATGCTCATGTCTTCAGGAGTTTTGAACTCCGTGCCTAAAACCAGTTTCGGCAGGAATTTTTCAAGGTCGAGGGCCATCTGGGTTGCCAAGTGGTTTTTGCCGAAGTATTTTTTCGTTATTTCGTAGGCAAGCATTCTCACTTCCGGCTCATCAAAAATCCCGATGCTGTGCATATACTCGTGCAGCATCACATGGAACAGGTAAGGATTATACAAGCCGGGGTTTTTCTGCTTTATATTATTCAACGGCCTTTTATTTATGACAATGGTGTTAGCGTCCATGGAATAAAAGGCCCCTAAAAAGGCATGGCCGTAAACTCCCAGGTCGCTCAATCCGACCAGCAAACCAGCCTGGTCCTTGCCAAGGTAATCCTGCACTATTTTTTTAACAATCTGGAATATGTCCGAGAAGTCATTGGCTTTTTGCAAAGAGGTTTTGTAAGGCATTTGGGAAAGAAATGGTTAAATAATATTTAAATGTTGCCTTTAAGCTAATGAATCGTAGGTTTTGCCTGATACTTTACCATAACCTCGGCTGTTCCGTCAAAAGTTGGAAATGCCTGCATAATGGTCCATAAGGGATTCATCCGGTTATAAACATCAAATGCTCTTGTCCTCATAGTATAAATAATTCCCGATGGCTTAGCTTCGGCTTTTAACACTTCTACATCCACCAGTATCTCCCTCTGATAGACCCCCATAAATCCGGGAACACCACGGATTAATCTTCCCTTCTGAGACAGATAAATAGTGCCATTGCCGGGAAAATAATTTCCTAAAAGCCCAGATATGTGAAGCAAAGGCTCTATTGCTGACATCCCCGTTATCAGATGGTCATCGGTATCATAATTTCCAGTATTGGCTAGTGAAACTTGATCATAAAGTTTAATATGCCTGTCTCCGGGCTTAAGTGTTCCCGGACTTATTCCGGTGTTTCCAAGAAATACCCTTGAATTAAAAGTATCGAAGTCAAATGCCGGAAATCCCAAGATATCAAAAGGGGAAGGGAATATTGACTTTGTTTTTGCATGGCCTTCGATTACAATTTCCCCATCTATCAACATTTTCAGCCCAAAATCTCCCTCTTCATTTATTGTGTGTGATGGGACCAAAGTCTCTCCAGGGTAAACGGGCTTGCGGAATTTCACATATATTTCCGATATGCGCTGCCACGGACCCAGGATTTTACTAATGTCCGCAGCTGCAGCAGCAACTCCAAGCATGCCATGGGCTATTCTTCCATCAAAACCGAACTCTCTTGCGGCTTCATCACTAAAATGAACCGGATTTTCATCAAATAGGCCAAATAAACCAAGATATTCTGGAAGAACTAGCAACGGGGTTCCATGAGGAACATCATCCTGCAATGGAGCAGTACTGATCACTCTGTCTTCAAGCCTTAAAGCAAAGGGCATATGCACTTAATTGTATAACTTGTATAAAAAGTTTAGGTATTTAGAGCCTATAAGAAGAATTAAAACCTTACCCCAAACCCATCAAACTCATTTTTCGGCTTTTCAAATTTAATGTTTACTTTACTTACTTTTGCTGCTTCCGGGCCTTTTTTGCAGAACTTAATCAATTCATTTATCTTTTCTTCCGGGCCTTCTGCAACGACTTCCACAGTGCCATCCGGCATGTTTTTTGCGTAGCCTTTAAGGCCTAATTCCCTGGCCATTTTTATAGTGTTTGCCCTAAAGAAGACTCCCTGTACAAGGCCATGTATTGTGATATGGGCTCTTTTCATACTCCAGGAATTAATTCTTTTTTTATTTAAATTTGCCTATTCTGTCAAAATTTCGGCTTTTCAGACCACTGGACATCCTCCATATATCACTGGACATCCTCGCGTGAGGTATATAAAGGACTTATACCATTAATTTGCTTATACACCAAAACTAAACACCCCCTTTGGTTTATTATATTGAGGCAGGCAGGGGAGAAGTCTTAGAAATAAGCTTCCCTGCCTAAACCCCAATTTCAGAATGATGATTTCAGAATATCAATTTAAAAAAAAGAAAAAGCCGCACAGCGGCCTATACAAAGAGTTGAAAGCTCAATATGAGTTTAAAAAAATAAAAAAGGCCGCTCAATCCGGTAGAGCGGATGCGTGAAACCCTAAAAACATCATAATCAATACAGGTATATAAACTTTTTCATGCCGCGGTCGCATAATCCGGTATTGCGGGTGCTTGAAACCCACCTGCCAGCAATGGTATCTGGGTTCAAATCCTTTGATGGATTTCCTCTTGGATGAAATGCTGGAAAATCCGAGATTTTCGGCACACCGGAAATTCCGAGAATTTCCCAGTGCTCCCAGCCGCGGCGCGATCAAATCAATCCGATAGTTGAGGTGAATAAAAAATGGATTTAAGCAACGAAACAATAAAGGAGCTGTTTTACAGGCAGATAAAAGAGCTTACGCTAAGAAAGCAGGACAGCTTTGACCTGCAGTTCAGCGGAAAATTGCTGGAAAAGAGGTGAATAAGATGGAAGAAAAAGAGGCTTATATCGGGGAAAATGAGGAAGACAGCATGGATGACGACAGCATTTACTCCGAGAAAGTCATAGAGCGGCTTATCGAGGATGACGAGCTTACGACAGGGGAAGAAGGATTCATGATCGGTTATTTAGAGGCTTAAGATGCTTTTCCGCAAAAAAGAATTCATGGAATGGGAAGACTACAAAAAGAAGGCAGAATTCCTGGAAGAGCTCTGGTGGAGGCAGAGAGCAAGAGAGCAGAGCGTCAGGAACCTATAATTTTTTTATAAAATTTATTAACACAAAGTATAAATACGCTTTCTAATTCGCTTTTTCCATGAGGATATTGAATAAGGAAGAGTTCGAGCAGGAAAAAGATATCATAAGGACGAAGCTAAAGGAAGAAAATATAGTTTTCATCTATCCCACTGATACGATTTACGGCATAGGATGCAATGCAATGAACAAGGAAGCAGTTGCAAGGATAAGAAAAATCAAGAAAAGAGGGAATAACCCTTTTTCCGTAATTGCGCCCTCAAAAGAATGGATTTCAGGCAACTGCAGGATAAATGCTAATGCAAATGAATGGATAAAAAAATTGCCGGGACCTTATACGTTGATATTAAAGACAAAAAAAGAGTGCGTGGCAAAGAATGTTGCTCCCGGTTTGGACACTTTGGGCGTAAGGATTCCAGAGCACTGGTTTTCCGGCTTTGTGAAAGAAATCAACATTCCGATAGTGTCCACATCCGTAAATATCTCCGGAGAGGGCTTTATGACATCATTAGAAGATTTGGATAATGGTATAAAGAGCAAAGCGGATTTCTTAATTTATGAAGGCGTCAAGGAAGGGAAGCCGAGCAGGATTGCTGATTTAACAGATAAAGTGAAGGTTATTGAGAGGTAATTGTTTTCCTCCAATAACTGACGCCAAATTAGCAAAAATTATATATGCTTATTATAGAACTGAGTCACAAATAGCATGGAAACCAAAAAGAGGTCCCAGGTGACTGTTTTCATTATAATAGGCTTAATTCTGCTCTTTACTTTTGCGTTTGTTTTTTATGCTGCAAAGCAGAACATCATACAGATAGACAGAATAATGGCCACTCCAGGATTTGAGGTCAGGAATTATGTGCAGGACTGCCTTGAACTGGTATCTGACGAAGCTTTGGGAGCAGTGCTTGCCCAAGGAGGGAATTATGAGACTGGAGGGGCATTTGAAAGCGCTAAAGTTTATAAGCTAGCTAAACCAATAGATAAAAACGGCCCACCAGGAATACAAAAAAATTACGAATTCTCAAGCGGCAGCATTGCAACAGGCATTGAAACTTATTTTGACGATGTTTTTCTTGATGGATGCATACAGAATTTTGATGATTTCCCGCAGACTACAGAATTTGATAAACCAGAGCTCGATGTTGAAGTCGGAGACTCACTACTAATTTTTAACCTTTTTTTCCCCATAATAGTATACGACGGAGAAGATGCGATAAATTTAGAAAGATTCACCTACAAAAAGAACATCAAAATAGGCGAAATGATTGATTTTGTCAACAAAGTGGTTGACAGCAGCATTGAGCTAAATGAGTTTCCAGAAGATACGCTTAAAGGGCTAATAGATGATTATGATTTGGCAAGGCCGAGAAAAGCCAAAATCACAATTTTGCAGCAGGAAGTAGCTAAAGGACCTTATGAAACATACGGCAATGAGCCCAGAGAGTTTGAGGACTTTGCGTATTATTTTGTCCTTGATGATAATTTCCCATTGGCATTCGGCATTCAATACGACTGGATAGGAAGATGAGAAAAAAACCAACAGCGTTATTTATGGTATACTTGATTGTATTTATTTCCCTATTTGTTTTTGTCCAGGCAGGTGATGGTGGTAGTGGTGGTAGTGGAGGTATAGGTGCTGACCCAGGTGGTTTCGCCAATGCAGCTGATGCCGCGGCGGCTGCGGCTGAAGCAGGTTCTTCTGGCCCTACAGGTGCTGCTGAAGCTTCTTCAAGTAGTGGTAGCGTAGGGCCATCTTTTGGAGATGGCTTGGCTGGAGCTTTAGGCATTGGAATTGGTATTGCAAGTATGGGCATAGGTATCGGGATTGCTGGGCTCGCAGGCCTAAGTGGTTTAGCTGGTTTTGGACTTAGTGGACTAGCAAGTGCAGCAGCAAATGCAGGTCTTAGTGCTGGTGTCGAAGCGGCTACTGGGATTGCGCCAGCAGATTTCAGCGCGGTGGGAATTGTTGGGATGGTAAGCGGCGTGTTAGGCTTCGGAAGCGAAAGTGGAGACTCAAGCGCAACCGGAAATGTGGTAGCAGCTGGCTCAAGCATAGACGAACAAAATGAAGTAAGGCAAGCAGTAATCAGGATCAGAGACAATTATTACGAGATAAAACTCCTTCCGAAAGAATGATAGAAATTTTTACTTTAAATATCTAACTTCATGTCCAAGCGACTTCATACATTCTTCAAACTTATTATCTAAAAATTTCTGAGATTTTGGGTTGCCTCCTAAGTGAGTTATAACTGCTGTAATGAGATATGTTGGAGTATAAACATTCTCTTTTTCGTTAGCAAGCTTCTCGCATCTTTCTCTATCCCTAGCTATTTGTTCTTCAGAATAAGTTGTTGGGGATGAGAATATATAATCTGATGGTTTTGAAGCACACCCCGGCGCTAGAGCTAAAGCCGATACTAAAGCAGCTAATCCAAATCTTCTAGTATTATACATTATAGTTACTTTTCCCATAATACAACATATGATTATTACCACTATATAAATCTTTCTATTGTAACTACTTAATAGTTAATAATATATTTCCTGCTAAAGTTTTTATATTAACTTATTTTAACAAGCCCATGAATCCAATAAACAGCATCCTTAAGTACAGGATACATCTGTTTGCCTCATTTTTCCTGATACTTTACTTCACCTTAAGGTCTTTCAAGGATTATGCAGAGTCGGATTTGATATTGATATCTCTTTCCCTCACCTCTCTTACAGCCTTTGTCTATTTGTACAACAAGGCTACAGATATCAAAGAGGACTCGTTAAACAGAAAGAAAGACGCAGCAGACAGAAAATATTCCGGGCGAATAATAACAGCCTCTATTATTTTCCTGTTACTGCCGATGCCTTATCTTATTTATTTTGACATCGAGCTATTGATGCTATATCTTGCGGCAGCTTTTGTGGGCTACTCCTACAGCTCAAGCATCAGGATAGGAGGTCTAAGCATCCGGCTCAAGGAAGTCTTCATTATCAAAAATACCAGCTCGGCAATCGTCTGGTCTTCTGTCATAGTCGGAACCCATATAATACTGAGGGGCAACTTCAGGCTTTTTGACCTAATCAACTTTATAGTGATCTTCCTGATAATATTTGCTGTTGAAATCTTTTGGGACATTAAAGACATAAAGGGGGACAAAAAGTCAGGAATAAGGACCATACCAAACCAGCTAGGATTAAAATGGGCGAAATCGATAATATCAATATTGCTCCTTGTCTCTTTGTTGCTGATGTTAAAATACTCTTTCCCGGTTTATTTTATCTGGGCTGCAATCCTATGCTGGCTGTTTGCCATGCTTGCAAAAGAATCCTGGAGCATTTTTTACTATCATTCCGTTATATTCATATGGATAATAGCCTCAATCCTTAACTTAATTCTGCTTTAGAACTTAAGAAATCTATTTATCGGCTTTTCATTTATTAAAGTGCTGCTGATATGAAGAAATGACCATATCACGAAGAATTGCAGCGAAAACAATGCATAAAAGAACATTGTATCAGCAAAGCCCCCACTCATGTTGCCAAATACTAACAATATCAAGAGGACCAGGTGCATCACAATGCTGACTGTCAAGTATCCTTTTCTGCTCCTCAAGTAATATCCTGACTTCGTGGTTTTAGTGAGGAAATAAATAAACCAGGTTATGTAATGGTAAATTATCAAAAATCCGACCAAACCAATAAATTCACTGAATAGCCGCAGATATCCGATGGCAAGGAAAACAACCAAAAGGGATGTCAGGAAAAGTATCATCCTTATGTTGTTATAATTCATAAAGGCATAAACAAGGAGCAAGGCCAAGGCTAATGCCATAAACGATGCGCTTAATATGCCTGCTATGGCGTATGAAGGAGCTGCCAGATCAGCGCCTCCGGCCATGCCTGAGAACGTAATCACGGATGCTGCCCTGTCCAGGGTAAACTGGAAGCTTGTGCTGTTTATCGTAGGGAAAAATATCCAGAAGAATAAGAAGAGGACATAGAATGTCACGATGTAGCTGTTCTTCTCTTTTTTCGAGCAGCTAACAAACATCGTCCTCTCGTTAAAAATATGGTGGATGAAGAAATAAACGGCAATAAATGTCAGCCCGAAAGCAAAAGTCCAGGCAAAATTAAGGTAAGCAAACAGCAGGAAAGAAGCCAACACCAAAAAAGCATATGCCATCTTCCCTTTAATTGACGGAAGTTTCCTGTTCAGGCTTTTGATCTGATAAATCGCGCTTGTGAAATGATGCCCATTGCCAAAGAAAACATACACCATCACCAAAAGAGTCCATTGCATGCCAGCTGCAGTGAAAAGGCCAGAAAGGTAGTAAATGGAAGCCGTAATCAATAGCGAGATTGCTTTATTGGCAATGTAATCCTTATACATATTGAAAATGCCCATATGTCAAAACCTCATGATTTTTGCAATCTGCTCCTCGTTAATCAGGGTGCTTGTAATGTGCAAAAATACCCATAACACAAAATAATTCAATGAAAAGAACACGAAATAAATTCCCGATATTATCCCACTCGTGGACACATTTCCGAAATAAAAAACTGCAATCAATGCACAATATACCAAAATATTCATTCCCAGATATGGCTTAGTCCTATACAAGAACTCTCCCCCATGGCTGGTCTTTTTTAAAAAATAGATGAACCAGGTGATATAATGGTATATGATTATGAAAGCCATCAAATAAAGAAAATTCCCGGCCATGCTAAATGCTCCCATTACAATAAAAACAGCTGCAATGGAGTACATGGCCAAAATCCTTTTTCTATTCCTAAATTCCTTTAGGGTGAAATATGCCAGCAAAAGCACTCCCAAAAACAAGGGCAACATGGAGACAAAATCCGGGACAACATTTTCATAAAGATCAATAGGGATAATATTGTTGATGTTATCAAAAGTGACTATGCTTTCGGACAGGGCAAACGAAAAACTGTCATGCCCGACAGACCCAAAGTAGACCCATAAGAACAAGAATATCACAATAGATACCACGAGATAACTGTTCTTCTCTTTTTTCGAGCAGCTAACAAACATCGTCCTCTCGTTCAGGGTATTATGAATCAGAAAATAAGCCCCTATGAATACCAATGCAAGGTCGTTATAGCCAAGGCCGAACCGGGCATAAAGCAGTGCAATCGACAGCGAAGCAAGCAAAAAAACAAAAGCCAAGATGTTTCTTTTCCTTGGCAGCTTATTCCTCAAGCTCCTTACCTGATAAATGTAGCTTGTGATAAAATGACCATGACCGAAAACTATTATAGTTATTATTAACAATCTCCATTGTGCCTGCAGGTTATCATTCAGGCTTATCAAAAGCAATATCAGGGCAGTCAGCACAACGGAAACAGACTTGTTTAGGATATAATCCTTATAGCCTTTCATTTCCATGACAATGCAATTTTATTGGCTTATTTAATCTTTGCCATTCAATAAAGCTTTTTGGGAAACTATTTAAATTATGGCTGCAAATTCTTTTTTTATGGTAAAGAAGGGAATTCCCCTGCTGGTTTTGTCAGTTTTTTTGTTCATAATCTCGATTTTCTACCTCAACTTCCTTATATGGGCTGCTTTGGTGCCGATATTATTCCTGATATATAGTTCAAAAAAAATGGCAGCAACATCCTATTCGATAATCTTTGCCGCCGTATGCCCTGCAGCAATATTCCACTGGGTGAGGTTCTATGATTACAAGACCTACTTCTTTGGAGTATTGCTTATAGCCTCTTTCCTGTTCTTGTTCCTTATACTGTCAAGACTGTCAATCAAAAAAATAAAATACCCCTGGAATATCTTTGCAGTGCCAGCTTTATGGCTCCTCTTAATGTTTGCCTATTCATTCTCGTTCCTGGACAGCTATTGGGCCAATCTTGCCATGTTCCAGCCGATGCTTGCCCCATTGATATGGTCCATAGGCAGCCATGGAATAACATTCCTTATAGTATTAATTAATTCAATGATATGCTTTTATTTGATTAAAAAGGACAAAAGATTGATTGCATTCGGGTCCATTTTGGCTTTAGTGCTGCTGTATTCTTTTGCATACAGCAGTTTTTCCCAGCCTAAGGGAGAGCCATTTAAAGTGGCTTTGATACAGGGAAACTTTAACGAAAGCTGGGACTGGAGGATAAGCAATGCCAATGGGACAATATTTGATGCTTACCATGAGCTGACATTAGAAGCAGCCAAGGAGAATCCTGCAATAATAATATGGCCGGAATACTCTATCCCTGCTGACATAGAAAAAAGTGAAGAGTTATCATCAAAAATATCTGAATTAGCAAAAGAATCAGGCTCTTACCTTGTTTTAGGCACATTAAAATGGCATGACGGGTACTATGGTGACAGAAGGCTCAAAAATAACGTTGCTAAGCTGTTCTTGCCGAATGGGACATTTTTTTGGGATTATGCATCAGTAAAGCCGCTTCCATATGAGAAATGGACCTTGCCGGGAGAAAAAATTGGAATTTCCGAGGTAGGCAACATTAAATTCGGCATTACGATGTGCTATGAAGAGACACAAGGGCACATAAGCAAAGAATATTCCCAAAATGGCGCCAAATTCCTGATATCCTTGGCAAACAACCAGAGATTAAAAAATTCAAGGGGCTTATATCTTTCGAGCTTGTATTCAAGGCTAAATGCAGCGGAAAACGGCAAGTATGTTTTAAGAGCAACAAATACGGGCATTACCCAGATAGTAAACCCTTATGGCAAAGTCATAGCAAAACTGGAACCTAACAAAAGAGGCATTTTAACCGAAGAAATCTATGTAGAAGGTAATTAACTGCTGAAATGCCAACTTTTTTAAATTGCCGTCCATTAACAATTCAGTAAAAAATGCAAAAACCCAAAGAAGAAAAACAGGATAAAAAGCTCAAGATACTTGCGGCTGGAGATATACACGGAGACACGAGCCTGGCTGAAAAGCTTGCTGAGCGGGCGCAGAAAGAGAACTGCGACCTGGTAATCTTATGCGGCGACTTGACCATGATGGAAAAAAGCACAGATAACATAATAGGGCCTTTCGCAAAAAGAAAAGAAAAGGTTTTGCTTATACCCGGAAACCACGAGACTGTCGCAACTGCCGATTTCCTTGCTGATTTATATGGTATAAAGAATATCCACGGCTATTCGGTCAAGTACAAGGACGTCGGCTTGTTCGGCTGCGGAGGCGCAAATATCGGGCTGCATCAGTTGGATGAAAAGGAGATATACGATTTGCTGAAAAGAGGCTTTGACAAGATAAAATACCTGCAGAAAAAGATAATGGTTACGCATGTGCATCCTGAAGGCACCAAGATGGAGAAATTCACCCAGATATTTCCCGGAAGCTCAGGGGTAAGGAAAGCAATAGAAAAATTCCAGCCGGATATTTTGCTGTGCAGCCATGTTCATGAGGCAGAAGGCATAGAAGAAAGGGTTGGAAAGACAAAAGTCATAAATGTCGGCAAGAAAGGCAAGATCATTGAGATCTAATCGTGGTATTCTTCCAGCCCGGGTATTTCAAAATCAAGAGTTTCCTTCTCTTCCTTTTTGGGCTCTGCTTTCACTTCAGAGCTGCTTCCGGAATCAGAGCCGCTGAACATATTAAAGACCCCGGCTTCCTGGCCAGAGCTGTTATCGCTAAATATATCCTGGTTGCTCATTACCTCTTTTTCGCCTAACAAAGAGGAAAGCATCTTTATAACTCCCTTTATCTCATCATGGCTGTCCTCTTTAGTATCTATGGTGATCTTCATTTTGAACTAACCTCCCTACCCTTCATATTCAAAATGAAGATTACGAAC
This sequence comes from Candidatus Woesearchaeota archaeon, assembly GCA_016180235.1. Lineage (GTDB taxonomy): Archaea > Nanobdellota > Nanobdellia > Woesearchaeales > GW2011-AR4 > JACPDF01. Next base: position 15,142 of record JACPBQ010000003.1, on the reverse strand, counting down.
GATAGTGAGTATGTTTTCATAAAAGCCTCATTTTGTAATCCCTGCAAACCCAGAATTTAAACTTTTCTATATGAGAGGCAAATACAATAAATTTAAATATAAATTGCCTGCTTAAAAAAGCCAAAATGGCAGATCCCAATGTTGACAACATATTCGAGGATTTTGAGTACAAGGTGAAGGGCAGGAAAGAAGCAAAAGAAGCCCCGAAGCAGCCGGTTAGGCAGCTGGTGGATGATGATGAAGAGGAAAAACCCAAAAGCCGGCCTGTAAAGTATGAAAGATTGCCGCCAAAAAGGCTGCCAAACTATGAGAAGACAGCATATATTGCGATAATTCTTGTTTTGGCTGTTTACATCGGGATTGACTGGATGTATTACCATAATGGGGATGATACTGGCGAGAATGATAAGAAGATAAGCGTAAAAGTTGCGGCTAATGCTACGGAAGTCAATAAAACAGCTGCGGCAGTAAACAAATCCACGGAAGATAAGCCTGCGGCAAAGAACGAGACTGTTAAAGCTGGAGAGGAGCAGCTTTCAGGCCCTATTACCTTGACCATAGACAAGGTTTACACAAGCTTAAGCAGCATTAATGACACAGGCTATATAGACAAAATTGATTTTACCATAGATAATAGCAAAGGCAAGAGTTTCAATCCCTCAGTAAGCGTGTATGCCTATGATTCAGAGCTTGATGAAAGCTGGGAAACAAAGAGCAGAGGAGAATATTTGGGGGCTGCTGTTGGGGCAGGAGATAAATACACGGGAAGCATCAGCTTAACGCCAAAGACCTTCAAGAAGCTCAACATAGCCAAAAATATAAGGTTAAACCTGAATGACACAGATACCGGGTTTATTACCGCGGTTAACCAGGAGATTTTGATTTCTTGATTTTTTGTGTCTACTAAAGAATAGTGATAAATGGAAAAGCTTAAATATCCTACTTAAATCTTTAAAAAATATTTTTTGGGAAATAAATGAACATAATATACTACGATACCAACCACCAGAGAAGAAATAAGAATGCTGGTTTAATGGCTCGAGCTGTTAAAGACATTACTGTAATCAGTGTTGGAACATTAAGGGATGTTGTTTCTTCAGGTGCTACTACGTTGATTGCCGCTGGAGATTATATGGCAGTATTCCTAAATAGTGCAGGAGTTGAAAATTTTACAGATCCATTGGAAACTGCTGTGTTAAAATCTATGGAACAAAATCCAGAAGGTGTCCCTCCAATAGTTTTATTTGGAGATAGTGCTGCTTTAGACAAACTTGTTCAAGAATATAGGATTAGGGTTATTGGAACTGCTCCAAACGGGTATTTAGAAGAAAGACATATCCCCGAAATATTGGCAGCTATAAATGGTTTTAGTGCATAAATATTATGAAAAAACCCTCTGCCAGTTCATCCAGATATTGTTGATGACTTCTTTTAGCTCCATTCCCTTTATTTCAGCAACTTTCTTGTATGATTCGATTATAAAAGCAGGCTCATTCCTCATCTCCCTGTAGGGGCTTAAGTAAGGCGCGTCTGTCTCGCAAAAAAGCTGAGTTATAGGGCATAATTTGGCGTTTTCCTGGAACTGGGTGCTTCGGACAACAGATGTGGGCACAGTCAGAAACCAGCCGTTGTCTATTATCTTATTGGCCAGGTTTTTCCTGCCGCAGAAGCAGTGCATTATTATTTTTCTCAGTTTTGAAGATTGCAGGATTTCTATGCAGTCTGCCTCTGCCTTTCTTGAATGCACCACAATCGGCTTGTTTATTTTCTCGGCAAGGGAAATCATCTTCTCAAACAGCTCTTTCTGGCTTTTTGCATCCTCGCCCATAGAGTAATCAAGGCCGACTTCTCCGACAGCGGCTATTTTATCTTTATTTTTTTGAATAAATTTTATTTCTTCTTGCACATCAAACCTGTTTTGATTTAGCGGGTAATCTCCGGCCTCTATCTCCTTCTGCAGGGTCTGTATGGGATAAATGCCAAGGCACGGCTTCACAATATCATATTTTTCCGCTATCTCCAGCGCCTTCCTGTTCGTTTCTGGGTTTATTCCGGCAGTAAGGATTATTTTTACATTATTTTTCCCTGCATTGCCTATTATTTTATCTATTTCATCTTTGAAATAAAAATGGTCCAGATGGGAATGGATGTCTATGAGCATACTGAAAACTAAAACAAAAACGTTTATAAATCTTGTTTTATTACCTGTGCCTATGGATACCGTAAGAAAGTCCGGCGCATAAGAATTCTCTATTTTATAGTCTCATTTATACTTTAAATTTATTCATTCGTTAAAAAATTGCTATAAAAATTTATTTGGATGCCAATATGCCAATTTACTTCAAGAAGGAAAAAACCGAAAAGCAGCTGAAAAATTACATGCTCATGGACAAGTTTCCGAAGATAGAGGGCTATAATTTTGACGATAAGTTCGATTTTGATAAATTCATGGGCAGCTATATTAACATGGGCTTCCAGGGCTCAAATCTTGGAAAAGCCATTAAAATATTTGAGAACATGCTGGAGGAGAAGAAAAAAGGGCTGAAGATATGGCTTTCCTTTACGGGAAACATGATAAGCTCTGGAAACAGGGAAATCATAAAATTCCTGGTGAAAAACAAGATAATTGACGGCGTAACAACGACTGCCTCCTCGATTGAGGAGGACATAATAAAGTGCATAAAGCCGTTTCATCTTGGAAGTTTTGATGTGCAGGGGAAATTTCTTTCAGATGAATGCATTGGCAGGATAGGCAATATATTTGCGCCTTATGACAGGTATGCCTATTTTGAGAAGTTTTTCAATAATTTTTTTAACACCGCCATAAAAAAGCACAGCAGCATTTTAAGCGCAAGCGAAATAACCAATGAAATCGGTCTTTATCTGGAAAAAGACGAGCTGACAAAAAACAGTTTTGAGGATTCATTCCTATATTGGGCCTCGAAAAACAATATTCCTGTTTTCTGCCCCGGGATCACAGACGGCGCCATTGGAGACATGACAGTTTTCTTCAGGCAGAAAAATCCCGGCTTCATGATAGATGTTGCCAAGGACCATTCATTGATAACTTCGTCAATGGAAAATGCCGATAAAGCAGGCTGCATTATTCTTGGAGGAGGAATTGCGAAGCATTACCTGCTCAATGCTGCGATTTTCAGGGACGGCTTTGAGTACAGCATCTACATAACGACTGCTTCCGAGTTTGACGGCTCCGACTCAGGAGGGAACCAGGAAGAGGCAATAAGCTGGGCAAAGATAAAGCCTGATGCGCAAAGAGTCAAAATAGTTTGTGATGCGACAATAGCTTTTCCATTATTGGTTGCTTCTGTCAATGATCTTCTCCAAAAAACAAAAAACTTATAAAATATTAATCAGTCAGCTCCAATCTGATGCGAATTTTTGTTAAGAGCTAGATGGAACTAAAAAAAGAGCAGCGCAGTGTTCTGTATGTCGGGACTTATGTCCCCAGGGAATGCGGCATAGCTACATTCACCAATGATCTCATAATGGCGATGGATAAAAAGTTCAATCCTGTGCTTAAGTCTGAAATCCTAGCAATGAATGATGCAGGAAACAATTTTTACAACTACAATGACAAAGTAAGCCTTCAAATAGACGAAAGCGACATAAAAGATTACCTGGATGCGGCAAATGAAATCAACAGCAGGGAAGACATAAAAATCGTAAACATACAGCATGAGTTTGGCATTTTCGGTGGCAATTGCGGTGAATATCTGATTCCGTTCCTTGATGTAATAAAAAAGCCCGTTGTAATAACGTTGCATACCGTGATTCCTGGCCCTGACGAGGCAAGAAGGGAGGTTACAAGGTCCATAATAAACAAGGCAAGCGCAGTTGTGGTGATGGCAGGCGGCGCCAAAAAAATACTGAATGAGGATTATGGCATCCACGACAGCAACAAAATGTTCCATATACCCCATGGAGTCCCCCAGGTCCCGTTCAGCAGCAAAAATGCAAAGAAAAAGATAAATCTCGAAAACAAGATAGTTTTGTCAACTTTCGGCCTGCTGAGTAGGGGCAAAGGCATCGAGTATGCTATAGAGTCCCTGCCTGCATTGGTCAAAAAATTTCCTGAATTAATTTATCTTGTAATCGGGGAAACACATCCCCAGGTCAGGAAAAAGGAAGGCGAGTCTTACAGAAACATGCTTGCAAAGATTGTGGAAGATCTGGGGCTAAAAAACAATGTAAGGTTCTACAACAAATACATGACTTTAAAGGAAATAACCGCATACCTGAGCGCTACCGATATTTATATATCTTCTGCTCTCGATGAAAACCAGATAGTGAGCGGCACTTTGTCTTACGCCCTTGGTTGCGGGAAAGCAATCATTGCAACCCAAACAGCCTATGCCAAGGAGGTCCTGTCCAAAAACAGGGGAATCCTGGTCGATTTCAGGGATCCGAAATCCATCCAAACTGCGATCAATGAGCTGCTTACCAACACAAGCCTGAAAAAAAACCTCGAGAAGAATGCATACCAGCTCGGCAGGAAGATGATATGGCCAAATGTGGCTGCGGAGTACCTTAGAGTTTTCAACAAAGTCATAGAGCTGAGAGAGGAAGTAATAAAGAAATTTCCTGCAATAAAGCTCAACCATATTGTTTCTATGACAGACAATGTAGGAATCATACATCATGCCAAGCATTCCATACCCAACAGAAAAACAGGATATACCCTGGATGACAATGCAAGGGCGTTAATGGCAGCTGCCAAGCATTACGGCATCTTTAAGTCCCAGCAGAGCCTCAGGCTTGTAAGCACATACCTAAGCTTCATACATTACGCTCAGACAGATAATGGAAGATTCCATAACCTGTTTGATTATGAAAAGAGGCCTTTGGACAAGGAAGGAAGCGAAGACTCGTTTGGAAGGGCATTGATTGCATGCGGCTATGTAGTTTCCAGCAAAGTGCACGAAAACATAAAAGCGACCGCAAAGTTTGTTTTTGACAATGCGGTAAAGTCTGTTGGAAGCTTAAATTCTTTAAGGGCAAAGGCATTCTCAATAATCGGGCTCTACCATTACTACAAAAGATACAACCACGAGGATATCGTTGATAAGGCAAAGTCTCTCGCGGACAGCCTTGTTGATGCCTATGACGCAAACTCATCCGGAGAATGGGAATGGTTCGAGCCTTGCCTGACGTACTCAAACAGCAAGCTTCCGGAGTCCCTTTTCCTGGCTTACCTTATGACAAAAAATGAGGAATACCTTGAGACAGCAAAAAAAACCATTGATTTCCTGTCCAGTACCCTGATTGTAGACGGGAAACTCATGCTGATAGGCAACAAAGGCTGGTACCATAGGGGAGGCGAAAGAGCGCTTTATGACCAGCAGCCAGTAGATGCGGCTTCAATGGTCCAGACACTTCTTATTGCGCATAAAATAACAAAGAAGAAGTCTTATTACTCCAATGCAGTCCTTGCCTTCAACTGGTTTTTGGGAAAAAATTCCTTAAATCAGATGATGTATGATGAAGTGGCAGGGGGCTGTTTTGACGGCTTATCCGAAGAAACAATAAATCTTAACCAGGGGGCTGAATCAACAATATCTTACCTGCTGGCAAGATTAAGCCTGGAAGAATCAAAGCTCACAAGCCCAATCATTTAGCTGAGTGTTCTATGAAAGAAAAAATCCTGGTCATAGTTGCGCATCCTGATGATGAAACTATATGGATGGGCAATACCCTCTTGAAAAACCGCAATAAGTGGAATACTACAATTATCAGCCTTTGCAGAAAATATGACGAGGACAGGGCCCCGAAATTTGCGAAAGTCTGCAGAATTTACAATGCAAAGAGCTTCATGTCCGACTTGGAGGACGAGAAGCTGGATGAGATTCCTTTGGAAGAAGTCCTAAAAAGGCTAAAAGCATTTTCAGGAAAGTATGATATAATCTTTACCCATAACAAAAATGGAGAATACGGGCACATAAGGCACAAGGATGTTCACAAGGCAGTAAATCAAATGATTGAAAGCGGATCATTGTCATGCAAAGAATTGTTTTACTTTTCTTATGAAAAAAAAGGAAAATACGCCTTTCCGAAAAAAAATTCAGATAGATTTATAAATTTCGGAAAAAAAATTTTGAAAAAAAAGAAGTGGTTGATGCGTGATGTTTATGGTTTCGGCAAAAACGGATTTGAAGACATATGCTGCAGAAGTTCAGAAGCATTCAGCATTAAGAGGCTAAAATGAGGTGTCTTGTTCTTTACGCGCATCCGCCGGAGCCTGACGGCCAAAGTTTGCAGGGGAATTTGCTGTACAAGGGGATACTGGAGAATGGCGATGAAGCCATACCCTGCCATTTCAAGGACAGCACCCAAAAAAAATTTTACCTGAGGCATGCCAAGCCCGATGTTGTTTTCGGCATAGGCTTCTGGGGAAATGTTCCGGATGTGGTGCATGAGCCGCTGAAATACGGCGTAAGACCCGTGCCATGGTTCAATGCAGATGGGTGGATTGCCAACTACCAGGATGAGTTCAATAGGCTGGAGCTGATGTTCACAACAAGCGAATGGGTAAGGCAGACTTACAAGAGAGACGGCATCGATATAAGCAAAATCATTCCAATGCATATAGGCATAGACACGAACTTATTCAAGCCGAACGGCAGTCCGCACATAAACAAAGCCCTGAGAAACATGCTTGGAATAAAGCAGAATGAAAAGATGATTCTTACTGTAGGCGGAGACACGACATCAAAAGGGAGCCAGGAGATGATGAAGGCACTTGCCCAGGTTGACAAAGAATTCAAGGACTGGAAATACGTATGCAAATCCTGGCCAAGCGACTGTGCGATGGAATGGAGAGAGCATGAAATTGCGCTGGCAGAGAGCCTTGGGATAAAAGACAAGGTCATTTTTCTGGAAGATGAGTTTGACCAGGAATTTATGGTCCATTTCCTCAATGCAGCGGACATTTATGCTGCCCCTTCAAGGCTGGAAGGGTTTGGCATGGTACAAGTGGAAGCCATGTCGTGCGGCAAGCCTGTGATCTCAATAAACAAGATGGGCCCTGCTGAAACGATAATACACAACGAGACCGGATTTTTGGCAAGAGTGGCTGAAGAAATTGTGCTTGACCAGGAATGGGTTTACCCGTCAATGGGATTTGAGGAGCAAAAGATTGTTGAGTTCCAGGAGCCGAAGACATTTGCATACAGGGCAGACATAAACGACCTGAAGGATTTTACACTGAAGCTTTTGACCGATAGTGAATTAAGGGAAAAGATGGGCAGGAAAGGAAGAGAGCATGTTCTGCAGAATCTTGATTACAGGATAACATCAAAGAAGATGGTTGATATAACCAAGGAAAAATTAGGCTTAGATTAGAATTTTTTTCTTTTTGAATGATTCATAGGCCAGGATATACGTTCCTGCGTTCCATGCCTGGAGCTTTCCAAAATGCTCTTTTGTCAAAGGGCTTATCCATTCGGCAAAATTGCCGTCCAGGTTTGCTTTTGCAAGCTTTTCCAGCTCTTTTTTTGCTTTGCTGAATTTTTTCAGCTTAATCAAGCTTAAAACGTAAAATGCCCCTATATATGTCCAAATTCCACCGTTGAGGTAATTGTAAGGCTTTTTTGCATCGCTGTCTTCAAAGTAATCCTGCCAGTATCTGCTTCCTTTCCTTATGGGGGGATAAACTGCTTTTACCGGGTAAGGCTCATTAATTTTGCTTTTTTCAATATGAGACAAAATTTTCCGGGCTTTTGCCTTATCTGCCAAATCAAATATTATTGCAAGCAGATTGCCCAAGCTGTCAAACCAATCGCCCATTTCCAAATATTTATTATGGTTTTTCCACCGGTAAGGAAGATAAAAATTTCCATTCCACAGTCTTGAGTCCTCGGCTTCGTTAACTGCAAAATTTAATTTCTTAGCATCTTTGGCAATTCCGGTCAAAGCCAGAACCTTATAATATAATGCCTGGGTGTTTATAGTATAGCCATATTTGTGCGGGAAAGCGTCCTGCCAGTCAGATGTGGGAAGCTGGGTCAGCATTCCTTTTTCCCCCGTGTCCTGGCATCTAAGCCACAATAAAGCCCGGTCTATGTTATTTTTGTATTTTTTAAACAAGAAATTGTCATTATACCTTTTTTTGTAGGTATAATGGCCGATTATATACCACAATGAAGAGTCTATGGATGCAAAATCAACATGCGGCTTTCTTTTGCTGAATTTGTCCACTGCATTAGGAATCTGTCCTGTTTTTGCCTGATTAATTGAGAGGGTAATGATGCTTTGCCTGAATGTGTTCCTGAATAAGCTGTCTTTGACCAAGCTGGCTCCAAGAAAGCTTATCATGCTGTCCCTTGCCCATACGGCATTGTAGCCGTCTATGCCACCTGAAGCAAAAAGGCCGTGCTTGGTGGAGCATATCCTTATTACTTCCTTTGCAGATTCATAGCATTTTTCCATCATTCTTAGCAAGTGATATATCAGATTTAACAACTATTTGTTAAGTCATTATCTATTCCACTTTTAATATCTTTATGCATTGAAATTAAAATTATCAATCATATCGCATTTTTGCTTGCAAATAGCATTTATCGCAAAAATGCCGGATAAGCTGATTTTTATTGTTTTTTTATTATTTTTGTTTTGTTATTTAATATTGTTTATTATTGATTATGACGTATTTTATTGGCATTTTTTTATTTCAATTCATTCCCTATTTTTCTTGCTCGTTTTGGCCTGTCAATATTGATTCCCAAACTAATGCCTATTTCAACAAGCAGATTCCAGCATGCCAAAAGCTGCAAATAGCCGTCATAGCCCGGCATTGAAGGTATTTTGATTGCAGGAAATAAAGTTTTCCTTTTGCTTATTGCAATAACCGGCATTTTTATCCCATTGACCAGGACCTCTCTAAATTTTTTTTCCTCTTCCTTAAACGGCTCTATAATTATAACTGCCTCATTTTTATCCATTGCCTCCTCTATCCCATGCACTGCATAAGTCCCTTCAAGATAGCATGACTTTTTCCCGGTTATCTCATTAGCCTTTAATGCGGCCTCTTCCGCAACTCCGTTATTTCGGCCGGAAAAATACAATACTTTGGATTTAGAAAGATTTGATACTATTCTGTCATCAATTTTCATTGTTAAAACTTTATTGGCTTTTGACGAAAGCTCATTTAATCTGTTTTTAGCAATAGTTTTGCCTTGCAATTTTAATAAGAGGCTTTGGTAAAACAAGGCTTCTTCAATAACACTTTTTGTCGCGGAGACTGCTTTTTCCTCCCCGCAATCCAAAAGATAAATCTTTTTGCAATATTTTTTTAATATTGTATTTTTGTCTTGCGTCAATGCAAATTTTGCATAAGTTTTTTTGTTTTTGAACAATGATATTACTTCTTTTGTTTTTCCAGAGTTGGAAGCGGCAAACAAAGTCCAATCTTTTAGATTTAATTCTGCCGCCTGCCTCGCACTCTCCGTATGGATTGTTAGCCCCGAACCTCCCATCAGCCCGTTATAAATCATGTTTTTTGCCGGAAAAATCCTTGACGAGCCTTCTCCAGTAAGAAAAAGCCTTTTTGTTTTTTTTATAGATTTAAATGGCCTTTCAGTGTTTCCAGAATTGAAATTTTTTATTATTGATGGCGTTTCAAGCATCTCCCCTACAAGCGCGAATTTTCTGTATTTTGCCTCTTTGTTGTTCATAAGCCCAGAACTATCTCTCTTTTTTTGTCAGGGATTCCAGCAGATGATCTATATTCACGGATGCTGCTGCGATGTACCTGTCAGCTGCGCCGTAGTATATGTAAAGCTTTTTGCCGAACAATGCAGTTCCTGTCGGAAAAACAACATTATTGACCACCCCGTCACGCTCCCATTCCTCATCAGGCGAGAAAAGCGGTTCATGCAGGTGCCCAAGGACTTTCCTGGGATCTTTCCTGTCAAGCAGTGCTGCTCCTGCGCGGTATGTCCTTCCCTTGTCCATATCATCAACAGCATGATAGATGAGCAGCCAGCCCTTTTTTGTCTGTATTGGGGGTGCTCCTCCCCCTATGTTCCTTGTCTCATACCAATGCTTTGATTCAAGCACAATATGATCGCACAAAGTGCTGAAATGTTTTTCCCAATAATCCAGAGTCAGGTCTTTGAAGTCTTTGAAGTATATAATCTGTATATCCGGAAGAATCCGGTGAAGCATTGCAAATTTTCCGTTTATTTTTTTAGGGAATAATATAGCATCCTTGTCCCATAAAAGAACGCTCTTGCCCACCCTATCCTTATAATATGATTCAAAAAGGAAATAGCGGTCTTTAAGCCTGCCGCAGGAGCGGAAATGGTCTTCTGCATCGTCATAGGTTATCTTTGGGATTATTGCTCCCATCTTCCTGAATTTCCTGAGGTCTTTGCTTGTAGCACACCCAATCCTGACGCTCTTGCCGTCGTATCCTGTATAAGTCATGTAATAGGCGCCATCAATAAAAACAATCCTAGGGTCTTCAGTTCCCTGTCTTTCAAACTTATGCTCCGGATAGAGTATCGGCTTATTTGACCTTTCCACGACTTTTAACGGTCCTTCTAATTTACAGTAGCCTATACTTGAATGATTGCCTTTTCTTACAGCCCTGTAGAACATATGCACCTTATTGCCTATCTGCATGCATGCAGGATTAAGGACGCCTTGGCTCTCAAATTCCAGCTCTGTAGGCTTTAGAATTATCCCCTCTTTTTTTACCCCGATTGCCATGATTATTTCTATCTGAATACTAGTATATAAAAATTGTGCTTGGATGCGGCAAAACCCGATAATGTCAAAAACCACCCATCAGAGATGGGTGGCATGCTTTTATTAGCTATGACGTTGCGTGGTTTTTGACAGTGAGATGCAACGAGCAACTTCGTTTTGTCTCGTTGCTCGCAATTCACTGAATGCCACCAACATGATGGGTGGTTTTCGAGCACTACTTCATGAAAATCCTTTTGGATTTTCAGGACACCGAAAATGCTGTGCATTTTCGCGTGCATACCACCAATGTTTCATTGGTGGTATTCCGTTGTATAAAAAATGCCATGAACAATTCAATCAAAAATAATAATTTAAAAATCCGCCAATAAAATAACTTTTATAAATGGCTGAATAAAACCCTGTTTCAGATGAAAACCACAGCAGAAAAAATAAAATCAATGAAAGGGAAAGAAAAAATAGCCATGCTTACAGGCTATGATTATTTTACTTCAAAAATTGAAGATGAGTCAGGAATAGATATAATCCTTATTGGAGACAGCTTAGGGATGGTTATTCTGGGATATGACAATACCCTAAGCGTCACCATGGAAGACATGCTGAGGCATACGAGCGCTGTGGCAAGAGGAACAAAAAATGCATTGATAGTTGCAGACATGCCTGTCGGAACTTTCGACAGCAATGAAGATGCGGCATTAAATGCTGAAGCGTTAATGAAAGTCGGGGCAGATGCCGTTAAGATCGAAAACAGGCCGGAAATTGCAAGGTTTTTGGTTGACAACAATATTCCGGTAATGGGGCATATTGGATTGACTCCTCAAACAAAAGAGTTCAAAGTGCAGGGCAAAGACGAAAAAACGGCAAATGAGATACTGGAATTGGCAAAGCAATGCGATGAAGCCGGATGTTTTAGCCTAGTTCTGGAATGTGTTCCCAGGGATTTGGCAAAAAAAATCACCGATACAATAAAAATACCGACAATAGGCATTGGAGCAGGGCCTGACTGCGACGGCCAGGTTTTGGTATGCAATGACATGCTTGGCTTATATGACAAATTAAGCCCTAAGTTTGCGAAAAGGTATGTAGATTTAGGGATAGAAATGAAGAAAGCGTTTGAAAATTATATCAAGGAAGTCAAAGAAAAAAATTTTCCGGAAGACAGGCATAGTTTTCATTGACAAAACAACATTTATAAACCAATATTCCTTCTTGTTTTACAATGGAGAGCTTAAAAAACAAAAACATCGTGATAGGGGTAACTGGAGGAATTGCATGCTACAAAGTCCTTGACTTAATAAAAAAACTAAAAACTTCGGGGGCAAACGTGCATGTGATAATGACCAATTCCGCTGAAAAGCTAGCCGACAAGAAAGATTTTAAAAAAGCATCAGGAAATGAAGTCAGGGACAGCTTATTCGAACCCAATATTGATTATAAGGATTACATCAAAAAAAACAAGCCGATAAAGCATATTTCTTTGGCCGATATCGCTGATTTGTTCTTAATCTGCCCTGCAACCGCAAATATAATCGGAAAAATAGCTAACGGCATAGCAGACGACCTGCTGACAACAAGCATAATGGCGACTAATGCTACCGTGCTTATATGCCCTGCAATGAACGTAAAGATGTGGAAAAATCCAATCTTGCAGCATAATATCAAAAGGCTGAAAGAGTTAAAATACGAGTTTGTCGAGCCAGAATACGGCGACCTGGCCTGCGGCTATAAAGGCATGGGCAGGCTGGCCAATCTGGATAAGATAGCTGACAGGATAAAGTCTATAATTGCAAGGAGAAATAATTTAGCCGGGAAAAAAATCCTGGTAACTGCAGGGGCGACATCCGAGGAAATCGATCCTGTAAGGGTCATTACAAACAAAAGCTCGGGAAAGATGGGGACTTACATTGCGGAAGAGGCATTTTTGCGAGGGGCAGAAGTTACATTGATAAGGGGCAGCAATTCCATAGAGCCGCAGTATCATTTCAAGGATATAAAAATCAATAATGTCAAAGACTTGCTCAATGAAATCAAAAAAAACATCAAAGACAAGGATGCAATGATTCATGCCGCGGCTGTTTCTGATTTTATGGTCAGCAACAAGGCAAAAAGAAAGCTCAAAAGCTTTGAAACATTGAATTTAGAGCTTTCTCCAACAACAAAAATATTTGAAAAGATAAAAAACATGAACAAAGATGTTTTTTTGGTGGGCTTCAAGGCGGAATATATGGTCGGTAAAAACCAATTGACATATCGAGCATATGAACTGCTGAAAAGCGCAAATGCCGATCTTGTCGTTGCAAATGACGTCGGAAAAGAAGGAAGGGGCTTTGACACGGACACAAATGAGGTCTTTATCGTTGACAAAAGGAAGAATACAAAGCATATCGGCCTTTCAGACAAAAGGATCATTGCAAACAAAGTTCTGGACATGCTAAAATGAGTTCTGCAAAAGCTTTTGCTCCCGGCAATATCAGCTGCGTTTTTGCCATCAGAAAGAATAAAAATCCCGCTAAATCCGGCTCATTGGGGCTTGGTTTTACGGTCGATAAAGGAGTTATAGCTGCGATAAAAAGAGAAGCCAACAATAAAGAACACAATAAAAAAAACAAAAATGCTGTCTATTTCAACAACAAGAAAATAAATTTTCCCACGGTTGATTCAGTCATAGAAAAACTGACAGATGAAAAAATCATCGTGGATATAAAATCAGAATTGCCTTTGGGCTCCGGTTTTGGGCTTAGCGGCGCAAGCGCATTGGCAGCAGCATATGCATTAAACAAATTGTTAAAGCTGAAAAAGACCAAAAAAGAACTGGCATTGATTGCGCATATCTCAGAAGTTGAGAATTTAACCGGCTTGGGCGATGTTATCAACCAGCATTATGGCGGTTTTTTGGTAAAATACAGGCCAAGCTATATGTTCAAGGCTGAAAAATTACCGATAAAAAATAAAACAGTCCATTATGCGTATTTCAGCAGATTAGATACAAAAAAAGTTATTTCAAATAAAAAAATAAGGAGCAAAATCAATAAAGCCGGCCTGAAATCATTGAATAAAATAAAAAAACTGGATAAAGATGATATTAATCTGAAAAACCTGATAAAGATATCCAAGGAGTTTACAATGGAAAGCGGTTTGTTAAAGAGCGGAAATGTAAAGAATGTAATTAAAAAAATTGAAAATAATAACGGGACTGCATCGATGATAATGCTCGGGAATGCAGTTTTTTCCGATAAGAAGTTCAAAGGAAGCAAAAAACTGGTAATTAAGGACAAAGGGGCGCATTTGCTATAGCGCCAATAAAAATACCTGACAACAAAATAATTCCAATAAAAAATATTCAAGAATAAAACAATATAAAAACATTGAAAATGAAAATCCCAAAAAGCCATCCGAGATATCTGTCTTTAACTGCAAGAGAAAAGATAGCCAAAGGAGTTGAAGATGGCATAACTTCTTTGGCCGGATTGGCAGCTCATGGAAGAGGAGAGGCTTTTGACTATCTTCTCGGCGAAAAAACAACAAAGCCTGCAGGAGAATCCATAGAAGCGGCTGCTGCAATGATGTTATTGGCAAAAAGCTTAGTCATTTCTGTAAACGGAAACACAGCCGCTTTAATTCCGGAAGAAATTGCCGAATTATCAAAAATAATCAATGCAAGATTAGAAGTCAATATCTTCCATTCATCCAAAAAGAGAGAAATAAAAATAAAAGGCCATTTGCTCAAACATAACGCAAAAGAGGTGCTATTGCCTAAAAAAAGTGCAAAAATAAGATTCATCTCTTCAAACAGGAGATATGTAAATCCTGGTGGAATTTTAAAGGCTGATGTTGTTTTTGTGCCTTTGGAGGATGGGGACAGGACAGAAGCTTTAGTTAAAAACAGAAAAAAGGTGATTGTTGTTGAATTAAATCCATTGTCCAGGAGCGCTCAGAAAGCTACGATAACAATTTGCGATAACGTCATAAGGGCAGTCCCATTATTAACAAAAACAATAAGGCAATATAAAATTTATAGTAAAACCAGATTGCAAAAGGTAATAAAAGGCTACAATAACAAAAAAATACTAAAAGAGGCATTAAAAAATATCAGCAGGAACTTGGCCAAGTAATACCTATTTTGTGGATTTTAGCCAGCGAAACATTTAAATATATGAGTATTACTCTCATTAGACCTAAATCACCGCCCATATTTTAGATATTTAAATTCTAAAATTAAAATTGTTTATGATCGTACTTGAGATTGCTGTCAAGTATGGGAAGTTTTGTATAATGCGACCATAGAAGCTTAATTCCCGGTGTATTTGATTATCAAATACTCGGAATTGTGCAAACAATTCCCGTTGATCCTGCGGGAGGTTGCTGCTATTGGGATTCGATTAAGCCATGCAAGTCCAGGGGTTCTTCGGAACACCGG